>NZ_JBEXRL010000080.1:0-1142 GCF_040613075.1 Streptomyces sp. NPDC006314 | reverse complement strand
CCAGCCGACACCCCACCACGCACCACATGCGACGCCTCATCCAACGCCAGCAACGACACCACACCCACGGGAGCACCCACACCCCGCAGGACACCGGCCACCTCAGCGCGGTCCGCATCCCGACCCACCGGGAATCGCAGGACATCCGCCCCGTTCGCTTCGAGTGACCGCACTACGGCAGAGGCCCACTCCTCCTCGGGCAACGCTGCGGGTACCGCGACCAGCCACCTGCCCGCCAGCCTTTCGGCCTGCGCGGACACCGGCTTCCATGTGACGCGGTACAGCCATTCCTCCAGCCGTGCCTCGTCACGCTGCCGCTGCCGCCATGACGACAGCGTCGGCAACGCCTCACTCAACGGCACGTCCGGCGAGACGCCCAGGACCGACGCCAGCGACTCCAGGTCACCGCTCTCCACGACCTCCCAGAACCGCGCGTCAGCGGGGTCAGTGCTGCCTGGGCTCTGCTCACCGGCCGGGGCGTCGAGCCAGAAGCGGCGACGCTGGAAGGAGTAGGTGGGCAGGTCGGTGTGGTGAGCGCCGGTGCCGGCGAAGGCCCGCGACCAGTCCACCTCGATACCGCGGACCCACAGCTCACCGGCAGAGGTCAGGAAGCGGTCCAGCCCGCCGTCCTCGCGACGCAGGGTGCCGGTGACGATCGCATCTTCGGCGGTGTCCTGGATGCTCATCGCCAGCACCGGGTGCGCCGACACCTCGACGAACGCAGCATGATTCTGCTCGGTCAAAGCACGAACGGCTTCTTCGAAGCGGACGCTTTGGCGCAGGTTGCGATACCAGTACCCGGCATCCAGCAACGCCGTGTCCGCCCAGTCACCGACCACGGTGGAGAAGAACGGGATACCCGAGGACTGCGGGCGCACCTCGGCCAGGACCCGGGCCAGCTCCTCCTCGATCCGCTCGACGTGAGAGGTGTGAGAGGCGTAGTCCACCGGGACACGACGGGCCCGGATTTCGTCCGCCTCACAGGAGGCGATCAGCTCATCCAGGGCCTGCGGTTCACCCGCGACGACGACCGAGGTGGGCCCGTTGAGCGCCGCGATCTCGATACGACCGTCCCAGACGCGAATCCGCTCAGCCACCCGCCCGGCATCCAGCGCCAGCGAGACCATCCCACCGTGACCGGC
>NZ_JBEXRL010000079.1:0-1232 GCF_040613075.1 Streptomyces sp. NPDC006314 | reverse complement strand
GCGACGGACCTGTTCGACCGGGCGACGGCCGAACGCATCACCGCCGCGCTCACCCGGCTGCTCACCGCAGCCGCCGAAGCACCCGACGCACCCCTCCACACCCTGGAGATCCTCTCGGACGACGAGCGGCAGACGCTCGTCTCGGCGCACGGCAACAACGCCGACGTGCCCACCGTGATCAAGGGATCGCTCCAGGAACGGTTCGCCGCGGAAGTCCTCGACCGATCCGCGGAGATCGCGGTCGATTCAGCGGCCGGCCGTGCGACCTTCGCGGAGCTGGATCTCCTGTCGAACCAGGTCGCGAACCGGCTGATCCGCGAGGGCGTGCGCGTCGAAGACCGCGTGGCAGTGCTCATGGACCGCTCCGTGATGTCCGTCGCCGCGGTACTGGGCATCGTCAAGGCGGGCGGCTCGTACGTCCCGCTGGACGACCGGCTTCCGGCAGAACGCATCAGCCGGGTCCTCGAGGAAACGGCCGCCCGGGCCGTCCTCATAGACCGTCCCGATCGGCTCATCCCCGAGCTCCGGTCGAAGTCCATCGTGTTGCAGGGCATCGCCGGGCTCGCCGGCGAGTCGGAGTCCAACCCCGGTGTCACGTCCGCCCCTGACCAGGTGGCCTACGTGATGTTCACGTCCGGCTCCACCGGTGTTCCCAAGGGCGTGTCGGTCACCCACGCCAACGTGCTGGCACTCGTCGACGACCCGTGCTGGCGCGGGGAGTCGCGCGCCAGGGTCCTGATGCACTCCCCCAGCACGTTCGACCCCTCCACGTACGAGCTGTGGGGTCCGCTGCTGACCGGTGGCGTCATCGTCGTGGCACCCGCCGGCGACGGCGTGGACGTGGAAACGCTCGCCCGGACCATCACCGACCACCAGGTCACCGGCCTCATGGTGGCTGCGTCCGTCCTGCGCCTGCTGGTGGAGGAGCACCCGGCGTGTCTGTCCGGCGTCCGGGAGATCTGGAGCGGTGGCGAGAGCATGTCACCGCAGGTCGTGCGACGCATCTTCGAGGCCGCCCCCGGCATCCTCGTCACCAACAGCTACGGCCCGACCGAGACGACGCTCTGCGCCGTCCACCACACGCTCGCCGCCGCCCCCGACCTCGACCACCGCATTCCCATTGGGGTTCCGGTGGGCAATACGCGGGTGTATGTGCTGGACGGGTCGTTGTCGGTGGTCCCGGTGGGTGTGGCGGGTGAGTTGTATGTGGCGGGTGCGGGTCTGGCCCGGGG
>NZ_JBEXRL010000078.1:0-1268 GCF_040613075.1 Streptomyces sp. NPDC006314 | reverse complement strand
CCTGAACTCGGAGAAGTACCAGCTGAGGCCCCGCGACTGGGCGGCCGCGGAGCGGGAGGGGCGGACCATCGCGCCCCTCATCACCCGGCTCAACGGCATCCGCCGAGAGCACCCCGCGCTACAGCGCCTGCGCAACCTCCGCTTCCACCGGACCGACAACGACGCCGTGCTCGCCTACAGCAAGAGCACGGGAGCGGACACGGTCATCGTGGTCGTCAACCTCGACCCGCAGCACACCCAGGAGGCCACGGTCTCGTTGGACATGCCGCAACTCGGCCTGGACTGGGACGCCGCCTTGCCCGTGCACGACGAACTGACGGGCGAGACGTACCACTGGGGCAGGACCAACTACGTGCGTCTCACGCCCGGCCATGCGCCGGCGCACGTGCTCCACGTCGGGCGATCGACGCCCCGGATCGGAGGGCCCGCAGCGTCATGACCGTGAACGAACCCGTACTGGACACCTTCGAGGACACTCCCGCCCAGGACCGGGACCCGGACTGGTTCAAGCGCGCCGTCTTCTACGAGGTCCTCGTCCGCTCCTTCCATGACAGCAACGGCGACGGCGTCGGCGACCTCCAGGGCCTGACCGCCAAACTCGACTATCTGCAGTGGCTCGGCGTGGACTGCCTCTGGCTGCCGCCGTTCTTCAAGTCACCGCTGCGCGACGGCGGTTACGACGTCTCCGACTACACCGCCGTACTGCCCGAGTTCGGTGACCTCGCCGACTTCGTGGAGTTCGTGGACGCCGCCCACCAGCGCGGCATGCGCGTGATCATCGACTTCGTCATGAACCACACCAGCGACCAGCACCCGTGGTTCCAGGAGTCCCGCAAGAACCCCGACGGCCCCTACGGCGACTATTACATGTGGGCCGACGACGACAAGCAGTACGAGGACGCGCGGATCATCTTCGTCGACACCGAGTCGTCCAACTGGACCTTCGATCCGGTGCGCGGCCAGTACTACTTCCACCGCTTCTTCTCGCACCAGCCGGATCTGAACTACGAGAACCCGGCGGTGCAGGAGGAGATCCTGGCCGCACTGAAGTTCTGGCTGGACCTCGGCATCGACGGCTACCGCCTCGACGCGGTCCCCTACCTCTACGCGGAAGAGGGCACCAACTGCGAGAACCTGCCCGCCACGCACGCCTTCCTCAAGCGGGTCCGCCGCGAGATCGACGCCCAGTACCCGGACACCGTGTTGCTGGCGGAGGCCAACCAGTGGCCGGAGGACGTCGTCGACTACTTCGGCGACTACACCGCCGG
>NZ_JBEXRL010000077.1:0-1395 GCF_040613075.1 Streptomyces sp. NPDC006314 | reverse complement strand
ACGGGGGCCGTCCGGCCTTCGAGGTGCGGGCCGTGCTCGCCGCGACCCTCTCCCCCGCCTGGGGCATCTACAGCGGCTACGAGCTGTGCGAGAACGCCCCGCTCAGGGAGGGCGGTGAGGAGTACCTGAACTCGGAGAAGTACCAGCTGAGGCCCCGCGACTGGGCGGCCGCGGAGCGGGAGGGGCGGACCATCGCGCCCCTCATCACCCGGCTCAACGACGTCCGGCGGCGCAGTCCGGCCCTGCGGCAGCTGCGTGACCTCCACTTCCACCACGCCGACCAGGACGCGGTGATCGCCTACTCGAAGCGGAGCGGATCGAACACGGTTCTCGTGGTCGCCAACCTCGATGCCCACCACACCCAGGAAGCCACGGTCTCGTTGGACATGCCGCAACTCGGCCTGGACTGGCACGAGTCCGTGCCGGTGCGCGACGAGCTCACCGGCGAGACCTACTACTGGGGCAGGGCCAACTATGTGCGCCTCGAACCGGGCCACAGGCCCGCGCACGTCTTCACCGTCCTGCGACCGTCCAACCCGCAGATCGGAGGGTCACCCACCATATGATCGTCAACGAGCCCGTCCCGGACACCTTCGAGGACACTCCCGCCAAGGACCGGAATCCGGATTGGTTCAAGACCGCCGTCTTCTACGAGGTCCTCGTCCGTTCCTTCCAGGACAGCAACGGCGACGGCGTCGGCGACCTGAAGGGACTGACCGCCAAACTCGACTATCTGCAGTGGCTCGGCGTGGACTGCCTCTGGCTGCCGCCGTTCTTCAAGTCACCGCTGCGTGACGGCGGTTACGACGTCTCCGACTACACCGCCGTACTGCCCGAGTTCGGTGACCTCGCCGACTTCGTGGAGTTCGTGGACGCCGCCCACCAGCGCGGCATGCGCGTGATCATCGACTTCGTCATGAACCACACCAGCGACCAGCACCCGTGGTTCCAGGAGTCGAGGCGCGACCCGGACGGTCCGTATGGGGACTACTACGTCTGGGCCGACGACGACAAGCAGTACCAGGACGCTCGCATCATCTTCGTCGACACCGAGGTCTCCAACTGGACGTACGACCCGGTACGCAAGCAGTACTACTGGCATCGCTTCTTCTCGCACCAGCCGGATCTGAACTACGAGAATCCGGCCGTGCAGGAGGAGATGATCTCCGCGCTGAAGTTCTGGCTGGATCTCGGCATCGACGGGTTCCGGCTGGACGCGGTGCCGTACCTGTACCAGCAGGAGGGCACCAACTGCGAGAACCTGCCGGCCACCCACGAGTTCCTGCGGCGGGTGCGCAAGGAGATCGACGCCCAGTACCCGGACACCGTGTTGCTGGCGGAGGCCAACCAGTGGCCGGAGGACGTCGTCGACTACTTCGGCGACTACACCGCCGG
>NZ_JBEXRL010000076.1:0-1499 GCF_040613075.1 Streptomyces sp. NPDC006314 | reverse complement strand
AACACACCACCGGCAACAGCGGGCAGGGCCAGGAATGGGAGCCGACCGGAGACATGCCCCTGACCCCGGTCATGCACTGGCTCCTCGGCCTGGAAGGACCCATCGACCACTTCAACCAGTCCGTCCTAATCACCACACCGCCCGGCGCCACCTTCGAACACATCGACCAGGCCCTTGCCACCCTGGCCGACCACCACCACAGCCTCCGCGCCCACCTCACCCAGAGCCCGACCGGCGAACGCTCGCTCCACATCCCCGCGCCGGACACAACAGCCACAGCATCCGAACGCGGACTCCTCACCCACACCCTCCTCCCGGCTGGGCACGAGGAACGCATCAGTGTGCTCGACGCGCACGTCCAGGCCGCGGCCTCACGCCTGGCACCCGCCGAGGGACGCATGCTCCAGGCCGTCTTCTTCGACGCGGGTCCCAAGGACAGCGGACGGCTCCTGATCACCATCCACCACCTCGCGGTCGACGGCGTGTCCTGGCGGATCCTGCTGCCCGACCTCGCCACCGCCTACCACGCCCACCAGCACGGCCACACCCCCCGCCTCGACGAGGCCGGCACCAGCCTGCGTGCATGGGCCCACCAGCTCACCCGCCTCGCCGCCACCGAAGCCGTCCAGGACCAGCACTCCTACTGGAGCCGGGTCCTCACCCCCGCCGACCCCACCCACGGCAGCCGCCCCCTGGACCCCCACCGCGACACCACCTCAACCCAGCAGCACCACACCCACACCCTCGACACCCACCTCACCCACGCCCTCCTCACCACCGTCCCCGCCGCCTACAACGCCGGCATCAACGACATCCTCCTCACCGCCTTCCACCTCGCCCACACCGAATGGCGACGCCGACACGGCCACCCCACCCCCCACGGCACCCTCATCGACCTCGAAACCCACGGCCGCCACGAAACCCACACCGCAGCCAACCTCACCCGCACCACCGGATGGTTCACCACCTTCCACCCCATCCGAATCCCCCACACCCCCACCACCTGGCACAACACCCACGACCCCGCCACCGACCTCACCCACACCATCAAAACCGTCAAAGAACACCTGCGGGCGATCCCCGACGACGGCATCGGCTACGGGCTCTTGCGCCACCTCACCCCCCACCACCCCCTCACCACCCACCCCACCCCCCACATCAGCTTCAACTACCTCGGCCGCACCACAACCACGATCGGCAACACCCCCGCCGCAACAGGCCACTTCACCACCGCGCCGGAGACCCGCCACCTCAACCCGCACAACCCGCACGACCCGATGCCCACCCCCCACACCCTCGCCATCAACGCCGCCACCCACGACACCCCCGAAGGCCCCCACCTCACCACCACCTACTCCTGGCCCGCCACCCTCCACGACCCGGCACACATCCAGGAACTCGCCACCCTCTACACCCAAGCCCTCCAGACCATCACCACACACACCAACACCCACACCACCCCCACCCACACCCCCAGCGACCTCCCCCTCGTCAACCTC
>NZ_JBEXRL010000075.1:0-1716 GCF_040613075.1 Streptomyces sp. NPDC006314 | reverse complement strand
TCACCCAGCTCGATCCGATAACCACGCACCTTCACCTGGTCATCGACCCGGCCCACGAACTCCAACTGACCATCCGCACGCCACCGCACCACATCACCCGTGCGATACATCCGGCCACCCACAGCCGAGAACGGATCAGCCACGAACCGCGACGCCGTCACCCCGGCACGCCCCACATAACCACGCGCCAGACCAGCACCACTCACATACAACTCACCCACCATCCCGACACCCACCGGCCGCAACCCACCATCCAGCACATACACCCGCATATTCCGGATCGGCCGGCCGATGCCGGGCTGCCCGATCCCGGTGAGCGGCTGGCTCATGGTGGCGCAGACGGTCGTCTCGGTGGGTCCGTAGGCGTTGATCAGACGGCGGTCGGACCAGGCGCCCGCGGTCTTCTCCGGGAGGGACTCGCCCGCCGCGATCACGGTCCGGATCGTGCTGTGCTCGGCCGGATCGAGCACGCCGAGCACCGCGGGCGGCAGGGTGGCGTGGGTCACCTGGTGCCGTGCGATGAGCTTCGTGAGCTCGGGGCCGGGGAGCATGCCGTCGGGCCGCAGGACCAGCGAGGCGCCGGAGAGCAGGGCCATGGCGATCTCGGAGACGGACGCGTCGAAACTCAGGGACGCGAACTGCAGGACGCGGCCGGCGGCGTCCACGCGGAAGCGGTCGATCTGCGCGGCGGCGAGCCCGGCGAGGCCGGCGTGCTCCACCATGACGCCCTTGGGGACTCCGGTCGAGCCGGAGGTGAAGATCACGTACGCGAGCTGGGACGGCGTGAGCCGGCCGCCGCGTTCGTCGTCCGCGAGGTCGCCCCCCGGCCGGGCCGCGATGGCCTCCTCCGTCCTCGGGTCGTCGATCACCACGACGGCCGGTTCCGTCTCGGCGCCGCCCGGACGCACGGAGTGACCGCGTGCCGCCAGGGCCTTCTCGATCAGAGGCGCCGAACCGGAGAGAGTGAGGACGGCGGCCGGGTGGGTGTCCTGGACGAGCTGGGTGATCCTGGCCGCCGGAAGGCCCGGGTCGACAGGCAGATAGACGGCACCCGCCTTCATCACGCCGAGCAGCGCCGCCACCGCGTCCACGGACCGGGGCAGGGCGACGGCCACCACGTCTTCGCGCCCGGCTCCCAGGGCCCTGAGGTGCCGCGCGAAACGGTTGGCCCGCTCGTTCAGCGCGGCGTACGTGGTGTCGACGGACCCGCGTACGGCGATGGCCTGCGGGGCGCGGCGCACCTGCTCTTCGAAGAGTGCGGGCAGGGGCCGGGAGTCCACCTCCTGCTCGGTGTCGTTCCAGAGCCGTACCACGACTTCGCGCTCGGCTCCGTCGAGCACGTCGAGGTCGGTGATCCGCCGTTCTGGGGCGCCGACGGCAGCGTGCAGCAACCGGGTCAGCCGGACGCCGATGGCGCGGACGGTCTCCGGGTCGAAGAGGTCCACCGCGTACTCGAGGGCGCCGTCGATACCCGCGGGCGTCCCGTCCTCGGCCTGCCGCTCCCGGAGGTGGAAGCTGAGGTCGACCTTCGCGGTGCCCACGTCGGTCAGGTTCTCGTCGACGCGGGTGGTGAGGTGCGGGAGGTCGAGGGGGGGCCGATCCGTGCCGTCGAAGTTGAGGGCGACCTGGAACACGGGGTGGTGCGATGCCGAGCGCTCCGGGTTGACGATCTCGACCAGCCGCTCGAAGGGCAGGTCCTGGTGGTCGTAGGCGGCC
>NZ_JBEXRL010000074.1:0-1802 GCF_040613075.1 Streptomyces sp. NPDC006314 | reverse complement strand
GGGCCTGTACTTCGGTGCGGAGCATGTCGAGGAGGTGCTGTCCGCCTGGCGGGCCTGGACCGACACCGTCCCCGACACCATGAACTCCAGCATCGGGCTCATGGTCCACCCCGACCTGCCGTTCGTTCCCGAGCCGCTGCGCGGCAGGTACGTCGCCCACGTCCGCATCGCCCACACCGGAGGCGTCACGGAGGGGCGCAGGCTGGTTGCGCCGCTGAAGGCGGTCGCCCCTCGGCTGACGGACGGCCTGCGCGACATGCCGTACACCGCGTGCGGCTCGATCTTCGACGACCCCGTCCATCCGCACGGCTACGCCGGCGACAACGTCTTCCTGGGCTCACTCGCCCCGAGCGACCTGCGGGCCGTCGTCGAGCTCGCGGGCCCGCGGGCCCCCGTGATGTGCATCGTCGACATCCGCCACCTGGGCGGCGCCCTCACCCGGTCGCAGGGCGCGCCCAACGCGATCGGCCACCGGGAAGCCGCCTACATCCTGCGGGTGTTGTCCCCGGTCGGGCCGTGGAGCCTGGACGAGGTCGGGCCCGTGCACGAGAAGCTGCTCACGGCGGTCGCGCCCCGGGCCACCGGCCGCAGCGGCAGCTTCGTCTACGGCGCGGGACGCCCCCTCCCCGCCGGCCGCGTGCCCACCCTGTACGACACCGGCGTCCACGAGCGCCTGACCCGCCTCAAGGCCGTCCACGACCCGGCCAACACCTTCCGGGCCAACCACAACATCCGGCCCGACGGGCATGGCACAAGGCCGTGACCAGTGCTGGTGTATCACCGCACGAACCTCACGAGACGGCCGCCCGCCCCGTTGTCCGGCGTCCCGCCCGCGACCGTGTGCCGGGTGATCCAGCGGCTCGGTCCGCTGCTCGCACTCGAGCCCGGCGCGCCGGACGACCTCGTCGAGCGGCTGTGGATCGTGGACGGCACCTCGTCCCGGCCCACGACCGGACGGTGTGCGCCACCTCGCGTGCCTGCCGTCTCCCGGCGTGCGTGCAGGTCATCGCGGATGCGGAGGCCCGTTTCGTGACGGCCCCGCCCGGTGCCAAGGCACGACCGCGGAGGAGAAGGCATGGCGGAACTCCGGCGGGAACCGCCCAAGATCTGCGACCCAGGTCACCAGAGCCGGCCTTCCGATGGTGCGGGGCCGCGGCACGTCATGCCGCCGGGCTGCCGGTGGCGGCCCAGTGCGTCACCGGTACCGCGAGGAAGACGACGTACGCCAGCAACGCGGGCCCGCCGGGCGCGTACCGCTCTCCGCTCCGCCGCTGCCGGCAGACCCAGCCCCAGGCCAGGGCGGTCGGCGGCAGGAGGAACGCATACTGCCACCAAGCCCCCCAGGACTGCCGGGACGCGGCCACGGCCACCCGGCACACGCAGGCCGACAGCAGCAGCGCCGAGGCCACCGCCAGGCTCGCGGTGGCACCGACCGCCGTGGAGTACAGCTTCTCGCCGGGCCGGGCGAACGGCTCGCGCACCGTCTTGCGGGCCACTTCCCACGACAGGTAGGCGAGGAGGAAGGCCATCAGGGTCAGGGCCGACGGACCCGCGGGTGCGGCGGCGCCGGCCGTACGGGCCAGCAGCACGGTGTAGAGCAGCACACCGCTCTTGAGCTGGACGGTCACCACGATGTTGCCCCACACGGCGTCCCGGAAGCGCGGCGAGAGGTGTTCCAGGCCCAGCAGGAAGAGGCTGTAGGCCATGGTCGCGGGGGGGGGCGGGGGGCGGCCCCGGCCGGCGGCCCCCGGCCCCCCCCGCCACACGCCCCGCGCCCCGCGCCCCGCGGAGCGGGGGGGCCC
>NZ_JBEXRL010000073.1:0-1814 GCF_040613075.1 Streptomyces sp. NPDC006314 | reverse complement strand
CGGGAACGAAAGCGGCAACACCTGCGGCCGCTCACCCGACCGCACCCGCGACCGCACCGCCCGCGCACCCTCCAGCCGCTCCGCCAGCCTGGCGACCGTACGCGCCTCCAGCAGCACACCGACCGACACATCCACGTCCAGCACGGAGCGCACGCGACTCATGAGACGCGCTCCGAGGAGGGAGTGGCCGCCGAGGTCGAAGAAGCTGTCGTCGACACCGACCCGTTCCACACCGAGGATCTCGGCGAACAGACCGCACAGGATCTCCTCCCGCACCGTCCGCGGAGCACGCCCCGCACCGGCCACCGCCTCCGGCGCCGGCAGAGCCCGCCGGTCCACCTTCCCGTTCGCCGTCAACGGCAACGACTCCAGCACCACCACCGCCGACGGCACGCAGTACTCCGGCAGCACCCCCGCCACGAACTCACGCACCTGGGCGGCGCTCAGCCGGGCCCGGCCATGGGCCGGGACGTTGGCAAGGGCGGACTTGTCCCCCGCACGCCACGTCGGCCGCCAGGTTCCGACGAGGGCGGCGCCCTGCGTGGCCTCGGCGCGGACGAGCAGCACGTCCAGTGCGGAGCTGGGGCCGCCGTCGCCGTCGGCCCAGGTGAGGACGGTGCGGTAGCCGCAGCGCCGGGCCAGGGCAGTGAGGGCCGTCGGGACGACGGGCGGCTCGGGGAGCACGACGGCGGCATCGATGGCCGCCTTCAGTTCCGCCGCGTCCGTCGCCTGGGCCAGGGCATCGGCGAGGGCGAGCGGAACCGTGAGCCGGGAGTGCGGCACTCCGGTCACCCGCAGGCAGACAGGCCGGCCGTCCTCCGGGCCCGCCAGGGCGGCGGTCAGTTCCTCCAGTGCCGTGGAACCGTCGCCGGACCAGGAGACCAGCGCGGCATCGGAGGCGTCGACGATGTTCCGCCCCCGCCGGTGCAGCACGACGTCGTACCGGTAGCGCGTCAGCTCGTTGGACGCGGCGCGCGGCTTGACCCGGATGTCGGCGCCCACGAGCGCCAGGTGCTCGTCGGCGAAGTTCTCGAAGTACTCGGGGTCCAGGAGGAGTTCCTCCTCCTCGGCCACGGCTGCGCGCACGTCCTGTCGCACACTTTCGGGCGCGGTGGGCTCGCGGAGGGCACGCAGTGTGCGTTCGGTCTGGAACTGCTCAAGGAGGCGCAGGTCGCGTACGTCGCCGATGACGACGCGGCCGTTGTCACGGGTCAGGTCGACGGCACGGGCGAGGACGTCGGAGAGGTACTCGGCCGAGGGGAAGTACTGAACGACGGAGTTGAGGACGGCGACGTCGAAGTGGCCGGCCGGAAGACCGTCCGTGACGTGCGCGGGCTGGGCGAGGAGGGTGACGCGCTCGGCGTGCTCGGTCCCCTCGATGCTCCGGCCGAGCCGCTCGATCGCCGTCTCGGAGATGTCGGTGCCCCAGTACTCCTCGCAGTGCGGAAGCAGCCGGGAAAGGACCATGCCGTTGCCGACGCCGATTTCCAGGATGCGCTTCGGCTTCAGCTCGGCGATGAGGTCCGCGGTGTCCTCGAGCCATTCGGCCATTTCGCTGTCGGGGATGAGGCCACCGTCGTAGCTGTTGTGCCAGCCGACGAATCCCGCGCCGAAATCCTCCGCGCGCGCCGATTCGTACGACGACTCGAAGACGGATTTCCAGTCACCGACCTGCTCCACCCCGTCGGCGCCCGGCTCGGGGGACGCCATGTGCGCCGGGGTCACATAGGCGACGAGTTGGCGGTCGTCGGGCTGGTCCTGCCGGACACACACCACCGCCTGCCCCACACCCGGGCAGGAACCCACCACCGCCT
>NZ_JBEXRL010000072.1:0-1846 GCF_040613075.1 Streptomyces sp. NPDC006314 | reverse complement strand
GCCCCCGCAACGCCTCAGCCCCACGACCCGACAACACCCACGGCACCGCGACCGGCTCAACAGGAACCGACTGCTCCGACTGCTCAGCCTCAGGAACCTGCTCCAGGATGACGTGCGCGTTCGTGCCACTGATACCGAAGGAGGAGACACCGGCCCGACGCGGACGGCCCGCGGCCTCCGGCCATTCCCGCGCCTCGGTCAGCAGTGCCACCGCGCCCGCCGACCAGTCGACCTCACCCGTCGGCTCGGTGACGTGCAGCGTCCGCGGCAGCACACCGTGCCGCATCGCCTGCACCATCTTGATGACGCCACCGACACCCGCGGCAGCCTGGGCATGCCCGATGTTCGACTTCAGCGACCCCAACCACAACGGCCGCTCACGGTCCTGCCCATAGGTCGCGATCAGCGCCTGCGCCTCGATCGGATCACCCAGCGTCGTACCCGTACCGTGCGCCTCGACGGCGTCCACGTCCGATGCCGAAAGCCGCGCGTTCGCCAGCGCCGCACGGATGACGCGCTGCTGGGAGGGCCCGTTGGGGGCGGTGAGGCCGTTGCTGGCGCCGTCCTGGTTCACAGCAGAACCACGCACCACCGCCAGCACCTTGTGGCCGTTGCGCCGCGCGTCCGACAGCCGCTCCAGCACCAGCATGCCCACACCCTCGGCCCACGACGTGCCGTCAGCGTCGTTGGAGAAAGCCTTCGAGCGCCCGTCGGACGCGAGCCCGCGCTGCCGACTGAACTCCACGAACATCCCGGGCGTCGCCATGACCGTGACGCCACCGGCCAGCGCCAGCCGGCATTCCCCGGTGCGCAGCGCCTGCATGGCCTGGTGCAGCGCGACCAGCGATGACGAGCACGCCGTGTCTACCGTCACCGCGGGGCCCTCAAGACCGAGGACGTACGCCAGCCGTCCGGAGATGACGCTGACCGATTTGCCGGTGAGCAGGTAGCCGTCGAGGCCGTCCGTGGCTTCGTGGAGCAGAGTGCCGTAGTCCTGGGACATGGCACCGGCGAAGACACCCGTCCGGCTGCCCTTGAGGGACAGCGGGTCGATGCCCGCGTGCTCGAACGCCTCCCAGGACGTCTCCAGCAGGAGCCGCTGCTGCGGATCCATCGCGAGCGCCTCACGGGGGGAGATTCCGAAGAACCCGGGGTCGAACTCGGCGGCCTGGTGGAGGAACCCGCCCTCCCGGACGTAGGACGCGCCGGAACGGCCGGGATCGGCGTCGTACAGCGCGTCCAGGTCCCAGCCCCGGTCCACCGGAAATGCGGAGATCGCATCACTCCCGGTATGAACCAGCTCCCACAGCTCCGCCGGCGAGGTGACACCGCCGGGGAAGCGGCAGCCCATTCCGACGATCGCGATCGGCTCGTCAGGCTCCCCGGACGTTTCCACCGCATCGTCGGCCAGTGGCTCCGCGCCCAGCACCTCGGCGTCCAGGTGTCGCATGAGGGCGGCAGGCGTCGGATAGTCGAAGATCAGCGAGGAGGGCAGCCGCAGCCCCGTCGCCGCGTTCAGCTGGTTCCGCAGCTCCACGCCGGTCAGGGAGTCGAAGCCCAGTTCCTTGAACGTGTGCTCAGGATCGACCGCCGCCGCAGAGCCGTACTCCAGTACGGTCGCGACCTGCGAACGGACCAGGTGCTCCAGCGCCTGACGTCGCTCGTCGTCAGCGGCGGCGGCGAGACGCTCGCGCCAGGACACCTCAGCGGTGTGTTCGGGCTCCGCGCCGTTCGGCCGTGCGGTCTCACCAAGCCAGTAGCGCTGGCGTTGGAAGGCGTAGGTGGGCAGGTCGACACGGCTGGCGCCGGTACCGGTGAAGGCCTGCGACCAGTCCACCGCAACACC
>NZ_JBEXRL010000071.1:0-1876 GCF_040613075.1 Streptomyces sp. NPDC006314 | reverse complement strand
CCGATGTGGTCCTCGTGGCCGTGGGTGAGTACCACGGCCACGATGTCGTCCAGCCGGTCCCGGATCGAGGTGAAGTCCGGCAGGATCACGTCCACCCCGGGCTGGGTCTCCTCGGGGAACAGCACGCCGCAGTCGACGATGAGCAGCTTGCCCGCGTGCTCGAAGACGGTCATGTTGCGGCCGATCTCACCCAGGCCGCCCAGGGCGATGACCCGCAGCCCTCCTTCGGGAAGGGGCGGGGCGGCTTTCAGCTCAGGGTGCGGATGACTCATACCCCGACGGTACCCGGAGAGCGGGACAGGGTGATCCATTACCTGTGCGATCTCCTTTTCCCGACGGAGCGGGGCACCCGCAGCGTGCCTCGGCACGATCGAATCACGCCGGCGACCGGGGACAGGGAGCGGTGAAAGCGGTACCACCTTCCGTGGCCGAACCGTTCGCCCGGTGCTGGAGAAGATCTCGTGCACCCTGTCGTGTTTTCCGACGTGCGCTGCCTCCCGGCGGGCCTCGGCACTGGTCCACTCGCAGTAGTCGAGACTCGGGTGTCTTCGGCGCTCAGGAGCAAGTGGGCTGAGAGGGCCCCGAGGCAGCTTCCTTCGCCGGGCAGACAGACGGCGGTGTCCCAGAAGCGCTTGCCGCCCCCGCCCGCCATGCAGGAAGCCGATGTGGTGCCCCATCGAACTCGACGACGAGGTCACGCGGGGGTGGCTCGTCCCTGGTCTCGAGCCGGTTCCGGGAAGTCGAAGGTGACGTCGTGTGGGGAGGGGCCGGCCACGCATGACCGGTGGGGCCCACCGGCCGAGCCTCACGGGCGATCCAGCCCTTCGTTCCGAGCCGGATGCTGGCGCGTTTTCGCTAGCGGCTTCCGTCATGCCGTTATAGCGTTGTGATCAGCAGTCGTGGTTCCGAAGTTCCGTTCGCCCGTGATCGCCTCACGGGCGTTCTTGCTGTTCAGCGCCTCTCCGGACCAGGGCGATCACCTCCCGGTCGCGCAGGGTGCGTGCCCGGTTTCCCTCAAAGGAGACAGTCATGGCCAAGGGCACAGTGAAGTGGTTCAACAGCGAGAAGGGCTTCGGCTTCATCGAGCAGGAGGGCGGCGGCCCCGACGTCTTCGCCCACTACTCCAACATCGCCAGCCAGGGCTACCGCGAGCTGCAGGAGGGCCAGAAGGTCGAGTTCGACGTCACGCAGGGCCAGAAGGGCCCGCAGGCTGAGAACATCCGCCCCGCCTGATCGCGCCCCGGTAAGGGGGGCCCGGCATCCCGGCTTCGGGACGCCGGGCCCTTACCGTCGCACGACGGTTCATCTGACTACGGGGGGGCGGCCGGGCGCTGGCCTGGGACGGGCAAAAGGGACACCCGTTGTTTGACACTCAGGTGTCCCGACGCATCAGTACGGCCCCCTTGGTCGCTGACGACGCCGTCTACATCGCCGCATTCGACCCAGGGCGGCTTGTAGTCCTCGATCCGCTCTCTGGCAGAGAGCTGTGGCGCAAGAGCGCAGGCGGCGCCTTCACCACCACGCCGTTCATGGCGGGCGATCGGATCTGGGCCAGTGACCGTACTGGGGTCCTGCACGCGTGGGATCCGCGCACCCGCCGGAGTACGGCCCAGCTGCCAGCGCGGTGGAGCGAAGAAGGCCGCGGACAACCCGCCGTTGAGAGCCGCATGATGTTCGTCTCCACCAGCGGCGGTTGGCTGCAAGCGTGGGAACTGCCGTGAGGACTCGCCCGCCGTAGCCAAACAACCACATGCCCGGTCACGGGCTAGTTGTACTGACCCGTGAGACACCTCAGGGTTCTAACTCGTCAAGCGACGGCAGCGAGTTGGACAGGGAAGGCGGTTTGTTCGTCGCATAGTTTGCGGTGCTGAAGACA
>NZ_JBEXRL010000070.1:0-2100 GCF_040613075.1 Streptomyces sp. NPDC006314 | reverse complement strand
ATCACACGCCACCACCGACACCTCGGCACCCAACCCGGCCAACTCAGCCCGCAACTCCACCGCACCGGCGGCCTTCAGACCGCTGCGACTCAGCATCACCAACCGCCGCACCCCGTGCGCCTGCACCAGATGCCGGGCCACGAGACCACCCAGAGTGCCCGTCGCACCCGTCACCAGAACCGTGCCCGAGCCCCAGTCCGGTCGTTCCGGGGCACCGACAGGGGTGTGCAGGCGAGTCAAGCGGGGCACCCGCACGTTCCCGGAACGCACCGACAACTGCGGCTCGTCCCGGTCCACCGCCCACTCCAGCGCACCCGGCAGCACCTGCCACGACGCCGGCGCGCCATCGGTGTCCACCAGCACGAACCGGCCCGGGTTCTCCGTCTGGGCCGACCGCAACAGCCCCCACACCGCAGCCGCCCCGAGATCGGTCACGCCCTCCTCGGGACCGGCCGCCACGGCACCACACGTCACCAGCACCAGCCGCGACGACAGGAACCGCTCGTCCGCCAGCCAACCCTGCACCGACTCCAGGGCCTCCTGGAGAGCTGAGTGGGCCGCGCCCGCGGGCGTGGCCGCCGGATGCGTCGGGTTCGCCGGGACCGGGAGACGACGTATGACGAGGTCCGGTACGGCCGGCTGGGCGGCGAGTGCGTCGAGGTCCGGGTACGCCTCTCCCCCGATGGGCGACTCGCCGATGAACGCCCATGTCGTGGACTCCGCAGCCGCCGGTATCGCGGGCGAGGTCGCCGTCCACTGGAGGTCGAACAGGGCTTCCTGCGCTTCGCCTTGCGCGGAGGCGAGCCGGGCCGGATCGACAGATCGGGTCAGCAGCGAGCGCACCGTGGCCACGGGCTCCCCTGCGCCGTCGGCGACGGTCACCGACAGTCCGCCCGTACCCGACGGTGCCAGACGCACCCGCAGCACCGACGCACCCGACGCATACAAGGACACGCCACGCCACTCGAACGGCAACCGCGCCCGACCATCGGAGAAGGTCTCGGTCAGCCATGCGCCGTGCAGCGCCGCGTCAAGCAGCGCCGGGTGCAGCCCGAAACGGGCCGCCTCTTCACGGTGCTCCTTTGCCAGCTCGACCTCGGCGAACACCTCATCGCCGCGCCGCCAGGCCGCACGCAGCCCCTGGAACACCGGACCATAGCCATGCCCGGCGGCGGCCAGGTCGTCGTACAGCTCAGCGCTGTCCACGGTGACGGCACCCGTCGGCGGCCAGGACACCAGGTCGGCGCCTGCCTCGACGGCCTCCGTCCCCAGCACACCGGTGGCGTGGCACGTCCAGGACTCTTCAGCTGCCCCCGGCTCCGACTCGGGACGCGAGTACACACCCAGCGCCCGGCGTCCCGCCTCATCGGGTTCCCCGACCGTGACCCGCAGGCGCATCCCGCCCCGCTCGCGCAGGGTCAGCGGGGCCTGGAGGGTCAATTCCTCCACCACATCGCAGCCGACCTCGTCACCGGCCCGAACAGCCAGCTCCACGAAGGCCGAGCCCGGCAGCAGCACCGTCCCGCCGACTGCGTGGTCCGCGAGCCAAGGCTGCGCGTGCAACGACAGGCGGCCCGAGAAGACCACACCGTCGGAGTCGGGGAGGTCCATGACCGCCCCCAGGATCGGGTGCTCGGCGGGGAGCAGTCCCGCGGCCTCCGTACCGGCGCCGGCGGACGGGGTGACATCCAGCCAGTAGCGACCGCGCTGGAAGGCATACGTCGGCAGATCCACTTGCTGCGCGCCGGTGCCGGCGAAGGCCCGCGACCAGTCCACCTCGATACCGCGGACCCACAGCTCACCGGCGGAGGTCAGGAAGCGATCCAGGCCACCGTCGTCACGGCGCAGAGTGCCGGTGACGATCGCGTCCTCGCAGGTGTCCTGGATGCTCATCGCCAGCACCGGGTGCGCCGACACCTCGACGAACGCAGCATGACCCTGCTCGGCCAAAGCACGAACGGCTTGCTCGAAACGGACGCTCTGACGCAAGTTGCGATACCAGTAACCGGCATCCAGCAACGCCGTGTCCGCCCAGTCACCGACCACGGTGGAGAAGAACGGGATACCCGACGACTGCGGGCGCACCTCGGCCAGAACCCG
>NZ_JBEXRL010000069.1:0-2112 GCF_040613075.1 Streptomyces sp. NPDC006314 | reverse complement strand
ACGCCTCTGTGCAGCGGGCCTGGAAAGCCCACTCATCCCGCGCCTGGTCGACATCGGATGCCGAGGTTGCAAGCCCGCCCTCGATCAGCCTAAGAAACCGCTCCCCCACACCACACCACCATCCCGCGACAACCGTCATTCAGGTGGCGCCTGAACCATGCGCGTCCCACCGAAGCCATCAACGAGACACCAGAAGAAAAGCAACCCCCGCCTTGCACATACCCCTCCAACCCACACGCCTCCCCGTTGAGCCACTGCGCCTCGTCGACGAGAAAGGTGCGAGGGCGCTCGGCCAGGGCCATCTTCAGCAGGCGGTCAAACTCGCTGGGATGGCGCGGCGGTTCACCGGCCAGGTCAAGTGCGGTGAACAGCTCGTAGCGCACCGCGCGGGCGGTGGGCCGGGCCCGGAAGGTGATCTTTCGGACGTCCTCGCCGGGTTCGAGTGCGCGCAGGCAGGTGTTGACGGCGAGGGTCTTGCCGAAGCCGGCGCCGCCGTGGATGCACATCATCGCCCGCGCGGCGACCGTGTCGGTGATGTTCTCCCGCGCCGCCAGCAGGGCGCGGGTGGTGACCACGGAGGCGTCCGGCAGGTCGACGTACTGGTAAGTGGCCGCGGTCATCAGGCGTCTCCGCCTTCGTCGGTGGTGGGACGTGCGGCCCGCCCGTCCGGGCTGTCGGGGGCTGTGGGTGCAGAGTTACGGCTAGACGGGCGCGGGGCGGGCCTGCCCGGCGCGGTCAGCGCGGCCAGGGAAGCAGGGGTGCGCCAGTCTGCCGGGGGCGCGGCGGGCGGGACGACGTCCGGCATCGCCAGCTGCGCGAGGTCGGAGTCGGCAGTGCGAGCGAGCTCGGCCTCGGCCTGCGCGGTGGTCAGCGCGCCGAGCCGCTGAGGTGCCTTCGGCTGGTTCACGGCGGCGTAGCGCTCGCGCTGCGAGGCCTCCAGGTCCTTCTTCAGGCGGCGCGTGCGAGCAGCCCTTGCCCGCCGTACGGCGCCGATCTGTTCGTCGGTGGCCTGGTCGGTCAGGTCCGCGGGGACCCAGGTAGCGGCCGGTGGCGGCGTGGTAGACCTCGATGCCGTGGTCGTGGTGGGGCATGAAGCGGATACGGACCTGGATCCCGGCCTGGCCGGTCATCCACGCCCCCACGTAGTCGCGTCTGCGGAAGCGGATGCCGCGGGTGGTCAGCGTGCGGGTGCCGGCGTCCTCCAGGGTGAACGTCCACAGATCCGCGGCCGGCACGTCCCGCAGCGGGGTGGGATCGTCCTGCCACGCCTGAAGCGGAGTCTTGCCACGCAACGGCGCCGGGCGGTGCTCGGTGTTCCACCAGAGCGTCCAGGCCAGAAGCCGGGTGGTGAAGTCCTCGAATCGCAGCAGGACTTCGTCCTTCGGACGGGAGGAGCGCTTGCCGGGGTGCGGCTGGCGGGCGTAGCCGGGCAGCGAGGCCAGGAACATGCTCTCCACCGCCCGGTTCAGGCCCTCCACGCGGCCCTTGAGGTGCGGGGTGTAGGCGGGCAGGTCCTCCACCGTCACGTCCAGCAGATCGAACGCGGCGGTCACCGTCCTGGACAGGAAGTCCTTGCCACGGTCCACCCGTACCTTCTCGGGCACGCCGCCGAACGGGCCGTAGGGTTCCTCACGCAGGACCGCGGAGCGCAGCGCGGCCAGCACCGACTCCCGCGACGGATCCCCCGGCGTGACCGCGACACCGGTGATCGCGTTCGTCGAGCAGTCGGTGAACCAAGTGATCCACGGCCTGCGAGCCTTACCATCGACATCGACATCGACATCGACCAGCACCGGGGCCTGGACGTGATCGGTCTCCCACACCTGGTTACGCCAGCCCCGCGGCCGGGCCAGGAACACATCATGCTTGCGCGCCGCCCGCTCCCCACCCACAAACCCCGCCCGCTCCCCCGGCGTCAGATCACGGCGGATCGCCCGGTGCAGCGTCGGAATCGACGGAGGCGGCTCCCCCTCACCCTTGGCCGCGCGAGCGATCAGCTCACGATGGACCGCCGCGACGTTCCCCTTCCACAGCCCCAGCAGAGCCCGGACCTCATCAGTAACCGTGAACCGCCGGGATACACGGCCCGCTCCCCCGGTGCCCGGGCCGCAG
>NZ_JBEXRL010000068.1:0-2234 GCF_040613075.1 Streptomyces sp. NPDC006314 | reverse complement strand
CCGGACCTGATAGCGGCGAAGCGCCCGCGTGAACGTCGAGTACGCACCCTGATAGCCCAGAGCGGTCACCTCGTCGAACAGCGCCGACGCCCACAAGTGGGGGTCATCCGCGAGCCGTTGTCGGCAATACGGCAGGAACGGCACGAACGCGTCCGGCGCCTGACGCCGCTCACCGGGGACCCGCTCGCCGTTCAGATAGGCGCGGATCGTCTTGCGGTCCCGGCCCAGATGCCGTGCGATCGCCGAGATCGTCCATCCCTGGCGACGCAGAGCGTGAGCGTCCACGTCTTCCTCCCGCGTGAGCATTCAGGCCCCCGACCAGGCCGAACTCATGGCTCACGCAGGCTCTCCACGACACACCCAGGCCCATTCGACACGACGGGCAACATCACGCGAAAAGACCGAGCAAGGTCACACGAAGGGTGGGGAGATCAACAGAGCAGGTTTGCCCCACGGCTGAGCAGCAGGTGGGGAGATTCAGATAGCCCCATCACTGTGGGTACAGGTCATCCACGTTCAGGCACAGCACCTCGTCGGCGCGGGCCGCCGACTCGTAGAGCATCTTCCAGAACGTCTTCTCCCGTAGGGCGACGTCCAGGCACCACAGGGCGGCGATCTGGTTCTCGGCCAGGGCCTTGGTGCGGTCGGGCGGTGCCGGTCGTCGCTCGATCCCGATCGTCGGGTCGCCGTCGATCCAGCCCTGGCGCTGCCACCAGCCGATCGCCTTGCGCGCGATGAACAGCTCCCGGTTGACGATGTCGGCGTCCATCTCGTCCGCGCGAGCCGCCGCCGGTTCGGCCAGTACCTCGGGCAGCGCTGGGTCGTCGATCGCGGTGACGGGGAAGACGGGCGGCTTCGCGCCTCGGCGGGCGGGTCCGGTCGGTGCGGGTTCGCCGGCGAGCATCCACCCCCACGTCGTCAGGGAGATCCGGTAGATCCGGTAGATCCGCGCGGAGGACTTCGCGATGCCCGCGGCGGTGAGGTACCGCTCGACCGCCGCGGTGTACGACGCGGGAGGGGCGGACAAGGGCACGACGCAGGCGCGCGGCAACCGGATCGCGCCCCCGTCTCCGAGTTCGGTCGCTGGTTCGATCGTCACGCCTGTCCCGCCCTTCCGGCACTGCCGCAGTAAATGCGTACACCTCGCCCCGGCGGCCGGACTGGCCCGCAGGTCGCGATGATCACGGTAGGGACTCCGCCGCAGTAAATCCGGCATTTACTGTGGCAGCTCTGTCCGGGACAACGCCCGGACCAGCCCGGACAGTCGGCGAACTGTCCGGGACAGCCGGCTCTCATTGCTTCACCTGTCGATGGCCAGCAGCCTGTGTGGTGTCTGGCTGGCCAAACGGTCGCCACAGCCCGCTGCGTCGATGAATCACTCTCCACACAGCGAGCTGATCCTGAACTGCAACCGTCGATCCGCGACGTGTGGATGACATCCGTTTTGTACTGCTTGGCGGACGCTCAGCAGGACTATGAAGGAGGAGCTCTTGCAACTGTTCAAAGGACTCGGAGTGGCCATCGCTGCGACCGCGGCAGCCTTCGCGATGACGCCGTCAGCGTCAGGAGCCGCTCAGGCGGATACCATCTCCGCCCCCCCGGCTCCCGCATCCGTGAACTGCAACTGGAACCCCACCAAGAGCACCACCGGCGTGAGCCTCACGACCAACAAAGAGATCAGCCTGAGGTACGGGCCGGCTGCGCGCTGCTCGTTCATCGGGTGGAGCGACATGGATGAGTCCACGCTGTTGTGGGCTGTGTGTAAGTACCGCAACCCCGACTCGGGCAACACCTGGTACTACACCGATCCGAACGAGGCCAGCTGGGACAAGGGCTGGATCTACTCCGGCAACGTCAGGGTCGGTTCCGGGTCGATCCCCAGCTGCTGAAAGCGATCCGGAGTTCGTGTCCCAACCTATCTTGGAGCGTGCAGGACGAACGGGTTTGCCGCCGGGGTGGGCTTCCTGGATGTACACACATGAAGGCAGGGCCCTTTCGAGGCTGACCGTCCTTGACAGATCCCATCTGGCCGGTCTCACCCTGGCCTTCGGCCTCATGGTCGCCGTCCGGCGCTATATCGCTCCCACCCGCTCCTGACACCGCGCCACGAGAAGCGGCGCCCGAAGCCATATGAGGTGGCTTCGGGCGCCGCTTCGACTGTACGGTCAGTGCTCTCAAGCGGCCTGGTCGAGGCCGGCGGTGTACAGCGTCGTGCCGTCGCTGTCGCGCTCCTC
>NZ_JBEXRL010000067.1:0-2294 GCF_040613075.1 Streptomyces sp. NPDC006314 | reverse complement strand
CCCGCACCGACCCGGGACACCAACGCACCCGCCTGAGCCCGCAAAGCATCCGCACCCCGCCCGGACACCACCCACGGCACCACAGACAACGCAACCGGGGCATCACCCACGCCATCCACAGCCCCCGAAGCCTTCGGTGCCTCCGGTGCCTCCTCCAGGATGACGTGCGCGTTCGTGCCACTCACGCCGAACGACGACACACCCGCCCGACGCGGACGATCACCCGGCCGCGGCCACTCCCGCGCCTCGGTCAGCAGCTCCACCGCACCCGCCGACCAGTCGACCTTCGACGACGGAGTCTCCGCATGCAGGGTCCGCGGCAGCCAGCCGTGCCGCATGGCCTCGACCATCTTGATCACGCCGGCGACACCCGCGGCAGCCTGCGTGTGGCCGATGTTGGACTTCAACGAGCCGAGCCACAGTGGCCGTTCCCGGTCCTGGCCGTACGTGGCGAGCAGCGCCTCGGCTTCGATCGGGTCTCCTAGGGCCGTCCCGGTTCCGTGGGCCTCCACCGCGTCCACGTCGGCGGTCGACAAACCCGCGCCAGCCAGAGCCGCCTGGATCACGCGCTGCTGGGACAGGCCGTTGGGGGCGGTGAGACCGTTGCTGGCGCCGTCCTGGTTCACGGCCGAACCCCGCACCACCGCCAGCACCGGGTGCCCGTTGCGCCGCGCGTCCGACAGCCGCTCCAGCAGCAGCATGCCCGCGCCCTCGGCCCATGAGGTGCCGTCCGCCGCGTCGGAGAACGCCTTCGAGCGGCCGTCGGCGGCCAGCCCGCGCTGCCGGCTGAACTCGATGAACAGACCGGGGGTGGGCATGACCGTCACACCGCCGGCCAGGGCGAGTCCGCACTCGCCCGAGCGCAGCGCCTGGGCCGCCAGGTGCAGCGCCACCAGCGAGGAGGAGCAGGCCGTGTCGATCGTGACCGCCGGGCCCTGCAGACCCAGGGTGTAGGCGATACGACCGGAGATCACGCTGGAGGACTTGCCGGTCAGAAGATAGCCCTCGACGCTTTCGGGGGCCTCGTGCAGGCGGGCGCCGTAGTCCTGGTAGGTCATTCCGGCGAAAACGCCGGTCGTGGTGCCCTTGAGGGAGGTCGGGTCGATACCGGCCCGCTCGATGGCCTCCCAGGCCGTCTCCAGCAGGAGCCGCTGCTGCGGGTCCATCGCCAGCGCCTCACGCGGGGAGATCCCGAAGAAGGCCGGATCGAACGCGGCGGCCTGGTAGAGGAACCCGCCCTCTCGGGCGTACGTCTTGCCGGGCCGGCCCGGGTCCGGGTCGTACAGGCCCTCGACGTCCCAGCCACGGTCGGTGGGGAAGCCGGAGATCGCGTCCTCACCGTTGGCGAGGAGCTGCCACAGTTCCTCAGGGGTGTGCACATAGCCGGGCAGTCGGCAGCCCATGGCGACGATCGCGATCGGCTCGTCGTCGTGGGCTCCGGCTGCGGCTGTGGCTGCGGATTCCCGGTCCTCGATCGCGGGAGTGCTGGGCTCCGGGGCCGCCGGTCCGTCGACGAGTGCGGCGTGCAGATGCCGGGCCATGAGGGTGACCGTGGGGTGGTCGAAGACCGCGCCCGTGGCCAACCGCAGCCCGGTGGCGGCGTTCAGTCGGTTGCGCAGCTCCATGACGCGCATCGAGTCGAAGCCGAGGTCCTTGAAGGCGCGCCCCACCGCGACCGCGTCGGTGCCGGTGTGGCCGAGGACTGCCGCCGCGTGGGTACGGACCAGCTCCGTCAGTACGTGCTCGTGCTCGCCGGTGGTGAGCCCCGTGAGCCGCTGAGCCAGCGTCGTGCCGGAGAGTCCCGCCTGGGCGGAGGAGTCGGTGGCCGAGGTTTCTACGGCGCGCACCGCTTCCGGTATCTCGTCGAAGAGCAGGCTCTCCCGGGTGGGCGCGTACGACGCGACGAACCGCTTCCAGTCCACGTCGGCCACGGCGAGGAACGGCGCGGCCCGGCCCGTTGCGTGTGCGAGCGCCTCGATCGCGGCGGTCGGGGTCATGGCGATCAGGCCACTGCGGCGCATGCGCTCGTCCGTGTCGTCCCCGACCATGCCGCCGCCACTCCACGTGCCCCAGGCCAGGGACAGCGCGGGCAGCCCGCGGGCGTGCCGGTCCTGGGCGAGCGCGTCCAACGCGGCGTTGGCGGCGGCATAGGCGGCTTGGCCGCCGTTGCCCCAGACGCCGATGACAGACGAGAACAGCACGAAGGCGTCGAGGTCCATGCCGGAGGTCAGCTCGTCGAGGTGCCGAGCGGCTTCCGCCTTCGCACGCATGACATCCGCCAACCGCTGCGGAGA
>NZ_JBEXRL010000066.1:0-2429 GCF_040613075.1 Streptomyces sp. NPDC006314 | reverse complement strand
CCGGTGAGTTGGTGGGAGGTGGCGTGGTGGGTTTCGGAGGGGCCGTACTGGTTCTCGAGGAGGACGTTGTCGAGGGATTCCAGGAAGGCGCGTACGTCGGCCGTCAACCGCAACACCTCACCACCGGCCACGACTTCGCGGAGCGGGGGGACACATCCGGTGACCGCCGAGGTGGCCGCCAGCTGCTGGAGCAGTGACGGCGACAGATAGAGCCGCTCCACCCCGTGCCGGGCCATCAGCTCCAGCAGCCGGCCGGGGTCCTCCCGGTCGCGGTCGTCGGCCAGCACCAGTTGTCCGCCGGACGCGAAGGTGGTGAACGTCTCCTGCAGGAACACGTCGAAGCCCACGGAGGACAGCTGGACGCAGGTCTGCCCGCGCATCCCTGTTCCCACCTTCCAGGCCACAAGATTCCCGATGGTCCGCCGCGGTACGGCGATGCCCTTGGGGGTTCCGGTGGAGCCGGAGGTGTAGACGATGTACATGAGGGTGTCGGGGTGGGCGGTTCTGCGGGGGCGGCTGGTGGGCTGGCCGTCGATGGCGGTGCGGTGCTCGTCCCAGTAGTGGGTGAGGGGGCCGAAGGGGGCGGGGTCGTGGGGGGTGGTGCGTTCGGTGAGGACGAGGTGGGCCCGGGAGGTGCGGACCATGTGCTGGAGGCGTTCGTGGGGGTTGCGGGTGTCCAGGGGGAGGTAGGCGCCGTCGGCCTTGAGGATGCCGAGCAGGGCGATGACCGAGGTGAAGCCGGTGGTGCCGCAGACACCGACCACGCTCTCGGGTCCCACTCCGCGGGAGCGCAGGAAGTGGGCCAGCTGGTTGGCGCGGGCGTCGAGTTCGCCGTACGTCATCTCGTGGCCGTCCGACACCAGGGCCACCGTCTGCGGAGCCCGGTCCACCCACGCCTCGAACTCGCCGAGAACGTCGGTGAAGGCGTCCACAGCCGGTGTACCGGCATCGTCCAGGACGCTCATGGCGGGCGCCGCGGGTACCGCCAGTGGCGCGTCCGTGCGGTGCGCGAAGGCGGCCAGCAGGGCCAGGTAGTGCTCGACGAACCGCTCACCGCTCACCGGATCGAACAGATCCGCGTTGTAGCCGAGGGAACCCGTCAGTCCGTCCGGCCCTTCCTCGAGCAGCATCTCCAGGTCGAACCGTGTCGAGTGCAACGCTACCGGCACCCGCTCGACGTGCAGGCCGGACGGTGAGTCGACCGCCAGGGACTGGTCGAAGTCGAACCAGGTCTGGAACAGCGGGTTGACACCTGCCTGCCGCTCGTCCGTGAGGGCGTCGACCAGACGCTCGAACGGCACGTCCTGGTGGCGCAGTCCGTCCAGGCTCGCCTCCTTCGTGAGGCGCAGCAGCTCACCCGCCGTCGGGCAGCCCTCCCAGGCCAGTCGGACCGGCAGCGAGTTGATGAACAGCCCCACCATGTCCTCGAGTTCGGGCTGGGTGCGGCCGGCCGCGGGGACGCCCACGACGACGTCCGAGCGGCGCGCGTACACCGAGAGCAGGAACCCGTACGCGGCGAGCAGCACCATGAAGAGGGTCGCGTCGTGCGACCGTGCCAGCGCCCGCAGCTCGGCCTCGACCTCCGCGGGAACGCGGAAGGCAACCCGGCCTCCCGTTCCGGACGGCGTGGCCGGCCGCGGCCGGTCGGTCGGCAGGTCGATCACATCCGGCGCATCCTTCAGTACGCCTTGCCAGTAGGCCAGTTGTTCCGCAGCCTCTTCCGTGCCCAGCCACGCGTGCTGATGAGCGGCGTAGTCGGAGTACTGGAAGGGAAGGGCGGCCAGCGAACTCGGACGGCCCCCCCGACGGGCGTCGTAGAGAGACGAGAGCTCCCTCCACAGCACGGTGAGCGACCAGGCGTCGATGACCGAGTGGTGGAAACTCGCCAGCAGACAGTGGCTGTCGGCGGCGATGCGGAACAGCCGCGGGCGCAGCAGCGGTCCGGCGGCCAGGTCGAAGGGCCGGGTGGCCTCCTCCGACGACAGCTCATGGACCCGGTCCATCGCCTCGGCACGCGGGTGCCCGGACAGGTCCGTCAGCGGCAACCGCACGGCGGCGGCGGCATCGATGACCTGGAGCGGACCGCTCTGCGTGGTGGTGATCCGGGAGCGCAGCACCGAGTGGCGCCGTACCACCTCGGTCACCGCCCACTCCAGCGCGGACACATCCAGGTCGCCGTCGATCCGCCAGAGTGCCTGGGTGTTGTAGAGCGTGGAGTCCGGGACCATCTGGTCCAGGAACCACATGCGCTGCTGCCCGAAGGAGAGCAGACCCGGATCGCCCGTGGCTCCGGCGGACAGGAGGGCGGGGGCCGCCTTCGGCTGTGCTTCACCGACCCATTGGGCGAGTTGGTGGATGGTGGGGTTTTCGAAGAGGGTGCGGACGGGGCATTGGATTTTGAAGGCTTTGGTGATTCTGGTGGTGATTTG
>NZ_JBEXRL010000065.1:0-2476 GCF_040613075.1 Streptomyces sp. NPDC006314 | reverse complement strand
ACCGAGCCGGCACCGGCGCCGTCCGTCAGGGCCGTGTCGTTCCAGCCCTCCAGGACCAGCGAACGCTCACCCGCAGACAGCACGTCCAGGCCGTCCAGGCGGGTGCCGGGGGACTCCACGACCGTGCTCAGAACGTGGACCAGGCGCTCGGCCATGGCCTCGACCGTGGCGGCGTCGAACAGGGCAGTGCGGTAGTCCAGGCTGCCTTCCATGCCCTCGTGGCGACCGGACTCTCCGCGGCGCTCGCTGATCGCGAGCGACAGGTCGAACTTCGACACCGTGAAGTCCAGCGGCTCCGGACCCACGCGCAGACCGGGGAGCGAGAGGGAGGCCCGGGCGTTGTTCTGGAACATGATCATGACCTGGAACAGCGGGTGCCGGTCGAGGGACCGCTCCGGGTTGAGTACCTCCACGAGGCGCTCGAACGGCAGGTCCTGGTGCGCGTACGCAGCCAGGTCCGACTCCCGCACACGGCCGAGCAGTTCGGTGAAGGTCGGGTTGCCGGAGAGGTCCGTGCGCAGGACGAGCGTGTTCACGAAGAAGCCGACGAGGTCGCCCAGCGCGTCGTCGTTCCGGCCGGCCACCGGCGTGCCGACGGGGATGTCCGTACCCGCGCCGAGCTTGGACAGCAGCAGTGCGAAGGCGGCCTGGACGACCATGAACATGCTGGTGCCGTTCCGGCGTGCCAGAGCGTCCAGCCGCTCGTGCAGGTGCGCGGGTACGTGCAGCGGAACGGAGCCGGCCTTGTCGTACGAGGTGCTCTCACCCCGCCGGTCCACGGGCAGGTCGATCCCCGCGGGGAGCCCGTCGAGCTGCCGCTTCCAGAAGTCCAGCTGCTGGGCGGCGAGGCTGCCGGGGTCGTCCTCGCTGCCCAGCAGCGCGCGCTGCCACAGCGCGTAGTCCACGTACTGCGCGGGCAGCGGCTCCCAGGCCGGCGCGCCGCCGCCGACCCGGGCGGTGTAGGCCGTGGACAGATCGCGGGCGAGCGGGGCCATGGACCACCCGTCCGCGGCGATGTGGTGGACGACGAGCAGGAGGACGGCCACCGAGGCGCTGGTCGTGAACAGCCGGGCACGGACCGGTACGTCCACGGCCAGGTCGAACCCGCCGCGGGCTTCCCGGGCGAGCACCGCGGGCAGCTCCTCCTCGGACACCTGTGTCACCGGGAGGTCCATCGGGACCTCGCCGAGCACGCGCTGCCACGGGAGGCCGTCGGTCTGCGGGAAGACGGTGCGCAGGCTCTCGTGCCGCATGACCACGTCGGCCACCGCAGCCCGCAGCGCCTCGACGTCCAGGTCGCCGCTCAGCCGCAGGGCGAGCGGAACGTTGTAGGTGGCGCTGCCGTGGTCCAGCTGGTTGAGGAACCACAGCCGCTGCTGGGCGAAGGAGACCGGCGGCGCGGCAGGGCGTTCGCCGACGACGACTGGGGGGCGGGCCGTTCCGTTGTCCCCGGCGGACTCGGAGATCAGACGCGCCAGCGCGCCGACGGTCGGGCTCTCGAAGACGGCACGGATGGACAGGTCCGCCTTGAGCACGGAGCGGATCCGGCTGGTGAGGCGGGTGGCGAGGAGGGAGTGGCCGCCGAGACCGAAGAAGTCGTCGTCGACGCCCACGGAGGGCAGGCCGAGAATGTCGGCGAACAGGCCGCACAGGATCTCCTCCTGCGGCGTGCGCGGCGCCCCGCCCTGGCCTCCGCCCTGCTCGGGAGCCGGCAGCTTCTTCGCGTCCAGCTTGCCGTTGTCCGTGAGCGGCAGCGCCTCCAGCGCGACGAACGCCGCCGGCACCATGTACTCGGGCAGGAAACCCTGCGCGTGCTCCCGCAGACGGGCCAGGTCCACGGCCGGAGCCGAGCCGCCGGACACCACGTACGCAGTCAGCCGCCTGTCACCCGGCTGGTCCTCCCGCACGATCACCGCGACCTGCTCGACGCCCTCGTACGACATCAGGGCGGCGCTCACCTCGCCGAGCTCGATGCGGAACCCGCGGACCTTTACCTGGTCGTCGACGCGCGAGACGAACTCCAGGATGCCGTCGGCGTTCCAGCGCATGAGGTCGCCGGTGCGGTACATGCGGGTGCCGGGCTCGCCGAACGGATCGGCGACGAAGCGCTCCGAGGTCAGGTCCGGGCGCCCGGTGTAGCCGCGCGCCAGCAGGTCGCCGGCGATGTAGACCTCGCCCGCGATGCCGATCGGGGACGGCCGCAGGTGCTGGTCGAGGACGTACATCCGGACGCCGTCCATGGGGCGGCCGATCACCACGACACCGTCGTGGATGGGGTCGTGGGGGGTGATTTGGTGGGTGGTGCAGCCGACGGTGGTTTCGGTGGGTCCGTATTCGTTGAGGATGGTTACGTTGGGGTGGTTTTGGCGCCAGTTGCGGACGTTGGTGCCGTGGAGGGCTTCGCCGCCGAGGACGAGGTGGTGGGTGGGGGAGTGGGTGGTGGGGAGTGTGGTGAGGAGGTCGAGGTGGCTGGGGG
>NZ_JBEXRL010000064.1:0-2581 GCF_040613075.1 Streptomyces sp. NPDC006314 | reverse complement strand
GCGACCAACCCACACTCGCCGCGGAAAGACCGGAAAGACCCCCACCCGCACCGACCCGGGACACCAACGCACCCGCCTGAGCCCGCAAAGCATCCGCACCCCGCCCGGACACCACCCACGGCACCACAGACAACGCAACAGAGGCATCCGGGGCATCCGAAGGCTGCACCGGCTCCGGAGCCTCCTCCAGAATGACGTGCGCGTTCGTACCACTCACACCGAACGACGACACACCCGCCCGACGCGGACGATCACCCGGCCGCGGCCACTCCCGCGCCTCGGTCAGCAACTCCACCGCACCCGCCGACCACTCCACCTCACGCGTCGGCGCGGTGACGTGCAGGGTGCGCGGCAGAAGCTCGTTCCGCATGGCGAGAACCATCTTGATGACACCGGCGACACCGGCGGCGGCGGCCGTGTGGCCGATGTTGGACTTCAGGGAGCCGATCCACAGCGGGCGGTCGGCAGGCCGCCCCTGGCCATACGTGGCGAGCAGGGCCTGAGCCTCGATCGGGTCGCCGAGCTTCGTGCCCGTGCCGTGGGTCTCCACGACGTCGACGTCCGCCGCGGAGACGCGCGCACTGGCGAGGGCGGCGCGGATGACGCGCTGCTGGGAGGGTCCGTTGGGGGCGGTGAGACCGTTGCTGGCGCCGTCCTGGTTGACGGCCGAACCACGCACCACCGCCAGAACCTTGTGGCCGTTGCGCCGGGCGTCCGACAGCCGCTCCAGTAGCAGCATGCCGACACCCTCGCCCCACGCAGTACCGTCCGCGGAGTCGGAGAACGCCTTGCAGCGGCCGTCGGGGGACAGCGCGCCCTGACGGCTGAACTCCACGAACGCGCCGGGCGTGGTCATGACGCTCACACCGCCGGCGAGGGCGAGGGAGCACTCGTCGTTGCGGAGTGCCTGGACCGCCAGGTGCAGGGTCACCAGGGAGGACGAGCAGGCCGTGTCGACCGTGACCGCCGGGCCCTCCAGACCGAGGAAGTACGACACCCGGCCCGAGAGCACGGCGCCGGACTTGCCCATGCCCAGGTAGCCCTCGAGAGCCTCGGGCGGCTGCCGCAGGAGAGCGCCGTAGTCGTTGCCGTTGGTGCCGGCGAAGACTCCGGTACGACTGCCTTTCAGCGACAACGGGTCGATGCCCGCCTGTTCGAGGGTCTCCCAAGTCGTCTCCAGCAGCAGCCGGTGCTGCGGGTCCATCGCCAGCGCCTCACGCGGGGAGATCCCGAAGAAACCCGCGTCGAACTCGGTGACGCCGTCGAGGAAAGCGCCCTCACGCACGTAACTGCGGCCGTTCCGCGTGTGGTCGGGGTCGTACAGGTCCTCGGCCCAGCCCCGGTCGGTGGGGAAGGCGGAGACCGCGTCGGTTCCCGCGGCGAGCAGAGACCACAAATCCTCGGGTGATGCGACCGCGCCCGGAAAGCGGCAGCCCATGCCGACGATGGCGATCGGCTCCCGGGATGCGGCCGCCATCCGGCGGTTCTCCTTGCGGAGGCGTTCGGTCTCCTTCAGAGAGGTGCGCAGGGCGTCGAGGATCTTCTCAGGAGAGGTACTGCTCATTGCTAACTCCACACGTTCGAAGAATTCAGAGAGGCTCGGCGGATTCGAACGATCAGGAATCACTGCCTTCGAATGCGATGCGGAGCAGACTCTCGGCGTCCATGGAGTCGATCGAGTCCTCGTCGACCAGCTCGTCTTCGTCTTCGTCCCCGGGGAACGCGGGGGTGTCCTCGACGTCCGCGAGCCGCAGCAGCATGTCCACGAGCCCCGCGTCCCTGATGCGTGCCGGCGGAATGGAGGCGAGGGCCCTGCGGAGCCTTTCGTCCTCCGTCCGGGTCTCCTCGTCCTCGTCCCCGTCCGGGAAGAACAGGGAGCGCAGGTACTCGGCCAGGGCGGTGGGCGTCGGATGGTCGAACACGAGCGTCGCCGGCAGCGTCAGGCCGGTGGCGGCCTTCAGTCTGTTGCGGAGTTCGACCGCGGTGAGCGAATCGAAGCCCAGGTCCTTGAACGCCCGGTCGGCGGACACGGCCTCCGGGCCGGAGTACGCCAGCACCCTGGCCACCTGGGTACGTACGAGTTCCAGCAGCGCCTGGGCCCGTTCGACCGGCGAGAGCCCGGCCACCCGCTCGCGTAGTGCCGCGGCCGAGTCCGCCGCGCGCCCGGAGCCGTCGGGCGCGGCCCCGCCGGCGGCTTCGAGCAGGCGACGAGCCTCCGGGATCTCCGCGATCAGCGACGAGTGGCGCACGGTGGTGAAAGACGGTGTGAACTGGGTCCAGTCCACATCGGCGACGGCCACGCATGCCTCGTCCCGGCCCAGCACCGTCTCCAGTGCCTTCAGGGCGTCGCCGGGTTCCATCGGCGCCACGCCGCCACGGCGTGCCCACGTCTCCCGGGCCTCGCCCACGGCCAGGCCCTCACCGGCCCAGCGGCCCCACGCCACCGATGTCGCCGCCAGTCCCCGCGCCCGGCGAACCTCCGCCAACCCGTCCAGGAACGCGTTGGCCGCCGCATAGTTGGCCTGACCGGCACCACCCACGGTCCCCGCCAGCGACGAGAACAGGACGAAGGCGTCGAGGT
>NZ_JBEXRL010000063.1:0-3152 GCF_040613075.1 Streptomyces sp. NPDC006314 | reverse complement strand
AAGAACCCGACGAGGTCGTCGAGCGCGTCGTCGGTGCGTCCGGCGATCGGGATGCCGATGGGGATGTCGTTTCCGGCGCCGAGCCGGGTCAGGGTGGCGGCGATCGCGGCCTGGAAGACCATGAACATGCTCGTGTTCGTCGACCGTGCCAGCGCCGCGAGACGGGCGTGCGTGTCCGCGTCGATGTCGAACAGGGCGAGGGCACCTTCGTGCGAAGGCTCCGTCGGCCGCGGCCGGTCCACCGGCAGCGTCAGCTCTTCCGGCGCACCGGTGAGGTTCTGCTTCCAGTACTCCAGCTGCCGTGCGAACAGGGACTCCGGATCGGCGGGGTCGCCGAGCAGGTCCTGCTGCCAGAGGGTGTAGTCGGCGTACTGGACCGGCAACTCCTCCCACACCGGCGTGCCGCCGCCCTGGACGCGGGAGGCGTACGCCTGCCCGAAGTCCCTCAGGAACGGCCCCGTGGACCAGCCGTCGGAGGCGATGTGGTGCATCAGCACCAGCAGCACCCACTCGCCCTCCCCGACCCGGAACAGCGTCACCCGCAGCGGGATCTCCACCGCGAGGTCGAACACGTGGCGGCACGCTCCTGCCAGCCTCTCGGCCAGCTCGTCCGGGGTGCACGCCACCGCGTCGAACGGGACGGGACCTCCGGCCGGGCGGACGTCCTGGAACGGCTCGCCCTCGCTCTCGCCGATGACCGTGCGCAGCACCTCGTGCCGGTCCACGGCGTCACCGACGGCCGAGGCCAGGGCGGCCTCGTCCAGCACGCCCTTCAGCCGGATGACGAACGGCATGTTGTACGCCGCACCCACGTCGCCGTACAGGCCCAGGAACCACAGCCGGCGCTGTGCGAACGACAGCGGCAGCCGCTCCGGGCGCGACCGGGTCACGAGCGGGAGCCGCACCTGCGAGGAGCCGTCCAGCCGGGCCGCCAGCTCCGCGACGGTGGGAGCCTCGAACAGCACCCGCAGTTCGAGCTCCCGGCCCAGCACCGTACGGACGCGACTGGCGAGCCGCGTCGCGAGCAGCGAGTGCCCGCCGAGGGCGAAGAAGTCGTCGTCCACGCCGACGCCCTCCACACCGAGCACCTGCGCGAACAGCCCGCACAGGATCTCCTCCAGCGGCCCGCTCGGCCTCTGACCCGAACCGGCGGCCACCTCCGGCTTCGGCAGGGCCTTGCGGTCCAGCTTGCCGTTCGGAGTGAGCGGCAGCCGGTCGAGGGCGACGAACGCCGACGGGACCATGTACTCCGGCAGCACGCGCTGGACGTGCGCACGCAGGTCCGCGACCAGCACAGCCATGTCCACCGCCCGGTGCGGGGCGTTCGTCCACAGGTCCGGCCGGAACACGGCGGAACCCGCCTCCGCGGCCGGGCCGTACACACCCCCCCACACCCCGTCCAGGTCCGTGGACCTGTAGCCCGGGGCGTCCTCGGACACGAAGACCGCCTCCAGCAGGCCGGCGTCGCCCGAGGCGGACCAGGTGACCGCCACCCGGTACCCGTTGGCCGCCGCGACGGCCTCCAGCTCCGCGTGCGTCGGCGCGCCCGGGCCGTCCCCGGAGCCGTCGCCGCCGGTGCCCTCCGGCACGGTGCCGGCCTCCAGCGTCCGCAGCGCCACGAGATGCCCGGCCAGCCGGGCGTTGGGTATGCCGACCACCCGCAGCCGCTCCGGCCGCGACCCGGACAGCTCGGCCGCCAGGGCGTCGACACCGCTCAGGTCCCGGCCCCATAGCAGCTGCGGCGCCGCGTCCACCGACACCGGGGCAACGCCCCCCGGCCGCAGCACGACGTCGTACCGGTAGCGGGTGAGCTCGTTGTCGTACCCGCCGTCCTTGGTCCGTACGTCCACCACGGATTCCGGCCCGGCGAGGCCGACGAAGAACCCGGGGTCGACCAGCAGCTCCTGCTCCCGCGCCATGTCCTGGTCGACGGCGCGCAGCAGCGTGGCCGCGTCCGTCCCGGGCTCGGCGTTGTGCAGGGCCACGGAGGCAGCGAACCCGCGGTGCAGACGCCGGTGGCGGACGTCGCCGATGAACACCGAACCGCCCGGCGCGAGCAGCCGCGAGACGTTCTCCAGCACCTCGGCGAGGTAGGTCCCGCTGGGGAAGTACTGGACCACCGAGTTCAGCACGACCGTGTCGAAGTACCCCTCCGGCAACCCCGTCACGTCATGGGCAGGCTGCGTGCGCAGCTCCACCCGCGCGGCGAGGGAGGACTCCCGCCCCACCTGCTCCCGCAGGGTGGAGATGACCACGGGCGAGATGTCGGTACCCCAGTACTCCTCGCAGTGCGGGGCCACATGGGCCAGGATCAGACCCGTGCCGACACCGATCTCCAGCACGCGGCGCGGCCGGAGCGCGCGGATGCGGGCCACGGCCGAGGCACGCCACTGCCGCATCTCGTCGCCGGGGATCGGGTCGCCGCCGTAGCTGTCGTTCCAGATCCCGAAGTCCTCGCCGAGCACGGAGGACGCGGGGTTCGCGTAGTAGGCGTCGTACGCCGCGGACCAGTTCTCGATCTGCTGCCGCTCACCGTCCTGGTCGCGCCCGTCGCGGCGCGGTACGACGTAGGCGGTGATGCGCTTGTCCCCGTCCTGGTCCTCGCGCACCACCACGGCGTTCTGCTCGACCAACCCGGAGGCTGACAACACGGACTCGATCTCCCCCAGTTCGATGCGGTGGCCCCGCACCTTGACCTGGTGGTCGGTCCGCCCGAGGTACTCCAGCCTGCCGTCCGCACGCCACCGCACCAGGTCACCGGTGCGGTACATGCGCGAGCCGGGGGAGCCGAACGGATCGGCGAGGAACCGCTCCGACGTCAGGTCCGGACGCTGGTGGTAGCCGCGGGCCACGCCCGCGCCGGCGATGTACAGCTCGCCCGAGACGCCTGCCGGTACCGGATGCAGCGCACGGTCGAGCACGTAGACGCGGGTGTTGGCGAGCGGCGTACCGATGGGCACGGCGGCAGGGCCCCCGTCCTCACCGGCCACGACGTCCGCGGTCGACCAGATCGTCGTCTCGGTCGGACCGTACACGTTCAGCACGTCGCCTTCGCCCGCCGTGCGGAGCTGGTGGGCGAGGGCGGGGGGCAGGGCTTCGCCGCCGGTGAGTTTGCGCAGGCCGTCGAGGGCGTGGGGGGCGTGGGCGGTGAG
>NZ_JBEXRL010000062.1:0-3197 GCF_040613075.1 Streptomyces sp. NPDC006314 | reverse complement strand
CAAACCTCATCAAAGACCTGGGCAAAGACGGGGTACCGGTCATACAACTCCCGGCCCATCCCCACACGCTGGGAACCCTGACCAGAGAACAACACCGCGAGCCGGCCACCACCGACCGCCGAACCCGCCACCACACCCGGCCCCGACTCACCCGACGCGACCGCACCCAGCCCTGCGATCAGCTCCTCACGTGAGGAACCGATCACCACCGCCCGGTCCTCAAGCCCAGCCCGACCCACAGCAAGTGACCAACCCACACTCGCCGCGGAAAGACCCCCACCCGCACCGACCCGGGACACCAACGCACCCGCCTGAGCCCGCAAAGCATCCGCACCCCGTCCGGACACCACCCACGGCACCACAGACAACGAAACCGGGGCATCCGAGACACCCGGGGCATCCGAAGCCTGCACCGGCTCCGGAGCCTCCTCCAGAATGACGTGCGCGTTCGTGCCACTCACGCCGAACGACGACACACCCGCCCGACGCGGACGATCACCCGGCCGCGGCCACTCCCGCTGTTCGGTGAGGACGCGGACGGCGCCCGTGGTCCAGTCGACCTGCGGGGTGGGTTCGTCGACGTAGAGGGACTGCGGCAGTTCACCGTGCCGCATCGCCTCGACCATCTTGATGACACCGGCGACACCGGCGGCGGCGGCCGTGTGGCCGATGTTCGCCTTGAGGGAGCCGACCCACAGCGGGCGATCGGCAGAGCGGCCCTGGCCGTAGGTGGCGAGCAGGGCCTGGGCCTCGATCGGGTCGCCGAGCGTCGTACCCGTGCCGTGGGCCTCGACGGCGTCGACCTGTGCGGTGGTGAGACCGGCGTTGGCGAGGGCGGCGCGGATGACGCGCTGCTGGGAGGGCCCGTTGGGGGCGGTGAGACCGTTGCTGGCGCCGTCCTGGTTGACCGCCGAGCCGCGTACGACCGCCAGCACCGGGTGCCCGTTGCGCCGCGCGTCCGACAGCCGCTCCAGCAGCAGCATGCCGACACCCTCACCCCACGCCGTACCGTCCGCGGCAGCGGCGAAGGGCCGGCACCGTCCGGTGCGGGAGAGCGCCCCCTGGCGGCTGAACTCCACGAAGGTCTCGGGCGTGGACATCACCGTGACGCCGCCGGCGAGGGCGAGGGAGCACTCGTCGTTGCGGAGTGCCTGGACCGCCAGGTGCAGGGTCACCAGAGAGGACGAGCAGGCCGTGTCGACCGTGACCGCCGGGCCCTCCAGACCGAAGGTGTACGAGAGACGTCCGGACACCACGCTGGCCGCGATACCGGTGGCGAGATAGCCCTCGGACTGCTTGGGGGCCCGACGCAGCAGGGCGGCGTAGTCCTGGCCGTTGGTACCGGCGAAGACACCGGTACGGCTGCCCTTCAGCGATGTCGGGTCGATACCGGCCCGCTCGATGGCCTCCCACGACGTCTCCAGCAGGAGCCGCTGCTGCGGGTCGAGAGCCGTCGCCTCGCGCGGAGAGATACCGAAGAAGGCCGGATCGAAGTCACCGACGTCGGTGAGGAAGCCGCCTTCGCGGACGTACGACGTCCCAGGCCGCGCCAGCTCCGGGTCGTACAGTCCCTCGACGTCCCAGCCCCGGTCGGTGGGGAACTCGGAGAAGGCGTCACCGCCCGCGGCCAGCAACTGCCAAAGTTCCTCCGGCGAGTTGACGTCGCCGGGGAAACGGCAGCTCATTCCCACGATCGCGATGGGCTCGCGCTCTCCCGACTCCGCCTCCTGGAGGCGTTGCCGCACTTCGTGAAGCTCGCCGGTCACTCGCTTCAGGAAATAACGGAGCTTTTCCTCGCTGGTGTTTGTCACGGGGTACTACTCCAAGTTCCGGAAGTCATCACGTGGTTCGGGGAGATGAGGGGGAAGATGCGGCAAGGGCCGGGCCGGGGCCTGTGACCGGTGGTCATGAGATCCCGAGTTCGTTGCTGATGAAATCGAAGACGTCGTCGTCGGAAGCCGAGGCGAGCTTGTCGACGGTCCGGCCGGTGCCGGAGTCGGACGCTTCGGCCGGACCGCACAGTTCGAGTAGTGCCTTCAACCGCAGTGAGATCTCGTTCCGAGCGTCGTCCTCGACGTCCCCGACGAGGGCGGAGATGTCCGACGCGAGCCGGTCGAGTTCTCCGACGACGCCGTCGAAGCGCCGCGCGCCGTCGGGGCTCAGCTCCGCCAGCAGGTGATCCGCGAGCAGTTGGGGCGACGGGTGGTCGAAGGCGATCGTCGACGCGAGCCGCAGTCCCGTCGCGCCGGTGAGCCGCTTGCGCAGCTCGACGGCGGTCAGCGAGTCGAAACCGAGGTCCTTGAACGCCCGGTCCGCGGTGATCGCCTCGGTGGTGGCGTGGCCGAGCACGGCAGCGACGTTCCCGCGCACCATGTCAAGCAGGCGCAGGCCCTGTTCGGCAGGGGACAGGCCGCTCAGTTCGGCACGCAGGGAGCCGGCCGGGTCAGCGGCCGTGCCGGCGCCGTCGTCAGTAGCACTCTGCATGGCACGAAGGGCCTCGGGAATCTCCGCGACCAGAGGGGCGCGGCGGGAGCTCGCGAGGCGCGGGGTGAAACGGTCCCAGTCCACATCGGCGACGGCCACGCATGCCTCGTCCCGGCCCAGCACCGTCTCCAGCGCCTTCAGGGCGTCGCCGGGTTCCATCGGCGCCAAGCCACCGCTGCGTGCCCACGTCTCCCGGGCCTCGCCCACGGCCAGGCCCTCACCGGCCCAGCGGCCCCACGCCACTGATGTCGCCGCCAGTCCCCGCGCCCGGCGAACCTCCGCCAGCCCGTCCAGGAACGCGTTGGCCGCCGCATAGTTGGCCTGACCGGCACCACCCACGGTCCCCGCCAGCGACGAGAACAGGACGAAGGCGTCGAGGTCCATGCCGGAGGTCAGCTCGTCGAGGTGCCGAGCGGCTTCCGCCTTCGCACGCATGACATCCGCCAACCGCTGCGGAGAAAGGGTCTCCAGCACGCCGTCGTCCAGGACACCGGCGGTGTGTACCACAGCCGTCAGCGCGGGAATCTCCTGCTCCCCCAACGAGGAAAGCAACGCCCGGAGCTGGTCGCGATCGGCCACATCACACGCCGCCAGCGTCACACCAACGCCCAGCGCCTTGAGTTCCTCCCGCAGAACATCGGCTCCCGGCGCCTGACCACCACGACGCGAGACCAGCACCAGATGCTCCGCACCCCGCCCCGCCAACCACCGCG
>NZ_JBEXRL010000061.1:0-4343 GCF_040613075.1 Streptomyces sp. NPDC006314 | reverse complement strand
GTTGCGGTGGACTGGTCGCAGGCCTTCACCGGTACCGGCGCCAGCCGTGTCGACCTGCCCACCTACGCCTTCCAACGCCAGCGCTACTGGCTGGAGGACGGCCCCGAAGCAGCCCGCGGCGACCTGACCGCCGTAGGTATGGCCGCCGGCGGACACCCTCTTCTGGGAGCGGCGTTGGAGGTCGCGGGGGAGGGGAGTCGCCTCTGGACCGCTCGCCTCTCGCAGCAGGCACAGCCCTGGCTGGCGCATCACCGTGTCGGTGAGGCAGCGGTGCTGCCGACGGCGGCCCTGGTCGATCTGCTGACGCACGCCGGCGAGCAGGTGGACGCACCGGTGATCGGGGAACTGACCGTGTCCGCGCCGATCGTCGTGTCCGCCACTGGAGGCACGGTCGTTCAGCTCGTCCTGGACGCACCGGACGCCGAGGGACACCGTTCGCTGCGTGTGCACTCTCGTGGCGACGCCGCTGCCACCGACCCGGACGGCTGGCAGGAGCACGCCGTCGGCACGATGGTTCCCTGGGACGGCGCCACGGCACTGCCGCGGGACCTCACCACCTGGCCTCCGCAGGACGCCGTCCAGGTGGACGGTCCGGAGGCCGACGGTGTAGCGGCGGTCTGGGAGGCCGAAGGACGGCTGTACGCGGAGGTGTCCCTGCCGGCGGCCACGGAAGACGAGGCGGACGCCGACCGGTACGGGGTGCATCCGACGGTGCTGGACGCGGTCTTGCGACTGGCCGGGCGCCTCGACACCGCGGCTCCCGTCACCTCCGGCACGGGACTCCTCGCCCACTCGGTCCGTGGTGCGCGGCGCCACGCGACCGGCGCCCGGTCCCTGCGCGTGTGTCTCACTCCCGCCGGTGAGGGCACGGTGGCGGTCAGCGCCGCCGACGACGACGGGTCTGCCGTACTCGGCATCGAGGCGGTGGCGCTGCGCCCGCTCGCCGCGGAGGAACTGCCCGTCGCCCAGGCGCCTGTCGCACGGGACTCGCTGTTCGAGGTCGAGTGGGTGCCGGCGCAGGCCGGCCAGGCCGATGCCCCGGCCGAATGGAGCCTGTACGACGACCTCCGCGACCTGCCGGCCGGCCACACGCTGCCGCCGGTCGTCGTGTTCGACCCCGGTAGTGGCGATCCGCGGTGCCCGCTGCCGGAACGGGTGCACACCGTCGCGCAGCGCGTACTGGAGGTACTCCAGAGCTGGCTGGCCGACCCGCGGACGACGGACTCCCGGCTCGTGGTGGTCACGCAGGCCGGGCCGGCCGGGTCGGACGCCGAGCTGGTCGCCGAGCCGGTACGGGGGCTGCTGCGTTCCGCCCAGTCGGAGAACCCGGGCCGATTCGCCCTCCTGCAGGCCGAGGTCCCGGTGACCGAGACGGGCGCCGTGCCCATCGACACGAGGACCCTTCGCGCCGGTCTCGCCGCCGGTCCCGACGAGCCGTGGGTCGCCGTCCGCGACGGCCGTGCCCGCGTCGCCCGCCTCAAGGCCGCCGCCCCCGCCCCCTCAGCGGCCGCACCGGCATCCACCACGCCCGCCTCCGCAGCCACCGCCGCGGACCTGCGGCTCTCCGACGGCGTGGCCCTGGTGACCGGTGCGACCGGCGGTCTGGGCCGACTGGTGGTGCGCCACCTCGCCGACGCCCACGGCGTACGGGAACTGGTGCTGGTCTCCCGCTCCGGGCGGGATCCGCGTTGGGCCGACGAGCTCGCCGCGCTCGGTCTGAGCGTGCGCATGGTGGCCGCCGATGTCGCCGACCGCGAGGCCATGGCGCAGCTGGTGGGCTCGATCGGCGACCGGCTGACCGCGGTGGTGCACACGGCCGGCGTCGTCGCGGACGGCCTCCTGAGCACCCTCGCCGCCGACGACCTGCACGCCGTACTGCGCCCGAAGGTCGACGCGGCCTGGCACCTGCACGAGCTGACCGCCGATCTGCCCCTGCGCGCCTTCGTGCTGTTCTCGTCGGCGGCCGCGGCCTTCGGCGGTGCCGGACAGGGCAACTACGTCGCCGCGAACGCCTTCCTCGACGCCCTGGCCGCGTACCGGCACGCCCACGGCCTGCCCGCCGTCTCCCTGGCCTGGGGCCTGTGGGGCCCGGAACTCGGCGGCATGGGCGGCGACCTCGGCGAGGTCGACCTGGCCCGGATCGCCCGCGAGGGCATCCTGCCGCTCTCCGCGGCACAGGGTCTCTCGCTGTTCGACGCGGGCCTGACCTCTGGACGGCCCGCCCTCGTCCCCGTACGACTGGACGTGGCCGCCCTGCGCGCCAACGACCACCTTCCGGCCGTACTGCGCGGCCTGGCACCGCGCACCACCCGCCGCGCCGTCACCCGGCAGCGCACGACAGCCGCCCAGGACGGCCCGGCCCTGCCCCGGCGCCTGGCCGGCGTCGCCCCGGCCGACCGGCAGAAGGCGCTGCTCGACCTGGTGCGCGAGAGCGCCGCCCAGGTGCTCGGCCACGCCTCCGCCGAGGCCATAGGCGCCGTACGCCCCTTCAAGGACACCGGGTTCGACTCGCTGACCGGCGTCGAGCTGCGCAACCGGCTCGCCGCCGAGACCGGCCTGGCACTCCCGGCCACCCTGGTCTTCGACTACGCCACGCCCACCGCACTCGCCCAGCACCTGCACTCCGAACTTCTCGGTACGACGGACGGGACCGCCGAGTCCGCCCCTGTCTCCGCCTCCGCCGCGGCCACGACGACGGACGACGAGCTGATCGCCGTCGTCGGCATGGGCTGCCGCTTCCCGGGGGGAGCGGACTCCCCCGAGGGCCTGTGGCGGATGCTGGCCGTGGGCGACGACGCGATCGTGGAATTCCCGGCGAACCGGGGCTGGGACATCGACAGCCTCTACCACCCGGACCCGGACCACCTCGGCACGACGTACGTGCGCACGGGCTCCTTCCTGGAGAACGCCGGCGACTTCGATCCCACTTTCTTCGGCATCGCCCCGCGCGAGGCCGTCGCCATGGACCCGCAGCAGCGACTGCTGCTGGAAACGGCCTGGGAGGCCATCGAGCGCGCGGGCATCGACCCCACCTCGCTGCGCGGCAGCAGGACGGGCGTCTTCGCGGGCACGAACGGCCAGGACTACAGCGCGCTGATGCAGCGTTCACCCAAGGAGTCCGAGGGCTACCTGGCCACGGGCATCGCGGCCAGCGTCGTCTCCGGACGCCTCTCCTACACCTTCGGACTCGAAGGCCCCGCGGTGTCGGTGGACACGGCGTGCTCCTCGTCCCTGGTCGCCCTGCACCTGGCCGTCCAGGCCCTGCGCACCGGCGAGTGCACCCTGGCCCTCGCCGGTGGTGTGAGCGTCATGACAAGCCCCGGTCTGCTCGTGGAGTTCAGCCGGCAGCGGGGTCTGTCGCCGGACGGCCGCTGCAAGTCCTTCTCCGACGGCGCCGACGGCACGGGTTGGGGCGAGGGTGTGGGCATGCTGCTGTTGGAGCGGTTGTCGGACGCGCGGCGCAACGGCCACAAGGTGCTGGCGGTGGTGCGTGGTTCGGCTGTGAACCAGGACGGCGCCAGCAACGGCCTCACCGCGCCCAACGGGCCTTCGCAGCAGCGCGTCATCCGTGCCGCGCTGGCGAACGCGCGGCTCTCGGCATCGGACGTCGACGCCGTCGAGGCGCACGGTACGGGCACGACGCTCGGCGACCCGATCGAGGCCCAGGCCCTGCTCGCCACCTACGGGCAGGACCGCGACCGGCCCCTGTGGCTCGGCTCCGTCAAGTCGAACATCGGCCACACGCAGGCCGCCGCGGGCGTGGCCGGTGTGATCAAGATGGTCGAGGCGATGCGGCACGGTGTGCTGCCGCGGACGCTGCACGTCACCGAGCCGTCGTCGAAGGTGGATTGGTCGGCGGGTGCGGTGGAGCTGTTGGCCGAGGCGCGGGAGTGGCCGGAGGCCGAGGGGCGTCCGCGTCGGGCGGGTGTGTCGTCGTTCGGTGTGAGTGGTACGAACGCGCACGTCATCCTGGAGGAGGCTCCTGAGGCTGAGCAGTCGGAGCAGTCGGTTCCTGTCGAGCCGGTGGCGGTGCCGTGGGTGCTGTCCGCGCGTAGTGCCGATGCTCTGCGGGAGCAGGCGGCCAAGCTGCGGACCCATGCCGAGAACAGTGCTGACCTGTCGCCGGTGAACGTCGGCTGGACCCTGGCGAGCCGGACGGAGTTCGATCACCGGGCCGTCGTCGTCGGGCGAAGCCGAGCCGAACTCATCGAAGCTCTGGACGACTTGAACCCGAGGACCGGGTCTGGGGGTCGGGTGGTGTTCGTCTTCCCCGGTCAGGGGTCGCAGTGGGCCGGGATGGGTGCCGAGCTTCTCGACACCGCGCCTGTGTTCGCGGAGCGCAT
>NZ_JBEXRL010000060.1:0-4525 GCF_040613075.1 Streptomyces sp. NPDC006314 | reverse complement strand
GGTGTGGGTCGACGGCGGCTACCGCCAGCACCTCGTCGAGCACGCTGCCACCCTCGGCATCGACATGGAAATCACCCAACGCAGGCCCGGGACCAATGGCCGGCCAGTTGCGCGTCATGGCGGCGGAGCAGCAGGCGGGCGGCTCGGGAACCCGGTGGCGGGCCACCGTTCCTGACGAACAACGGTTCGGCATCACGCAGTTGGTCGACGAGGCGCGTGAACAGCTGGTGGAGTTGCGCCGCGTGCACAGCGGCACCACCGCTGAGGTGGCCCGCACGCTGCTGGAGCACCTCAGTCAGAGTGCCGAGCTGATCGACCGAGCCGTGCTGCATACCGCCGCCGCGGCCGTCGCCTCCGGGGTGGCGCTGGAGGAGGTGGCCCAGTGGTCCAGTCTGCCCGCCGAGGAGCTGGCTGCAATGTTCGCCCTGGGTGAGGGTGAGGGTGAGGACTGACTCAACGGCCTGCAATGGGAACGTGAAAGTGCGGGACTCTGCACTGACACCGGTGCCCGGTCGCGGCACCCTGGGTGCCGCGCGCAGCCCCAAATCCGGCGGTTGCACCGATGTTGCGGTTACCGGCCGGTTCTCCTGCGCGGCAGGTCAGGCATGGCGTTGTGTGGAGTACGTGATCATCGACAGCGGCCAGGAGGCCGCCTCGTCCGCGGTGCCCGGGGCCGGGTGCCGCGTCCCCGAGCCGCACAGTACGGGTGGTGCTGTTCGACGCGAAGAAGCTGCGGCTGTAATGCCAGCCTGATCGATGTGCGCTTTCGAGACCCTCTGGGGTGCTCGCGTCAGGTCCCGTGGCTTGGGGCTGCGCAGGACGTCGTCTTCGAGGAAAGTCCTGTAGTACGGCCTTTCCCCGTCCGGCCTGGGCGGCGTGTTGCTCCGGGCTGGTGGTGGTCGTAGACGACCGGGCGGCTGGTGGCGTACGGGTCCGGTGTCATGCGGACCGAGCTCATGCTGCTGGACCGGGATCCGGCGGTGGTGGCGCTGGCCTGCCGGCCGATGGAACTGGTGTGGCGTGAGGAGAGCAGGGTCGTCGGTCATGCACCGCGGCTGATGGCCAGGCTTCAGGACGGCAGCGGCCTGTTGCTCGACTGCGCCGGACGCAGCGGACCCTCTGCCCGACTGGCGGCGCGGGCACGGGTTGCCGGGTTGTGGCGGCTGCCGTCAAGGCAGCGGGCTGGTCCTACCGGCTCGCGGGGCCGCCGGATCCGGTGCTGGTGGCCAATGTGCGGTGGCTGGCGGGTTACCGGCATCCCCGGTACGCCGCAGGGCCGCGGATGCCGGCTCTGGTGGAGGTGTTCGCCAGTCCGCGGCCGGCGGTGGAGGCGGTGTATGAGCTGGGTGACCCGATCGCCGTGTGGCCTGCGGTCTTTCACGCACTGTGGAGCGGTGTGCTGCGGGTGCGGCTGGACGAACCACTGCACGAGCGTGCCGTCGTCTCAGTCGCACGGCAGGAGGTCGAAGCGGCGTGACGCAAGCGGTTGTCGAGGTCGGGGCGCGCCTTCGCTATGACGGACGGGTATGGACGCTCGCCGTGTTGGAAGGCGCCCGGGCCACGCTGGTGACCGACGAGGGCACCTCGTCCGTGGTGCTGCTGCCCTACCTGTTCGCCGATCCGTCCTTCGAGACGGAAGGCCGCCGTGGCTCGTTGGGAGTCTCCGCGTTCTCGGCCGCGGGCAGGCTGAGGCTGGCGAGCAGTTGGAGAGTTCTGGCGGCGTCCGAGCCGTCCGGCGCGCTGTAGATCATCATGGTCATGTCGGGGTCGTCCGGGGCGCGCATGGCGACGTAGTCCAGAGTGAGGTCGCCGAGCTGGGGGTGGGCGAAGCGCTTCTTGCCGCGGGTCTTGCCGCGGACGTCGTGGTCGGCCCAGAGACGGCGGAAGCCGTCGCTGCCCAGGGAGAGCTCGCCGATGAGGCTGACCAGCTGAGGGTCGTCGGGGTGGCGGCCGGCGTCGAGGCGAAGGTTGGAGACGGTGTCACGGGCCTTGTCGTCCCAGTCGGGGTAGAGGTCCTGCGATGCCTCGTCGAGGAAGACCAGCCGGGCCATGTTCCGCTCGGCGGCGGGCATGGTGGGGAAGTCGGCGATGAGGGCGCGGGCCATGTCGTTCCAGGCCAGGATGTCCAGTCGGCGGCCGATGATGTAGGCGGGGACGCCGGTGAGGGCGTCCAGGGCCTGGCGTATCTCGGCGCCGACCTGCTGCGGGCGGCTGGGGCGCTTGCGGGTGGTGGTGGGCCGGGCGAGGTTGCACAGGTGGGCGCGTTCGTCGCTGTCGAGGCGCAGGGCGCGGGCGACGGCGTTGAGGACGTCGGTGGAAACGTTGCGTGCGCGGCCCTGTTCGAGGCGAGTGTAGTAGTCGACGCTGACGCCAGCGAGCAGGGCGAGCTCTTCGCGGCGCAGGCCGGGCACTCGTCGCTGGCCGCCGAAGTCGGGGACGCCGGCGTCAGTGGGGGTGAGTCGGGCCCGCCGGGCCTGCAGAAACTCGCTGAGCTGCTGTGCGCGATCCATGGGTCCAGTGTTGCGGGTGCCCGACTCGTTCTGCCTGGCCCTGGCAGACCCAGGCAGGCCGGACCCCGGTTGATCGAAGCCCTGGGTGGCCTTGGGATCGGCTTGCAGTATGGACGTCGTTCGCCCGCCGGACATCCACTGCAAGACCACTTCACCTGGAGTTTTCTCATGCCAAACACTCTCACCCTCGTCGCCAGCTTCGTCGCCAAGCCGGGGCAGGAGCAGCGTCTGCGGAACGAGCTGAACGCGATGATCGCGCAGTCCGTTGCCGAGGAGGGCTGCTTGGGATACCAGCCCTTCGTCGACCCCAACCACCCAGAGCGGATGATCATCCTGGAGGAGTGGGTCAGCAACGAAGCGCTGGAGTACCACTTCACGCTGCCGCACTTCAAGCACGTCGCGAAGGTGCTGGACGAGATTCTCGCCGAGCCGTTCACCCTGCGGAAGCTGACCGACATCCCCGCCTGAGACCAAGGCGTCAGCGCTCAGGCCGCCCCCGGAACTGATCCGGGGGCGGCCTCACGTGGTTCGTGCACCTGGTCTGCGACGTCAGCGCTGTAGTCCGCCTCGCCAACGTAGGGGAGCGCTCAGTCACAGGACCGGGTCGCGCCGTCAGGCGCGGTTTGTCGGAACCGTCGACGTCACTGCTGAACTCCCTGTGAGGGGTCGGTGATCTGGGCTTCGAGGTCGGCCGTGCGGCGGTCCTGGAAGCGCAGGGTGGAGCGGGCAGCCTTGAGGCGTTCGTCCAGAGTGCGGTTGTCGGTGGTGAGCTGGCGGACGCGCTGTTTGAGGGTGGTGTTTCCGGATCCGCTGGATGGCTTCCTGGATGCACTCGGCCTGCAAGTTGCGGACCTGACCTAGGAGTTCACCGATGCGGGTGCGCTGGGCGAGGATCTCGGTGTGGGCGGCCTTGAGGGCGTCTTCGGCGTTCAGGGCGCGTTAGCGCCAGGTCGCTTCGCGCTCGCCGTCCTGCTCGGCGAGTGTGCGGGATCGGCGTTCGCCGGCCTGGGTTATCGCAGCGGCGACCGCGGCTCTGGCCTCGGCGTTGTCGTAGAGGAAGGTGCGCGAGACGTCCGCTCGGCGTGCGACGGCGGCGACCCTGACCTGGGCTTTCTCGCGCCGGAGTCGGGTGATGGCCCTGTCCGGCATCCTGCCGTCGGGCCAGATGTACGTGTACCTGCCCGACGGGAAGGGCGGTTTCGACGACAGGTCAGGCGCCTACGTCTGGCCGCACTTCAGGTTCGGGGTGTCGATCGACCCTGATCTGACCGGCTACCAGGACGGCGGGGGTCGGTACAACATCGTCTTTTCCCCCGGCACGCTGGGCGGCGCCAAGCACCCCGACCTGCTGGCCCGTGACAAGTAGAGCCTCCTCTGGCGCTTGCAGACCAAGGCGGACGGTTCGCTGACACCGCGCGTCAAGATCGGCTCCGGATGGAACCAGTTCACCCAGGTCGTCGGTCAGGATGACCTGACCGGCGACCGCAAGCCGGACATCGTCGCCCGCGACAAGCAGGGCACCCTCTGGCTGTACAAGGGCACGGGCGATCTACGAAAGCCGTTCGCGTCGCGCGTGGAGGTGGGTTCCGGCTGGAACCGGTTCAACAAGCTGGTGGCCACGGGTGACGTCGACGGCGACGGTCACAGCGACCTGCTCGCCCGTGACGCCAAGGGCGACCTGTGGCTGCACAAGGGGACGGGCAGAGCGGCCGCACCCTTCAAGTCCCGAGTCAAGATCGGCACCGGCTTCAACCAGTACCGCGACCTCTTCTGAGTGATGCGGACCCGATCCGGGCCTCCGTCCTCGGCGAGCCGATGGCGGGCGACGTCACAGCGGACCTGAGGCCGAAGCGCGCGACGAGCACGCGGACCACCAACGCCGTTATGTGGGACCGCCGCCGTACGCGGTCGTGGGCGGGGCGCCCGCCCCCCCCGGCGCCCCCCGCCGCCCCCCCCCACACCACAACCCCCCCCCGGGGGGGGGGGGGGCCATTGCGCAGTACACCCCCCCGCGC
>NZ_JBEXRL010000059.1:0-4532 GCF_040613075.1 Streptomyces sp. NPDC006314 | reverse complement strand
TCGATGAGTTCGGCTCGGCTTCGCCCGACGACGACGGCCCGGTGATCGAACTCCGTCCGGCTCGCCAGGGTCCAGCCGACGTTCACCGGCGACAGCTCTGCGTCGCCCTCGGCGTGGGTCCGCAGCTTGGCCGCCTGCTCCCGCAGAGCATCGGCACTACGCGCGGACAGCACCCACGGCACCGCGACCGGCTCGACAGGAACCGACTGCTCCGACTGCTCAGCCTCCGGTGCCTGCTCCAGGATGACGTGCGCGTTCGTACCACTCACACCGAACGACGACACACCCGCCCGACGCGGACGCCCCTCGGCCTCCGGCCACTCCCGCGCTTCGGCCAGCAACTCCACCGCACCCGCCGACCAATCGATCTTCGACGACGGCGTCTCCGCATGCAGCGTCCGCGGCAGCACACCGTGCCGCATCGCCTGCACCATCTTGATCACACCGGCGACACCCGCGGCAGCCTGCGCATGCCCGATGTTCGACTTCAACGACCCCAGCCACAACGGCCGCTCACGGTCCTGCCCATAGGTCGCGATCAGCGCCTGCGCCTCGATCGGATCACCCAGCGTCGTACCCGTCCCATGCGCCTCCACCGCGTCCACATCCGACGCCGAAAGACCCGCACTCGCCAGCGCCGCACGGATGACGCGCTGCTGCGAAGGCCCGTTGGGGGCGGTCAGCCCGTTGCTGGCGCCGTCCTGGTTCACAGCCGAACCACGCACCACCGCCAGCACCTTGTGGCCGTTGCGCCGCGCGTCCGACAACCGCTCCAGCACCAGCATGCCCACACCCTCGGCCCAGCCCGTGCCGTCGGCGCCGTCGGAGAAGGACTTGCAGCGGCCGTCAGGCGACAGCCCCCGCTGCCGGCTGAACTCCACGAAGGCCATGGAGGTGGCCATCACGTTCACTCCGCCCGCCAGCGCCAACGTGCACTCGCCATTGCGCAGTGCCTGCGCCGCCAGGTGCAGGGCGACCAGCGACGATGAGCACGCGGTGTCCACCGTCACCGCGGGGCCTTCGAGTCCGAAGATGTAGGCCACACGGCCCGAGATGGCGGAGGTGGTGCTGCCGGTGAGGTAGTAGCCCTCACTGCCCTCGGCGGCCTGCTCGCGGCCGAAGGCATAGCCCTGGGCCGCGGCGCCGGCGAAGACGCCGGCCTGGGAGCCGCGCAGGGAGGTGGGCTCGATGCCCGCGCGTTCGAAGGCCTCCCATGATGCTTCGAGCAGCAGTCGCTGCTGCGGGTCCATCGCCAGCGCCTCGCGCGGGGAGATGCCGAAGAAGCCCGCGTCGAACTCGGCGGCCGTGTGCAGGAAGCCGCCGCTGCGGACGTACGACGTGCCGGGGCGGGTGGCGTCGGCGTCGTACAGCGCGTCGAGGTCCCAGCCGCGGTCCGTGGGGAAGCCGGTGATGCCGTCCCCGCCCGAGGCCAGCAGGTCCCACAGGGCCTCCGGGGAATCGGCGTCGCCCGGGTAACGGCAGCTCATGCCGATGATGGCGATGGGGTCGTCGTCCGGCTGCGCGACAGTGGCCGGTCCGGGGGCTTCCGGGCCCGGTGCTGTGCCGAGCAGTTCGTCGTGCAGGTGGCGCGCCAGGTCACCCGGGGTCGGGTGGTCGAAGACGAGGGTGGCGGGCAGCCTCAGGCCGGTCGCGGCGTTGAGGCGGTTGCGCAGTTCCACCGAGGTCAGCGAGTCGAACCCGAGTTCCTTGAAGGCCCGGCTCTCCTCGACCGCGGTCGCCGAACCGTGGCCCAGGACGGTCGCGACGTGCCCGCAAACGAACTCCGAGAGCGCGGCGAGCTGTTCGGCCTCCGGCCGTCCGGCCAGCTGCCGGACGAGGCCCGATTCGGCGGTCGTGGACCGGCCGGTGGCCGTGGCTCGGGTGCGGCGCGCGGTGGAGCCGCGTACCAGGCCGCGCAGCAGGGGCGGCAGGGGGGCCTCGGCGGCACGCAGGGCGGCCGTGTCGAACCGGACGGGCACGGTGAGCGCGCCGTCCGCGGCGACGGCGGTGTCGAACAGCGCCAGCGCCTCCTCGGAGGACAGCGGCGTGAGCCCGGAGCGGGCGATGCGGGCGCGGTCGACGTCGGCCAGATCGCCCGTCATGCCGCTGCGCTCTTCCCAGAAGCCCCAGGCCAGCGACGTGCCGGGAAGCCCCTCGGCGCGGCGGGCGGCGGCCAGCGCGTCGAGAAAGGTGTTGGCCGCCGCGTAGTTGCCCTGGCCGGCGTTGCCGAGTACGCCCGAGACGGACGAGAACAGGACGAACGCCGAGAGGTCCAGGTCGCGCGTCAGTTCGTGCAGGTGCCACGCGGCCTCAACCTTGGGACGCAGCACAGTGTCGATGCGCTCGGCGGTGAGCGTGGGCAGCATGCCGTCGTCCAGGACGCCGGCGGTGTGGATGACGGTGGTGAGCGGGTGCTCGGCGGGCACGCCGTCCAGGAGCTCGGCCAGAGCTTCCCGGTCGGCGACGTCGCACGCCACCAGGCGGGTGCGGGCGCCGAGCGCATCCAGTTCGGCTACGAGTTCGGCGGCGCCCTCGGCGGCCGGGCCGCTGCGGCTGACGAGCAGGAGGTTCTGCACCCCGTGGCGTTCCACGAGATGCCGGGCCATCAGCCGGCCGAGGGTACCGGTGGCGCCGGTGATCAGTGCGGTCCCGGTTCCGGTGCCGGCCGGCGGGGCGGGCACGGTGAGTACCACCTTGCCGATGTGCCGGGCCTGGCTGAGGTGACGGAACGCCTCAGGCGCCCGCCGGATGTCCCAGGAGGCGACGGGCAGCGGAGTGAGCACACCCTGCTCGAACAGCTCCAGCAGTTCGGCCAGCATCTCCTGGGTGCGGTCGAGTCCGGCCTCTCCCAGGTCGAACGCCTGGTAGACGACGCCGGGGTGGGCGGCGGCGACCTCCGCAGGGTTCCGCTGGTCGGTCTTGCCCATCTCCAGGAAGCGCCCGCCGCGCGGCAGCAGCCTGAGCGAGGCGTCCACGAACTCGCCCGCGAGCGCGTCCAGCACCACGTCCATGCCGCGACCGCCGCTCGCCGAGCGGAAGCGCTCCTCGAAGTCGAGGGTGCGTGAGGAGGCGATGCGGGCCTCCTCCAGCCCGGCGGAGCGCAGCGCGTGCCACTTGCCCTCACTGGCGGTGCCGTACACCTCGGCGCCCCAGTGCCGGGCCAGCTGGACGGCGGCCATGCCGACGCCCCCGGCGGCGTTGTGCACGAGCACCGATTCTCCGGGGCACAGGCCGGCCAGGTCGCGCAGGCCGTAGTACGCCGTGAGGAAGACGACGGGCACGGACGCGGCCTGGACGAACGACCAGCCGGTCGGCATGGGCGCGAGCATTCGCCGGTCCGTGACCGCGACGGGGCCGAACGCCCCGGAGAAGACGCCCATCACCCGGTCGCCGGCCGCCAGGTCGGTCACGCCCTCGCCGACTTCGAGTACGACGCCGGCGGCCTCGTTGCCCATCACCTGCTGGTTCGGTACGACGCCCAGGGCGAGCAGGACGTCCCGGAAGTTCATACCGGCGGCCCGCACCTGGACCCGCACCTGGCCGGGGCCGAGCGGCTCCTCGGCCGAGGGGCTCTCCCGCAGCTCAAGGTTGGCGAACGAGCCCTTGACGGGGATCTCCAGCCGCCAGGCCGACGTTCCGGCCGGCGGGAGCAGCGCCCCGCCGCCCTGGCCCACCCGGGCCAGCCGGGGCACGCGTACCTCACCGTCCCGCACCGCCACCTGCGGCTCGTCCTGCGCCAGCGCCCACAGCAGGGCCGTCGGCAGCACCTCACGGGAGGCGTCGCCGCCATCGGTGTCGAGCAGCAGGAACCGGTCCGGGTTCTCGGTCTGCGCCGAGCGCAGCAGCCCCCACACGGGAGCGTGCGCGAGATCCGCCACGCCCTCGTCCGGGCCGACCGCCACGGCGCCACGCGTCACCACTGCCAGCCGCGTCCCGGCCGTAGCGAACCGCGCGTCCGTCAGCCAGGTCTGTACGACGTCCAGGACCTGGTGCGTCGCCGCTCGGGCGGCCTCCACCGTGTCGGCCCGACCCTGCGAAGCCACCGCCGGAACCGGAAGGACGACGAGGTCCGGAAGGGCCGCGCCGGCGGCGACCGCGTCGGCCAGCGCGGCCAGATCGGGGTGGACGTCGGCGGCGAGAGCAGCACCGAGTCCGGCCGAGTCGTCGCCGAGCAGTGCCCAGCGACGGGACTCGGCGGTGTGGTCGGCCGTCGCCGCCCTGACCGAAGTCCAGTCGAGGTGGAAGAGCGCCTCGTGTCCCGGCGTGCGGCCGGCGTTCGCGGCAGCTGCGAGCTGCTCCCGGTCGACGGGCAGACAGACCAGGGAGTCCACGGTGGCGACGGGCTGTCCGGTGCCGTCGGCGACGGTCACCGACAGCGCGTCCGTACCCGACGGCGCCAGACGCACCCGCAGCACCGACGCACCCGACGCATACAACGACACGCCACGCCACTCGAACGGCAACCGCGCCCGGCCGTCGGAGAAGAACTCCCCCAACCGCACACCATGCAACGCCGCATCCAGCAACGCCGG
>NZ_JBEXRL010000058.1:0-4626 GCF_040613075.1 Streptomyces sp. NPDC006314 | reverse complement strand
GCCTCCTCCAGGATGACGTGCGCGTTCGTACCACTCACACCGAACGACGACACACCCGCCCGACGCGGACGCCCCTCGGCCTCCGGCCACTCCCGTGCCTCGGCCAGCAACTCCACCGCACCCGCCGACCAGTCGATCTTCGACGACGGCGTCTCCGCATGCAGCGTCCGGGGCAGCACACCGTGCCGCATCGCCTGCACCATCTTGATGACGCCACCGACACCCGCGGCGGCCTGGGCATGCCCGATGTTCGACTTCAACGACCCCAGCCACAACGGCCGCTCACGGTCCTGCCCATAGGTCGCGATCAGCGCCTGCGCCTCGATCGGATCACCCAGCGTCGTACCCGTCCCATGCGCCTCCACCGCGTCCACATCCGACGCCGAAAGACCCGCACTCGCCAGCGCCGCACGAATCACCCGCTGCTGCGAAGGCCCGTTGGGGGCGGTCAGCCCGTTGCTGGCGCCGTCCTGGTTCACAGCCGAACCACGCACCACCGCCAGCACCTTGTGGCCGTTGCGCCGCGCGTCCGACAACCGCTCCAACAGCAACATGCCCACACCCTCGGCCCAGCCCGTGCCGTCGGCGCCGTCGGAGAAGGACTTGCAGCGGCCGTCAGGCGACAGCCCCCGCTGCCGGCTGAACTCCACGAACAGGCTGGGTGTGGCGATGGCGGTGACACCGCCGGCGAGAGCCAGGCTGCACTCACCCGCCCGCAGCGCCTGCACCGCCAGGTGCAGGGCGACCAGCGACGACGAGCATGCCGTGTCCACCGTCACCGCCGGGCCCTCAAGCCCGAGCGTGTAGGCCACACGGCCGGAGGCGATGCTGCCGGCGCTGCCGTTGATGAGGTATCCCTCGAATTCGGCCGCGGTGCCGCCGTAAATGCGCGCCGCCCCGTAGTCGTCGTACATCACGCCCGCGAAAACACCGGTACGACTGCCACGCACCGAGGTCGGGTCGATACCGGCGCGTTCGAATACTTCCCAGGACGTCTCCAGCAGGAGCCGCTGCTGCGGATCCATCGCCAGTGCCTCACGCGGCGATATACCGAAGAACTCCGGGTCGAATCGGTCGAGGTCGTGCAGGAATCCGCCTCCGCGGGCGTAGGTCCTGCCCTTGCGTTCCGGGTCGGCGTCGTACAGGGCGTCGACGTCCCAGCCGCGGTTGGCGGGAAATGCGGACACCGCGTCTGTACCTTTCGCCACGAGGCTCCAGAGGTCCTCGGGGGACGCGACGTCACCGGGGTAGCGGCAGCTCATCGCAGTGATCGCGATCGGCTCCGCTTCGGCGTCCTCCAGCTCCCGCAAACGCTGCCGGGCCTGGTGCAGATCCCCGGTGACACGCTTGAGGTAGGCACGAAGCTTCTCTTCGTTGGCCGTACCCACGCTTTCCCCCTCAGTATTCCGCATTATTTGCCGAGCAGCGTTCAGTCCAGCCCCGGCCACCACGGCAAACGGTTCGTTCGCCGCGGGCAGGGACAGTCTGGATGGATTGGATGAATGTGAATCAGATTGAAGTTAGATGGAAGTGCTCACACCTGATGGGCCATGACAATCAGAATTCTTCGTCGATGAGTCTGAAGAGGTCATCGTCGGTCGCCTCGTCGATTCTGTCGGTCACGGAGACCGGGGAATCCCCGACGCTCGCCATGTCCCCTTCGCACTGGGCGAGCAGCTTGCGCAGTCGGGTGCGGATGAGTTCGCGGTCCGGATCGTCCTGGGCGAGTCCGGTGAGTGCGGACTCGAGAGTGTCCAGGCCGTGCAGCCCGCTCTCGACCGCCGACGCGCCCTGTGCCGGGCCGAGCTCCGCCAGCAGGTGCGCCGCCAGGGCACCTGGTGTCGGGTGGTCGAAGATCAGGGTCGCCGGCAGCCGCAGTCCGGTGGCCTGGTTGAGCAGGTTCCGCAGTTCGATCGCGGTCAGCGAATCGAAGCCGACGTCCTTGAAGGGACGTGTGGCCTCCACACTCGCCGCAGTGGCGTGTCCCAGTGCCGTGGCGGCGTGGGTCCGTACCAGATCCAGGACGGCTCGCTCCCTGTCCTCCTCGGAGAGGCCCGCGAGCCTCTCTCGCAGGCCCGCAGCACCGTGGGGGTACGCCGCGCCGGAAGGTGCACCGGCTGCTGTGCCGTCATCGCTCGCGGCACTCCTCCGGGACACCGGGACACTCACCAGGCCGCGCAGGAGTGTCGTCACGCCGTCGCCGCCATACCCGTCCCCGGCATGGGCGCGCAGCGCAGCCAGGTCCAGCCGCATCGGCAGCAGCACGGCGTCGCGCAGCCGGGCGGCGGTGTCGAAGAGCAGCAGGCCGCGGTCGGACTCCAGGGCGTCGATGCCCATACGGGCCAGCCGCTGTCGCGCACCGTCGCCCAACCGATCGGTCATGCCGCTGCGCTCCGCCCACAGGCCCCAGGCCAGCGAACGAGCGGGCAGCCCGAGCGTGTGGCGGTGGTGGGCGAGGGCGTCGAGGAAGACATTGGCCGCCGCGTAGACGCCCTGGCCCGCCGTGCCGAGTGTTCCGGCCGCCCCCGAGAAGAGGATGAACGCGGACAGGCCCCGGTGCAGCGTGAGCTCGTGGAGGTGCAGCGCGGCATCGACCTTCGGGCGCAACACCCGGTCGATCTGTTCGGGCGTGACGGTCGCCAGCGTGGCGTCGTCCAGTACGCCGGCCGCGTGCACCACCGCGGTGAGCGGATGCTCGGCCGGTATGCCGTCGATCAGCCGCTCCAGTGCCGCGCGGTCGGCGGTGTCACAGGCCACCACGGTGACCTGGGCACCCAGGGCGGCCAGTCCGGCCCGCAGTGCTGCCGCGCCCTCGGCCGCCGGTCCGCTCCTGCTGGTGAGCAGCAGGTGCCGTACCCGGTGCTCGGTGACGAGGTGCCGGGCGAGCAGGCTGCCGAGGCCGCCCGTGGCACCGGTGACCAGCACCGTTCCCGAGGGTTCGAAGACGGGGCCTGCGGCTTCCGCGGCCGGTTGCTGAACCGTCCGTCGCAGGCGCGGGAGCAACAACTCCCCGTCCCGCACGGCGAACTGCGGTTCACCGGAGGCCAGTGCGTCCATGAGCGCCCGGCCCGAGTTCTCGACCTGGTCCACGTCGGCCAGGACGAACCGGCCGGGATGCTCCGACTGCGCCGAACGGATGAGCCCCCACAGCGGGGCGCTCACCAGGTCGGGCTGGTCGCCCGAGCCGGTCACCACGGCCCGGCGGGTGAGGAACACGAGCCGGGCGGCGCCGAACCGCTCGTCGGCCAGCCAGTCCTGCGCCGCGGCCACCGCGCCGTCGAGCACCGTACGCACGCGATCCGCGGTGCCCGCGAGGCCCGTACCGTCCCCGTTCCCGTCGCCGCCCCTGTTGCCGTCGCCGTCCGCCGCACCGGAGACATGCGCTGTCAGGACCACGTCCGGTATATCCGTGTGTCCGGCGTCGACCGCCGTGGCCAATGCCGCGAGGTCGGGGTAGAGGGGCACGTCGGCGGGCGCACCGGGAACACCCTGGAGTTCCACGTCGAGCTTGAGCTCGGCAGGGCCGACCACGGCCCAGACACCCGTGGCCCCGGATCCGGCCGATGCCTCCTGCCACAGCGGCTCCCACTCCACCCGGAACAGGTCGTCGCCCCGGCGTTCCGCCTCCGCCGCGGCGAGTTGCTCGGGGGCCACGGGCCGCAGCACCAGCGAGTCGATCACGGCGACGCTCTCCCCGGCACCGTCGGCGACGGTCACGCGGACGCCGTCGTCACCGGCCGGCCGCAACGCCGCTCGCGCAACCGACGTTCCGGCGGCATGCACGGAGATCCCCCGCCACGCGAACGGCAGGACCAGGCCAGGCCGCTCCCCGTGGAAGTCGCCCATCCGCAACCCGTGCAACACCGCGTCGAGCAACGCCGGATGCAGTGCGTGCCCGGCGGCGTCCGCCCGCTGCTCCTCCGAAAGGGCCGCCTCGACGAACACCTCGTCACCGCGCCGCCAGGCCGCGCGGACGCCCCGGAACACCGGGCCGTAGTCGTAGCCGTCGGCGGCGAACTCCTCGTACAGGGCGCTCGTGTCCACGGCGACGGCACCCTCCGGCGGCCAGCTACGCAGGTCGCCCACCGGCGACGACGAGCCTTCGGCGACGGCCAGCACCCCGTCGGCGTGCCGCGTCCAGTCCTCCCCGTACGACGCGTCGTCCCTCCGGGAATGAATGCTCACCGAGCGGCGGCCGGCCTCGTCGGGAGCGCCGACCGTCACCCGCAGGCGAACCCCGTCCGCCCCCGGAATGATCAGCGGGGCCTGGAGGGTCAGTTCCTCCACCACATCGCAGCCGACCTGGTCACCGGCCCGGACGGCCAGCTCCACGAACGCGGTCCCCGGCAGCAGCACGGCTCCGGCCACCGCGTGGTCCGCCAGCCACGGATGCGTACGCAACGACAGCCGGCCCGTCAGTACGGCTCCCGAGCCGTCCGGCAGTTCCACCGCCGCTCCGAGCAGCGGATGCCGCGCCGAATCCGCCCCCAGCTCGGCCAGTGCGGACGCCGGAGTCCCGGTGCTCGTGTCCAGCCAGTAGCGCTGGCGTTGGAAGGCGTAGGTGGGCAGGTCGACACGGCTGGCGCCGGTACCGGTGAAGGCCTGCGACCAGTCCACCGCAACACC
>NZ_JBEXRL010000057.1:2078-5256 GCF_040613075.1 Streptomyces sp. NPDC006314 | reverse complement strand
CAACTGAGGACAAGCCCTCGGCCTATTAGTACCAGTCAACTCCACCCGTTACCAGGCTTCCATATCTGGCCTATCAACCCAGTCGTCTACTGGGAGCCTTACCCCATCAAGTGGGTGGGAGTCCTCATCTCGAAGCAGGCTTCCCGCTTAGATGCTTTCAGCGGTTATCCCTCCCGAACGTAGCCAACCAGCCATGCCCTTGGCAGGACAACTGGCACACCAGAGGTTCGTCCGTCCCGGTCCTCTCGTACTAGGGACAGCCCTTCTCAAGACTCCTACGCGCACAGCGGATAGGGACCGAACTGTCTCACGACGTTCTAAACCCAGCTCGCGTACCGCTTTAATGGGCGAACAGCCCAACCCTTGGGACCGACTCCAGCCCCAGGATGCGACGAGCCGACATCGAGGTGCCAAACCATCCCGTCGATATGGACTCTTGGGGAAGATCAGCCTGTTATCCCCGGGGTACCTTTTATCCGTTGAGCGACGGCGCTTCCACAAGCCACCGCCGGATCACTAGTCCCGACTTTCGTCCCTGCTCGACCCGTCGGTCTCACAGTCAAGCTCCCTTGTGCACTTACACTCAACACCTGATTGCCAACCAGGCTGAGGGAACCTTTGGGCGCCTCCGTTACCCTTTAGGAGGCAACCGCCCCAGTTAAACTACCCATCAGACACTGTCCCTGATCCGGATCACGGACCCAGGTTAGACATCCAGCACGACCAGACTGGTATTTCAACGACGACTCCACAACCACTGGCGTGGCTGCTTCAAAGTCTCCCAGCTATCCTACACAAGCCGAACCGAACACCAATATCAAACTGTAGTAAAGGTCCCGGGGTCTTTCCGTCCTGCTGCGCGAAACGAGCATCTTTACTCGTAGTGCAATTTCACCGGGCCTATGGTTGAGACAGTCGAGAAGTCGTTACGCCATTCGTGCAGGTCGGAACTTACCCGACAAGGAATTTCGCTACCTTAGGATGGTTATAGTTACCACCGCCGTTTACTGGCGCTTAAGTTCTCAGCTTCGCCCACCCGAAGGTGAGCTAACCGGTCCCCTTAACGTTCCAGCACCGGGCAGGCGTCAGTCCGTATACATCGCCTTACGGCTTCGCACGGACCTGTGTTTTTAGTAAACAGTCGCTTCTCGCTGGTCTCTGCGGCCAACCCCAGCTCACCAAGTAAATCGGATCACCAGAGCTGGCCCCCCTTCTCCCGAAGTTACGGGGGCATTTTGCCGAGTTCCTTAACCATAGTTCACCCGAACGCCTCGGTATTCTCTACCTGACCACCTGAGTCGGTTTAGGGTACGGGCCGCCATGAAACTCGCTAGAGGCTTTTCTCGACAGCATAGGATCATCCACTTCGCCACAATCGGCTCGGCATCAGGTCTCAGACACAAGGTGTGCGGATTTGCCTACACACCGTCCTACACCCTTACCCCGGGACAACCACCGCCCGGGATGGACTACCTTCCTGCGTCACCCCATCACTCACCTACTAACCGCTTGGTTCGGCGGCTCCACCACTTTCCTTTCCCCGAAGGGTCCGGAACGGCTTCACGGCCTTAGCATCACGATGCTCGATGTTTGACGCTTCACAGCGGGTACCGGAATATCAACCGGTTATCCATCGACTACGCCTGTCGGCCTCGCCTTAGGTCCCGACTTACCCTGGGCAGATCAGCTTGACCCAGGAACCCTTAGTCAATCGGCGCAAACGTTTCTCACGTTTGTATCGCTACTCATGCCTGCATTCTCACTCGTCAACCGTCCACAACTACCTTCCGGTGCTGCTTCACCCGGCAGACGACGCTCCCCTACCCATCAACACACCCGTTGGGGCTATATATGTCAATGACACGACTTCGGCGGTACGCTTGAGCCCCGCTACATTGTCGGCGCGGAATCACTAGACCAGTGAGCTATTACGCACTCTTTCAAGGGTGGCTGCTTCTAAGCCAACCTCCTGGTTGTCTCTGCGACTCCACATCCTTTCCCACTTAGCGTACGCTTAGGGGCCTTAGTCGATGCTCTGGGCTGTTTCCCTCTCGACCATGGAGCTTATCCCCCACAGTCTCACTGCCGCGCTCTCACTTACCGGCATTCGGAGTTTGGCTAAGGTCAGTAACCCGGTAGGGCCCATCGCCTATCCAGTGCTCTACCTCCGGCAAGAAACACACGACGCTGCACCTAAATGCATTTCGGGGAGAACCAGCTATCACGGAGTTTGATTGGCCTTTCACCCCTAACCACAGGTCATCCCCCAGGTTTTCAACCCTGGTGGGTTCGGTCCTCCACGAAGTCTTACCTCCGCTTCAACCTGCCCATGGCTAGATCACTCCGCTTCGGGTCTTGAGCGTGCTACTGAAACGCCCTATTCGGACTCGCTTTCGCTACGGCTTCCCCACTCGGGTTAACCTCGCAACACACCGCAAACTCGCAGGCTCATTCTTCAAAAGGCACGCAGTCACGAGAGTGAAGCAAGCTCCACTCCGACGCTCCCACGGCTTGTAGGCACACGGTTTCAGGTACTATTTCACTCCCCTCCCGGGGTACTTTTCACCATTCCCTCACGGTACTATCCGCTATCGGTCACCAGGGAATATTTAGGCTTAGCGGGTGGTCCCGCCAGATTCACACGGGATTTCTCGGGCCCCGTGCTACTTGGGTGTCTCTCAAACGAGCCGCTGACGTTTCGACTACGGGGGTCTTACCCTCTACGCCGGACCTTTCGCATGTCCTTCGTCTACATCAACGGTTTCTGACTCGTCCTGTTGCCGGCAGACAACAGAAGAGAGATCCCACAACCCCGCATGCGCAACCCCTGCCGGGTCTCACACGCATACGGTTTGGCCTCATCCGGTTTCGCTCGCCACTACTCCCGGAATCACGGTTGTTTTCTCTTCCTGAGGGTACTGAGATGTTTCACTTCCCCTCGTTCCCTCCACACTGCCTATGTGTTCAGCAGTGGGTGACAGCCCATGACGACTGCCGGGTTTCCCCATTCGGAAACCCCCGGATCAAAGTCTGGTTGACGACTCCCCGGGGACTATCGCGGCCTCCCACGTCCTTCATCGGTTCCTGGTGCCAAGGCATCCACCGTGCGCCCTTAAAAACTTGGCCACAGATGCTCGCGTCCACTGTGCAGTTCTCAAACAACGACCAGCCACCCGAC
>NZ_JBEXRL010000056.1:0-5461 GCF_040613075.1 Streptomyces sp. NPDC006314 | reverse complement strand
ACGCTCAGGCCCCACCCCCAAACCCCGCAGATACCGCGCCAGCCGAAACACCCGGCCACCGAACTCCGCATAACTCAACTCCACACCAGCCGACGCATCCACCACCGCCACATCAGCACCACAACCAGCCACCGCACCCTCGAACAAAGACGAAACCAACTCACCTCCCCCACCCACATCCGTCGCATTCCACTCCACCAACACCCGCTCCAACTCCACCCCATCGACCAACACGAACTCAGAAACCCGCGACTCCGCATTCGACGCAGCCGACCGAAGGATCCGGCAGTACTGGGCGATGAAGCGGTCGACGGTGCGGCGCTCGAACAGGTCGGGGCTGTAGCGCAGCGAACCCGCGAGCGTGTCGCCCTCGACGGCGAGCCTCATCTCGAGGTCGAAACCGGTCGAGCTGGCCTCGGCACTGACCGTCTCCAGGTCCAGACCGGGCAGCCGCGGGTTCTGGTCCTCACGACCGCCGTCGAAGGCGATCTGGAAGATCGGGTTCATGCTGGCCCTGCGCTCCGGGGCCACCGCCTCCACCACCCGTTCGAAGGGGATGTCCTGGTTGGCGTACCCGCCCAGCGCGACGTCCCGGACCAGCCGCACCATCTCGGTGAACGTCGGGTCGCCGTCCCACTTCACGCGCAGCGGCAGCTGGTTCACGAACAGGCCCATGAGGCCCTCGAGGTCGCCGGAGGTGCGACCGGCCACCGGGGTACCGGTGATGATGTCGCTCGTGCCGGTGCAGCGGGCGAGGAACACGTCCCAGGCCGCAAGGAGGACCATGAACAGGCTCGCGTCATTGGCCTCGGCCAGGGTGCGCAGGGCGGTCAGGGTGGCCGGCGGCACGGAGAAGTCGACGCGTTCACCGCGGCCGCTGAGCACGGTGGGGCGGACGCGGTCGGTGGGCAGGTCCATGGCCTCGGGCGCGCCGCGGAGCTGGTCCTTCCAGTACGTCAGCTGCTGCTGCGCCGCGTCCGAGGTCATCCACGACTCCTGCCACTCGGCGTAGTCGCTGTACTGGATGGGCAACGCGTCGAGCGCGGGGCCCGACCCGTCGCGGGCGGCCTCGTACAGGGCGCCGAGTTCCCGCCAGAACACGTCCATCGACCAGCCGTCGACGATGATGTGATGCACGACCAGCATCAGCAGGTGGCAGTCCGGCGCGAGACGGATGATCCGGACCCGCAGCAGCGGCCCGCGGGTGAGGTCGAACGGCTCGACGGCCACCCGCCGGCTCCATGCGACGGCCTCCTTCTCGGCCGCGGTCTCGTCCTTGCCGGACCAGTCGACCACGGGCACGTCGAGCGGCGTCGGTTCAGCGATGACCTGGACGGGTTCACCGGCGACATTCTCGAAATGCGTGCGCAGGATCTCATGCCGCCGACGCAGCTCGTTCAGCGCGCACGTGAAAGCGGCGATATCGAATTCGCCGCGCAGACGCCAGAGATAGTCGGCGTTGTACGCCGGGGACTCGGGCTGCAGTTGATCGACGAACCACAGCCGGCGCTGCGCGAACGAGGCGTGCGCCCGGTTGCTCTCCAGGGTGGCACGACACGGTATCCGCTGCTCTTCGACTCCATCGACCGCGGCCTCACGAAGCCGCTGCTGAATGAGCTCGAGCTGTTCGATGCTGAAGTCGTTCACTGCCACTCCCTGGCATGCTGCTGTGGTAAGGGAAATCCACGCGCCGTCCTGGATGACATTGCGCCATCGTCAACGTAGTTGATTTCCCCGTGCCAATTGCCGCCGGAAAGCGGGGGCAGGAGAATTTGCTCGGCCACGAAAAGACTCGTCGTGCGGAGCGGGCACACGGAGCGGTATGTCCCGCCAGCGAGACACCCCTCAGGTCACCGCGGCTGCGGTCAGACGGCGGAGCGGCCGCGCCGGCGGAGTACGGCGACCGCGGCGACGGCGCCCAGGAGGATAGTGCCGACCGCCGAGGCGAGGAGCGTCTGGCGGGCGCCGATCGCCGTGCTCAGCGGCCCGCCGATCATGTTGCCCAGGGGTACCGAGACGATCATCACGGTGCCCCGGGCCGCCAGCACCTGCGGCAGCTGCTCCGGGGTGGCGGAACGCTGGAACAGCACGGTCGAAGTCGCCGCGTACGGGGCCCAGATGAGGCCCGACACACCGAACGACACCAGCACCACGGGGGTGGGCGCGCCGAGCCCCATGGGCAGCAGCGCGGCGCCGAACCCGGTGACGATGCCGATGGTCGTCGGCCACAGCAACCAGTTGCGCAGATAGCCGGTGATCAGTCCGCCGATGACCGAGCCGACGCCGAACGCCGTGTAGTACCAGGCGAGAGTGGCCGCCGAGCCACCGAGGTCTTCGGAGACGAGGACCGGCAGGGCGACCAGGACCGGGCCGAAGAGGAAGAAGTACCCGAAGGTCAGGGCCAGAAGTCCGGAGAGCCGGCGGTCGCCCAGGATGGCGCGGAAGCCGGCCGAGCGCGAGGCCTGGTCGCGGGGTGTGCCGGAGGCGGCCGTGCCGGGTGCGGCCAGGCGGTAGGTGAGGGCCAGCAGGGCGAAGGTGGCCGCGTCGACCGCGATGACCGTCGCCGCGCCTCCCCAGGCGATGAGCAGAGCGGCGGCGGGCGGTCCGACGACGGTGGCGAACTCACCGAAAATCGTGATCACCGCATTCCCCGCCAAGTGGTGCCGCTCCTGTAGGACTTCGGTGAGCAGCGTGTACCGCCCGGCCGTTCCCCAGGCGTGCAGCAGGGAGGAGACAGCCAGCAGAGCGATGTAGAGCCCCATGGTCAGCGCGTCCAGGACGTACATGACCGGAATCAGGCCGAGCGCGGTGGCCCGCAGCACCGCGTCCCAGCCCGCGAGTTGAGCCCCGCTGCGGGCCGACAGCACGCGTCCGAACAGAATTCCGCCCAGCGCCCCTGGCAGGATGTACGCCACTGCGGCGGCCGCCACCCATGTGCCCTTGTTGCTCTCGGGGGCCAGTTCCAGGGCGAGCCAGGTGATGGCGACGGTACTCATTCCGTCACCTATGTAGGACAGTCCCACGCCGGGCAGGATTTTCCGCAGAACGGGATGACGGACCACCGGCCAGTAGGGCGACGAGCTGACGATTTTCCGTACGGATTCGATTGCCATGGCGTCATGACATAGGCGGCGCCCGCTCGGTGTCAACCGCTATCGCGCAAAGCGTATCCGAGCCTGGATGAGTGAGGTATGACGATGGATCTGGGAAATCCGGACCTTTACACAACGGCCGATCGATATTCCCGCTGGCGGTCTCTGGTCGCGGACGGGGAACCGCACTGGAGCGAACCGGGTCCGACACACGCCGGTTTTTGGTCAGTTTTCTCGCACGAAGCATGTGGCAAGGTGCTTTCCCCGTCGGCTCCGATGACGTCGGAATACGGCATGATGATCGGGTTCGACCGGGAACATGCCGACCTCTCCGGCGGTCGCATGCTGGTGACGGCCGAGGGCGAACGGCACCGGAAGCTGCGTCGTATCGTCAGCCCGTTCCTCTCCCGCCTCGCCGCCGGTTCGTTCAGAGAGCGCATCGAGCAGGAAGTGACCGGCCTGCTGCGCGCCGCACGGGAGGGCGGGCCCGAGGGGGACGCACTCGACGTCGCCAAGGGAATCGGGCCGTACATCCCGGCGGCCACCGTCTGCGAGATCCTCGGCGTGCCGGCCGCGGACCGGCAGCGGCTCATCACGCTGACCGGCCATGCGTTCGGCGGTGAGGACAGCAGCTACGACGGCATGACACCGTCCATGGCGCACACCGAGATCCTCACCTACTTCTACGACCTCATCACGGAGCGCCGACGGCGCCCGGGTGACGACCTCGTGAGCGCGCTCCTCGCCGATGCGGAACTCGACGACCAGGACGTGTTGCTGAATTGCGACAACGTGCTGATCGGTGGCAATGAGACGACGCGGCATGCCATTGCCGGCACCTTCCACGCCCTCGCCGAGGCACCCGGCACCCTGGCCCTGCTCAGTGCGGATCCGGAGGCCTTCGCGCCTGCCGTGGAGGAGGTACTGCGGTGGACTTCTCCCGCACTCCATGTCCTGCGGGTCACCACGGGTGAGTTTTCGGTCGGCGGGCGGACGATTCCGGCCGGGAGCCCCGTGGTGGCGTGGCTTCCGGCGGCCAACCGCGATCCCCAGGTGTTCGACCGGCCCGATGAATTTCAACCGCAGCGCACCCCCAACAAACACATGGCGTTCGGTTACGGTCTGCACCACTGCATGGGTGCCGCGTTGGCCCGGATCGAAATCGACGTCCTGCTGCGTGTCCTGAGCCGGGAAGCGAAATCGGTATCGATCACGGATGAACCGCAGTGGATCCGTGGCCTGCTGGTGCAGGGATACAAGAGCGTGCGCGTGACCCTCGACTGGAATTGAGGATTTCCGAGATGAATCGATCGATCCCCGAACAGCATCCTGCCGAGCGGCTCGTCGACCGCTTCGAGGCGTGGGTGGACCGGGCTCCGCAGACGGTGGCCCTGGTGTCGGATGGCCACGAGATGACGTACGGCGAACTCGACGCCCGCGCCAACCAGCTGGCCCACTTCCTGCGCTCCCGCGGAGTGGGACCCGAGAGCGTGGTCGGTGTCTGCGGCACCACCGGCTTCACCTCGGTCATCGCCCTGCTCGGCATCCTCAAGGCCGACGGCGCCTACCTCCCCCTGGACACCCGCAACCCTCACGAACGCCTCCAGCACATGGTCCGCACCTCCCGGGCCCACCTCGTCCTCACCGAACGCACCACCCCCCACGACCCCGCCCCCTTCGGCCCCCTCACCCACTACTGGGACGAGCACCGCACCGCCATCGACGGCCAGCCCACCAGCCGCCCCCGCAGAACCGCCCACCCCGACACCCTCATGTACATCGTCTACACCTCCGGCTCCACCGGAACCCCCAAGGGCATCGAGGTGTCCCACCGGACGCTGGAGAACGCGGTGGGATGGCTGGCCGCGGGGGCGTCGGGGCCCTCGGTGTGTCTGCAGTTCGCCTCCGCGGGGTTCGATGTGTCCCTGCTGGAGGTCATGGGATCACTGTCGTCCGGCAGCCGGCTGGTCATCGCGGGCGACGAGGAACGCGCGGAGCCCTCGCGGCTGCTGGAGCTGATGGCCCGGCACGGGGTGGAGCGGCTCTATCTGTCGCCGTCACTGCTCCAGCAGCTCGCCGTGGCGGCGGGCGCACCGCCCGAGCCGTTGCCGGCTCCGGGGCTCTCGGCGCTGCGGGAGATCCTGGTGTCCGGTGAGGTGTTGCGGTTGACGGCCGATGTACGCGCCTTCCTGGAATCCCTCGACAACGTCCTCCTCGAGAACCAGTACGGCCCCTCCGAAACCCACCACGCCACCTCCCACCAACTCACCGGACCCCCCACCCACTGGCCCGACAACCCCACCATCGGCCACCCCATCCACCACGTCGGCATCCACATCCTCGACGACAGGCTCCACCCCACCCCCACC
>NZ_JBEXRL010000055.1:0-6053 GCF_040613075.1 Streptomyces sp. NPDC006314 | reverse complement strand
GAGGCGTACGGATTGCCGATGGCCGCGTTCTCGACGACCTTGAAGGTGCCCTCGACGTACTGGTCGGTCTCGTAGTACGTGCCCGCCGCCAGGCCCGTCTTCAGGGCGAACCCGTTGCCCTCGTTGATCAGCGACCGCACCCCCCACTCCCAGCGCTCGCAGAACGACGTGAACTCGTCCGTCAGCCCCTCGTGCCCGAGCTCCAGCCCGGACAGCGCGATGTCGGAGAAGCCGCGTCCGGCACCGGCCTCGCCGACCATGCCCAGTTCCTTCAGCTCGCCCAGCGCGTCCGTCAGGCCCTTGGCGATCAGACCGAGCCCCTCCGTCGCCAGATCCTTGCCGCCGCCAGTCATTTCTCGTCCCCCGTCCCCGCCTCGACGTCGACCGCCACCTCGTCCGGCACGACCCCGCGCACCGGCGGAAAGACCATCCCGTCCTCCCCGTCCGCACAGTCCAGCGCCACCCCGCACGGCACCCCCACCGCCGGCACCGTCACGTCCAACAGACGCGCACCGAGCCACCGCTGGTACGCCCACTCCCGGTGGCCCTCACCCCGCGCGAGCGCGAAACGGGCCAGGGCCGACTCGTCCGAGAAGGCGTAGATCCAGCGAACGCCACCGAGATCAGCCGTCAGAAGGGTGTCGTCATCGTCCACCGGCACGAGCACCGGCGTACGGCGGAACTCGCCCAGCAGGGCGGCGAACTCACGCCGCCTGCGCTCGGCCGCGTCCGAGGCATCGGGGAAAGTTGCTGCACGCTCAGGCAAACCGGTGTCCTCGGCCGCTTTCGGCGCGGTTGTGTCCCACTGGTCGGTACGGGCCAGGTTCATGTAGTCGTACAGCCGCGACCTTGGCGTTTGTGCCCTCGGTCCGGCGTTTCCCCCATGCACATCCACGAACGGATCATCACATCGGCGTGTTCCGGATCGCAACGTGGGTCCTGGATCCCGTTGACTCCGGGCCCGGCGGAGTCGTTCTTGAGCGGCGAGCGCCGACGAGCGGAGTGGCGCAGACAGCTGTCCGTACTACCTTTCCCACCTGTACGAGAAGTACCGCTGTGAGCCTGTGCTCATCGTCATCACCCAGAGCAGCTCGACGGCGAAGTGGGCGTCGCGTCCGATCCGGTTCGGCTTCCCCGGCTGGGACTCCCTGGTGGCACGGCCGCTCGTGCTGGGTCCGGACAACGTGCCGGTGATCGCGGACGAGCGGCAGGCCGAACGGAACGTACCCCTTGCGGTGCTCTCGGCGATGACGCACGGGCGTGGCCCGCAGGCTCCGGCCATACTGGAATCCCTGGCCACGGCTCTGCGGACCATCGATGCCGACAGTGCCGCAGTCTTCGTGCAGTTCGTCGACTCATGCCTGACAGACCCCCAGGCGAAGCAGATGTGGAGGGACCTGATGACGGCGATCCAGTACTTCTGGCGACACCCGCTGGCCGAGCAGGTGCGCGAGGAAGGCCGGGAGCAAGGCCGGGCCGAGGCGAAAGCCGAGATGGTCCTCCGCGTCCTGGAATGGCGAGGCATTCCGGTGCCTGAGGACGTCCGCGAGCGGGTCGAGGCCTGCACGGACCTGAACCAACTGGAAGTCTGGGCCCAGCGAGCCGTGCACGCCACGGGCGCGACGCAGCTGTTCGCTGCGGCGTGAGAGATCGCGGAGTGGGTAGAGGGCTGCCCCGCCCGCTCCGCCTGGGATGACGTCAGGCTTGGTCTGTCATTGACTTCCCTGGTGGCAGTTTCCTTGCCATCGCTTACTCGTCCCGCTCGAAGTCTGGGATGCCGGCTACCGAAGCTGGGTCTTCGATTGGCCAAATCGGTACTCCGTCCGGGGCTCTGACGCGGGAGACGGAAATGCCATGAAGGCATGCGTCGCACCATATGAGGGCATAGCCCACGCGTGTTTCTGAGTCCGCGACGTAGCGAGTTTTGAGTTGATTCAGCCCGCAGTTCGGGCAGGCGACGGCGGCCGTCCCCTCGGGGTAGGCGTCGACTTGTGAAAGCGCCTTTAGCCAGGCGGTGCGGTTAGTCATCAGCCCAATCTTCCGTTGTAGAAGTTCCAGAACTGGTCTTCTGAGCCATAGGCTGCTCGCTCCCATGCGGCCTCCTGCTCTAGAGAGGAGGCGCGACCGTACACTCCGACCTGCATCACATGCATTCGCTCGTGCCCGATTGTACGGACCAGATCTTCCTTAGAGGTGAAAGCGTCTGGATAGAGTGTGATCGTTCCGTCGGGTGATGTGTGTCCATATAGCCCACGTCCGATAAGGTCCGTGTCTCGATTGATCTTTACCTTCACCCCTTCAAGTCCGACTCCAGCCTGTTCGGCCACTTGGTGGACGACGCGCTTCTGCATGGCGACCTGCAACTCAGAAAAGGGGCCTGTGTTCGCACCCCGACGCTCAAGGCCGGATGCGGGTTCACCCGCTTGTCCTCGGTTACTGCCTGTTTCGGGAGTGCATTCCGGTGCCAATCCCAGAGCGTCAGTCCACATATGTGGGTTGTTAACGTAAGTGGCTGGGTTGGGTGCGGGGGTGAGGCCGAGTGGATCAGGGGTGAGGTACCGGGCCGTTTCCGGGTCGTAGTGGCGGAAGTAGTTGTAGTGGAGTCCCGTTTCGGGGTCGTGGTACTGGCCCGGGAAGCGTAGGGGCGTGTACGTCGTGCTGTCCGTCGCCCATGCCGTTGTTCCCCACAGGGTGCTGCGGGTGCGCCAGGCGATGTCGCCTTGTTCGTCGACGAGTTCGCTCGGTGTGCCGACCAGGTCGGTGACTATGGCGAAGAATCGGGAGTCGATTTCCTCCTGTGGGGCGTCGGCTGCCGTGATGCGTTCCGTTTGGGACAACGGGCGCAGGCCTTGGTGGTCCCAGGTGAGGGTGACCGGGTTGGGGAGGTCGGGGGACGTGGTCGTTTGTTCGCAGAGGGTGGTGCCGTCCCAGGTGAAGTCCACCCTCTCCAGCACCGTTTCGCCGTCGTCCGCCAGGCGGAGTTTCGCCGTGCGCCGGCCCAGGGGGTCGTACGTGTAGCGCCAGCGGGTGCCGTCGGGGGTCACCACCGAGGTCAGGCGGTCCTCGGCGTCCCATTCGTAGCGCCAGGTGTCCGGTTTGCGGGACAGCCGGGTTTTCTGGCGGAGGGTGATGCGGCCCAGGGCGTCGTGTTCGTAGCGGACGTTGCCGGCTCGGGTGATGCGGGTGCCCACGTAGGAGCGCGCACCCGTTGCCTCGCCGCCCGGGTGGTCCGACGGCCAGGACGCCTGGGTCTGGTTGCCTGCCTCGTCGTAGGCGTATCGCTCCGTCCAGTTCGCCGCATGGACGGCTGTCACCCGCCCCGTCGTGTCCAGGTCGAAGCGCCGGGAGCCGGTGAGTAGGTCGTCGATGCCGATCAAGTTGCCGTCGGCTCGGTAGGTGTACGTCCGGTGCTGGACCGTGCGGCCCTCGGCGCCGGTCACCGACTGGGTGGTCAGGCGGCCCAGTGCGTCGAAGGTGTGCTCCAAGGCGATGGCTTCGCCGATGCGGCGGGACAGTTCACGGCCCGCATCGTCGTACGTGAAGTCGATCGCACGGCCCGACGCGACCATGCCCGTGCGGCGCCCGCAAGCGTCGTACGACCACGTCGTCCTGGCCCCCGTGGGCGTCGTGCGGGACGTGCGGCGGCCCAGGGTGTCGTACGTGTACGTCACCGTGCGGCCGTCGACCGTCTCCGAGTGCAGGCGGCCGTGGCGGTCGCGCAGCAGGGTCAGGGTCGTGCCGTCCGCGCCTGTGGCCTGGGCGAGTTGGTCGGTCAGGTCGTAGGCGTACGTCGTGACCTGACCTGACGCGTTCTTGCGGAGCACCTGGCCGAGTTCGTTGCGTTCGAAGGACGTCACCTCGCCGAGTGCGTTCCGCCGTCCGATGAGGCGGCTCGCCGCGTCGTACTCGTACGTCAGCATGCGGTCGTCGAAGTCCGTCTCCGACAGCAGGCGGCCGGCCGCGTCGTACTCGTACGTCCACGCCAGGCCCTGTGGGTTCGTGACCTGCGTCAGGCGTAGCTCCGTGTCGTGGGTGAACTCGTAGCGGACGCCGTCCGGGCCCGTCCGGGCCGTCAGCAGGTCGAAGTGGGTGTACTCGTAGTGGGAGACGCCGCCCAGCGGGTCGGTGTGGCTGGTGCAGTTGCCCTCGCCGTCGTACGTCCACGTCTCCGTCGTGCCGTCGGGGGCCGTACGGCGGGTCAAGTGGCCCTCGACCGACCACTCCAGTCGTGTCGTCGCGCCGGTCGGATCCGTGATCGCGGTCGGGCGGCCGAGGGCGTTGCGTTCGTAGCGCGTGGTCGCGCCGAGTGGGTCCGTTATCTCCATCGCGAGTCCGGCGCGGTCGCAGATCACCCGCGTCGTATTACCGAGTGGGTCGGTCACCGAGGTCAGGTGGCCGGCCTCCGTGTACGTGAAGCGGGTCGTCCGCCCCGCCTGGTCCGTCACCGACGTGCGGTTGCCCCGCTCGTCGTACGTCTGGCGGATCACCGTGCCATCCGGGTTGACCATCTTCACCGGCAGGCCCAGGGCGTTGTACTCCGCCCTCGCCTCGCGGCCGTCCGGGCGGACCACCCGCCTGAGGTTGCCCGCGTCGTCGTAGTCGAACGTCGTCGTGTGGCCCAGCGGGTCCGTCGTGGAGAGAAGGCGGTTGTAGCGGTCGCGGTGGTAGCGGGTGGTCGCGCCCAGGGCGTCGGTCTCCGCGACCACCTGCCATCTGTCGTTGACCAGATAGCGGCGGGTGTGGCCCTCGCCCGTCGTCGCCGTGGTGGTTCGCAGGCCCGTCGTCGGGTCCGGGTCCCCGTATGACAGGCGCAACGCCATGTGGCCCGCCGCACCGCCCTCCGCGATGCAGCGGTCACGGTCGTCGTACTCGTAGGTGTAGCTGCGGTCGTTCGTGTCCGTCCAGGACGTGACCCTGCCTGCCTCGTCGTAAGTGAAGCGGAGCGGCAGGCCGGAGGAGTTGACGACCTCCGTGAGGTTGCCGTCCGTGTAGGCGAAGCGTTTCAGCTCTTCGCCCGTGGCGGCCAGGTGGTACGCCGTGACGCGGCCGGAGTCCGTCCTGATGCGGATGCCCTGGCCGCTGCTCGTGAAGACGCCGAGCGGGGTGCCCTCCGCGTCGTACTCGAAGGTGATCCAGTTGCCGTTGCGGTCGTCTACCTGTTCGAGGACTGCCAGGTCGGCGCCTCGGTCGGCGAAGTGCCGCACCCGGCCGGAGCGAGGGTCGGTGATGGTGTAGCCGCCGTTCACCCGGTCCAGGGGGAGGCGGGGGCCGTGGCTGGGGAGAGTCGGTACGCCGGGTGCCGGGTGGGGGTACGACAGGAGCAGGCCGTCCTCCGTGACGAAGACGACTCCTTCCGCGTCGATCTCCAGGCGCTGGTCCAGGGTGGAGGACCAGGACGGGCCGAACCAGCGGCCGAGGTGGTAACCGGACTCCACCCGCCGGGTCAGGAGGAGGGGCAGCGTGCCGGGGAGCGTGGCGTCCGTCTGCGGCAGGTACATCCTGCCGGTGGCGAGGTCGACGGGGTCGGTGCCCTTGCTCACCACCGAGTCGCTCTCGCGGGAGGGCTGGTGCGGGTCCTCGTTCACCCGGCCACGCCCCGTGGTTCCTGCGGCGTCCTCCGCCCCCGCCCGCGCCTCCCGAGTCGCCGCCGCCTCCGCCGCCTGGCGGGTGAGGCCCGCTTCCGCCGCGTCCTTCGCCAGGCCGGCCTCCATGCCGATTCCGTCCGTGCCGACCAACTGGGGCAGGAGGCGGCCGCCGAACTCGGACGGGTCCTTGCGGAACTCGTCCCACATGGTCTTCGCGGTCCGTTCGGGGTGGGCGGTGGTGGAGGCCAGGCCGGAGAGCGTCATGCTGACGTTCTGGAGGTAGGCGGCCGGGTGGGTGAGGTTGTAGGGGTCCATGGGGTTCAGGCCGCGGACGAAGTTGGCCAGGCCGGCCGTGCCCTTGAGGACGCCCCCGGCGAAGTGGGTGAGTTCGGTGCCTGTGGCCTGCAGGCCGTCGCTGAGGTTGTTGCCCAGGCGCTCCAGCGGCGGCGGTTCGGCGGGCGCGTGGGC
>NZ_JBEXRL010000054.1:0-7050 GCF_040613075.1 Streptomyces sp. NPDC006314 | reverse complement strand
CCCCGGGCCAGACCCGCACCCGCCACATACAACTCACCCGCCACACCCACCGGGACCACCGACAACGACCCGTCCAGCACATACACCCGCGTATTCCCCACCGGAACCCCAATGGGCGGCTTGCCCGCGCCTTCGAGCGGAGAGCTCATCGACACGCACACGGTGTATTCACTCGGCCCGTAGGCGTTGATCATGCGCCGTCCGCGGGACCACGTCGCCACCGTGTCCGCGGAGCACGCGTCGCCCGCCACGATGAGGGTGAAGTCGGGCATCCGCTCGGGCGTGAGGGCGGGCAGCAGGGCCGGCGGGATCAGGGCGTGCGTGACGCGTTCGCGCGTGAGGAGCTCCGTGAGCGCCTCCCCGTCGTGCAGCTTCTCCGTCGGGGCGAGCACCAGCGTGGCGCCCGCCAGCAGCGAGACGCTGATCTCCATGAACGCCGCGTCGAAGCCGAGGGACGCGAACTGGAGCATCCTGTCTCCCGGGCTGACGCCAAAGCCCTTGATCTTGCTGGAGACGAGGTTCGGGATTCCCTTGTGGGTGACGATGACGCCCTTGGGGCGGCCCGTGGACCCCGAGGTGTAGATCGTGTACGCGGGGTGCTCCGGATCGATCCGCACACCGGGATCCGTGTCCGGGAACCCCTCCAGGTCCGGCAACGCATCCAACGTCAGCAACGGCCTCGCGTCCTCCAACATGTACGCGATCCGCTCCGCCGGATACTCCGGATCGACCGGCAGATACGCCGCCCCCGACTTCAGCACACCCAGGAGCGCCACCACCATGTCCACCGAACGCGGCAGCATCAACGCCACCGTCCGCTCCGCACCCGCCCCCCGGGCGATCAGATGATGCGCCAGACGATTCGCCCGCGCGTTCAACTCCCCGTACGACAGAGACACCCCCTCACACGTCACCGCCACCGCATCCCCACGACCGGCCGCCTGCCCCTCGAACAGAGCGGGGAGCAGGAGCCGGGGCTCAGCGTCCGGCGTGGTGGGGCCCGTGCCGATCTCGGCGAGCTTGGCGCGTTCGTCGGCCGACAGGATCTCCAAGGCGTGGAGGGGGAGGTCGGGGTGTTCGACGGCTGTGGTGAGGAGCCGGGTGAGGTACGTCGTGATCCGCTCGGCCGTCGCCCGGTCGAACAGGTCCGTCGCGTACAGGAGGCCGCCGCTGATGCCCGCCGGCTCGGAGCCCTCGTCATGGGACTCGGCGATGTTGAACGCCAGGTCGAAGAGGGCCGCCGCCTCGGTGCCCGGTACGGCTTCGAGTTCCAGGCCCGGCAGTTCCAGGGTGGCCCGTGCATTGTTGTGGTACGCGAGCATGACCTGGAAGAGGGGGTGGCGGGCGAGAGTGCGCTGCGGGTTGACGGCCTCGACCAGGGACTCGAACGGCAGGTCCTGATGCGCGTAAGCCGCAAGATCGGTGTCCCGGACCCGGGCCAGCAGATCCCGGAACGAGGGATCACCCGAGGTATCCGTGCGCAGGACCAGGGTGTTGACGAAGAACCCGACGAGGTCCTCCAAGGCGTCGTCGGTGCGTCCCGCGATGGGGATGCCGATCGGAATGTCGGCGCCCGCGCCCAGCCTCGTCAGGGTCGCGGCGATCGCGGCCTGGAAGACCATGAACATGCTCGTGTTCGTCGACCGCGTCAGCGCCACCAGGCGCCCGTGCGTGTCCGCGTCCACCTCGAACACGGTGAGCGCTCCGTCGTGGGACGGCTCCGCTTGCCGCGGCCGGTCCAGCGGCAGTGCCAGTTCCTCGGGCACGCCGGCCAGCTTGTCCTTCCAGTACTCCAGCTGCTGCGCGAACAGGGACTCCGGGTCGGCGGGGTCGCCGAGCAGGTCGCGCTGCCAGAGGGTGTAGTCGGCGTACTGGACCGGCAGCTCCTCCCACTCCGGGGCGGAACCGCCGTTCACGCGCGAGGCGTACGCCTGTCCGAGGTCCCTCAGGAACGGCCCCGTGGACCAGCCGTCTGAGGCGATGTGGTGCATCAGCACCAGCAGCACCCACTCGCTCTCCCCGACCCGGAAGAGCGTCACCCGCAGCGGCAGCTCCACCGCGAGGTCGAACACGTACCGGCAGGCCTCCGCCACCTCGCCGGCCAGTTTGTCCTGCGTGCAGGGGACCGTCTCGAACGGCACGGCCTGCCCGGCCGGGCGGACGTCCTGGAACGGCTCACACTCCTCCTCGACGATCAGCGTCCGCAGCACCTCGTGCCGGTCGGTCACATCACCGACCGCCGCCTTGAGGGAAGCCACGTCCAAGGTGCCGGTCAGGCGGATCACGGACGGCATGTTGTAGGCCGAGCCCGCCGCACCGAAGCGGCCCAGGAACCACAGCCGACGCTGCGCAAACGAGAGAGGGATCATCAGAACTCCACAGGGATCACGTGAGAGGGGAAGAGCCGCGCCGAGGAGCCGTCAACGGGCTGCGCTGGGACGGCGCCGCGCAGTCAGGGCGGGCCGCCTGGGTGCCTGCGGCTGGGCGATGTGCGAGGCGATGCCGGCCACGGTGGGGGTGTCGAACATCGCGCGGATGGGCAGCTCGACGCCGAGCCGGTTGCGGACCCGGCTGACCAGACGGGTGGCCAGGATCGAGTGACCGCCGAGGTCGAAGAAGTCGTCGTCGATGCCGATCTCCTCCAGACCCAGCACCTCGGCGAACAGGTCACACAGGACCTCTTCGTGCGGGGTGCGCGGGCCCCGGCCGCCGATCGCGGCAGGTGCCTGGTCCGGCACCGGAAGCGCCTTGCGGTCGAGCTTCCCGTTGGCCGTCAGCGGCAGCCGGACCACGGGGACGACCGCCGAGGGCACCATGTGGTCGGGCAGCGTCTTCCGGAGCCGACGGCGCAGCCCGGCCGGATCCGCCTCGCGGCCTTCGCGGGGAACGACGTAAGCGACGATCCGCTGGTCGCCGGGGCGGTCCTCCCGCACGATCACCGCGCAGTGGACGACGTCAGGGTCACTGCCGATCGCGGCCTCGATCTCACCGAGCTCAATCCGGAATCCTCGTACCTTGACCTGGTCGTCGGCACGGCCGACGAACTCCAGGCCGCCGTCGGCGGTCCAGCGCACCACGTCGCCCGTCCGGTACATGCGGCCGCCGCCCGGGGCGAACGCGTCGGCGACGAACCGTGTGGCGGTGAGGGCCGCGCGGTCCCGGTAGCCACGGGCCAGGCCGGCTCCCGCGACGTACAGTTCGCCGGCCACGCCGACCGGAACCGGGCACAGCAGATCGTCGAGCACGTAGGCGCGCAGATCGCCGAGGGGCCGTCCGATGAGGCTGCCGCCCCCGGCGCGGGTCATCTCCTCGGCCAGCGGCAGATGACTGACGTGGACGGTCGTCTCGGTGATTCCGTACATGTTGACGAGGAGCGGAGTGTCCGTGGGCCGGATCTCGTACCAGTCCGCCAGCGAGGGAAGTTCGAGCTTCTCGCCTCCGAACACGACGTGGCGCAGCACGAGCGCGTCCGCGAGGGCGCGGTTCTCACGGGCCGCCTGGGTGAGCTGCAGGAACGCGGAGGGCGTCTGGTTGAGGACCGTCACGCCCTCGCCGACGAGGAGTTCGAGGAAGCTCGCGGGTGACCGGCTGATGAGCTGGGGTACGACGACCAGGCGGCCGCCGTGGAGGAGTGCGCCCCAGATCTCCCAGACGGAGAAGTCGAAGGCGTAGGAGTGGAACAGCGTCCACACGTCGTCCGGTCCGAACGAGAAGTGCTCCTGCGCGACCGCGAACAGTCGGCATACGTTCCGGTGGGTGACGATGACGCCCTTGGGGCGGCCCGTGGACCCCGAGGTGTAGATCGTGTACGCGGGGTGCTCCGGATCGATCCGCACACCGGGATCCGTGTCCGGGAACCCCTCCAGGTCCGGCAACGCATCCAACGTCAGCAACGGCCTCGCGTCCTCCAACATGTACGCGATCCGCTCCGCCGGATACTCCGGATCGACCGGCAGATACGCCGCCCCCGACTTCAGCACACCCAGGATCGCCACCACCATGTCCACCGAACGCGGCAGCATCAACGCCACCGTCCGCTCCGCACCCGCCCCCCGGGCGATCAGATGATGCGCCAGACGATTCGCCCGCGCGTTCAACTCCCCGTACGACAGAGACACCCCCCCACACGTCACCGCCACCGCATCCCCACGACCGGCCACCTGCCCCTCGAACAGAGCGGGCAGGACGTCCGTGTTCGATCCGCGGTCCGAGGCAGCCCCCTCCCCCAGGAGCTGCCGGCGTTCCTGGTCCGAGAGGATCTCCAGGGTGTGCAGGGGTGCGTCGGGTGCTTCGGCGGCTGCGGTGAGCAGCCGGGTGAGCGCGGCGGTGATGCGTTCGGCCGTCGCCCGGTCGAACAGGTCCGTCGCGTACTGCAGGGCGCCTCGGAGGGCTTCGTCACCTGCCTTGAAGTCCCGTTCGAGGATGTTGAAGGTGAGGTCGGTTTTGGCGGTTTCGGTGGTGGGCGGGAGGGTGTGTGCGGTCAGGCCGGGCAGGGTCAGGCGGGCCTGGCTGGTGTTGTGGTAGGCCAGCGTCACCTGGAACAGGGGATGCCGGGCCAGACTCCGCTGCGGATTGACCGCCTCGACCAGGGACTCGAACGGCAGGTCCTGATGCGCGTAAGCCGCAAGATCGGTGTCCCGGACCCGGGCCAGCAGATCCCGGAACGAGGGATCACCCGAGGTATCCGTGCGCAGGACCAGGGTGTTGACGAAGAACCCGACGAGGTCCTCCAGGGCGTCGTCGGTCCGCCCCGCGATCGGGATCCCGATAGGGATGTCATTGCCGGCCCCGAGCCGGGTCAGGGTGGCGGCGATCGCGGCCTGGAAGACCATGAACATGCTCGTGCTCGTCGACCGTGCCAGCCCGGCGAGACGCGCGTGCGTGCCCGCGTCGACCTCGAACGCGGCGAGTTCACCATGATGCGAGGGCTCCACCGGCCGCGGCCGGTCGACAGGAAGGACCAGCTCCTCCGGAGCCCCGGCCAGAGCCTGCTTCCAATACTCCAGCTGCCGCGCGAACAAGGACTCATGGTCGGCGGGATCGCCGAGGAGGTTCTGCTGCCAGAGGGTGTAGTCGGCGTACTGGACCGGCAGCTCCTCCCACACCGGCGCGGCACCAGCATTCACGCGTGAGGTGTATGCCTGCCCGAGGTCCCTCAGGAACGGCGTCGCGGACCAGCCGTCCGAGGCGATGTGATGGGTCAGCACCAGCAGCACCCACGCGTCGTCCGCGAGACGAAAGAGCGTCACCCGCAGCGGGAACTCCACCGCGAGGTCGAACACGTGACGGCCGGCCTCCGCGAGCCTGTCGGCCAGCTCGTCCTGCGAGCAGGCGACGCTCTCGAACGGCACGGCCTGCCCAGGCGGGCGGACCTCCTGGAACGGCTCACCCGCCTCCTCGACGATCAGCGTCCGCAACACCTCATGCCGGTCGGCCACATCACCCACCGCCGCGCGCAGAGCCGCCTCGTCCAGCGCCCCCGTCAGGCGGACGGTCAGGGGAATGTTGTAAGCAGAGCCGAGCGTGCCCAGCCGACCCAGGAACCACAGCCGACGCTGCGCGAACGACACCGGCACCAGCCCCGACCCCTGAGCCCCCACAGCCGTCACCGGCGGACGCACACCATCCACCCCGTCCATCCCCTGAACCAGACCCGCAACCGTCGGCGTGTCGAACAACGCCCGCAGATGCAACTCCCAGCCCAACACCGACCGCACCCGGCTCGCCAGCCGCGTCGCCAGCAGAGAATGCCCGCCCAGATCGAAGAAACTGTCATCAATCCCGACCCGCTCCACCCCCAGCACATCCGCGAACAGCGAACACAACACCTCCTCCCGCACATCCCGCGGACCACGACCCGCACCCTCCACCCCGTAATCCGGCACCGGAAGCCCACGACGGTCCAGCTTCCCGTTCGCCGTCAACGGCAGCACATCCAGCACCACAAACGCCGCCGGCACCATGTACTCCGGCAGCACACGCCGCACCAGAGCACGCAACCCACCCACCACACCCGAACCCGCCACACCCACAGCCGGCACCACATACGCCACCAGCCGCCGGTCCCCCGGCCGGTCCTCACGCACCACCACCGCCGCATGAGCCACCGACCCATGCCCCACCAACACCGACTCGATCTCACCCAGCTCGATCCGGAAACCACGCACCTTCACCTGGTCATCCGAACGACCCAGATACTCCAACTCCCCATCAGCACGCCACCGCACCACATCACCCGTGCGATACATCCGCGCACCCGCAGGACCGAACACATCCGCCACGAACCGACCCGCCGTCAAATCCGGCCGGCCCACATACCCACGAGCAACACCCTCACCCGCGATGTACAACTCACCCACCACACCAACAGGCACCACATCCAAACCCTCATCCAGCACATACACACGCACGTTGGCGAGGGGGGTGCCGATCGAGATGCCGTCGTCGTCCGCCGCGAGGCGGGTCGCCGTGGCCCAGATGGTCGCCTCGGTCGGTCCGTAGAGGTTGAGCGCGCTGCCGTCGGCCGTGCGGAGCTGGTGGGCGAGGGCGGGGGGCAGGGCTTCGCCGCCGGTGAGTTTGCGCAGGCCGTCGAGGGCGTGGGGGGCGTGGGCGGTGAGCATCTGCCAGGTGGTGGGGGTTGCCTGCATGACGGTGATGCCGTTGGAGGTGATCATGCGGGCCAGTGCGGCGGGGTCCTTGGCCTCCTCCGCAGGGGCGATGACCACCCGTGCGCCCTGGGTGATCGGCCCGAACAGCTCCAGCGGGGACATGTCGAAGGCCACGGTGGCCAGGGCCAGCCATCGGTCGGTGGGGGTGAGGGGGAGTCGGTGGTGGATGGCGGTGAGGAGGTTGGCGAGGTTGGCGTGGGTGACGACGACGCCCTTGGGGCGTCCGGTGGAGCCCGAGGTGTAGATGACGTAGGCGGGGTCGGCCGGGAGGGGGGCCGTGGCCTGCGGTGACGCGCTGTCTGGGGCGTGCGGGTGGTCCAGGTCGTGGAGGTCTTCGAGGAGGAGGTGGGCGGGGCCGTCGGGGCCGGGGGCGGGCAGGACG
>NZ_JBEXRL010000053.1:0-7780 GCF_040613075.1 Streptomyces sp. NPDC006314 | reverse complement strand
AGGGAATCCTCCGCGCCCTCAGGACCCACCGGCACCAGAGCCTTGGGCAGGGTGTCGGTGTAGGGGCGCAGACGCCGCCCGGCGCCGGCCGCCAGTATCAGGCCTATCATCGCGGGTTCTCTCCTTCGTTTCCCTTTCCGCGGATCTCCCCGAAGGCAGGGTGGGGAGACCGGCGGCACAGCTGTGCCGAGGCACGGTCCGTCGCAACTCGGCGCCGGGCCCCGAGAACCACTCGGCTCCGGGGCCCGAAAAACGGTGTGGTCCTGTCCGAGGCGACAGGACCACACTCAGTGGGACGAGACTCAGCCCTCGTCTGCGGCAGTGGAGACCGTGGTGGCCTTCTTCGCCGTCGACTTCGCGGCGGCCGTCTTGGCGGTCTTGGCCGCCTTCTTGGCCGTCGTCTTCTTGGCGGCCGTCTTCTTGGCCGCCGTCTTCTTGGCCGCCGTCTTCTTGGTGGCGGCCTTCTTCGCCGTCGCCTTCTTGGCCGCCTTGCGGGCGGTCTTCTTGGCCGCAGTGGCCGTCTCCGCCGTGTCCTCGGCGGGCGTCTCGGCCACCGGGGCCTCCTCCGCCGCGGCCGACGGGACGACCACGACGGCCGCCTCCTCGGACGCGGTCGGCGCGGTGGCCTTGCGCACGGCACGGCGGCGCGGCCGGGCCGGGGCGGCGCTCTCGGCGGGCGCCTGCTCGACAGGGGCGCCGCTCTCGGCGGGCGCCTCGGCCGGGGCCTGGGGCTCCGGCCGCTCCGCCGGAGCCTCGGCGGCGGGCGCGGCCTCGGGCACCGTCACCACGGCCGCCTCGGCACCTGCGGGGGAACCGGCCGGGGCAGACACCTTGCGGGTCGCCCGACGGCGCGTACGGCCCTTGGGCGCGGCTTCCTCGACGGCCTCGGCCTGCGGCGCCGGAACCACCTGGTCCTCAGCGGCCGCGGGCTCGGCCAGCGCCTCGGCGGCCGGCTCCGGCTGCACCGGACGCGCGGCAGCCTCGGCGGCGCTGACGTCCTGCGCGGTGGGGGCCTCGGCGGCGACAGCGGCCTCGGGCAGCGCGGCCTGCTCCTGCTGAGTCTCCGCCCTCGCCCGCTCGGCCTTCTCCGCCTTGGGGGCACCGGCCGGAGCCGACGCCCGGCGGCTCGCCCGGCGCCGCGTACGGCCACGGGTGGCCGCCGCCTCCGCCTCGGCGACGCTGCTGTACAGCTCCTCGTCCGGCGCGAAGTCGGGCGCGGGCAGCGCGACGGGCTCGGCCAGCTCGGCGGCCACCTCGACGGCGGTCTCCACCTCCGGCTCGACGGCCTCGCCGGTCTCCACGACCACCGCGGCGGTCTCGTGCACGTGCTCCTGCCCGTCGCCACCGCGCCCGCGCTTCTTGCGCTTGCCGCCGCCTCCACTGGAGGTCGGCTGCTCCATGTGCACGATGACACCGCGGCCGTTGCAGTGGACGCAGGTCTCGGAGAAGGACTCCAGCAGACCCTGACCGACCCGCTTACGGGTCATCTGCACCAGACCCAGCGAGGTCACCTCGGCCACCTGGTGCTTCGTGCGGTCACGGCCCAGGCACTCCAGCAGGCGCCGCAGCACCAGGTCCCGGTTGGACTCGAGCACCATGTCGATGAAGTCGATCACGATGATGCCGCCGAGGTCGCGCAGCCGCAGCTGGCGCACGATCTCCTCGGCCGCCTCCAGGTTGTTCCTGGTGACGGTCTCCTCGAGGTTGCCGCCCTGGCCGGTGAACTTGCCGGTGTTGACGTCGACGACGACCATCGCCTCGGTCCGGTCGATCACCAGGGAACCGCCGCTGGGCAGCCAGACCTTGCGGTCCAGCGCCTTGGCGAGCTGCTCGTCGATCCGGTAGGTGGCGAAGACGTCGACCTCGGAGGTCCACTTGGACAGGCGGTCGGCGAGGTCCGGGGCCACGTGGGAGACGTACCCGTGGATCGTCTGCCATGCCTCGTCACCGCTGACGACGACCTTGGAGAAGTCCTCGTTGAAGATGTCGCGCACGACCCGGACGGTCATGTCCGGCTCGCCGTACAGCAGCGTCGGGGCGTTGCCGTTCTTCGACTTCTTCTGGATGTCCTCCCACTGCGCCTGCAGCCGCTCGACGTCCCGGCGCAGCTCGTCCTCGCTCGCGCCCTCGGCGGCGGTGCGCACGATGACGCCCGCGTCCTCGGGGACGATCTTCTTGAGGATGGTCTTCAGCCGGGCCCGCTCGGTGTCGGGCAGCTTACGGCTGATACCGGTCATCGAGCCCTCGGGGACATACACGAGGTAGCGGCCCGGGAGGGAGACCTGGCTGGTCAGACGCGCGCCCTTGTGCCCGATCGGGTCCTTCGTCACCTGGACGAGCACGGACTGGCCCGACTTGAGGGCGGCCTCGATGCGGCGCGGCCCGTTGGCCATGCCGAGCGCCTCGAAGTTGACCTCACCGGCGTAGAGAACCGCGTTGCGGCCCTTGCCGATGTCGATGAAGGCGGCCTCCATCGACGGCAGCACGTTCTGGACCTTGCCCAGGTAGACGTTGCCGACGTACGAGGTGGCCTGCTCCTTGTTGACGTAGTGCTCGACGAGTACGCCGTCCTCCAGAACGCCGATCTGCGTACGGTCGCCGTGCTGGCGGACGACCATCACACGCTCGACGGCCTCACGGCGGGCCAGGAACTCGGCCTCGGTGATGATCGGGACACGTCGGCGCCCCTGCTCGCGGCCTTCCCGGCGGCGCTGCTTCTTGGCCTCCAGACGGGTCGAGCCCTTGATGGACTGCACCTCGTCGGACGGCTCGGCGGGCTTGCGGGGCTCGCGGACCTTGACGACCGTGCGCTCCGGGTCGTCGGGGGTCGGTTCGGTGTCGACGGAGGTTTCACCGGCGCGACGGCGGCGGCGACGGCGGCGACGGCTGCTGGCGCTGGAACCGCCGGACTCGTCGCCCCCAGCCTCCTCGTCGTCCTCTTCCTCCTGCTCGGCGGTGTCCTCGGCGTCCTGCGCGGCCTGCTCTGCGGCCAGTTCGTCGGCGTCGGGCTCCGCGCCCTCACCCTCGGCGGCCTCGCCACGGCGACGACGACGGCCGCCACGGCGGCGACGGCGGCGCGAGCCGGACTCCTCGAAGCCCTCGGCTCCCTCCGCCTCCTCGGCCTCCTCGGCCTCGGCGAGGTCCTCGGCGAGGTCCTCGGGCTCCTCCGCCTCCTCGGCCTCGGCGGCGGCCTCCACGGCCTGCGTCTCCTCGGTCTGGGCCGGACCCCGGCGGCGACGGCGACGGCGCGAGCCGCTCTCGGCGCGCTCCTCCGCGTACTCCGCGTACTCCGCGGGCTCGGCGGGCTCCTCGGGCTCGGTGGCCTCGGCGGCCGCCTCGGCAGCGGCACGCTCGGGGGTCTGGAACCTGGGCTCGGTGAACACCGGCGCCTGGAAGACGGCCACGGCGGGCCGGCGCGGCCGGCGCGGCGCGGCTTCTTCGGGGGCCTCGGCGGCCTCGGAGGCCTTGGGCGTGGCGGACCGCGCGGGCTCGGCGAAGCCGGAGGCGGCACGCGCGACCCGGCGCCGGGCCCGACGCGGGGCACCGGCCTCGTCGGAAGCCTGCTGCGCCTGGGCTTCGGGCTCGGCGGCCTGCGGGGCGGCGGTCTCGGGGGTCGCCTGGGCGGCCGCACGGGCCTCGGCGGCGGGCTCGTCGGCCTTGGCCACGGTGGTCTCCTCCTGCACGGGGGCACCGGCGGGCGCGGACACCCGGCGGGTGGCACGGCGGCGCGTACGGCGCGGGGCTGCCTCCTCGGCGGCCTCAGCGGTCTCAGCGGTCTCAGCGGTCTCCGCGGGCTCGGCGACCTGCGCCGTTTCGGTAACGGCCGGAGCCGCGTCCTCAACGGCCGGAGCCGCGTCCTCAACGGCCGGAGCCGCGGCTGCCGCAGCCACCTCGGCAGCGGGCGCCTCCTCGGCGGCCTGCGGGGCACCGGCGGGCGCGGACACCCGGCGGGTCGCACGGCGGCGCGTACGGCGCGGGGCTGCCTCCTCGGCGGCCTCGATGGTCTCAGCGGTCTCGGCGGGCTCGGCGACCTGCGGCGTTTCGGTAACGGCCGGAGCCGCGGTCGCCGCGGCAGGCACCACCTCGGCAGCGGGCGCCTCCTCGGCGGCCTGCGGGGCACCGGCGGGCGCGGACGCACGGCGGGTCGCACGGCGGCGCGGACGCGCGGCGGGCGCGGTCTCCTCGGCGGCGGCGGGCGTCTCGACGGCTCCGGTCTCCTCCTGGGTCTTGCCGGCCTCAGCAACGGCCGGGACCACGGTCTCGGCGGCCTCGGCAGACGCGGCTGCCCCGGCGGGCGCCGACGCGCGGCGCGCGGCCCGACGACGCGGACGCCCGGCGGGGGCGGCCTCTGTCGTCTCCGCGGCGGTGGTGGTCTCGGCGGGGGCGGAAGCCTTCTCGGCGCCCGGCGCCTCGGTGACTGCCTCGGCCCCGGTCGGCGCGGAGACGCTGCGGGTGGCCCGGCGCCGGACGCGGCGCGGCGCGGCCTCCTCGCCGACGACGACCTCGCCGCCCTCGGCGACGGCAGCGGGCTCCTGGGTGCCGGCGGGCGCGGCCGGTACGACGGTCTCGACGGCCTCGGCGGCTGCCGGCGAACCCGTCGGGGCGGACGCACGGCGCGTGGCCCGGCGGCGCGGACGGCCGGGCGAAGCGGCCTCCTCGGCGGCAGGCGCCTGCGCGTCGGCCACCGACTCGACAGCCTGTCCGGTCTCCTGCGTCTCGACCGCCTCCTCGGCACCGTCGGCCTCGAGGACCTCGGCAACCTCGTCGGCGTCCGCGGCCGGTATGGCCGGCACGGTGACCTCGGTGGGTGCCTCGGCCGCGCCCGGCGGGCCCGCCGGGCGGGAGGCGGCACGGCGACGCCTGCGCGGCGGCAGGGTGTCGCTGGGAGTGTTCAGTTCGGAACCCTCGGCGGGTTCGGTCGGCTCGAGCATGCGGGCATTTCTCCCGTCAGGCTCCCGGGCGCCGTACCTGGTCCGGTGCCGGTCCGAAAAGACCGACCACCGTTGACGTCCGCGGCCCGCGCGAAGCGCGATGGCCGCCGTCCGGGGCGCGGGCGCCGCACGGGAGCACTCTGTGTCCTGTCTCGCCGGTTCCGTACGCCTTGTCGGTACGGCCTGGCGAAAGTCTTGTGGTCAGTGCGCTGCCCGACCCAGGTGGCTCCCGAGTACGAGGGCGGCGCTACAACGTCCGTCCCTACGCGGGACCTTCCGGCGTCGGCGCCGTCGCGGCGGCAGCCGGTGCGGCCGTCAGGGCCTCGGCTGCCTCGCGGTCGGGCGCGAGCGGGTCGGTCACCGTGCCGGTCTCTTCATCGAACAGCCCCTGCGCCAGCCTGGTCACCGCTGCGGGGACCGGCGGCGCCAGGTCGGCCACGGCGCGGAGACCGGACAGGACGTCGTCGGGTCGTACGGCAGGCGTCACGTGCCGAACAACCAGCCGCAGTATCGCACAGGGGTGGTCGCTCGGCCTATCAGCCGGGGAACTGTGCGTTTCCAGGCTCACGACCGCGGGGCGGGCGTCGAAGGTACGGACGCCGTTCTTGGTCATGCGCTGCACCTCGACGGTGTCGGCCTTGGTGAAGGCCGCGACCGCGTGCTCGGCGGCGTCCGCGTCGACACCGTCCAGCCGCAGCTCCCAGACGGAGGCCGTCAGCCGGTCGGCGAGTCCGGAGATCCGTGCCTCGACCGCCTCGATGACGTCGAGCCCGGCGGGCAGCGACTCGTCGAGGAGGACGCGCAGGGTCTCCGGGTCGCGCGGCTCGGTCAGCGCGATCTCCAGATACTCCGCCTCACTGCCCGTGCCGGTGGGTGCGGCATTGGCGTACGACACCTTCGGATGCGGCGTGAACCCCGCCGAGTACGCCATGGGCACCTCGGCGCGGCGCAGCGCACGCTCGAAGGCGCGCTGGAAGTCTCGGTGGCTGGTGAACCTCAGGCGGCCGCGCTTGGTGTAGCGCAGTCGGATGCGCTGCACCGCGGGTGCGGGCGGCGGGCCTTCGGGCTGTCGCTTGCCCAGTGTCCTAGTCCTTCGTGAGAGCGGTCGTACTACTACCAAGAGTACGTGTGTCGCGGGCCGCAGGTTCCCGCCGGTCCACCGCGGCCGGCCGGCGGGGCTCGCCGACGAGCATCCGCCGGAAGTCGGCACGGGCCTGCCGCGCGGTGTCGCGGGCCGCGGTCAGCGCCTCGCGGGCGACCCGGCCCACCGCCCGCACGCCCTGGGCGACGGGCCGCAGGACGGCATCCCGGATCACGTGTCCGACCGGGGTGAGAATGGTCCGGTACACCCAGCGCACCGGCTCCAGGAAGATCCACCGGAAGAGGGTCCCGAGCGCCCGTCCGACGGCCCGCGAGATCCGCCCCGCGACCCGCCAGGCATGCCCGAGGGCCTCCCCCACCTCCCGCGCGACGACGGCGAGGACCCGGCCGACGGGCGCCAGGATCCAGCGCCACAGCGCGACGGCGGGCAGGACGAAGAGCACCCGGGCGGTCCAGTACAGGGTCAGGCCGATGCCGGTGGCGAGCAGGCCCAGCAGCCACCCGAGTCCGCGCACGCACCAGGCGACGGCGTGCCCCACGGGGGTGAGGACCCAGGTGTACAGCCAGCGGGCAGGTACGACGAACAGGTAACGCCCCAGCCAGGCGAAGGCCGTGTACACCCCGGTGCCGAGGGCGGCGAGCACGGCACCGATGCCCTTCAGCAGCCAGAGGACCCCGTGCCCGATGGGGCGGAGAACCCGCGTGTACACCCAGGCGAGCCCGGCTCCCACCGCGCGGCCCAGCAAGGCGACGGCATGCCCGACGGGGGTGAGCACGTAGCGGTAGAGCCACCCCGCCGGTACGACGAGGAGGACGGTGGCGAGCCAGGCGAGCGCCTGGCCGACCGGGACCAGGACGTAGCGCCACAGGCCCACGAACGGCCACACGAACAGGGCCCTGCCGGCCCACAGCAGCGCCCGGCCGAGCGGACGGAAGACGGTGTCCCGCAGGAACCGCCCGATGACGACGAGTGCGTCCCACGCCATCCGCACCGGCACGACGAGCACGAGGACGACGATCCGCACCGGGATGCGGATCGCGACGACGAGGCACCCTTCGGGCTGCCGGGGCTGGGATGGCGGGTTCAGCGATTCCATACCGGCGAAGACGCAGGGCCCGCCTGTCCGGATTCCAGCGCCGGGTTGCGATGCCGTTACAGCTTCCGCGGCCCCGGCTCGGCCGGCACCCCGTCCCAGGTGAACTGGTAGCGATTGCGCTCTCGGTCGAACGTGAGAGCGATCTCGACGCCGCTGATGCCGTAGTTCTCCCGCAGGCACTCGATGAGGGCCGCGGCGGCGACTTCCTCCTGGTAGTCGGTCAGCATCGGTACGTCCCAGTCGTCCACCCGTACCAGCACGGCGTCGGCTCCGCCGCGGAGGGCGTCGAGCTGCCCGGCCACCAGTCCGAGGCCGAACGCCATCCACGTCTCGTCCACCGGGACGATCCTCTGCGGCGGCAGCCACCAGACCCGTGAGTCGCCGATTCTGCGCGCCTCGCGCGGCGGCTCCTCCACGGGCTGGACGTCGAGGGTGACGCGGGCGATGAGCCCCCACGGGCCGATGCGCCTCTTGTACATGTGCGTGAATGCCACGAGTGGTCCTTCTTCTCCGTCCTCAGAGGAATCTCAGCCGACCGAAGACACGGGAGTGGAAATACTGATCTTTTCGTAAGTTCGGTGGGTGGGGTGGGTGGATGGTGAGTCCGGTGTGGGCGAGGAAGGACCACGGCAGTTGTGGGTTGTGGTTGAT
>NZ_JBEXRL010000052.1:0-7923 GCF_040613075.1 Streptomyces sp. NPDC006314 | reverse complement strand
GATCTGGAGACAACGGGCGAAGGCTTGAAAGACACAACATCAGGCTCCCACCAGCTAGCCCGTCATACCCACTGAACTAACGAAAAGATCAGTAATGACGATGGTGTCTGGATCTGCAATCTGCGACATTCCGCCCATTCCGGTGGGGAGAAATCTCAGTCCCGGCACGCTGCGCGACGGCCGGGGGGAAAAGCCGCTGCCGGCCGGGGCGTGCCGCTGGGAGACTGCGGGGATGACCACGCAGCGGCTGCCGTTCCCGGTCTCGGACGAACGCGCCCCCCCCTCTCGGTCGACAGCTACGCCGACATGCACGACCTCGTTGAGGACCTGGTCGTACCCGCTGGTGGGTCACCAGCCCGAGGTCGGTGTCGCCGATGCGCAGGCCGAGGTAGAAGGCCGGGCCTTCCGCCGGTACTCGGAAGATCTCCTCATCGCCGAACAATTTCGTATAGAAGCCGACCAGAACCTCCTGATGGGCTGTGATGATCACTGGCTGGACGGTGGACATGGCACTCCTGTCGAGAACGGTCGTGTCGCTGGATAGACCGTTCGAGGACGGTAAACTCATCGGCGAAACCGCCCCGCACCGGACGATCTACGACACAGACTGCCGCCCACGACCAGCACGAGCACCTCGAAACGAGGTCAAGCCCCGCTGACCAGCCACGTCAAAGTGGCGGAGGTTCACTGCTCGATGTGTTGCGTTACTTGGGTGGGGGGTCTGGGTTGACCGGCACTGGGATGACCGCTTGTCAGCGCCCAATGCCTCCTACCGGTGTCGAGGCCGCGTTAACGCGGCACGGCAGGCGATGGAAGCCGGGCCGGATGGGCAAGGTCGACGATGCGCTGGATCAGGTGAGGATAGGACCAGCCGGCGCCGGCCGCCGCGCGCGGCAGCAGGCTCGTCGCCGTCAGGCCGGGCAGGGCGTTGACTTCTAGGCACATCGGCTCGCCATGGCCGTCACAGCGGAAGTCGGTACGGGAGTATGCGCCACTGCCGAACCCGAGGGCCTCGTGCGCGCGCAGTGCCAAGTCCTGCAAGCGGGTGGCGAGGGCATGGGGAATACGTGCTGGACAGACTTCCGAGACCGCGTCCGGCTGGTATTTGGCGGTGTAGTCGAACACCGGTGTGGTCAGCTCGATCTCCACCACGGGGAGTACCTGGTCGCCGACCACCCCGACGGTGAACTCCCGCCCTGGAAGGAAGGGCTCCACCAGCAGTTCGCCCTCACCGGCATGCACCTCGGCGGCTACCTGCACGAGACGCGGGAACGAGTCGACCTTGTGAACCGCCACACTGGAACCGTCCGCAACCGGCTTTGCCACCACGGGTCCGGCCGTCACCAGCCGCTTCACGTCCCGCGGGGCCTCGCGCGTTCCGGGCCGCCACAGCGCCCGCTCGGGCACCGGCACACCTGCAGCGCCCAGCACGGCTTGGGACCGCCCCTTGTGCCAGGCCGCCGTACATGCCGCGCTGCCCGCACCGGTGAATCCCACACCGGCCATCTCCAGCAGCGCCTGCACGTGCCCATCCTCACCCCAGCCGCCGTGCAGCGCCACGAAAACCATCCCCGCATCCCGAAGCAGATCCAGGACGAAGCCGGCGGTCAGAGCGGCGTGCATGCGTTCTCGCAGCCGACGCCGCTGCGAGGGCCGCGGTGGCTGCTCGCCCACCATGGATCGCTCGACCGCTTCACCAGGTGTCAGCGGACCAGCCAGGAGCGGCACTGCGGCGGCTGGGTCGACCACCACCACCTCGTGCCCACGTTCGAGCAGGGCCCGGGCCACCGACCAGCCCGAGGCCAAGGAGACATCGCGTTCCGAACTCTCTCCGCCGCACAGGACCACCACACGCATGCCGGGCTCCGTCACCTTTCTCGCCCTCCGGGTCAGCCGGAATGTACTGGGAGGTCGGATCACTGCGCCGGACTCAGGATCATCAGGTGCTCAGGGTTCGGGAAGGGCGTGAAGCCTGCCCTCGCATACACCTCGTGGGCGTCGCGTGTGGAGAGCAGGATGCGCTTGAGGCGGTAGGGGGCGAGGTGGTCGCGAGCGGCGCGGGAAAGCCAGGTACCGAGGCCCTTACCGCGGTGCGCGGGGGCGACGTAGACGTCACACAGCCACGCGAAGGTAGTCCAGTCGGTGACGACACGGGCATAGGCCACCTGGGAACCGACGAGGTCGTGGACGGCGAAGTTGAGGGAGTGGCGTACGGACCGCTCGACGGCTTCCCGACTGCGGCCCAGCGCCCAGAACGCGTCGGTCGACAGCCAGTGGTGCACCAAGCCGACATCGAGGCGGTCCGGGTCCGTGGAGAGTTCGTAGCCGTCCTGCGTGCTTGTGATCATGCTGAGGCAGCCTAGCGATGTCGCTTGGATTTTCCAAGCGACTGCTTGGTGGATCCAAGCGGACACGCTCTCGCGGCGTGCCGGGTGAGGTCGGTGACGGCACGTCAGGCCAGGCGTCCCCCCTTGGACTCGCGGCAGAGCGCAGAGGACGGCCATCATCGACTCCCGCGCGTGGTTCTGGACTCCGCTCACGTGTGGGCTAAAAAGGGGGCGAACTCAAAGGTCCGAGACCCGTGGACCGGGGTAAGCCGGGTCGGAGCATCTTCCTTGTCTTCAGGCGGGTGTGCTCGACGCGGGCGCGGACCTTGCGGTGGGAGCGGTTGTGGTCTTCTTTTCAGGCCGGGAGTTCGGTCGGGCCGGGTTCGCGGCGGTGCGGGATGGCGAGGCCGGTGCCCCGGTAGCCGTCGTCGGCGATGACCGTGGAGCGGCGGCCGACGGCGTCCTTGGCACCGGACAGCTCCCATGCCTTGCAGCCGTTGCGGCTGCCGGGCAGTGGGCTGCCGACGGCGACGACCAGGCGGGTATCGGCGTCGACGACGACCTAGTGGTTGGTGGAGTACCGGTAGTTCTTGGACTGCTCGGCGACGGTGTGGTCGCGGGTGGGCACCAGGGTGCCGTCCACGATCAGGACGGTGTCCTTGCGGAACCGCTTGCGCTGCAAGGACGGCATCTACCGGGTCCGGCCGCCCGGCGGTCTGGTCGCCGTCCGCTTCCGCCACTACGAGGCGCGCTCCGGGAGGCCCTTGCTCTTCTTGGGGCGTTTCAGATCTGTCTCATTACCCATCCCTCGGGACAGTGAAGATCAGCTCTGCGGACGGCCGGCGCCTGGTACATCTCGTCTCTCATCTCTTCTGAGCGGAGTGGCGGGTGCAGCTGTTCTCGGTTGATCGGGCGGTGGTGGAGCGGTACCTGCAGAGCGACGTCCTCTCCGGCGCCGAGGTGGCTGCGCTTCTGGAGCGTCGAGGAATCTCGGATGGCACTCCGATCTACCTGGACGACGAGACCTTGCTGCCGGTCGAGCCCTTGAACTCGTGGGCCAGGTCGTTGTCGTACGCCGACTTGGACGCCTCGACGATGCGCGACTACGGCCGGATCACCGCCCGGTTGGACAGGCATCAGAGCGGCCGCGGGGCGGATCCGCTGAGTGCCACCGAGTCCGACCTGGTGGCCACAAGAGGCTTCGCACCAGGCACCAGCGGCGGCCGATCGAGGCTGCGGCCTGGGGCAAGGAGTCAGGTCTGATCGACCGGTTCTACGGCTTCCTGGTGGACAACAGGCACCTGGATCGACGCCCGGTGCGTGTGGCCGCTCGCGGCAGGAACGCGCTCAGCCCGCGGCTGCGGCTGGGGATGGACATCCGGCACATGACGTTCGAGCAATACCGGTACTTCCGCGACGTGGGGCTGGGTGGACAGCTTCCGGACGCTCAGGTCAACCGTTCCTTCCGTGGGTCGGCCCCGCACCGCGGCCGTGCTGGTGCCGCTCTCGCTCTGGGCACCGGTTCGCGCTGGCGCGAGTGGGCCACCGTGCTGCTCCCCGAGCTCGGCATCGGGCCAGACGTCGCTCGATCGGCCGCCGAGTTCACGGTTCAGGCATGCGCGAAGTACGGCAAGGCCCGCCCAATCTACGTTCCCGAGGACGCCATCGACTCGGTGGACACCTACTGCCTGCTGGAACGTCCGGAGCTGGCCCGGGCGGCGGCGCGGACACTCGCCCGCAAGCACCGCGACCTCTTCGTGGTCAAACGAATCGACTACGCCGACAGGCGCGTCCGGGGCACGCTGCAGGGAGTCGAACGCGAGTACGCGATCTCGGGCGATGCCGGCCCACTTGCGCCGCATCACCGTTCACGAGGGCGAGTTCGGGCTGGAAGCGCTGGCGGTCTTCATCTGCCGCGGAGGGCTGATGCCCGGAGCCGACTCCTGGAAGCGCTACCGGCACGCGGCCTGGCGCCGCATGGTCGGCCTCGCTGACGAGACGACTCCGCGCCTGCCCGCGAAGCGCTGGCGCTACCACGACCTGCGCCACACCTACGCACTCCAGCTGCTGACCTACCTGGAGAACCTGATGGACGGGGAAGAACCGGATCACGCCAGGCGGCAGCGCCGGCACCGCTCCTACCTCACCGGGCACATCCGCTACAACCCGCTACTGATCGTGAGCCGCAGACTGGGCCACTCCAGCCCGGTGACCACCTACGCCTACCTCGAGTACACCGACGACCTGATCCACGACTTCGAGGAAGCGTTCCGCAACTGGCTCGGGGACGGGGAAGCCACCTACGCGCAGATCGCCGCTCACGCTCTGGGCGTCGGCGCCAACGGGGGTGGCACGCCATGACGCCCCTGACCAACGCCAAGCGGGAACTGGTGCGCCAGGCCCCGGATCGCCGGCACCGACGGCAAGCCTCCCCGCGAGTCGAGCCGGTACGAACGGGCCCGGGTCGCCAGCCTCGCCGTGCAGAACGCGATCCGCGCCGCCCGTACCCCGCACGCCGCCGCACGGGACGACGCCCCGGCCGCCGCGCACACGGAAGACCACCACGATCAGGCGTCAGACCCGCCGCACGCCGTCGACCATCCAGGCCGGGACGCCGTGCTCACCCCGGCGCAGCGGGCCACCGCCGTTCAGGCCCATCAGCAGGCTGCGATGCCCGAGGAGTACCTGGAGGGCTGTACGACCGACCCGGCGACGTGGCTGCGCACACCGGAGAACCTGGAACGGCTTGCCACCTTCACCCGCGCGGCCAATGCTCGCCGCCGCGCCTTCGAGGCCCGGCTGAAGCCGGAAGAGCCGGCCGACGTGGTCAAGCCCGCCGACCAGTACGAGGATGCGCACCCGGCGATCCTCGCGTGGACGCAGAGCAAGGCGGCGGACCGTGGCATGAACGAGCTGTCGCTCAGCGACCTCCAGGCCATGATGGCGAGCTGACGGCCGACCGCTGACCGCGCCGGCACCCAGATGTCCGTGGGCGTCGGCGCTTTCGCATCCTCGAGGGCACTGGAGCCCTCGAAGGCAGCTGCTCTGGCCGCGCTGTTGCGGGGCATGACCTCGATCAGGGCCAGGCCTCGTCGATCTTGCCCTCTTCTAGCCGAACGGGGCCGGGCGCCGCCTGGGTGGGGTCACGGATTGGTCTGGCCACAGCAGCCCGCGCAGTGCGATCACGTCCCTGGCATTGGCTTTCGGACGTGTACTCGATCTAGGCTGCGTCGGTTCATGCCGCTCGCGGCGGCCCATCGACGGAGAGGAAAGCCGATGACCCAGCAGGCCTCGGCCACCGACCCGGCTTCTGGGCGTCGCCCCGAGCTGGTCCCGGACCCGGATGTGGAGGCGGCTCGTATTGAAGCGGTACGCCGCTACGACATCCTCGACACTCCGCCCGACGGCGCGTTCGACCGGGTGGCGGCGATGGCCGCCCGCCTCTTCGATGTCCCCGTGGCCACGGTCACGATCGTGGACACCGACCGCATCTGGTTCAAGGCCGCACACGGCCTGGAGGGTGTCAAGGAGATCGGCCGCGATCCGGGCCTGTGCGGCTCGGCGATTCTGCGTGATGACGCGCTAGTCATTCCCGACACCCTTCGTGATCCCGTGGCGGCGGACAATCCGCTGGTCGCCGGGGAGACGGGTGTGCGCTTCTACGCTGCCGCACCGATCATCACCCCCGACGGCCACCGGCTGGGCACGGTCAACGTCCTGGACACCAAACCGCGCTCCATCACCGAGGACGACACCGCCACACTGGCCGACCTCGCCGCGATCGTCCTGGACGAGATGGAGCTGCGGCTGTCGGCGTTGCGCGCACTACGCAATGAGCAGCAGCGGCGGGAGGCGGAAAGCCGCCAGGCCGAGATGGAACGAGCGCGTGCCGAGGCGGAACGAGCGGCGCGGGAACAGGCGGAGAAGGACAAGACCGCCATTGCCGCGTTCGCCTCCACCCTCCAGCGCACCCTGCTGCCCCCGGCACTTCCCGTCGTGCCGGGCCTTGAGCTGGCCTGCCACTACCGCACCGCCTCCGTCCACGACGTGGGCGGCGACTTCTACGACGTCTTCCCCGTCGACGGCAGCCGGTGGGCGTTCTTCCTCGGTGACGTGTGCGGCAAAGGCCCCGAGGCGGCGACCGTCACCGCCCTGGCCCGCCACACCCTGCGCGCCGCGGCCCAGATCGACCCGGACCCGGTCACCGTCCTGAGCACGCTCAACACCGCCTTGCTCACCGACGTCACCGCCGGAAGCCGCTTTTGCACCGCCCTCTTCGGCCTCCTGGCACCCGGGGAGGACGGCGGTTTCAGCGTCACAGTGGCCACCGGCGGCCACCCGCCGGCCTACCACGTGCGCCCCGACGACAGCGGCGAGGTATGGGTCAAGGCGGTCCGACCCAAGGGCGGCATGCTCGTCGGAGCCTTCCCTCAGGCACTCTTCGCCGAGTCCACCTTCTTGTTGGCCCCCGGGGAGGGCTTGTTCCTCTACACCGACGGGCTGACCGAAGCCCGCACCACTCAGGGCACGATGCTCGGCGAGGACGGCCTGACCGGCTTCCTCCACCAGCGCACCGGGCCTCTCACCGCCACCACCCTGGTCGAAGACACCGTCACGTTGCTGGCCTCAATGCCCGATGGAGCCGGCGACGACGTGGCCCTGCTGGCCCTGTCCGTGCCCGACGCCGAAACCGCACCCGACACCGGCGTCGCCGCCACCGCCCACACCACCGCCGCACCCGAACACTTCGGCCAGGAGTGATGACCGACGTGACCCACACACTGCACCTGACCGTCCAGCACCCCCACCCCGGCCTCGCCCTCGCCACGATCGTCGGGGATGTGGACCTGCACACCGCGCCCACCCTGCGCTCCGGAGCCCTGGAGATCATCCAGCAAGGAAACCCTCGCCTGGTCTTGGACCTGGCACCGGTCGGCTTCTGCGACTCCGCCGGTCTCAGCGCGATCATCGGCATCTGGCACGCGGCCCAAGAAGCGGGCGGCTCACTCAGCCTCGCCGCCGTCCCCGACCGCCTGATGCGCATGCTCAGCATGACCGGCGTCGACTCACTCCTGCCTGTCCATGCCACAGCCGCCGACGCGGTCGCCGCCTTGACCGACAGTCCACCCGCCTCCGCGAACAGGTAAGCAGCCTCTGGTCATCCTGGACGTCGACGTCCGGTCGGACACGATGCGGCCGGACCGGATGCCGCAGGCGAAGTCCGAAATCGACTTGTCGCAACAGTATGTACTTGGTGCGATCTCTCGGTTTCGGGACAGTGGGTGAGTGACAGCGGGCCTGGGGGTGTTGCTGCTGGTCAGTGGTGGTTGAGGGGGTGTGGGGCCACTGTCCTGGGCGTGAGAGAACCGCGGGGTATCGCTGTCCCGGGGCGTTATTGCATGAGGGGTGACGCGGTCTCAGTTTCGTGAGTTCTGATCCGCTGGCCGGTGGGGTGTTGGTGTGCTCGGGGGTGTGGATCAGGGAGTGCAGGGCCCGGCCCGGGAAGGGGTGGGTGGTGATTCGAGTGGGGCTTTGCCGGCTGTGTCGGTTCGGGCGTTGCGGGGAGTGGCGGTGCGCCGTCTGCTGGTCCTGCGGC
>NZ_JBEXRL010000051.1:0-7940 GCF_040613075.1 Streptomyces sp. NPDC006314 | reverse complement strand
CCGCGCGCCCGTGCGGCCCCCGCCCCCCCCGCCCCCGCCCACCACCACGCGCTTTTGGGGGCCCCGCCGCGGCCCGGGGTCGTGTCCGGCGCGCCGGACACGACGGCCGGCCCGGCCGGCCTCAGCCAACTCAAGACCCCGGCAAGGGGGGGTGGAAGGCGATGTCCGCTTTCCACCAGCGTCGCGGTGATGGCGTGGGCACTGTGGGCGTGGGTGCCTGCCAGGTGGTTCTCGGAAGGTGCCCGCGGTCCGAGACGAGGAGCCCCTTCGCATGCACCGTACGATCGAACCGAGGGTCTTGTACTTCGGTACACCTGTGGTCCTGGTGAGCACGTGCAACGGCGACGGTTCAGCGGACCTCGCGCCGATGTCGTCCGCGTGGTGGGTGGGGCAGTCGTGCATGCTCGGCCTGGACCAGACGTCCAGGCCGAGCGAGAATCTGGCGCGCACCGGCGAATGCGTACTCAATGTGACGTCGTCGGCGCTGGTCGGCGCGGTCGACCGGATGGCACCTGCTGACCGGTACCCCGGTCGTGCCGGAGCACAAGCTGCGCATGGGTTACCGGTACGAGCCGGACAAGTTCGCCGCGGCCGGGCTGTCGCCGATGCCGTCCGAGGCCGTGTCTGTGCCGCGGGTGGCTGAGTCTCCCATTTTCAGCTCGAAGCGCGGGTGACGCGTATGCATCCTTTCGAGAGCGGAGTTCCGGCCTCGTGGCCGTCGAAGCAAGGGTGGTTCGGGTGCATGTGGAGGAGGAGCTTCTGGTGCGGAGAACGAGCGCCACGTCGATGCCGACCGATGGGATCCGCTGATCATGAAGTTCTGCGAGTTCTACGGCAACGGCCACAACCTGCACCCCTCCCGGCTCGCCACGGCCTGAGAGATCCTGGGACCGACCGACGCGGTGCGCAGCTGAGCGGAGCGGCAGCCGGGATGGCGGGTCGGCAGCCCGTCCGGACCACCGACGCCCGGTAAGTGACCCTGGTGTACCGACCGGGGGATGGGTGGGCCGTCGGCTTCCGAGCGGGCAGCACCGGCCCGGACGCCGGCCGGCACCGGCAATGCGCCATGTCGGTACCGGGCCTCGGGCGCGGATCACCGGGCAGGGAGTTCTGACCGCTGCAAGGGATGGGATCAGGCGTGTGGTTATCCATTCGCCGAGACGAAGGTGCTGCTTGTGTTCCGCCGATACAACAGCGAAGGCACTATCCCGGGTGGCACGATCGTCCGGTTGCCGAAAAATCCGCGGCAGGCACAGGTCGTCGTGGACCGGGCGCTGCACGCAGCCTTCGCCGGCCCCGAAGTCGCGCTCTTGCACGTACGGGCAGTGGGGTACGGCTGCTTCCATGACGAAGTGCGCAGGCCCTGCCCATCGGCCTTGGAACAGTCAGTGCTGTGACCGCGCAGGTTCGCCGATTTGTTCGGGTGTGGCTCCAGGGGGTGCCCGTCCCGGCTGATGCCTGTCCCGGTGCCGATACCGATTCCGTTCCACGCCTGCGCAGGGGTGCGAACCGTTCGTCGTGACGTGCACTCTTCCGTTCGCGCACCGAGATCCGTGCGGCGGTGTCCGGCAGGCCGCGTCGGACGGCCTGCATGGCGATGTGCAGGGCGCGCGCCGGGCGCGGCACGGCCGTGCCCGGCGGTGTCGGCTTCTGCGACAGCGTCGTCGAGCAGCTGCCGCAGTGCCGGTCGACCGTGGGTGTGCGCGGCGGCAGGGACGCGGAACCCGGGACCGCGGACGTCGAGCCGGCAGCGGGCGTCGTCGAGCTCCGCCGCCGTTCCCCTGGAGCGGCGGCGTCGAGAGGCTCAGTATCCGACGGTGAAGCGCGTGCGGTGGTGCCTGGGGTGTTCCGCCTCGTCCAGTACGGCCACGGCGAGGTCTTCCATGGAGATGGTGGAGTTGCCGTCGTCGTCCACCAGGAGTTCGTCGGTGCCGACCCGGTAGGTGCCGGTGTGTTTGCCCGGTTCCAGGACGGCGGCCGGGCTGAGGTAGGCCCAGTCGACGTGCCCATCGGCCTGGCAGACCGCCAGTTGCTCGTTGCAGGCCAGGGCGATCGGCCGCCAGGCTGCTGGGAAGCCCGGGTCTTGCACTACCGTGCGTTCCGGGTCGCCCGGCAGGCGCAGGCTCCCGGCGCCTCCGAGCAGGATCAGCCGGACGCCGGTGCGGGAGAGGCCGGCCAGCAAGGCGCGGGCGGTGTCCGGGAGGTCCTGTTCCTGTCCGGGCGCCGGCCGGGTGGCGCTGATCACCAGGTTCTGCCCGCTGCTCAGCGCGGCGACGGTGTCGGGGTTCAGGGCGTCCCCGACGACGTGTCGGGCGCCGGGATGGAGGGCCGTGAAGCGGGTCGCGTCGCGGGCGACGGCGGTGACCTGGTGGTTGCGGTCGATGGCTTCGGCGACGATCCGGCTGCCGGCGGCTCCGCCGGCTCCGAAGACGGTGATGCGCATGATGCGGTTCTCCTCAGTGGATTCGGATCTGGCCGGCCGGGACCGGGGGTGCGGGGCGCCCGGCCGGTGCACGGGACGGGGCGGGGCGGGAGGGGTGAAGCTGGGCGAGTGTCACCGCGGCCAGGGTGAGTGCGCCGCCCAGCAGCTGCGGCACGGTGAGCTGTTGTCCCAGGGCGATCCAGCCGAGACTGGCGGCGACCAGGGGGCTGAGCAGGCCGAGGAAGGTGACCTTGGTCGGGGAGAGTGTTCTGATGCCGCGGAACCACAGGGTGTAGGCGAGCGCGGCGCCGATCACGCTCAGGTAGACATAGCCGATCAGGTTCTCGGTGCTCAGGGTGGCCGGCGGGGGTCCTTCGACGAACAGGGCCACCGGCAGCAGGAGCAGACCGCCGGCGACCAGTTGCCATCCGGTGGTCGCCAGCAGCGGAGCCGGGGAGGTCCAGCGCTTGCTGAGGACGACTCCGCTCGCCATGACGGCCGCACCGACCAGGGCGGCGGCGATCCCGAGGGCGTCCAGGCGGGCGTCGGCGCGGAGCACCAGCATGGCGACGCCCGCGATGCCTGTCACGCAGGCCAGCAGGGTCCGTAGGGTCAGGCGCTGGTTGAGCAGGGCGGCGGACAGGCCCGCCACCAGCAGCGGCTGGACGGACCCGACGGTGGCGGCGACTCCGCCCGGCAGTCGGTAGGCGGCGATGAAGAGCAGGGCGAAGAAGACGCCGATGTTCAAAGCGCCGAGGACCAGGGACTTCCACCACCAGTCGCCTCGCGGCAGTCGCCGGGTGATGAGCAGCAGGAGCAGCCCGGCGGGCAGGGCCCGCAGCACCGCGGCCAGCAAGGGCCGCTCCGGTGGCAGGAGTTGGGTGGTGACGAGGTAGGTGGAGCCCCAGATGGCCGGGGCCAGGGCGGTGAGCCAGGTGGCTGTCCGCATGCCCGGTGCTGACGGCAGGGCAGGGGACGTTCATGGTCTTCTCCTGGTCGCGGGAGACAAAAAAAGGGGGGCGCCGGGGACGAGATGCCGAGGCGGCGCAGGCGGGGTCCCTGAGGTGGCAGGGGGCCGGGGGCCTGAGGTGGGGGGCATGCGTGGGCCCGGGGGGCGGCTGCGGAGGTGAGCTGGTTTCCGGCCGGCGTGCGGGTGGCGGCGTCCCGGCGGCGGTGCGGGCACTTCAGGTGAACAGGGCGGGCGCGGTTTGCTCGTTGTCAGTCTGCGGCGCGGCTGGCTTCCTCCCAGGAGGCCCAGATCGCTTTGCGGCTGTCGGCGGCCTGCTGGGCGACGTCGTACATGGCGCTGCCGAGGATCAGCCGCAACGGCGGATCGTCGCTGTCGGCGAGGGTGAGCAGGGCCTTTGCTGCTCCGGCCGGGTCGGCGTCCTCGGCGTCGCCCCACATCTGGGCGAGCGCGGTGTGCAGGGGTTCGTAGGCCGGGTGAGCGGGTTCGGTGCGCATGGACGTGTACAGGCCGGTGGTGTATCCGCCGGGTTCGACGATGCTGACCTTGATGCCGAAGGGTGCGACCTCCTGGGCGAGTGCCTCGGACATTCCCTCCAGCGCCCACTTGCTGGCGCTGTACAGCCCGGTGGTTGCGAAACCGATGACGCCGCCGATGCTGCTGATCTGTATGAGTCGGCCTCCGCCCTGGCGGCGCAGGTGGGGCAGGACGGCCTGGGTGACCCAGAGCGCGCCGAAGAAGTTGGTTTCCAGCTGGGCGCGGGCGCCGGTCTCGGTGAATTCCTCGACGGTGCCGCTGCCCATGATGCCGGCGTTGTTGACGACCACGTCGAGCCGCCCGTGCGCCTGGGTGGCCCGGTCCACGGCGGCGAACACCGCGCTGCGGTCGGTGACGTCGAGGGGCAGGGCGTGAAGCCGTCCGGGGTGCTCGGCGACCAGCGCGGTGAGCGGCTCGATCCGGCGGGCCGCCCCGATGACCCGGTCGCCGGCGGCCAGGGCGGCGCGGGTGAGGGCGAGGCCGATGCCGCTGGAGGCGCCCGAGGTGGTGGTGCGGGTCATGGAATCTCCCAAATCGGCTGAGACGACTCGTCTCAAGCCGTGTGCGTGTGCGTGCGCGTGTGCCAGGGCCTCGGCTGCGCCGGGGCCCGTGCGGCTGCAGGTTGCGCTTCGCGTGATGTCCGGTGTGCTCAGCGCGGGTGCCGGGCGCGGACAACGGCGTGGCCACGGCCCACCGGGGGGGTCGCCGTGCTGACCGGGGCGGTCATGGCGAACGCCGGCGTCGGGGTGCGTGGCAGGTGGGACATGTCCTTGTCCTGGGGGCCGAAGGCGGTCAACTTGCGTGCGGACCAACCCTGCAACGCGGTGGGGACGTCAACAAGGTGACATAGTGGAACGCTTGTTTAGCCAGGCTCAATGATCGGGGGGAACTGTGCTGGAGCGGCTGGAACTGGAGGCGTTCTTGACGCTGGCCGAGGAGTTGCACTTCGGCCGCACCGCCGAACGCCTGCACCTGACGACCGGCCGGATCAGCCAGACCATCAAGAAGCTGAAACGCCGCGTGGGGACAGCGCTGTTCGAACGCACCAGCCGCCAGGTCCGCCTCACCGCGGCCGGGCGGCAGCTTCACGACGATCTTCTTCCGGCCTGCCGTCAGATCGAGGCCGCGCTGGAGAGCGCGGTCAACACCGCGCGGGGTGTCGACAGCGTCCTGCGGGTCGGTTTCGTCGGCGCCGCCTCGGGCCAGCTCGTCTTCGAGACCGCCCAGTTGTACGCCCGGCGCAACCCCGGCTCCCGCATCCTGCCTAGGGAACTGCAGATCATCGACGCGTTCCCCCGGCTGCACGACGGGGACGTGGAGGTGCTGATCGTCTCCCTGCCCCACCAGGAACCGGGGATGGTCAACGGCCCGGTCCTGTTCAGCGAACCCCGGATGCTGGCGGTGTCCTCCCGTCACCCCCTGGCCGGCCGCAAGACCGTGTCCCTGGAGGATCTCGCCGCGGTCAGGCTTTTGCAGGCGGCCCGGACAGTTCCCGACTACTGGCGCACAGCACGCACACCCCTGCTGACCCCCGCCGGCAAGCCCATCGAACGCGGTCCCGAGTTCGGGACCTTCCACGAGGCACTGCTCCTGATCGGTGCCGGGCAGGGCGCCTTTGTGGTGGGCGCCCAGGCCGTCCGCTACTACTCCCGCTCCGACGTCACCTACATCCCGTTCAGCGACGCACCGCCCCTGGAGTGGATCTCCACCTGGCTCGCCTCCCCCACCCCGGCCACCACAGCCCGCATCCTCTCCTTCAACAGGGCAGCCCAAGACGTCGTCACCCGCATCCGCTGACCGCCGCCACCGACATCTCCCCGCTTGACGGGACGGTCCCCTGACGCCGCTCATCCGCCCGTCACCGAGGTCAGCAGGTGCTCGGTGCGGTCCGGCCGGCGAAGCGGTCCGCGAGCCAGGGCAGACCCTCGGCGCTGCTGGCGTCGGTCGCGGCGATGTGGCCCGGGATGTGGTTGCCGGAGAACCTCACCGTCGCGCCCCGGCGGCACCAGTCGGCGGCCAGGTTCCTGCCGACCAGCTGGGGGAAGACATCGTCCAGAGCGCTGTGGGAGAGCAGGACGGGCACCCTGAGCTTGCGTCTGCCGAGCTGCTGTTCGGCCACGATCCTGTCCCAGGGGGCGCGCTGGGGGCGCTCGGTCAGCGGGTGCCCGTCCACGGTCAGCAGACGCGAGTTCAAGAAGGGGTACTTGGCCAGGGCCTGCGCGGTGCACAGGTGGTCGCGCAGGTCGTTCGTCACGCGTTTGCCGCGGGCGTTGAGGTACGGGTCGATGTCGATGCCGTAGGCGGTGGAGAGCCCGGAGAGGGCGTAGTCGAAGAACGCCCCGTAGGCGGAGCCGTCCATGCTGTCGGCCACCTTATTCATGTCCGCGGGCGGAGCGCCGACGACGGCACCCTTGATCTTCAGTTCGGGCGCATAGGTGGGGGCCAGTTCCGCGGCGGACGCCGTCGCGCCGCCGCCCTGGGAGTAGCCGTAGAGCGCGACCGGGCCGGCGTCCGCCAGATCCATGGCGTCCAGGCGCTCGGCCGCCCGGAGGGAGTCCAGGACGGCGCGGCCCTGCGCCTCGCGGTCCATGTACGTGTGGGCTCCGGGTGTGCCGAGGCCCTGGTAGTCGGTCACCGCCACGGCGTAGCCCTGATCGAGGAGTTTCTTGACGGGCAGTGCCTCGTACCCGAGCTGAGTACGTCACCGTTGTGGGCGGGCAGGCTCAGCCGTTGCTGCGCAGGTGGTCGGCGGCGGCCGCCTCGCCCGAGGGCACGCCGAAGGTGAGCATGGATGAAACCCGCGACGTCGCCGACGAATGGCGGAGGCTTCCAACACACAGCTGCGTGAATTGGGCGCCGCACGGGACCGCAACGAAGCCTGACGCCGCGCAGGAGGCTTGCGGAACAGGCTTAGCTACGAGCAGCAGACCAGTTAGAGCCACACTCGGCGCCCCTGGGCGGGTGAACCATATGAAGGGCTCACCACGTCCCGCAGAACAACGTAGGGATCAGTAAGCCGACCCCGGCGCAGGATGCGCACCGCCTCCAGGAACCGGCAGGCATCGGCCATCGCCCGCTCCAGCGGTCACTCCTGAGCGAGCGTCGGCACACGCTTGGGCTTCGCCGCTGCGAGGTCGTAGAGCCAGGCCCGGCGGCGGTGCGTGCACGACCACTGCAGCGTGGTCCGGCAGGCCTTGCAGCGCAGGATCGCAACGACCGTGCCCTGGCCGGGGCACAGGTCCCGGTCCCGCAGCTGACGGCACGACACCAGATGGTCCGGGCACGCCCTTGGTCGTAGTCGGGAACCAGCGGGTTCGGGGGATCTGGACGGTGGTCCGGTGAGAACCCGCTTGTGGTGTGGTGGTTCTGGGCGGGGGTACCGCGCGGTTCCGCTTCGCCGTGTGGGACAAGACGGGGCCTCCGATCTGGAGGGGGCTTTGCGATGGGTTACGACCTTCGAGCAGTGATCGCTGATGAGGAGGCGCTGCTTGGCGCGACGCGGGACCTGCCTGCCGCCCGACTGGCGTCCATCCGACAGGGCTTCTCGCTGATGCCGATGACGGACGCGCTGTTCGATTCGGTCGCAGAAGGCAGCGGTGTCGGCACGTTGGGGTTCTGGGGATTGCCAGGAGGGTTCGAGAAGACCCTTGCTGCCTGGTCAGCGGGTGGGCCGGTGGCGTACGTGGAAGCTGAGTGCTTCGGCGGCGTAGGCGAGCAGCGTGCTGCCGTGTGGAACGGCGGCAGCATCGTGCTGGGACCGCTCCACGTGGAGGAGGGGCAGCCCTTTCCGCCTGCCGGCAGTCCCATCTCTCAAGCGCTGCGGTGGTTGGGCGCAGCGGCAAGCACCGGCGAGGACGAGTTCTCAGCAGTGGGGTCGGACCGGCATCGACACGGTGAGGCGTGGATTGCCTGACGCGCGACTACTGATCTTTTCGTTAGTTCAGTGGGTATGACGGGCTAGCTGGTGGGAGCCTGATGTTGTGTCTTTCAAGCCTTCGCCCGTTGTCTCCAGAT
>NZ_JBEXRL010000050.1:0-8819 GCF_040613075.1 Streptomyces sp. NPDC006314 | reverse complement strand
ACCTTCGGCATGACGGACGCCGAGTACGCCAAGTACCTCGACGACACCTTCGGCCCCTCCCCCGAGGCCCGCGCCAAGGCCGCCGAGCAGCAGGGCGGTGAGCGCTGATGGGCGTCTTCGGTGACATCGGCGACGGCCTCAACAAGGGCCTGAGCTACGGCGAACACATATACGACGAGGGCAAGAAGAAGGTCGGCGAGGCGGTCGATTACGGCACCGACAAGCTGGGCGGGGCACTGGACTACGTCGGCGCGCACGACTGGGCCGACGCTGTGGAGGACTGGGGCGACGAGGTCGCCTCCGACCTCGGGGCCACCCCCGGTGAGCAGCAGCTCGGCCAGACCGAGGAGCCGAACGAGCTGATCCACGGCAACCCGGCGAAGATCCGCGAGAGCGCCAAGCACCTGCGGGACTTCCACGGCGCCTTCGACAAGGTCAGCCAGGGGCTGAAGAAGGTCGACTCCTCCGGCTGGAAGGGCGAGGGCGGTGACGCCTTCCGGGAGAAGTTCGGCGTCCACCCCACCAAGTGGGCGCAGGCCGCGGAGGCCTGCAAGACGGCGGCGGGGGCGCTGGAGTCGTACGCCGACACCGTCAAGTGGGCGCAGGGCCAGGCCAAGGAGGCAGTCGAGCGCTACAAGAAGGGCGTGAAGGCCGCCCAGGACGCGGCCGAGGCGTACAACAGGAAGGCCGAGGCCTACAACGACAAGATCAAGGCCGACGAGGACCCGGGACCGAAACCCCAGCAGGACCACGAAGCGGGCAAGGCCGACATCAAGGCCGCCGTTCACAAGCTCGCCCAGGCCCGCAAGCAGCGCAACACCGTCGCCTTGGAGGCTCAGGGCAAGGTGAAGGCGGCACTCGCCCACGCGCCCGCCGAACCGCCGCCGCTGGAGCGCCTGGGCAACAACCTCAGCGACGGCCTGCAGGCCACAGGCACCGAACTCACCCACTTCGCTGGGGGCGTCCTCAAGGGCACGGCCGGCCTGGTCAACTTCGTCCGCGGCCTGAACCCCATGGACCCCTACAACCTCACCCACCCCGCCGCCTACCTGCAGAACGTCAGCATGACGCTCTCCGGCCTGGCCTCCACCACCGCCCACCCCGAACGCGCCGTCCAGGCCGCCGTGGACGGCTTCAAGAAGGACCCCTCGGAGTTCTTCGGCCGCATGCTCCCCGAGATGCTCGGCACCAAGGGCGCGGGACTCGCCCGGGGCGGACTCCGGCTCGGACTGAAGAAGGGCGTGGAGGAGATCGCCGAGCAGGGGGCGCGCAAGGGCGCCCGGAAGACGGCTCGAGACCTGGTGAACGAGGACCCGCACGGGCCCTCACGGGATGCGGACTCGGTGTACAGCGGTGGCACCGACCCGATCGACCTCGCCACCGGCAGGATGTACCTGCCGCAGACGGACGTCGCTCTCCCCGGCGCACTCCCCCTGGTCCTCGGACGTCGCGTCGAGTCGGGTTACCGGCTGGGCCGCTGGTTCGGGCCGTCCTGGTCCTCCACCCTGGACCAGCGCCTGGAGATCGACGCGGAGGGAGTCGTCTACGTCACGGAGGACGGCCTCCTCCTGTCGTACCCCCACCCCGCACCGGGCGTGCCCACTCTGCCCAGCCACGGCCCCCGCCTCCCCCTGGACCGGGTGGACGACGGCTACACCATCACGGACCCCCGGACCCGCCTTACCCGGCACTTCGCCGACCGCGGCCCCGACCTGGCGGTCCTGGAACAGATCGACGACCGCAACGGCAACTGGATCACCTTCGAGTACGACGAGGCGGGAGTGCCCTCGGCCGTCGTCCACAGCGGTGGCTACCGTCTGCGGATCGAGAGCGCCGACGGGCGGGTCACCGCCCTGCACCTGGCCGGCGGAGACAAGGACGGATCCGATCTCCAGCTGGTCCGGTACGGGTATGCGCAGGGGAATCTCACCGAGGTCAGGAACTCGTCCGGGAAACCCCTCAAGTTCGGTTACGACGAAGCGGGCCGGGTCACGTCGTGGACGGACACCAACGGGCACGCGTACACGTACACGTACGACGACAGGGACCGATGCATCGCGCAGGGCGGTACCGAGGGGCATATGGGCCTCCGGCTGTCCTACGGCGAAAGGGATCCGGACACCGGGCTGCGAACCACGAAGGCGGTCAACGGCGAGGGCGCCGTACGCCGGTACTTCGTCAACGACCTGCACCAGGTCGTCGCCATGGTGGATCCGGCAGGGCACACCCGGCGCTTCACCCGCGACCGGTTCCATCGTCTGCTGTCCGAGACCGACGCCGTCGGCCGTACCACTTCCCACCGGTACGACCACCTGGGAAACCTGACGGAGACCATCCGTCCGGACGGTCGGCGAACGACGTTCTCCTACGACGCCCGTGGGCTGCTCACGCGGATGGTGCGCCCGGACGGAGGCTCGCTCCGTCAGGAGTTCGACGAGCACGGGAACCGGACCTCGGTGACCGATTCAGCAGGCGGCAGGACGTCCTTCACGTACGACGAGCACGGGCGTCTGTGCGCAGTGCGCGATCCGTACGGCCGGGTGACCGACATCCGCTGCGACGCGGCCGGTCTGCCCGTCGAGGTCCGCGATCACGCGGGCAACACCATGCGATACAGGCGGGACGCCTTCGGTCGCGTCACAGCCATCACGGACCCCTTCGGTGCGACCGGTGAGATGGAATGGTCCGTCGAGGGCCATGTCACGCGCCGACGGAATCCGGACGGGACCGAGGAATCGTGGACGTACGACGGTGAGGGAAACTGCCTCACTCACACGAACACGGTCGGCGGAGTCACCCGTTTCGAATACGCCCAGTTCGATCTGCTGACCGCGCGCGTCGAGCCCGACGGTTCTCGTTACGAGTTCGGGTACGACAACGAACTCCGCCTGACCCGGGTGACCAACCCCCACGGGCAGACGTGGACCTATGAGTACGACGCGGTCGGCCGGCTGATCACCGAAACCGACTTCGGCGGACGCGTCAGCCGGCGCTCGTACAACGCCGCCGGCGACCTGGTCTCCCGAACGAACGCCCTCGGCCAGGTCGTCTCCTTCGAGCGCAACGACCTCGGGCAGATCGTCCGCAAGAGCGTCGACGGGGAGGTGGCGACGTACACCTACGACTTCACCGACCAGATCGCGCACGCCGGGAACCGCCATGCGGAACTGACTCTCCTGCGCGACCGGCACGGACGTCTGGTGTCCGAGCGGATCAACGGCCGGGAACTGGCCTACCGGTATGACGAGTTCGGACAGCTGACGGGGCGCACGACGCCGTCGGGCGCCGTCAGCGCCTGGGAGTACGATCCCGACGGCAAGCCCTGCCGGCTCACGGCCGACGGTCGCGTCATCGCGCTGGAATACGACCGGATCGGCCGCGAAGTCGGTCGCCGGTTCGGCGAGTCCTTGAGCGTCTCCCGATCGTTCGACGCAATGAACCGGCTGGTCTCCCAAGCAGTGGACCACTCTCGCCGGCGTCTCCAGTCGAGGACCTACGAGTACCGCGCGGACGGCAGCCTGACCAAGGTCGATGACCAGCTGAACGGCGTGCGGCACTATGAACTCGATCAGGCGGGCAGGACCACTCGGGTAAGCGGGGACGGCTGGGCGGAGTCCTACGCCTACGACCAGCTCGGCAACCAGACGGCCGCCGACTGGCCCGCGCGACGGTTCGGGGACGACGGGTGCGGCGATCGCGCCTACCAAGGCCCCGACCTGGTGCGCGCCGGCCGGATCCGCTACGAGCACGACGCCGCGGGACGTGTGGTGCTGCGCCAGAAGACCCGACTCTCCCGCAAGCCGGACACCTGGCGGTACAGCTGGGACGCGGAGGACCGGCTCACCCAGGTCGTCACTCCGGACGGCACGGTATGGCGGTACCAGTACGACGCTCTGGGCAGGCGCGTCGGCAAGCAGCGCATCGCCGAGAACGGTGTCGACGTGCTGGAGCAGGTGGACTTCACCTGGGACGGCACCTCCCTCTGCGAGCAGACGACCCATTGGGCGGGCTCAAGTGACTCGGTGACCCTGACGTGGCACCTCAACGGCGCCGAAGCGGTTGCCCAGAGCGAGCGCAGGACCCTGGCTACGGCCTCGCAGGAAGAGATAGACGCTCGCTTCTTCGCGATCGTGTCCGATCTCTCGGGATCTCCCTGCGAACTCATCGACGAGTCCGGAGAAATCGTCTGGCAAGGCCGGGCCACAAACTGGGGAAAGCTGTCCTGGCCGGTTCGGAGCCACGCTTACACTCCCCTGCGCTTCCCCGGACAGTATTTCGACTCCGAAACGGGCCTCAACTACAACTATCTCAGGTATTACGACCCCGAAGTCGGCCAGTACGTCAGCCTGGACCCCCTCGGCCTGGCACCGGCGGCCAATCCTGTCGGATATGTGGACCGGCCTTCTGTCTCCTGCGATCCTCTTGGACTTGCTCCGCAGAAGTCGCCGATCCCGCATAAGCCGTACGAAAGCCCAAATCTTCCCGACCTGGCAAAACACTTCAACCCCGAGGGCGGGAACACCAACTGCACTTATGTCGCCGATGCGTTCGAACGGTATATGCGCGGCGAGGGGATCAAACCGGTGCCCGCAGACATGGGAGGTCTGCAGTCCTTGGAGCGCCTGGAGAATGTGTACGGAGGGAGCTTCAACAAGACCGAATTCTGGAATATGGTCGACCATATCAGGGATTCCGGGCACGGTGCTCGCGGTATCGTCGCAGCGAGGCCCGGCGAAGGCATGCCGGGCCACGTGTTCAATATCGTGAACGACCAGGGCCGGGTGCTCTTCATCGACGCGCAGACGGGGTTCGTCAACCCTGCCCTTTACAAGACATTCAAGCTGCTGAGGACCAACTGATGTACACGATCGAGCAAGCAGAACGCGTTGCAGCGGATTATCTCCGGGAACTGGCCGCCGACTGGGACCATGAGGTCGCCATGTTCCCGGAGGATCAGTACAAGGCACAGAAGGGCGAGTTCTTCTATTTTGCCTTCCAGGGTGCGAAGTATGTCGCCACGAGGGATGACAAGTACTTCCTTTACGGACCCTGCCAGATTTCCGTACACAGCGTGACCGGCGAATGCCGACTGCTCAGCACCCAGGAATCGCTTGAAATCGACCCGTTCGACGCACGGTAGCCGCGTGTCAGGTCACCGCAGCACCACCCCCGCCCCCTCCACCACCTCCTCCGACGGCACCGCCACCAGGCCCGCTTCCGCGGCGGAGGCGAGGAGGCGGTGGGTGGGGAGGATGCGGACCGTGTAGCCGTACGGGCCGGTGCGGTCCAGGGAGAGGGGGCCCTCGTACACCAGACGGCCCTCCAGATCCGGCGTGCCGGCCGGCTTCAGCGGGACCACCGTGGCATCGGTGATGCGGTCCTCCGCGTCCACCCGGCCGGACACCGCCTGCACCTCCACGTCCTCCGGGGTCAGCTCACCGAGCCCCACCCGGACCCGCAGCCCCACGGTCGTGCCCAGTTCCGCGGTGGCCGTCGTCGCGGTCGTCTCCACATGGTCGACGGTCACCCCCTGCCAGGCGCCGCGCACCCGGGCCTTCCACTCGGCCAGTTCCCGGGCGGTGTCCGGGGTCAGCGCGCGGTGGGCCTGGGCGGCGGGGCCGTAGAGCCGGTCGACGTACTCGCGGACCATGCGCCCGGCCAGCACCTTCGGTCCGAGCAGGGTGAGGGTCTGCCGGACCATCTGGATCCACCGGTCGGGCAGCCCGCCCCGTCCGCGCTCGTAGAAGCGCGGGGTCACCCGCTGCTCCATGAGGTCGTACAGGGCCGCCGCCTCGATGTCGTCCCGGCGGTCGGGGTCGGTGCCCGCGCCGTCCGCGGTCGGGATGGCCCAGCCGAAGTCCGGCCGGAACCACTCGTCCCACCAGCCGTCGAGCACCGAGAGGTTGAGGCAGCCGTTGAGGGCCGCCTTCATCCCGGAGGTGCCGCACGCCTCCAGCGGTCGCAGGGGATTGTTCAGCCAGACGTCACAGCCCGGGTAGAGCTTCTGCGCCATCCCCATGCCGTAGTCGGGCAGGAAGACGATCCGGTGCCGGACCCGCGGGTCGTCCGCGAACCGCACCAGCTCCTGGACGAGCCGCTTGCCGCCGTCGTCCGCCGGATGCGCCTTCCCCGCGACGACGATCTGCACCGGCCGCTCCGGATGCAGCAGCAGCTCCATCAGCCTGTCCCGGTCCCGCAGCATCAGCGTCAGCCGCTTGTACGACGGTACGCGCCGGGCGAACCCGATCGTCAGGACGTCCGGGTCGAGGACCCCGTCGATCCACCCCAGCTCCGCGCTTCCCGCGCCCCGTTGCCGCCAGGAGGCGCGCAGCCGCGCGCGCACCTCCAGCACCAGCTGCTCGCGCAGGGTGCGGCGCAGCTCCCAGATCTCCTGGTCCGGGATGTCCGCGAGCGCGTCCCAGCGATCGGTGCCGCCGGCGGTCAGCGCGTCCTCGGTCCGCTGGGTGCCGATCTGCCGGGCGCCGAGCCGCAGCACCTCCGGCGCCACCCAGGTCGGCGCGTGCACCCCGTTGGTCACGGAGGTGATCGGCACCTCCTCGGCGTCGAATCCCGGCCACAGGCCCGCGAACATCTCCCGGCTGACCTGGCCGTGCAGCAGCGACACCCCGTTGGCGCGCTGGGCCAGCCTGAGCCCCATCACGGCCATGTTGAACAGGTTCGGCTCGCCGCCCGGGTACGTTTCCATGCCCAGGGCGAGGATCCGGTGCACATCGATGCCCGGGAGTTCGGCGTCCGTCCCGAAGTGCCGGGCGACCAGTTCCCGGTCGAAACGGTCGATGCCGGCCGGGACCGGGGTGTGCGTGGTGAACACCGTCCCGCCGCGCACCGCCTCCAGCGCCGAGTCGAAGTCCAGCCCGCCCGTGCACAGTTCGGCGATCCGCTCAAGGCCGAGGAAGCCCGCGTGCCCCTCGTTGGTGTGGAACACCTCCGGCTCCGGGTGCCCCGTGAGCCGGCAGTACGTCCGCACCGCCCGGACACCTCCTATCCCGAGCAGCATCTCCTGCAGCAGCCGGTGCTCGCTGCCGCCGCCGTAGAGCCGGTCGGTGATCCCGCGTTCGCCGAGGTCGTTCTCCTCCACGTCCGAGTCGAGCATCAGCAGCGGCACCCGGCCCACCTGTGCCAGCCAGATCCGGGCGTGCAGCGCCTTGCCGCCGGGCAGGGCCAGCGAGACCTGCGCCGCGGTGCCGTCGGCCTCCTTCAGCTGGGTGACCGGCAGTTCGTTGGGGTCGAGCACCGGATAGTGCTCCTGCTGCCAGCCGTCGCGGGACAGGCTCTGCCGGAAGTACCCGTGCCGGTACAGCAGGCCCACCCCGATCAGCGGCACGCCGAGATCACTGGCGGCCTTCAGATGGTCACCGGCGAGGATGCCGAGGCCGCCGGAGTACTGGGGCAGCGCGGCCGTGATGCCGAACTCCGGGGAGAAATAGGCGACGGCGGCGGGCAGGCCGTCGGCCTGTGTCTGATACCAGCGGTCGCCGGTCAGATAGTCGTCGAGGTCGTCGGCGACCGCGGTCAGCCGGCGCAGGAACCGCCGGTCGCCGGCCAGCTCGGCGAGCCGCGCCGGGCGTACGGTGCCCAGCAGCCGCACCGGGTCGCCCGCGGCCGCGGCCCAGGCCTCGGGGTCGACGGACTGGAACAGGTCGCGCGTTTCCGCATGCCAGGACCAGCGCAGATTCCGCGCCAGATCACTCAGCGGCCGGAGGGGGGCGGGGAGTACGGGACGGACGGTGAACCGACGGATCGCCTTCACATTCCACCTCGGACGCGTTGCGGGGTGAGACGCACGGCGCTGTACGTCTCGTCGTCACCCTCGACGGTAGTGGTTACCGGGGCGTCGGTGGGGACCTGCCCGGTGGGGGTGTCGAGGCGTCAAGGCCCAGTCGCCGGGCACTCGGGAAAAGAGGCCGGTCTTGTGGGTGGACGTACGCGTGAGTAGTTAACAAAGTGCCGGATTGCCCACCCGAACAGGGTGGGAAGGCTCCTCCGGTACACACCCCACAGGAGTAACCCAGCACCTCCGCAGGACCCACCTCCCCACAGCCATCCGCCCACACCCACGTTGACGCGGACAGGAGCGGTCATGCCCGCCACGCACCACTCGTCAGCACTCCCGACAAGCAGCAAGGCCAAGGCAGCGGCAAAGAAGACGACGGGCGGGAAAACGGGGAAACCCGCCGCCGGCGTTCCCGGTCCGCCCGCCACCGGGGAGCGGTCCTCCCCGGACACGTCCACCACGCTCGGCCGCATCCCCGTCCTCGACGTACGCCCGGTGGTCCAGCACGGACGCAGGCCCGCCAAAGCGGTGACCGGTGAGTCGTTCGAGGTGTCTGCCACCGTGTTCCGGGAGGGACACGACGCCGTGGCGGCGAACGTCGTGCTGCGCGATCCCGCGGGCCGGCCCGGCCCCTGGACGCCGATGCGGGAACTCGCACCGGGCACCGACCGCTGGGGCGCCACCGTGACCGCGGGCGAACCCGGCCGCTGGACCTACACGGTGGAGGCCTGGTCCGACCCGCTCGCCACCTGGCGGCACCACGCCCGGATCAAGATCCCGGCGGGTATCGACACCGGCCTGGTCCTGGCGGAGGGCGCCGAGCTGTACGAGCGTGCGGCCGCCGGAGTCCCGGACGGGCAACGGCCGGTCGTGCTGGACGCGGTGGCGGCCCTGCGCGACGAGAAGCGGCCGCCCGCCTGGCGCCTCGCGGCGGCGCTGGCCCCGGAGGTGGAAGCGGTCCTCGCCCGGTATCCGCTGCGGGAGCTGGTGACGGCGTCCGATCCGATGCCGCTGCTGGTCGAGC
>NZ_JBEXRL010000049.1:0-8950 GCF_040613075.1 Streptomyces sp. NPDC006314 | reverse complement strand
GCCTCGATCGGATCACCCAGCGTCGTACCCGTCCCATGCGCCTCCACCGCGTCCACATCCGACGCCGAAAGACCCGCACTCGCCAGCGCCGCACGAATCACCCGCTGCTGCGAAGGCCCATTGGGAACGGTCAGACCACTGCTGGCGCCGTCCTGGTTCACAGCCGAACCACGCACCACCGCCAGCACCTTGTGGCCGTTGCGCCGCGCGTCCGACAACCGCTCCAACAGCAGCATGCCCACACCCTCGGCCCAGCCCGTGCCGTCGGCGTCGTCGGAGAAGGACTTGCAGCGTCCGTCCGACGACAGACCCCGCTGCCGGCTGAACTCCACGAAGATGGTCGGGGAGGCCATGATGGCGACGCCTCCGGCCAGGGCGAGGGTGCACTCGCCATTGCGCAGGGACTGCACCGCCAAATGCAGGGCGACCAGCGACGACGAACACGCGGTGTCCACCGTCACCGCCGGGCCTTCGAGACCGAAGGTGTAGGAGATGCGGCCGGAGGCGATGCTGCCGGCGCTGCCGTTGCCGACTTGGCCTTCGAAGCCGTCGGGGGCCTTGTGCATGCGGGCCGCGTAGTCGTTGTACATCACGCCCGCGAAGACACCCGTGCGGCTGCCGCGCAGGGACTTCGGGTCGATGCCCGCGCGCTCCAGCGCCTCCCACGAGGTCTCCAGGAGGAGCCGCTGCTGGGGGTCGGTCGCGAGTGCCTCGCGGGGTGACATGCCGAAGAACTCGGGGTCGAAGTCGGCGGCATCGTGCAGGAACCCGCCCTCGCGGACATAGCTCTTGCCCGGCCGGTCCGGGTCCGGGTCGTACAGGCCCTCCACGTCCCAGCCGCGGTCGGCCGGGAAACCGGTGACGGCGTCGCCGCCCGCGGCCACCAGGTCCCAGAGGTGTTCGGGTGAGGTGATGCCGCCGGGGTAACGGCAGCCCATGCCGACGATCGCGATGGGCTCGGAGTCCTTGGCCTCCAGTTCCTCAAGGCGACGGCGGGCCTGGCGGAGGTCGGTGGTCGCCAGTTTGAGGTAGGAACGGAGTTTTTCCTCGTTGGACATGCGGCATCAGCTCCCCGTGACGTGCGTGTGGTTGAAAACGGCCAGGCTGGCGGTCCGGTCGGTCAGGATTTCCTCAGCTCGTTCTCAAGGGCGCTGAACAGCTCGTCGTCGGTCGCCGACGCGAGGTCGTCGTCTTCATGGCCGTCCTGGGAGGGCCGGTCTCCCGCTGCGTCGCCCAGTCGCGCGACGAACGACTTCATCCGCACCACGATTTCCATGCGCTTGACCTCGTCCGCGGCGAGCGCTTCCAACAGGTGCTCCACCCGGTCGAGTTCGTTGGAAACGGAGGTCGTCGGCTGTGTCGCGTCGCCGCCCGTGGCGAGCGGGATTTCGGCGCCGAGATACGCCGCGAGGGCGTCGGGGTTCGGGTAGTCGAAGATGAGGGTGACGGGCAGGCGCAGGCCGGTCGCCGTGGTCAGGCGGTTGCGGAATTCCACCGCCATGAGCGAGTCGAATCCGAGCTCCACGAATCCGCGGCCCGGGTCCACGGCGGACATCGTCGCGTGGCCGAGGATAGCGGCAGCCTGGCTGCGCACCAACTCCAGGAGTGCCCTGCGGCGTTCGGACGAGTCGAGTCCGCCCAGCCGGTGCCTCAGCGCCGTCTCGCTCTCCGTCGCTGCCGTTCCGGCCGCCGCCGTGCGCCGGGCGGGGGTGCGGACGAGGTCGCGCATCATCACGGGGACGGCGCCCGGCTCGGCCGGGCGGTTGAGGGCGGCGCGGTCGAACCGGATGGGCAGCAGGGCGGCCTCGTCCGACTGCTGGGCGGTGTCGAGGAGTTCGAGCGCCTGGGCGGTGGGCAGCGGGCTCATTCCGGCGCGGGTGAGACGGCGGACGTCCGTCTCGGTGAGTCCGTCGGTCAGGCCGGTGACCTGGGCCCAGAATCCCCAGCCCAGGGACACGCCGGGCAGGCCCTGGGCGCGCCGGGCCACCGCGAGTGCGTCCAGGAAGGCGTTGGCGGCCGCGTAGTTGGCCTGGCCGAGGCTGCCGAAGGTGGCGGAGGCCGAGGAGAACAGTACGAAGGCCGACAGGTCCAGGTCACGGGTCAGTTCGTGCAGATTCCAGGCGCCGTCGAGTTTGGGCCGCAGTACGGTGTCGAGCCGCTCGGGCGTCAGAGAGGACACCACGCCGTCGTCCAGCACACCCGCGGTGTGCACGACGGCCGTCAGCGGATGCTCGGCGGGTATCCGCGCCAGCACCCCGGACAGGGCGGCGCGGTCGGCGACGTCACACGCCACCACCGACACCTCGGCACCCGACCCGGCCAGCTCGGCCCGCAACTCCGCGGCACCGGAGGCCTTCGGACCGCTGCGACTCAGCAGCAACAGTCGTCGCACCCCGTGTGCCTGCACCAGGTGCCGGGCCACGAGACCGCCCAGGGTGCCCGTCGCACCCGTCACCAGCACGGTGCCCGAGCCCCAGTCCGGTCCTTCCGGCGCGGTGGCCTCGCGGACCGGCTGGACGCGGGGGACGCTCACCTCGCCGGACCGCACCACGAGCTGTGGCTCGTCCAGGTCCACAGCCCACTCCAGCGCGCCCGGCAGCACCTGCCACGACGCCGGCGCGCCATCGGTGTCCACCAGCACGAACCGGCCCGGGTTCTCCGTCTGGGCCGACCGCAGCAGCCCCCACACCGCGGCCGCTCCGAGATCGGTCACGCCTTCTCCGGGAGTGGCCGCCACCGCGCCGCGCGTCACCAGCACCAGCCGGGATGACAGGAACCGCTGGTCCGCCAGCCACTTCTGCACCAGTTCCAGGACGCGGGCCAGCGTGCTGCGTACGGTCCCGGTCGTGTCGCCCGGCTCCGAGGTGCCGTCGACCAGTACGAACGGCGGCAGGGTGTCGCCGTCGGCGAGGGTGGCCAGGTCCTCGAAGGGCTTGACGGCGAGGTCGGCCAGGTCGCCGAGGGCGTCGGCCGCGCCCAGGGTGTCGCCGCCGACGATGGACCAGGTCGCGGGCGCCTGCGCGGTGGCGGTCGGGTCGTGGGCCGTCCAGGTGACGTGGAACAGCGAGTCGTGCACCCGGACCCGAGCGCGGGCCGTGTCGCCCAGTCGCTCGGTGTCGACGGGGCGCATGACCAGATCGCCCACGGTGGCCACGGGGTGGCCGGTGCCGTCGGCCAGGCGCAGGGTGACGGCGTCGGTGCCGGCCGCCGGGGTGACGGCGACCCGCAGGGCCGTCGCGCCGGTGGCGTGCAGGGTGACCGCGCGCCAGGCGAAGGGCAGCCTGGGCCGCGGTGCGGTGTCGGTGCCGTCGGCGACCCGCCGCAGGATGCCGAGTCCTACGGCGTGCAGGGCGGCGTCGAGCAGCGCCGGGTGCAGGCCGTGGCCGTCGGCGTCGGTGGGCCGGTCCTGCGGCAGTGCGACCTCGGCGAATGTCTCGTCGCCGCGTCGCCATGCCGCGCGCAGCCCTTGGAACAGGGGGCCGTAGTGGTATCCGGCGGCGGCGAAGTCGTCGTAGACGCCGGCGCAGTCGACCGGGGTGGCGCCGGCCGGGGGCCAGGCGGTCAGGTCCCAGTCCGGGGTGCCGGCGCCGGTGGCCAGGACACCGGTGGCGTGGCAGGTCCATGCCGCGTCGTCGGTGGTGGCGTCCGATGTGCCGTCCGGGCGGGAGTGGATGCTCAGCTCGCGTCGGCCGAGGTCGTCGGCCGCGCCGACGGTGACGCGCAGGGCCACCGCGGTCGTGCCGGGCAGGATCAGCGGAGCCTGGAGCGTGAGTTCTTCCAGGAGGTCGCAGTCGACCTCGTCGCCGGCCCGGCTGGCCAGTTCGACGAAGGCGGCCCCCGGAAGGAGGGTGACGTCACCGACCGCGTGCTCCGCGAGCCACGGCTGTGCGGGCAGTGACAGGCGGCCGGTGAGGACGACGCCGCCTGCGTCGGGGAGGTCCACGGCCGCCCCGAGCAGGGGGTGGTCGGCGGCGGCGAGACCGAGACGCGGCAGCGCGCCAGCGGCGCCGGTGCCGCTGTCCAGCCAGTAGCGGTGCCGTCGGAAGGCGTACGTCGGCAGGTCCACCCGGGTGGCGCCGGTGCCGGTGAAGACGCGCGCCCAGTCGACGTGCACCCCGTGGACCCAGACCTCGGCGAGAGAGGTCACCACCCGGTCGAGTCCGCCGTCGTCGCGGCGCAGGGTGCTCACCACGGCGGGCGTGGTGGCGCGTTCCCGGCTCTCGAGTGTCTCCAGCACGCCCATGGTGAGGATGGGGTGGGGGCTGACCTCGACGAACACGTCGTGTCCCGCGGCGTCCAGGGCGCGGACGGTCTCCTCGAACCGCACCGGGGCCCGCAGGTTGCGGTACCAGTAGCCCGCGTCCAACGTGGCGGTGTCCAGTGGGGCGGCGGTCACGGTGGAGTAGAACGGCACCTCGGCGGCCCGCTGTCGGATTCCGGCGAGGATCTCGGCCAGCTGGGGTTCGAGCGGTTCGACGTGGGCGGAGTGGGCGGAGAAGTCGACGCCCGGGACGTTCCACCGCATGACACCGGCTTTGGCGAGGAGGAGGCCGAGTTCCCGCAGCGCGTCCGGGTCGCCGGAGACGACCACGGTGTTGGGGCCGTTGACCGCGGCGATCGAGACCCGGTCGCCGAAGGGCTCGGTGCGTTCGCGCACCCACTCTTCGGAGGCGACGATCGACAGCATGCCGCCGGTGCCCGCGAGCGCCCGCAGGGCGCGGCTGCGCAGCGCGACGACGCGGATCGCGTCCTCCAGGGACAGCACGCCGGCCACGCACGCGGCGGCCACCTCGCCCTGCGAGTGCCCCACGACGGCCGCCGGCTCAACGCCGTACGAGCGCCACACCTCGGCCAGCGAGACCATCATCGCGAAGAGTGCGGGCTGGACGACGTCCACACGGGCCAGGGCCTCCTCGTCGCCGAGCGCGTCGCGCAGCGACCAGTCGACCAGGTCGCCCAGGAGGCGTTCGCACTCGTCCATGCGGGCCGCGAAGACGGGAGACGACTCCCACAGCTCGCGGGCCATACCGGCCCACTGCGAACCCTGGCCGGGGAAGACGAACACGACCCGGCCGCCGCTGCCGCCCGCGTCCGGGCCCGACAGCACCCCCGGGGCTTCCTCGGCGCGGGCCAGGGACCGCAGGCCGGCGAGGAGTCGGCCGGTCGAGTCGCCGGTCACCACCGCGCGGTGGTCGAGGGCCGCGCGGCCGGTGGCCAGCGACCAGCCGATATCGGCCGGGGACAGCTCAGGCGTGCCTTCGATGTGGGCGAGCAGGCGGGTGGCCTGGGCACGCAGGGCGTCGACGCCGCGGGCCGAGATCACCCAGGGCACGGTGGGCGGAACCGCCGGTTCGGCGATCGCGGCCGGCTGCGGCTCCGTCGCGTCCTGCGGCTCGGTCGCCTCCTGCGGAGCCTGCTCCAGGATGACGTGCGCGTTGGTGCCGCTGACGCCGAACGAGGAGACCCCCGCCCGGCGCGGCCGGTCGTCCGTCTGCGGCCACTCGCGTGCCTCGGTCAGCAGCTCCACCTCGCCCGCCGACCAGTCCACCTTGGACGACGGTTCGGTGACGTGCAGGGTCCGCGGCAGCACACCGTGGCGCATGGCCAGGACCATCTTGATGACGCCGGCGGCACCGGCGGCGGCCTGCGTGTGGCCGATGTTCGACTTCAGCGAGCCCAGCAGCAGCGGCCTGCCCTGGGGCCGTACCTGCCCGTAGGTGGACAGCAGCGCCTCCGCCTCGATCGGGTCGCCCAGGGACGTGCCGGTGCCGTGGGCCTCCACGGCGTCGACGTCCGCGGGCGAGATCCGCGCGTCGGCGAGCGCGGCACGGATGACGCGCTGCTGGGAGGGCCCGTTGGGGGCGGTGAGGCCGTTGCTGGCGCCGTCCTGGTTGACCGCCGAGCCGCGTACGACCGCCAGCACCGGGTGCCCGTTGCGCCGCGCGTCCGACAGCCGCTCCAGCAGCAGGACGCCTACGCCCTCGCCCCAGCCCATGCCGTCGGCGTCGTCGGAGAACGCCTTGGACCGCCCGTCCGCCGCGAGGCCGCGCTGCCGGCTGAACTCCACGAAGGCGACCGGCGTGGACATCACGGACACGCCGCCGGCGACAGCCAGGGAGCACTCCCGGCGGCGCAGCGCGTGCACCGCCTCGTGCAGCGCGACCAGCGACGACGAACACGCGGTGTCCACCGTCACCGCGGGCCCTTCCAGGCCGAGGAAGTACGACAGGCGGCCGGAGAGCACCGCGCCGGAGCCGCCGGTGACGACGTAACCGGCGACGTCCTCGGTCACACTGCCGGCGGCCGGGCCGTAGTGGGAGGGGGCACCGCCGACGAAGACGCCGGTCTGGCTGCCCTTGAGTGACGACGGGTCGATGCCGGCCCGCTCGATCAGCCCCCAGCACGCCTCCAGGAACAGCCGCTGCTGCGGGTCCATCGCCAGCGCCTCGCGCGGTGCGATGCCGAAGAAACCCGCGTCGAAGGCGGCGGCGTCACGGACGAAGCTGCCCTCGTTGACGTACGTGGTGCCCGAACGGCCCGACGTGCCGTCGGGGTCGTAGAGGTGGTCGATGTCCCAGCCGCGGTCGTCGGGGAACGCGGAGACGGTGTCCACACCGTCCACGAGCAGCCGCCACAGGTCCTCCGGCGAGTCGGCGCCGCCACCGAAACGGCAGTTGACGGCGACGATCGCGATCGGCTCGCGCTCAGCGTCCTCGTGTTCCTGCAGGCGGGCGCGTGTCTTGTGCAGATCGGCGGTGACCCACTTGAGATATTCGCGGAGCTTTTCCTCGTTCGCGGTCATGACTTACCGAACTCCCGGTTGATGAAGTCGAATATCTCGTTGTCGCTCGCCGCGCCGAGTTGTTCGTCGACGCCGGGGTCCGTCGCCCGGTCCCGTACCGCACCGCCTGCCGGGGTGCTCTCCGCGGTGCCGCCCAGACGCGACAGCAGCACGCTCAGCCGCGAGGTGATCGTGGTCCGCAGATCCTCGTCCGCCGGGGACAGCGAGAACACCGCCGCCTCCAGCCGGTCCAGCTCCGTGAGCGCGGCCCCGGGGCCGCCGCCGTCGGCGCCGACCAGCCGGTCCCTCAGGTGGCCGGCCAGGTCGGCCGGGGTGGGGTGGTCGAAGACGAGCGCGGTGGACAGCCGCAGCCCGGTGGCCTTCTGCAACCGGTTGCGCAGCTCGACGGCGGTGAGCGAGTCGAAGCCCAGTTCCTTGAACGCCCGTTCCTCGCCCACGCCGTCGACGCCGTCGTGCCGCAGCACGGCCGCGGCCTGGGAGCGGACCAGGTCGAGCAGGGTACGGTCACGCTCGATCACGGTCATCGCCGCGAGCCGCTCCGCCAGCGTCGCACCGGCACCGTCGGCACCGTCCGCGGACTCGTCCGGGGCGTTCTCCTCCAGCGCCTGCCGGACCTCCGGCAGGTCGTCGAGCAGGGGCCGGGGCCGGGCCGCTACGAACTGGGGAGCGAACCGCGCCCAGTCCACGTCCGCGACCACCGTGCAGGTCTCGTCACGGTCCAGGGCCTGCTGAAGCGCCTCCAGAGCCAGCTCCGGGTCCATCGCCAGCACTCCGCGACGACTCATATGCTCCTCTGCCCCGTTGTCCGTCAGCATTCCCGACTCCGCCCACGCACCCCAGGCGACCGAAGTCGCCGGAAGACCGAGGGAGCGGCGCCGCTGCGCGAGCGCATCGAGGTGGGCGTTGGCCGCGCCGTACGCGCCCTGGCCACCCGCGCCCCAGACGCCGGCACTCGACGAGAACAGAACGAAGGCGTCCAGATCGTCGTCCGCCAGCAACTCGTCCAGATGGACGGCGCCGGTCACCTTCCCCGACGCCACTTCGGACAGCACGGTGAGATCCGTCTCGGCGAGGCTCGCGTACGGCGCCGCACCGGCCGTGTGCACCACGGAACGCACCGGCGTCCCGCCCGCCCGCAGCCTCTCCAGCAACCCCGCGAGCGCCGCGCGGTCCGTGACGTCACAGGCCGCGACCGTCACCCGCGCGCCGATCCCGGTCAGCTCCGCACGAAGCTCCTCGGCACCCGGCGCCTGCGCGCCGCGTCGGCTGACCAGCACGAGATGCTCGGCTCCCCGGTACGCCAGCCAACGGGCAACTCGCCCGCCCAGCGCACCGGTTCCCCCGGTGATCAAGACCGTACCCTGCGGCTTCCACTCTCGTACAGCCGCATTTTCAGTGACCGGAGCACGCCGCAGCCGCCGCGCGAACACACCCTCGGCGCGCACCGCGAGCTGGTCCTCGGCGCCGGCCGCATCCGCCGCCAGCACCCCGCGCAGCCGCGCGAGCGCGCGGTCCTCGGGCACCTCCGGCAGATCGAGCAGCCCACCCCACCGCTGCGGATGCTCCAGACCTACGACCCGGCCCAGACCCCAGACCTGCGCCTGAACCTCTCGCACCACCGTCCGGTCCGAACCCCCGACCGACACCGCACCACGCGTCGCCAGCCACAGCGGTGCGTCCACGCCGGCATCACCCAGCGCCTGGACCAGCTGAAGGCTGCCGGCGACGCCCAGGGGCACCTCCGGGTGCCGCGGGTGCGGCGCCTCCTCCAGGGCGAGCAGCGACAGTACGCCGTCGACGGCGCCCGCTTGCCTCACCCGGCCGGCGAGTTGCTCCCGATCTCCGTCCGCCGCGCTCCACGTGAGCGGAATCACCGTCCCGCCGCCCTCGGCCAGCGCTCGATGGGCCGCGGCCACCCAGGCGTCCTGGTCGGTCCCAGCGGGCACGACCAGCAGCCAGGTGCCCACCCCGACGGCCGCCTCCTGCCGCTCCGGGACCCTCTTCCAGGCCACGCCGTAGCGCCATCGGTCCAGCGTGGAGCGGGTACGCCGCTGCTGCCGCCATGACGACAGCGTCGGCAACGCCTCACTCAACGGCACGTCCGGCGAGACGCCCAGGACCGACGCCAGCGACTCCAGGTCACCGCTC
>NZ_JBEXRL010000048.1:0-10153 GCF_040613075.1 Streptomyces sp. NPDC006314 | reverse complement strand
AAGAACCCGACGAGGTCGTCGAGCGCGTCGTCGGTGCGTCCGGCGATCGGGATGCCGATGGGGATGTCGTTTCCGGCGCCGAGCCGGGTCAGGGTCGCGGCGATCGCGGCCTGGAAGACCATGAACATGCTGGTGTTCGTCGACCGTGCCAGCGCCGCGAGACGGGCGTGCGTGTCCGCGTCGACCTCGAACGCGGCGAGTTCACCGTGGTGCGAGGGCTCCACCGGCCGCGGCCGGTCGGCGGGGAGGGTGAGTTCCTCGGGAGCCCCGGCCAGGTTCTGCTTCCAGTACTCCAGCTGCTGCGCGAACAGGGACTCCGGGTCGGCGGGGTCGCCGAGCAGGTCCTGCTGCCAGAGGGTGTAGTCGGCGTACTGGATCGGCAGCTCTTCCCACCCCGGGGCAGCGTCGCCGTGGAGACGGGCCGTGTACGCCTGTCCGAGGTCCCTCAGGAACGGCGCGGTGGACCAGCCGTCGGAGGCGATGTGGTGCATCAGCACCAGCAGCACCCACTCGCCCTCCCCGACCCGGAACAGCGTCACCCGCAGCGGGATCACCGCGGCGAGGTCGAACACGTACCGGCAGGCCCGAGCCAGCCGGCCCGGCAGCTCCTCCTCGGAACACGCCAGCATCTCGAACGGGACGGGCCCTCCGACCGGACGGACGTCCTGGAAGGGCTCACCGTCCTCCTCGCCGATCAGCGTCCGCAGCACCTCGTGCCGGTCCACCACGTCACCGAGCGCGGCGGCCAGGGCGGTCTCGTCCAGCACGCCCTTCAGCCGTATGACGAGCGGCATGTTGTACGCCGAACCGGCGTCGCCGAACCGGCCCAGGAACCACAGTCGACGCTGGGCAAACGACAGAGGAATCATCAGAACTCCATACGTGGGTAGGCAACACGAAGAGTCCGGTTGCACTTGTCGCACGCATGGATGCCGACCGGGCGTGTTCGCCTGAAACCGAGGGTGCCGGGCGAGGAATCGCCACAGAAGGAAGAGAGAAAGGAAGAAAGCGCGGTGGGCCCGTCCCCCAAGGGGACTGCCGACTACTGCCAGCCGTTGTTTATCTTCGCGTCGGAGGCGGGCTCGGTGCTCGACTCGGCGGTCGTGACGACGGCGTCGAGTTCGGCCGACTGCGACAGCACCGTGAAGGAGACGGCTGCGGCGGCGACGGCGAGGGCGGCGCGGACGACGAAGAGCTTGTGGATGGCAGTCATGTTCGTTCCCCGTGGTTGCTCGAATAGCGCGGTGACCCGCTGATGACTGCATTCTTCGCAACGGTGAGGGGGTGTTGAAGGGGTTCCGGCGACAGGGTCCTGTCACGGCAGCTCATTGACAGGGTGTGGCCAGGGGCCGTGTCAGTCCCCTGCGCCGGGGCCACCGGGCCAGGAGGGGCCGAGGTTGGGGCCGCACGTGGCCGTGCATGACAACAACCGGCCCCTGGGAGGGGCCGGTTCCGGGTAGAGGTCCAGGAGGCAGAGTTCCCGGGCCGCGCTCTCCGCGTGCGCGAGGTCGGGTGCCAGGAGGAAGAACACCGCGCTGAGGTGCGTTCCGTGGCACTGCATGAATACGTGTTGCAGGTAGTGGTCGCCGGTGGCGTACCCGCTCAGCCGGCGCCTGACGCTCTCGGCGTCCGGTGCCTCGAGGTATTCCATACGGGCTTGCACGAAGTACATCTGATCCCTACTTCTCCCATAAGAAGCAGCGCGAAACGGCCAGGGGCGATGGAGAGGGAATCGAAGCGGTCGTGGGCCGACCGGTCTCGTCTCCACACCTGATCATTCCGAGTGCGGGGTGTGGACAAAGGCTTGGTCGAAGTCGACCGGAAAGGGCGCGAGCGGCGTCGGGCCGGGGCAGTCCCCGGATGGAATGCACCGCGCGGGCCGAGCGGCACGTACCTTAGTGTCACATCGCCGCGCGGGCCAATCCCTCCACCGCAATTCGAGGACCTCTCAAGCGGGAACCGGACTGTGCAGAGCGTTCCTGACGTGCGCGACGACCGCGTCCGAGGTGATCCCGTTCCGGAACAGCAGGTGCCCGTGGCCGCCGGTTCCGGCGGCGAAATGGTCGCCGACGGCCACCGGCCGCACCGCACAGCCTCTCCCCAGGCCGCACACGGACTCGGCCACCGCGGATGCGAGACCGCCGGCCGCCCAGTGCTCTTCGACGGTCACGATGCCGCCCGGCCTGCGGGCCGCGGTGGTCAGGGCCTCCGTGTCCAGGGGCTTGACGGTATGCATGTTCAGGACGGTCACCTCGATGCCCTCCTGGGCCAGCCGGTCCGCAGCGTCCAGCGCCGTCAGGACCGGCAGGGAACCTACCGCGACGAGAGTGGCCGCGGGCCCCTCGCGCAGCCGCTGCGCGCGGCCGATCACGGCCGGCGCAACGTCCGGGGGGAGGTCGGCTGTGGCCTTGCGTCCGAGCCTCACATACACCGGGCCGGGCAGTGCGTGCGCCTGCGCCAGGAGCTCCGACGTCGAGGGTCCGTCGGCGGGGGTGATCACCGTCATGTTCGGGAGCATCCGCATCACGCCGAGGTCCTCCAGGGAGTGGTGCGTCGCCCCGAGGTGGCCGGCCGAGAGCCCGCCGTGCGTCGCCACGATGCGCACGGGCAGGTTGTTGAGGGCGATATCGAGCTTGACGGCCTCCAGGGCACGCGTCGCCGCGAAGGTCGCCATGGTGTTCACGTACGGGATGCGGCCGGCCTTCGCGAGTCCCGCCGCGACACCCATCAGGGCCTGCTCGGCGATGCCCACGTTGACGTAGCGCGAGCCTTCCTCGCCCCACTCGACACCGTTGAACAAACCGGTGTCGCTGTCGAGACAGACGACGCGCTCGTCCCGCCGCATCAGCTCGACCAAGGCGTCCCGGTAGACCTCCCGCCCCGGCCGGGGTGCGGTCGGCTCCGCCGGGGGAACCGCCGGCCCGGTGGCGGGCGGCAGCGCGGGTGTCCGTCCGTCGCGGTCGGCAGCCGGTACCGCGGTCGTCGTCGTCATCACTGGGCCGAACTCCTTTGCTGTTCGCTCTCGAGCAGTCGCAGCGCCCGTTTCACCTGGCGGTCCGTCAGTCGTGCGTAGTGGCTGCGCGCCTGTCCTTCGACCTGGGGGAAGCCGCGCCCCTTCACGGTGCGCGCGATCACCACGGTCGGCCGACCGTCAGCGCGCGGCACCGAGCCGAAGGCGGCGCGCAGTTCGGCGGGGTCGTGCCCGTCGACCTCGTGCACGGCCCAGCCGAAGCCGCGCCACCGCTCCGCGAGGCCCGGCTCACCCATGGCGGCCGTGACCGGGCCCGTGATCTGCAGGCCGTTGGCGTCGATGACGGCTACCAGCCGGTCGAGGCGCAAGGCACTGGCCATCATCGCGGCCTCCCACACCGACCCCTCCTGCAGTTCCCCGTCGCCGAGGACGACGAAGCAGCGGCGGTCGGCGCCGGACAGCTTGAAGTCCAGGGCCGTTCCCACGCCCAGGGCCAGCCCGTGGCCGAGCGAGCCGGTCGGCATCTCGACCCCGGGCACCGCCGGGTTGGGGTGTGCGGTGAGCGGGGAGTCGGGGTTGCCGTAGTCGGCGAGGAGCCCCTCGGGGAAGAAGCCGCGCCCGGCGAGCGCGGCGTAGAGCCCCAGTGCCCCGTGCCCCTTGCTGAGGATCAGGACGTCCCGGTCGGGGGCCTGGGGAGCCTCGGGGTCGACGCGGAGCACTGCGTGGTAGAGCGTGGCCAGGATCTCGGCCATGGAGACCGAGCCGCCCAGATGACCCCCCTCGGGGTTGGCGCACATCTGCGCGACGTGCCGGCGCAGCCGGTGTGCGTGGTCGCGCAGCAGCACGTCCGGCGCGGAGCCGTCCGGGAGGCCAGTCTGCGGGGCTGCGGTCGTGGTCGTGTTCGGGGTCATCGTGCGCCGCCTTCCTGGACGACCGTCAGTACGGGGACGGACGCTCCGACGTCCTGCCCGGGTACGAGCCGCCGCCCGATGTCCTCCAGGGCCGACGCCAGGACACCGATCCCGTCCAGGTACTCGGAGAGCAGGATGTGCTCGTCGTCGGCATGGTCCAGGGCACTGTCCCCCGGCCCGTACGTGGCCATCGGGACCTGCCACGCCTCGGCGAGGGTGTTCATGTCGGAAGTCCCGGACTTCACCTTCATGCGCGGTGCGGTCCGACGCGAGCGGATCGCGGCCGACAGGGAGCGCACCACCGGGTCCCCGCGCCCGGTGCGGCACGCGGCCACCGCCCCGATGACGTCGAGGGTGCCCCGCGGGGACAGCCGACGCCGCAGCTCCGCGACGAGTCCGTCGGTGTCGTAGCCCAGCGGTGTGCGGATGCTGTACTCGGCCTCGGCGGACACCGGATCACCCGAGACGGACACCAGCGTAGCGGTGGGCTCGTCGAAGCCGCCCGCGCGCGGATCGGCGGGATCGGAGCCCAACACCGAGAGCAGGGTCCGCCAGCCCGCCGCGACCTCCTCGGCGGCCTGCGGTGCGGGGCTGCTCGGATGCGTCGCCGGACACTCCACCCGGTAGCGCAGGTCGAGCTTGCCCTTGTACCCGAGGACGACGGTGTCCCAGCCGCTCGGCTCACCGATGATCAGGGCGTCCGGCCGTCGGTGGGTCTCCCGGACGAACACGGCACCCCGCGACCCCGGCGTCTCCTCCTCGACCGCGCCGACCACCACCAGGCGGCCGCGGAACCCCTGCGCGTTGACCGCCGCGCAGATCATGGTCGCCAGCGGCCCCTTCGCGTCGACCGCGCCGCGCCCGTAGAGGCGGTCGCCGTCGACGCGGACGGGAACACCGCCGCTGACGGTGTCCATGTGGCCGAGCAGCATCACCGTGGGGCCTTCCCCGCGGATGATCTCGCCGACGGCGTTGCCCGCCTCGTCGACACGCGCCCCGGTGAATCCCAGCTCCATCATCGCGGCGACGACGTGCCGGCCGAGCGGCGCCTCCCCGCCCGAGGGTGACGGGATCCGCAGCATGCTGCGCAGCAGACCGATCGCGTACGGCTCAGGGCACGGCACGGCGTCACGGCGCACGGGAACGACCTCGATCATCCGCGGACTCCGTTCGCACCGGTGGAGTCGAGGACGACCCGGGTGACACCGCCGGCGAGCGCGGAGCGTACGGGATGGGTGACCCGGCCGTCCCCGACCAGCACCCGCGGCACCCCGCCGGTCAGCGCCTCGCGCGCCGCCACCAGCTTGAGGCCCATGCCGCCGCCCGTGTACGGCGGAGAGCCGTCGAGCGGGACCCGGCACTCCGTCAGGACCGACGTCTCGTCGGCGGGGTCGGCGAGCACACCCGGCGCGCCCGTCAGCATCACCAGTACGTCGGCTCCGAGCGCGGCAGCGACCGCCGCTGCCACCCGGTCGGCGTCCGCGTTCACCGGGCGGAAGTCCTCGGCCAGCGCCGGCGGGGACACCACCGGAATGTGGCCGTCGGCCAGCAAGGTGCGCAGCAGGCCGGAATTGACCGAGGTCACCCGGCCGCTGTGCTGGTCCCGGACCACCCGGGGACGGCCGTCGACCACGGCCCGGTGCGCCGTCTTGCGGCGGGCCCGCAGCAGTCCTCCGTCGACGCCCGTGAGCCCCACCGCGGACACGCCGGCCGCGGCGAGCTCCGTCACCAGACGGGGCTTCGTCACCCCGGCGAGCGCCATGTGCAGCACCCGCAGCATCGGCTCGTCGGTGTAGCGGGTCGAGACGCCGTCGGGGGCGACCAACCGCTGCTGGCGCAGTCCGACCCGCTCGGCGAGCGCGTCGATGTCGCCCGACCCGCCGTGCACGAGGACGACGCCCCATCCCTCGGCCGAGAGCGCCGCCACGTCCCGGCACACGGCCGCCTGGTCCACGGAGGCGTTGCCGCCGCATTTGACCACGATCGTCTTCTGTCCCATTGCCCGTTCTCTCGGATCTCGTATCGGTTCCGGCCCGCGGCCCACGCCGTGCGGCCCGCTCAGTTCGGGTGCAGGCCCGTGAACTCCAGTCCGGTCTCCTCCGGCCAGCCGAACCGCACGTTCAGGCACTGGACCGCATTGCCCGCACCGCCCTTGACGAGGTTGTCGAGCGCGCCGACGAGCACCAGCTCGTCGCTCCGCTCCGACACGGCGAAGCCCACGTCGCAGAAGTTCGACCCGGAGAGGATCTTCGGCTCGGGCAGCCGGTAGGCGCCCCGCTTGTGCGCCACCAAGCGCACGAACGGCTCGTCCCGGTAGGCGGAACGGAACGCCGCCCGGACATCCGCCTCGGTCGCCTCCTCCACGAGCCGGGTGCGGGCCAGCACCTGCACGCCGCGTACCGCCTCCACCCCCGTCGCCGTCATCCGCACCGGCAGTCCCGTGGCCTGGGCGATCTCCGCCTCGTGGCGGTGCCCCGCCGGGGCGAAGACCCGCATCGCACCGCTGCGCTCGGCGTGCAGATTGGCGGGACCCGCCGACACCCCGGAGCCGCTGGAACCGGTACGCGCGTCCACCCGTAGCGTGCCGTGCACCAGACCCGCCTCGACCACCGGCCGCACGGCCAGGATCCCGGCCGCCGCCATGCAGCCGGGGACCGAGATGCGGTCACTGCCGGCCAGCTCCTTGCGGTGCCACTCGGGCAGCCCTGAGGTGAACTCGGGGATCAGCGCGGTCCGCGCGTGCGCGACCCCGTAGTACGCCTCGTAGACGGCCGGGTCCTGGAGCCGGAAGTCTCCCGACAGGTCGACCACCACGTCGGCCAGATCCAGGTACTCGGACATCCTGAGCATGGTCCTGGTGTGCGGCATGGCCAGGAACAGCACGTCGTAGCGGTCACCGCCCGCACCCAGCCGCTCGTGGGCGACGAACCGCAGCTCCGAGCGGCCCCGCAGGTTCGGGTGGGGGCCGTCGACCCGCCGCCCGGCGAGACTGTCGGACGAGACGGCCGCCACCTCGACGTGCGGGTGGCCGAGCAGCAGGCGCAGCAGTTCGCCGCCGATGTAGCCGGAAGCCCCGGCGATGGCTGCCCTCAGCATGAGGCGGCCCTCTCCTTCAGATGCTCGATGACGGCGTCGGCCACCGGCAGCGAGTCGCCGAGGGCGCGCTGGAATCCGGTGAACTCCACGCCGTGGTTGACTTCCAGGACGGACAGTGCGCCGCCGGCGTCCTCGATCAGATCGACCCCCGCGATGTCCGCCCCGACGCAGCGGGCCGACTCCACCGCGAGCTTCTCGATCTCGGCGGTCACCGTGCAGGGCACCGTCTCCGCTCCCCTGGCGACATTGGTGCGCCATCCGCCGCCCCGCCGGTACACCGCACCGACGACCCGGCCGCCGACGACCACGGCCCGGATGTCCCGGTCCGGCTTGGCGACCAGCTCCTGCACGTAGACGATGTGCGAGGCCGGACCGGGGAGGGCCGAGACGTACTCCATGACCGTCTCGGCGGCCTCCCGGTCCGGGAGCCGGCTGACGAGCCGCCCCCACGATCCGGTGAGCGGCTTGACCACCGCCGGATAGCCGATCGCCTCCAACGCCTCCAACGCCGCCTCCGGCGTGAGAGCGAGGGCCGTACGGGGCGTGGACAGCCCGGCCGCCCGCAGCGCCAGCGAGGTGCGGTACTTGTCCCCGCACACCTCCGTCGCGGCCGCCGAGTTGACGACCACCTCGTTCACCGACTCCAGGGCCAGCGCCGCGTACACGGCCCGGGCGTGCCCGATCTCGCGGTTGAGCACCACGCGGCGGGTCCGCCCCGCTCCGGCACACGGCCCCGGATCCGCGTCGAGGGCCTGCCAGAACCGGCGGCTGTCGATGACCTCGCACGGCAGCCCGTGCCGGTCGAAGGCGTCGAGCAGCCGCTTCTCGTCCGTGCGGACCCGGGAGGCCACCATCGCGAAGGAGGCCCCCCTACCGCCCGCCGTCACTCGCCCCAGTCCTCTTCGATCTCGGGAGCGAGCACCACCTGCAGCGGATCCACCGAAAGGATCTCCAGCTCAGTGGAGCAGTCGCCGCACTCGACGATCTCGCTCACCCGCGGCGCATCGCCGACGACGACGGACGCCTCGCACTCGGGGCACGCAATCACTTGTCACTCCTTGCCATCGCTGTGGTCTGTGGCCCGGACCGGATCCGCTGATCGGCCGGCCGGTCCTCGTCGTCCGGCCCGTGCCGAACGATCACCAGTAGAGCCCGCACGGCACACCGTCCACGTCCACCGCCCCGATGAACCCGCGACGAGCCACCGCGTCGACACCCGGGACCCGGGTGTAAGCACGGCGTCGACACCCGCTCCGCACTCCGTTGCAGCATCCGTCCCCATCCGGTCCCGCCTGGCAGCTAGTTGCCGCGGGGACGTCCTGACAACTGCCCCTCATGGTGATCGCGCCGGCGGACGACAAGACTTCCTGCCACGAGGACCCGGATCAGCCGTGCCGTCCGGCAGGCCCGGGATTTCGCCGCACACCCGGCCCCGGCATTCGACGAACGGGCCTCTTCGCCAACGTGGGAGACATCGGAATGGGAAACTCTCTGCTGCCGCTGCTGGCCGCGCAGTCCGGTATCTGGTACGCGCAGAAGCTGGCCGCGGGCGAGCCCCTCTTCCGGCCGGGTGAGTACCTGGAGATCCACGGGCCCGTCGACACGCTCGCCTTCCAGGCCGCCCTGCAGCAGGCCGTCGACGAAACCGAGACGCTGCGGCTGAAGTTCATCGAGTCGGCCGACGGCCCCATGCAGTACGTGGCACCGCACGTCGACGCGGACCCCCACATCGCAGACCTCAGCGCCCTGCCCGACCCGCGCACGGTCGCCGAACGCTGGATGAACGAGGACCTGGCCCGGGTGCCCGACCTCCTCACCGAACGGCCCTTCTCCTTCGCGCTGTTCAGGATCTCGGCCGACCGCCACCTCTGGTACCACGGCTACCACCACATCGTCATGGACGGCTTCGGAGCGGCCCTGTTCGCACGCCGGGTCGCCGAGCTGTACACGGCCGCGGTCGGCGGTGGGGAGACGGCGGAACGCCGCTCCGGCGGGATCCGGGAACTCCTCCTGGAGGAGAAGGAGTACGACTCCTCCGTCCGGTTCAGCCAGGACGAGGCGTTCTGGCTCGGGGAACGCGACGCCGACCCGGCCCGGGAGCACGGCAACTGGCCTCCGCTCGCGGCCGCCTCGGACTTCGAACGCTTCACTACCACCGTTCCCGTCGACGTCAACCGAGCGCTGCGCACCCTGAGCACGGACCTTGACGTCAGCCTGTCCCGACTGCTCATCGGCCTGACCGGCCGCCATCTCCAGGCGACCTCCGGCAGCCGGTGCGCGGCCATGGAACTCCCCGTCACCGCGCGGACCACCCCGCTCGCCCGGAGCACGCCGGCGATGATGATGAACGGCGTCCCCCTGACGCTCACCCTTCCGCCCGGCTCGACGCTCCCCGAACTGCTGCGGCACACCGCGGACCGGGTGCGGACCGTCCTCGCGCACCAGCGTTTCCGCGGCGAACTCCTACGCAGGGCCGGCGGCCTCAGGCCGGTCGTCAACGTCATGACCTTCGACTACTCGCTCACCTTCGGCGGCCACCCCGTCACCGCACACAACATCTCCAAGCGGCGCATCGAAGGCCTGTCGATCTCCACCTACACCCGTACCGCCGACGGGCCGCTCCTCGTCGACTTCGACGTCAACCGAGGCCTGCTGGAGGCCGACGAGCCCGCGGCGCAGCCGGAGCGTTTCGTCCGGGTGCTGGAGCGGGCCGCTGAACTCGCCGGCGTACCGGAACGCAGTTCGTTCCCGGTCGACGGCCTGGACGTGCTGTCTGCGGGTGAGCGTTCGCTGGTCCTGGAGGGCTGGAACGACACGGCCCTGACGGACGGCGCCGGTGCCGGCTCGGTGGTCGAGCGGTTCGAGGCCTGTGCCGCAGCCACACCGAACGCGGTCGCGGTCTCCTGCGCCGGCCGCGAACTGACCTACCGCGAACTCGCACAGCGGACCACACGACTGGCCGGACACCTCACCGCGCTCGGCGCGGGCCCCGAACGGCTGGTCGCGGTCGCACTGCCCCGCTCCCCGGAACTCCTGACGGCCCTCCTCGCCGTGCTCAAGTCAGGCGCCGCGTACGTGCCCGTGGACCCCGGCTACCCGGCCGAGCGGATCGCGACCGTCCTCACCGACGCCGCCCCGCACACCGTGCTCACCAGCCGCGAAGTCCTCGCCGCCG
>NZ_JBEXRL010000047.1:0-10563 GCF_040613075.1 Streptomyces sp. NPDC006314 | reverse complement strand
GGACTGCCGTTGCTGGGGAGGACGTTCGGGTATGCGGCTGACCGGGTGCGGCGGATGGAGGTGGTCTCGGCCGACGGCCGGCTGCGGACGGTGACACCCGAGGGCGATCCGGATCTGTTCTTCGCGTTGCTGGGCGGCCGGGACAACTTCGGTGTGGTGACGGGTCTGGAGATCGGTCTGGTACCGGTGACCCGGATCTACGGCGGGGGCCTGTACTTCGGTGCGGAGCATGTCGAGGAGGTGCTGTCCGCCTGGCGGGCCTGGACCGACACCGTCCCCGACACCATGAACTCCAGCATCGCCCTCATCCCGGTCCCGGACGCTCCCGTCGTCGCGGAGCCGCTGCGCGGCAAGTACGTCGCCCACGTCCGCATCGCCCACACCGGTCCCGCCGACGAGGGCGAGCGGCTGGTCGCCCCGCTGAAGGCGGTCGCCCCACGCCTGCTGGAGACGCTCGGCGAGATGCCGTACACGGACAGTGCGGCGATCCACAACGATCCGCCGATGCCGATGCCGTGGTACGCGGAGGACGCCATGCTGGACGACCTGGTTCCGTCCGACGTGTCCACGATCCTCAAGACCGTGGGCCCCGACGCCCCCGTGATGTGTGTCACCGAAGTGCGCCACCTCGGCGGCGCCCTCGCCCGTCCCCAGGGCGCGCCCAACGCGATCGGCCACCGCGACGCGCGGTACCTGCTGTACGTGCTGTCGCCGCTCATGGGGCCGTTCACCCCGGAGACCGTGCGCCCCGTGCAGCGGCAGCTCTTCGACGCGGTCGCGCCCCGGACTCAGGGCCGGTTCCTCAACTTCATGGGGATCGGGGAGAACGCCGGCCCCGGGCAGGTCCGTACCGCCTACGACGCTGAGACGCACGAGCGGCTGACCCGCCTCAAGGCCGTCCACGACCCCTCCAACACCTTCCGCGCGAACTACAACCTGCCGCCGGCGTCCGCCGCAGACGCCTAGGCGCCCGGCGTCCACCGCGGCGGTCTCTCTCCCCTGGACCGCCGCGGTGGCGGTTGCCCGTGCGGCTCACCGACACGCGAGATGGGATGAAGCACACCGATGTCTGACACGCCGTACCCGATAGACCCCACCGGGAGCGCACTCGCGGCGGAGGCCGCGACGCTCCGCGCGAAGGGGGCGGCCGCGCTCGTGGAACTGCCCGGCGGGGTGGTCGCCTGGTCGGTCACCCGGCACGACTCGGTCAAGCGGCTGCTCACCGACCCCCGTGTCTCCAAGGACCCTCGGCAGCACTGGCCCGCGCTCCGCGACGGCGAGATCACCGCCGACTGGCCGCTGTATCCCTGGGTGTCCGTGGAGAACATGCTCACGGCGTACGGCGCGGACCACTCCCGGCTGCGGCGGCTGGTCGCGGGCGCGTTCACGGCGCGCCGTACGAAGTCGCTGGAACCGGCCGTCGCCGAGTTGGTCGAGGAGATGCTGGACCGGCTGTCCGCGCTGCCGGGGAACGAACCGGTGGACCTGCGGGCGGAGTTCACCCATTCCCTGCCGTTCGGGGTGATCTGCCGGCTCTTCGGGGTTCCTGACGACACAGGTGCGGCGCTGATGCGGATGATGGACGACTTCTTCCGCGACCCCGGCACCATCGAGGACATCCAGGCCCGCGGCCGCGCCATTTACGAGGTCCTCGCCGATCTGGTCGCGCTCAAGCGCTCCCGGCCCGGGGACGACCTGACCTCCGCGCTGATCGCCGTACGGGACGACGACGGCGAGCGGCTCGGCGAGCAGGAACTCGTCGACACCCTGATGCTGATGATCGGGGCGGGACACGAGACCACCGCGAACCTGCTGGGCAGCGCCATCGTCGAACTGCTCTCCCGTCCCGGTCAGCTCGACGGTCTCCGGGCGGGGCGGACCACCTGGGCGGACGTGATCGAGGAGACGCTGCGGCTGCACGGCCCGGTCGCGCACATGCCCCTGCGGTTCGCGGTCGAGGACATCCAGCTGGACGAGGTGACGATCCGGCGGAGCGACGCGATCCTCGTCTCCTACGCCGCGGCCGGCCAGGATCCCGCCCAGCACGGCCCGCACGCCGACGAGTTCGACCCCACCCGCGAGCGCCGGGAGCACTTGGCGTTCGGGTACGGCGTGCACCACTGTCTCGGTGCGCCGCTGGCCCGCATGGAGGCGGGTCTGGCGCTGCCCCGGCTCTTCGAACGCTTCCCCGCGATGCAACTGGCCCAGCCCCGCGAGGAGATCCCCGGCTCGGGCTCCTTCATCGCCAACGGCCCCCGCGCCCTGCCGGTGTGGCTGCACGGCACGGAGTCCTGACGGCCGCGCGGCCCATGGTGACGGGCCGTCGGTCCGGATGTGCGGGAGGCAGCCGCCACCGGTGGTCCTGACGCCGTACAGCCGGCGGGCCGCCTCAGGCCCGGGGCGCATCGCACCTCGCCGCCCACGGTGTCGCCGTCACCACCGGTGGCGTACTCCCCCGCGGCATGCCCCGCGCGGGAGCGGCGGAGCCGGCCGGGCTCGCGGCGAGCCATGCGCCGCGCCTCCCGCCTCCCGCCTCCCGCCTCCCGCCTCCCGCCTCCCGCCTCCCGCCTCCCGCCTCCCGCCTCCGGCAGCCGGATCTCCGCCCGCGGCCCGTCCACGCCCGGGACGCAGCCACCTGGGCCGCTCCGCCTTCCGGGGCCGCCCCGCCCTCTCGCATGTCCGCTCTCTCAGGAGGACCGCCCATGCACCACCGCCTCTTCACGTCGGAATCCGTCACCGAGGGCCATCCGGACAAGATCGCTGACCAGATCAGCGACGCCGTCCTCGACGCCGTGATCGCGCAGGACCCGGCGGCACGTGTCGCCGTGGAAACCATGATCACCACCGGCCAGGTGCACCTCGCCGGCGAGTTGTCGACCTCCGCCTGGGTCGACATCGCCGCGCTGGTCCGCCATACCGTCCTGGACATCGGCTACGACCAGTCGGCCAAGGGGTTCGACGGCGGCTCCTGCGGAGTCTCGGTGTCCCTGGGCACCCAGTCCCCCGACATCGCCCGGGGCGTGGACACCGGCGGGGCCGGTGACCAGGGGCTGATGTTCGGTTACGCCTGCGACGAGACCCCGGCGTCGATGCCGCTGCCGGCCCAGCTGGCGCACGCTCTGGCGCGCCGGCTCGCCGACGTCCGCAAGGACGGCACGCTGCCCTATCTGCGCCCGGACGGCAAGACACAGGTCACCGTCGCCTACGAGGGGGACCGCCCGGCCCGGCTGGACACGGTGGTCGTCTCCTCTCAGCACGCGGCGGAGATCAGCCTGGAGGGGCTGCTGGCCCCCGACATCCGTGAGCACGTGGTGGAACCGGTCCTCACCGCGTTCGCGGAAGACGGGGTGAAGCTGGACACCGGCGGCCACCGTCTCCTCGTGAACCCGACGGGACGGTTCGAGATCGGCGGTCCCATGGGCGACGCGGGGCTCACCGGTCGCAAGATCATCATCGACACCTACGGCGGCATGGCCCGCCACGGCGGCGGTGCGTTCTCCGGCAAGGACCCCTCCAAGGTGGACCGTTCGGCCGCCTACGCGATGCGCTGGGTCGCCAAGAACGTCGTCGCGGCGGGTCTCGCCCGCCGCTGTGAGGTGCAGGTCGCCTACGCGATCGGACGGCAGGAGCCGGTCGGCCTCTTCGTGGAGACCTTCGGGACCGGCACGGTGCCGCAACACCGCATCCAGTCGGCCGTCGCCGAGGTCTTCGACCTCACCCCCGGCGGGATCGTCAGCGCCCTGGACCTGCTGCGACCGGTCTACGCCCGCACCGCCGCCTACGGGCACTTCGGCCGCGAACTGCCCGAGTTCACCTGGGAACGCACCGACCGCGTCGAGGCGCTCCAGCTCGCCGCGGGGCTCTGACATGGCCGGCACCGGCACACGGATCGCGGTCACCGGCTCCATTGCCACCGACCATCTGATGACCTTCCCGGGGCGGTTCACGGACAGCCTGATCACCGGCCGGCTGCACCAGATCTCGCTGTCCTTCCTCACCGACGGGCTGGACGTGCGGCGGGGCGGGGTGGCGGCCAACATCTGCTTCGGACTGGGGCAGTTGGGCCTGCGCCCGCTGCTGGTCGGAGCCGCCGGCGCCGACTTCGCCGAGTACCGGGCCTGGCTGGAGGCGCACGGCGTCGACACCGGCGCCGTACGGATCAGCGCCTCGCTGCACACCGCGCGCTTCGTCTGCACGACGGACCGCGACCAGAACCAGATCGCCACGTTCTACGCCGGGGCCATGGCCGAGGCGCGGGAGATCGACCTGTGCGAGGTGCTGGCGGGCACCGCGGAGACCGATCTGGTCCTGGTGGGGGCGGACGACCCTGCGGCCATGCTGCGGCACACCTCCGCCGCGCACCGGCTCGGGGTGCGGGTGGCGGCCGACCCGTCGCAGCAACTGCCCCGGCTCGACCGGGCGGAGGCGCGCGCCCTGGTGGACGCCTCACACGTGCTGTTCACCAACGAGTACGAGGCGGCTCTCCTGCTGGAGCGGACCGGGTGGACGGAGCGCCAGCTCCTGGACCGCGTGGGGACCTGGGTCGTCACCCGTGGCGCGGAGGGTGTCCTCGTCCGCCGCGCCGACGGGACCAGGCTCACCGTGCGGGCCGTGCCGGTGGCTCGGGTCCAGGATCCGACCGGCGCGGGTGACGCCTTCCGCGCGGGCTTCCTCGCGGGCCTCGCCTGGCACTGGCCCTACCGCAGAGCGAGCCAGCTGGGCTGTGCCGTGGCGGCGGCGGCCGTGGAGTCCGCGGGGACCCAGACCTACCAACTGCTCATGTCCGACGTGCTCGACCGGCTCGACCGCGGCTACGGCAGCGCGGTGGCGCGAACGGTCGGGCCCCTGCTGACGGAGACGGTGTGACGACCTTCATCCAGGCCGGTACCGCGGCGCGGACCGCGGTGGAGAGCGATCCGCCCTCCACGACCGAGCCGGCTTCCACGACCGAGCCGGCCGGCGAGACCCGGCCGACCATCGAGACCGATCTGGCCATCGACGAGAAGAATCGTTTCTTCTTCGACCATCCGCTGGATCACGTACCGGCGATGCTGCTCCTCGACTCCGCCCTGCGGGCCGCCGGACAACTGCACCGGCCGGGCGACTGGGAGCCCACGGCCCTGCGGATGCGGTTCGACCGCTTCTGCGAGAAGACCCCGCCGCCCCGGCTGCGCGTCGAGTCCGCGCCCGCCCCGGGCGGGGTACGGCTGCTGAACGCGCTCGTGCTGCAGTCCGGGGCGACCGTCTGCCGGGCGGAACTGTGCCTCGAACCCACCCGGTCCGCGCGCCGGCCCACCACCGAGGTGCCCGACGGAGCCCCGACCGGGCCGGCGGACCCGCGCCTGGTGCACAAGCGGTGCCGGAAACGCGTCCTGGTCGGCCCGCTGCACGACACGGGAGCAGGAGCCTTCACCACGCGGGCGCTCGCGCCGGCGGACCACGACACCCGGGCCGTCCATCCGCTGACCCTTCTCGTCGAGACCGCCCGGCAGGCCGCCACGATGGTCAGCCACACGGCATGGGGAACACCGCCGGACCGGCAGTTCATCGTCGGCTCCCTGGAGATCTCCCTGCCGGCGGACGGCCCCTGGCCGCACCGCCCGGTGCTGCGCTGTCACCCCCACCGCGCGCACCGTCGCGACGAGAGCGTCGTCTGCGAACTGCTCCACGGGGACACGCCCCGGGGCCGTGTCGCCTTCACCGGCCGTACCGTGCCGCCCGCCGCCTACCGGCGGCTGCGGGCGGGCGCCTCCCACACCGCTTCGGGGCACCGGGGAGAGGTCCTGTGAGCGTCACCGCAGTCCGGCGGTTCCCCGCGATCCTCTTTCTGGTCGGCACCTGCGCCGCCGCCGGGGGCCTGGTCCGTGCCCTGGCGGCGGGGCCCGGCCATGCCTCTGGCATGGCGGCCGTACTGGTCGCCGCCTATCTGGGCTGGGTGTTCCTCGAGGTGGGGGTCAGTTTCCGGACCGCCGGGGAGCCGGCCTCCGAGGACGACCGGGGCAGCGAGCTGCTGTACGGCCTCGCCCGTCTCGCCACCGTGCTCGCGGCGCTGTACGGTCCGGTGCCGCGCGCGCCCTGGCGGCCGTGGATGCTGATCCCGGCGGCCCTGCTGCTGGCCGGCGCCGCGCTGCGGCTGCTGTCCATCCGCACCCTCGGCCGCTTCTACTCGCACCGGGTGCGCACGGTCGAGGACCACCGGATCGCCGACGGCGGCCCCTACCGGCTGCTGCGGCACCCGGCGTACACGGGCATGCTCCTGGCCCACCTCGGGCTGGTGTCCTTCTTCTGCAACCCCGTCAGCGTGGTGCTGCTCCTCGGGGCCTTCCTGCCGGCGATCGTGTACCGGATCCGGGTGGAGGAACGCATGCTGTACTCCATCGACGGCTACCGGGCCTTCGCGCTGCGCCGCAAGCGGCTCGTCCCCTTCGTATGGTGAGCGCGCACCGCTCGCCGGCCCCCCATGTGGCCCTGCTCGGCGCGACCGGCTACACGGGCCGTGCCTTCCTGCGGCGGGTGGCGGCCCTCCCCCGGCCCTGGCGGGTGACCGCTCTGGTCCGCTCCCCCCTCCCGCAGCCGCCGCCCTTCGTCCGGCAGATGGCCGGCGCGCTGCCGGACGCGTTGCCCGAGGCGTTCCCGCCTCCGGACGCCACCGTGCTGGTGCACCTGGCGTCGGAGCACCGGGAAACGGACCGGGCACGGCTGCGGGCGGTCAACGTCGACGGGACGCGCGCCGTTCTGGACCGGCTGCCGCCGTCGGTACGGAGTGTGGTGCACGGCAGCTCGATGTCCGTCTACGGGCAGGGCGCCCAGGAGTTCGTCTCCGAAAGCGCGCCGCCCGCGCCGGGGACCCCGCTCGCGCGGACCCGGCTCGCCGCCGAACGGCTCGTCCTGGAGGCGATGCGCCGTCGCGGCGGCGGTGCCTATGTGGTGCGGCCGCGGTTCCTGCCCGGAGCGGAGGACCGCTCCTTCCTCGCCCTGGCGGCGGCGCTGCGGGGCATGCCGCTGCGGCTGGCGCCCGAACAGGTGCGGCTGAGCGTGATGGACGTCGACGACTACGCGGAGGCGATGGTCCGGCTCGTGGCCCGCGCCCACGACCGCGAACTGCGGGGCACTCCCGTGCGACGGGTGCTCAACGTGGCCTACCGGAAGCCCGTCACGCTGCAGGAGCTGTTCGCCGTCGTCGCCCCGCCGCCCGCCCGGGCCCCGGCCCGGCTGCTGCCGCCGGAGCCTTTGATCCGGGCCGGCGCGCTGCTGCCGGGGCACCGGGCGCGGCGGCTGATCACCGTGCTGGAGCTGGCCACCCGCTCCCACTGGGCCGACGTCCGCGCGCTGGAACACGAGATCGGCTCCGACCTCACCGGCAAGTCCCCGACCGCGGCGCTGCGCGCCTGCCGGGAGAAGTGAACGAAAGGTGACCTTGATGATCGAGACGCTCGACGACCCGCTGCGGCCCGAGCAGGTGGGCTGGAAGTTCGCCCGGCTGAAGGTGCTGCACGACGCGGGCGTGCGGGTGCCGCCGCTGTTCTGCCTGACCGGAGACGCCTACCGGCGTGCCGTGGGCCCGCTCTCCGCCCGGATCGACGATGTGCTCGACGGCGTCGATCCCCAGGACTGGCACGCCCTGCGGGACGCGAGCGCGCGGATACGCGCCCTGGTCGAGGGCGTGCGACTGGACGGGGCGTCCCGTACGGCGCTGCGGGAGGCGGTGGAGCGGTGGTTCCCCGGCCCGGACACCCTGCTGGCGGTCCGGGCGTCGGTGCTGGCCGGGCGCTCGGACCAGGGGGAGGACTCCGCGGACCATCCGTTCGCCGGAATGAGCGACAGTTTCCTCTACGTCCGCACGGAGGACGTGGAGGAGGCGGTGCTCCGGTGCTGGTCCTCGGCGTTCGGCCCCGAGTCCCTGCTGTACCGGCGGCGGCAGGGGCTGTCCACGCGCGGGCTCGCCGTCGCGGTCGGCGTCCAGGAGATGGTCCTCGGGGAGCGCTCGCTGGTGATGTTCACGGCCGACGCGGCGACGTACGCCCGCCGTGTGGTGATCAGCGCCGGCTGGGGCATCGGCGAGGGCGTCGTACAGGAGAAGACCGCAACCGACCACTTCTTCGTGACCCCCGGCACGGACCGCGTGGAGCGGACGGTCGCCTCCAAGCCCACGATGCTCACCCTTGACGGGGAACGCGGGCACGGGGTCGTGGAGACCGAGGTTCCGGTGGAGCGGCGCGACGAGCCGGTCCTCTCCGACGACGAGGTGGTGTCGCTCGCGCGGCTCGGCCGCCGGATCGAGGAGCTCTTCGGCGCGCCCCAGGACATCGAGGCCACCCTCACCCCCGATGGGGTCGTGCACGTGGTGCAGTCCCGGCCCATCGCCATGGAGCCGGCCCGGCACCGCGTGTGGAGCAACGCCAACGTCTCGGAGAGCTTCCCCGGCACCACGACGCCGATGACGTACTCGGTGGCACGGCGGTTCTACGCGCTGCTCAACCACGACTACCTGCGCCGCTGCGGGGTCGGCGAGCGCCGGCTGGAGGAGGTGGCCGACTCCACCGGCCGGCTGCTCGGATATCTCGACGGGCGGATCTACCACAACATCACCTCCTTCACGACGATGCTCTCGGCGCTGCCGATGTTCGAGGGGCTGCGCCGGGACTGGGAACGGCTGGTGGCGGAGCTCGACACCGTGTACCACGAGCCCGCCCGGCCGCCCGCCGGCCCGGCTGAGCGCCTGCGACGGCTCGGTTCGCTCACGACCGGCTGGACGCGCGCGGGCCGCAACCTCGCCACGCTCCCGCGTGACTTCGCGGCGTTCGAGCGGGCCTGGCAGCGGCTGCTGCGGGAGAAGCGCGGTCCGCGGCATGAGCCGGCCGGCCGTCACCCGCTGGTGCTGGTCGCGGACTTTCGTGAGGTGTGGCGCGCGGCGGGCCGGCTGTGGGGCGTGACCCTGATCAACTACCAGTTCATGGTGCTGTACCACAAGGTGATCGAGCAGCTGCTGAAGCGGTGGGGCAGCACCGACCACGACGTGCTCTTCAGCCAGTTGCTGTGCGGAGGACGGCAGCTGCGCGGAGCCGAGATCGCGCTCGGGGCGGTACGGCTCGGGGAGCTCGTGCGCGACGACGAGCGGCTGCTCGCACGGTTCACCGAGGCGGATCCCCGGGAGCTCTGGCAGGAACTGGAGTCCGGGCGGCTGCCGGCGGACTTCGCCGCGGCGGTCCGCTCCCATCTGCGCCGGTACGGTGACCGCGGCATCGAGGAGCTGAAGCTCGAACAGCCCAATCTGCGCGACACCCCGTGGGAACTGCTCAAGGTGGTCCGGCAGTACGCCCTGTCCGGCGTGCGCGTGGCGGACCTGGAGGAGAGCGAGCGGGCGGGGCGGGCCGACGGCGAGGAACGGCTGCGCCGGCTGCTGCCGGACCGGCCCCTTGAGCGCAGGCTGCTGCTGTTCCTGTTCGACCGGCTGCGCACGCACCTGTACTACCGGGAGGCCGGCCGGTACATGCGCAGCGAACTGTTCGGCTACAGCAAGCAGGTGATCGCGGCGCTCGGCGCGGAGCTGCACCGGCGCGGGGTTCTCGCCGACCCGGCGGACGTCTTCCTGCTCGACCTGGACGAGCTGTTCGGGTTCGTCGACGGCTCGGGCACCACCCATGACCTCGCCCGGCTGGCGGAGGTCCGGCGGCGCGACGGGGAGCGGGCACGACGGCTGACGCCGGCCCGGGAGTTCGCCACGGGCGACGTGGTGGGCACGTCGGTGCCGCACGTCGAGGAGCCTGCCGCGGCCCGGGCCGGGCAGGAAGTCCTCAGCGGGCTCGGCTCCTGCCCGGGGCGGGTCCGCGGCCGGGCGCGGGTGGTCCTCAGCCCGGCACTGGGCGAGGACCTGGCGCAGGACACGATCCTGATCGCCCGGGAGACCGACCCCGGCTGGCTGTACCTGATGCTGGCCGCGCGCGGGATCGTGGTGGAGCGTGGCTCCCTGCTGTCGCACACGGCGATCACCGGCCGGAAGTTCGGCATCCCGACGATCGTCGGGGTGTCCGGTGCGACGGCCCGGATCACGGACGGCAGCCTGATCGAGATCGACGGGGCCAGTGGCCGGGTCCTGGTGCTGGAGGAGGCCGCGTCGTGACGGCGCTGGGCGTCTTCGGCAGGTTCTTCCTCACTCGCTTCCCGCTCGCCCAGTACAGCATCTACGTGCTGCTCCTGCCCGCGGCCGTGCAGAGCACCCTGGCCGGGCCGGCCACGCCGGGCGGTCCGCTCGGGGCCGGTGCGGCCGGCCATGTGGCGGGGCTGGCGGGACTGTTGTGTCTGCTGTTCTTCATGCGGGTCGTCGACGAGATCAAGGACCTCGGCTACGACCGGGTGTTCAACCCGGACCGGCCGCTCGTCACCGGCGAGGTGTCGCTCGCGGCCGCCCGGTCCTACCTGGCCGGTTCGGCCGCTGTCACGCTCGTGCTGGCGGCTGCCGCCGGGCCGGCCGCCGCGTATGTCGCCGCGTCCGGCGGGATCTTCCGGGACTGCTCCGTGCACGACTTCGACATCATCCGCTGGGTGACGGGCCGCGAGGTCACC
>NZ_JBEXRL010000046.1:0-12016 GCF_040613075.1 Streptomyces sp. NPDC006314 | reverse complement strand
TGCTGCGGCGCAGCAGCCAGGCCAACACCGACTTCACCGACCCCGACCACCTCATCAGCACCCTCCGAGACGGTCTCCGCCAGATCCAGTACCGCGGCAACCTCATCAACGGATGCCTCGCCGAAACCGCCCTCACCTTGACGACATCACGGCGACAACATCAGTAGAGGTACGGCTGGGGGCGGCTGCGGTGGAGCTGCGGTCGTTGCAGGGTTGGTTGCGTGCGGATCCTGAGGTGCGCCGGTCGGCCGCGGTTGAGATTCGTGGTGGTGTGCCTGGGCGGGGGGAGACGGGCACGGGGCTTGATGTGCTGCAGTTGGTGACGGGGAGTGGGTGGAGTGCGGCGTCGTTCGTGCTGGCGGTGGTGGTGTGGCGGCAGTCAAGGCCGCAGCGGCCGCGGGTGGAGATCCGCCGGGGAGAGACGGTCGTCGTCCTCACGGACTGTTCGCAGGAGGAGATCGAGCGGGCGGTCCGGGCGCTGGGCGCCGCCGACCCTGATGAGGGAGGCGGTCGTTGAGCGTGCTGCCTGACCCGGGCGCATCGCGGGCGGTCCTGGTGGGCACGGGCTATGAGCATCTCGAGCAGTTGCCGGCGGTCTCGAACAATCTGACGCCGTGCTTACCCTTGCGGGCCGCGGCGTCCAGCCCTTCGAGCGTCGCCTTCCGGATGTCTCCCGCTCGGTCTCCGCCATCGCGGCGAAGAAGCCGAACAACAGGCGTCCTGGGCCGGTGGGGTCGTAGATCCCGGCCAGCGGCCCGGCCAGCATCTCCAGTACCAGGCCAGTCGGTCGGGAAGTAGGTGGGACAACCAGTACCGCGCCTTCGTACCGGGAGATCCAGGCCCGATTCCAGAACCCACGGCTGGTGACAGCCCCCCAAAATGCCACCAAACGAAGTCGAAGATCGAAGAGTCCGTTGCGGGTTTGGACGGTTGACGGCCCCGAAGATGTCCCCGCGTGGCGGCAAGGCGAGTCTCAGTCGGGCAGTGACCGGGCAGGCGATGTCCCGGACAAGTCCGGGACAGGGCTCTGAACAGGTCGGAACAGCGGCGCCCTGTCCGGGACAGCCCCTTCCTGTTGTTCTGGATCCTCCGAGCCAACAAGCTCTTGGCGTCGCCCCAACAGGGTGGCGAGACCGCCCCCGTCGGGGGATGGGTATTCAACTGAAAGGGACACGAGAGAATGCCTCGTACTCGCAATATCCTGCTGCCCTTCGCCATGGCAGTTGCGGCGGGAACCCTCGCTGCGACCGGAACAGCTCCTGCAGTGGCGGCCGCCCCTGCGCCGTCCGGAACATCCCCTGCACCTGCGGCAGTGGCTGCGCGAGCCCTCGCCTGTGGCGTTACCGGATCCAACCTTGACCACAGCGCTTACGCGCAGCACTTCACGCGGAACGTCAACCTTCGCACGGGTCCGGCCTGGCGATGCGACATCAAACATACCGCCGCCCCTGTCAACTCGGTCGACTACTACTGCTCGACCGACGAATTTACGTACCTGCGTACGGCGTCGACGAAGTACGGCTGGGTTTACAACGGCTACCTGGACGACGGCGGTTCTTCCATTCCTTGTGGTTGACCAGCAAGTGAGCTGATCGTGCGTCCGCGGGCCGCCGACTGGCAGCCCACAGGGACACCGAGCCCTGGCCCGGTGTACGTATGGATGCAGCACAGTTGACCGGGGCGCCGAGCTTGCCAGGACGAGTCACTGTTCACGTCAGCACTTGGGGTGTGATCTAGTCTTCTTCGTCCAACTGCCAGAGCGAGGGCTTTTGCGGGTCAGGCGTCGGGTCCTCCTTGCGCCTCTCCTTCGGCCACCGGTTGGCGGTGTACCGCCAGTCCTCCGCCGTCCGGCGCTCGACGCCGGACCGTCAGCCTGCCTGCTGCGCAGGCAGGCTGACGGTCCGAGATGGCTGCGGCGAGCCCGAGAAAGCCGCCGACACCGTCGTCCGCTGCAGCCCCGCCCGGCGGGCGAGATCCGTTTTGTTCAGCCGGCTGCGGCACAGCCCGTCCTCAAGCCTCCCGCGCAGCTCGGTAAGTGCCGGATTATGGCTGTTCTGCTCCTCACGTGCACGGCCCCATCCCCCCAAGGTGGTGTCTTCGCCGGTGTTCACCTTCGTCCCGGCGAACCCCGGGACACACCTCTTCCACGACCTTCGATCACGTCAACGCACCATCATCTACCGGGAGCTTGCGTGACCGTCGCGTCGTTCTCCCGACCACCGCACTCATGATCGTCGTCGCGCCCTTGGCCGCCGTCCAGGTGGGCAAGCTCGCCCGCCTGGACGGCGCCACCTCCCCCGCTGCCCTCACCCGCGCCGCCACCACCATCGGTGCGGTCATCAACCTCGCCACGGCCATGGCCGGCACCCTCGCAGCCTTCCTGACCTGAACCAACCGAGCCGCTGTGCCGATCGCAGGTTGAACGGAGGTGCCTCCCGTTCTCGCGCACATCGAGTTTGCGGGCAAACGCGCGGCTCCCAAGGCTCGTGCCGAAACGACGTCGCAACTCGCGTGCATGGCCAGGCCGGAGGTCAGCGGGCGCGGGTCACGGTGACGAGGTACCGAACGGGGCGTCCTACGGTTCCTCAGGTGCCGTCCGGCAGCGGCCGTCACTCTCGGCTCGTCCATTACTCGTCAGGTTCGGGCGTGCGGTTCGGTTCGACCGCGGGCGGCCCTGCTGGATCACCAAGCGGTTCGAGACCTCGGCGGGCGCGCTCCATCTCTGCCTCTGCACGAATGCGATCGTTGTCCGCGAGCCGTATCTGCACCGCGATGTCACCTCGGGCACGCATCACCTTCGAAAATGCGGTAGCGATCACGCCGATCAGGGTTCCCACCGCAGTTGTGACAGCGATGAGTGTTGTGATGACCTGCGGTGCGTCTGCCGGGGCAAGGTGCGGAGTCGCATATGGGTAGTGCATGAGGTCGCGGTAGTAGTAGCTGTGGATGAGATCTCGGATACCGAGATAGGCAGACACCACAGAACACACGAAGGTTAAGACGATCAACGCGTACCGGCCAGGACGCTCCGCGGGGGAGGCGCTGAGCCACGCGCGAAACCGCGGCAGACGCAGGGAAGGTCCCTCATATTCGTCCAGCGGCCAGGACGGCCATGCGATCAATACGAGAATCGAAAGGATGGCGGCGGTCAGGATGAGGCAAGCGGTGCGTGAGTCGTTGAAGAACACGGTTCATCCTCACTGAGGTCAGTATCGCCCGCCTGCCATCATCCCAATCGTTACTGTTTCGGCCACTTCTTCGAGAACACCGCCGCTGCCTCGTCGAGCGGTGGGAGGCGCCGGTAGGTCCAGCCGATGTCCGCGCACGCCCGTGCCACCGCCTCGGCGGCGTTCCTCGCGCGTTCGCCGCCCGCGTCGGGGTGGCTGGGGCAGTCGGCGAGCAGCGCGGTGCCGTCGGCACGGCGGGCGAAGAGCTGCGGCACCCCAGGAACGCACCTGCCCGCGTAGATCACGCCACAGCAGCTGCACCTGCCGTCCCGCCAGGCCCGTCACGTCCGGGTCGCGATCCAGCACCATCAGCTGGGCGCGCATCGTGTTCGACCCGGCGGCCACGTGCCGCCCGGTGGTCGCCGACCACCACAGGCCCGGCCCCCAGCGCCGCCCCGGCACGGCCGGGAACGCCGACACCGGCGGCAAGTCCTCGAATGCCACGGTCATGGCGGCATCCGCCCACCGCTGCTGCACCGTCTGCCCCACCGGGTCGAGGAACACCGCCTCGAACCCGCTGCCCTGGCCCACGCCCGCCCGGCTCCGGGGCCGGGCTGCTCCTGTGCTGGTCACCCGCGGCAGCCAAGCCGCTCCCGCCCGTCCGGACCGCCGTTTTCAGTGTTCCTGCCACGAACGAGTGCCGTATCAGCTAACAGCCGACTTCTCTCTGGCGGATCGTGCTCAGCCGCCGTTCTCCTGCCTGTCCGCGGTCAGCATCTCCCGGAGCTTCTCGACAAGCATGTCCACCCACCGGGCCACCTCTTCCAGGGGCACGCCGCCGTTCACCGCCGCCAGAGCGGTCCGCTTCCAGGCGTTCTCGATCAGACCGGCGCTGTCTCCGAGGCCGCGCAGCAGCCGCCGGGCGACGTCGGCGGTCGGACCGCTGTGCACCCCGCGCAGCTGCAGCAACTGCTCCTGGACGCTGTCGATGGTGCTGGTGATCAGCATGCGCTGCTCGGCGGGTACCGCAGCCCGCCACATCGTCCCCGAACCGGGTGCCTTCTTCTCCTTGCCCAGCACCCGCAGCTGGCCGGCCATGGTCGCCGCCCGGTGCTCTTGCCGCAGCCACCACGGGTCGTTGTCGTACCCAGGCGGCCCGCCGGCGCCGCGGCGAAGGCGGATGACGCTGCCCATCCACGCGATCCGCCGCGGCCAGCGGCCCCAGCCACCCCCGCCCCACCCGCTCACCGAGCCGACGGCAGAACAACCCGTCCACGGGCACGCGGCCGGCGTGGCCGGGCAGGAGGATGTCCCGTGCCACTGGATCTTGACCGTTTGCCATCGGACTTTGACGGACGCGAGTTTGTGTCATCGGAGTTTGATCACCGCAGGTCAGCGCACCTTCGGTGCGCGCCGGGGGCGTGGTAAAACCCGTGGCGCGCTGGAGGTGCTTCTGTCTGCCCTGACGGCCATCTGCACGGGTGCAGTGTCGTCACCGTTCCGTCACAAGTAGCGCCGCACGGAACCCTGCCGCTCTCCCGCCCTGTCTGCACTCACGTACCACGACCACGCGTACCGCGGGGCAACAACCGACGACCGAAACCCGCGGACGAGACGACTCAGGGGGACGACAGCATGCGTCACAGCAATGGCATTCGCAGGGCGGCTCTGGCGACGACGGCGGTCACGGCCGTCGCGGCGGCGGTGACCGGCATCCTGCCCGGCACCGCCATGGCGGCGAGTACCACCACCTCCACCCCGCCGCCCGCCTGCCTGGCCTCCGCCCTCCAGGTCAGCGCCTGGCAGGCCGTCCACCGGCCCGTCGGGACCGGGACCGGGGCGGCGGTCGTGCAGTTCACCAACGTCTCCCGGAGGACGTGCGTCCTGAAGGGCCATCCGACGGTCGCGGGCGCTGGCAACGGCTCCCCCGCCCACAACACCCCGCTCAAGGTCACCCCCACCGGCAGGGCGGCCACCGTGACGGTCCGGCCGCACGGCAAGGCGTGGGTGAAGCTGACCTTCGTCCAGGTCCAGGGGGAGGCCGACGGCTACTGCGTGTCGGGCAAGGACCCGGTGACGTATCCGACGATGGTCATCGGGCTGCCGCACTCCGGGAAGCACCAGGTCGCCCTGAACGACGGGGTGTGGGCCGAGTGCGACAACAAGGTGACCGTCACCCCGGTCTCGGCGGTCAAGCCTTCCTGATCCCCCCGTCCCCACAAATCGAGCAGCCTGCATGACGATCGCAAGGCTCTGACTTACACGTTTACGAGGAACTGCACATAAGTGCAGGTCAGCGACAGCGCACCGAAGGTGCGCTGAGTCGCTGACCTGCACTGGACCTTGGCCGCACGACGGCACAGGAGGGCCAGCGCTCCTACAAGGCCGCCCACGGCGCCACGTGAACGACCACCCGCACCCACACCGCTGCGGTCGGCAACCGCCCGCACGGGAAGTCCGCCATGGCCGATGCCGTGGGCCGGCGGTGACATCTGCCGCATCTCCAGGGACACCATGCCTGGCCGCTGTCACCCCCGCATGTCCGGCGTTCGGACACCGAGTACGCCCATGACGGCAACCGGCTCGCCTGGTGGCGCGACCGTCGTCGCCACCGGTAGCGCCCAACACGTCATACCAGGACGCGGCCTGCATGGCGGGACCCCAGTCGGTCCCGCCATGCCAGACGCCTCGCTTCTCGGCGAGTCCGGACAGCGTCAGCGCGTAGACGCCGTGGCCGGCCGCTTCCAGATGCGGCACAAGGCGGGGATGGCCTCCCGCCCACCCAGGCTCCAAGCAGGACAAACCGATCCCGTTGAACCGGTGGATCACGCCCCGGACCGTGTCCTCGTCGGCCTGCACCAACTTCGCGATCACCGGCACCCGGTTCCCGCCAGCCGAGGCCAGCAACATCATCGCGCGCCGGTAACGCACCGAACTGGTGCTGCCCCGGCGCACGATCTGCTGCAGCTTCTGCCCCTCCTGATCAGTCAACCTGCGCACACGGACAGGCTCAGCCACCACACCCCCAGCGGTCAGATCGTGGTCAGAGCACTAGCTGTGGGTCCGAGCGGTTGCTCCGTAGCCCGTCTTGAACGCTGAGTGCCACATCTCGTACGAGATGTGGCAGGCGCCGAGGAGGACGTCGGATCGGGTACATCCATCCCGGCGCGGGCTTCTCGCTGCGCCTGAACCCCTCAGCTTCCCGTGTCCGCCCCGAGATCCACGAAGTCGTCCTTCAGACCGAGCGCCTTTGCGGTGATCATGACGGTGTTGTCGGTGGCCGGAACGGACGTACCGCCGGGCAGTACCCACACAGCGCCGCGGTAGCCGTCCTCGCCCCCGCCGCCGACGATCAACTCCGGGCGGCCGTCCTTGTCGAGGTCGCCGACGGTCAGTGATGATCCGAACTCATCGCCGCTTTCGGAGCTGCCGGGTACGTTCGCGGTGTCCTGAGTGATCGTGTAGGAGCCGGTGCCCAGGGTGCCACTCCTGCGGCCGGGAATGACGGTGACGGCTCCTGCGTCCCTCTTCGCGCCGATTGCTTCCCCGGGTGCGCCCACCACGATGTCAGCGAGGCCGTCGCGGTTGAGGTCGGTCACGGTCAGAGAGGAGCCGAACTCGTCGTCCCGTTCGGCTGCTCCCGGCACGCCGGTGGTTCTCTGGTCGACCCGGACAGGGCTTGCCGTGGCCGATACGCCGCTCTTGGAGCCGTACCAGATCGAGATGCGGCCGCCCAGCGATCCGTCGGCCGCGGTGGCGTGGGCGTCGTCCGGGTCACCGGCGACGAGATCGCCGTAGCCGTCCCCGTTGATGTCGCCGACCGCTGCTACGAGGCCGTCTCCGCCCTGCTGCGGCGCGTACGAGGCGTTCGGATCGTGGTCGACCAGGACATCGCCGCCACTGCGGTCACCGAGCCGGACCGTGCTCAGCACCCGCTCCGGCCTTCCGTCGCCGTCGAGGTCACCCAGCGCCACATGGGCCAGGGACGGTGTGGCGCGGTCGTTCTGCACCAGGGTCGGCGCACCCCCGGGGGCAGTGGAGGTGCCGAACGGGCCGCCGTAGAGCACCGACCCGTCCCAGCCGCCGGCCAGGACACGCGCGAACGACTTGCCCTGGGGGTAGGCCGCCACGTCCAGACCGTAACGTGCACCTTCGGCGACGGGGGTGCGCAGCGTGGTCGCCTTGGAGAGTCCTCTGCGCCCGCCCCACAGCACGGTGACCGCGCCGGCATCCGCCGTGGAGCCGTTGTCTTCGAACGGCGCCCCCACGATCAGGTCCGCGTAGCCGTCCTTGTTCAGGTCCGCGAACGCGGTCGCGGCGCCGAAGAAGTCGTCGGTTTCGGCGCGCCCGGGACGCCGGCGGTGTCCTGCGTGATGACGACGCGCTTCTGAGTGGACACCCGGTTCGCCGAACCGTAGAGGACGACCACCGCGCCCGCTCCCTTCTTGCCGGACACTGTCGCGGCCGGTGCGGGCAGCGCCACATCGCGGTAACCGTCGCCGTTGAAGTCCGCGGGGATGCCGATCGGCGAGGCGACCGCCTGTCCCGGTACGAACACCGAACCGGTGATCGATGCCACCATCAAAGCAGCGGCCCACCGGCCCCTGCACGCGCCCATCTTTACATCCCTCCCCCTGATGCGTGCGGCCAGCCCGCACGCCAAAGATCATCGCCGAAGCATAGAAGCGCCACCGTCGCAGCGCTACGCCGGGGCGTTGAACCGTCTCGGCCCTCGGCCGCGCGCCCTTTGCGCGGCTGCGCTCGGACAGGGATTTCCGAGCGCGGTGTCCGGCCAGCGGAACTCGCAGGCGTGCCCTGCTGGTTGGTCTTCTCGATCGACTGCTTACTCTCCAGTGCTTCCAGGGTGTTGCGCACGGTGTGCACCGACGTCGACCGGTCGGGGGGGCTTGCGAGCTCGTCGAAGACCTCATGGGTCAGGCGCGGCTCTGCGGAAACCGACACGATGGCGAGGACCAGGGCCTGCAGAGTGCTGCTGCTTCGGCTTGTCGGCCTGCGCCGCCTTCGGCCGGCACGACGCGCAGCGGCTGCTCGGTGCCCCGGTCACCCCTCAGGACGTACGTGCCATGAACGGCCGCCAGGCCAAAGCCGCCCGGCGGCTGCAAGCTGGCATCGACCGCCGGCTGGCCGCCGGACGCCTGGTGGCCCTGCTCGAACAGGACGGCTTCACCGGCCCGGGCTACGACCTGGATCTCTGTCCTGCGCGGTTGGATGCACTCCGGCTACATCTTCGACCTGGTGGACCCTCGAGGGCGGAGCAAGCATCACCACCTACTTCATGGGAGCGTGCGCGTACGACTTCCCCAACGAGTTCCGCCGGCACCGGGCCAGCGAAGCCCGCCAGCACCGCGCCCTACGCCGGGAGAAGGAGCTTTACAGCCCACCCGTCAGCACACTCGACGTCGCCCAGGAGGTCCTGGGCAATCTGAGCGTCCTGGACGAACTGGGGGAGATCAACGACCCACGCGTCCAAGCCGTCGTGGCCCTGACCCTGGACGGCTACTCACAAGGCGAGATCCGCGAGCTGGTCGACGCCACGACCGTCCGTGCCGTCGAAGGCTCGCTGTACCGGTGGAGAACTGAAGCCAAGCAAAAGAGGAGGGGGGACCGTGATGACTAGCCGCGACGACGAATTCACCACACTGCTCAACGCGTCATCGCTAGTACTCCAGCTGTAGATGGTGATCTTGCTGGTGGGGCCTGTAAGGGAACGGGCGCGGCCGCCGTTGATCATCGTCGGTGTGGACTGACGACGAGACGGTGGCCACTCCACAGCGTAGATCCTGCACGTTCACTGTCGGCCGGCATGCCGCCGGGCACCAGCAAGCGGTCCGGACCTGCTCTCGGACCGGACCGCTCACCGCGTGCTATTCCTCGCTAGGCCGCTTGGCCCGCCGGGTGGAAGTTGATGCGTTCACGGATGACGGGGAAGCCAGCCTTGGCGAAGTTCGCGGCCATGGGGAAGTTGGCCTGGTCCGTCGCTCCGCTGACGACCTCCGCGCCCTGCTCGACGAGGAGGTGGGTGCACTCCGCGAGGAGGTCGTAGGCGTAGCCGCGACCGCGCTGTTCCGGGACGACTCCGATGAAGCCGATCGTCGGGCCGGAGGGGTTGTGGGCCGGGATGTGGATGCCGGCCAGGTCGCCCTCCGGCGTGTGTGCGATCTGCCACCATTCCCGTGGGGAGGGGCACCAGTGGAAGAAGTCGAGTTCCTCCTGGGCGGCCTGGTCGAGGCCGCCCTCCTCGATGGCCCTGAGCGCGTGGGCGTCCAGGGTGGCGGAGTGGATGCGGCGCAACGCGTCGAAGAACACGGTGTCGTCGGGTTCGGCACTGAAGCGCAGGCGTCCGGGCCGCTCGGGCAGACCTCGCTCGGGGGTCCAGCGGTACAGGAAGCGTTCCACCAGGACTTCGTACCCTGCGGCTCGTGCGGCGGCGAAGCGCGCCTCGGCTCCGGCGCGCAGGTAGGTCTTTTCCCGCCAGCCGCCGGGCAGGTTGATCTCGAGTTCGACCTGCCAGGGAGCGGAGCGCAGGAGTTCGGCCCCGGCCTCCTCCTCGCCCTCGGCCACGTCGAACCAGTTGATGTTGACGGGCTCCGAGTCGTCGGGGCCGCCCCACCACGCACCGCGTGCGACGACCTCGCCGTCGCGCAGGGCGACGCGCTTCCAGTCGGGGCGGAACCGGGTACGCCGGTGGCCTTCACCGGCGCCGAGGGGGTCGGGGTGTGCGTCGAAAAGATGTGCGTCGCTCGCGGAGAGCGCGCGGATGACCGTATCGGTCATGGATTCCTCCGGGATACAGGCTGCTTGGAGCGCTCCCGGTCAGAACTGACGAACTACGCCGGGATAGCGGAAGAGGGAGCGCTGGAAAGGTGTGAACTGCACGGCACTCGCCTCCTTCCATCCATCTCCGGGCGTGAAGCCACACAGTACGTGATCTTCCGCGGGTCCGTCCACGGATTTCCGCGCCCCTTGAAGGAGGGGTTCGCGGGACGATGCAGAGCGCTCTCTAAGGCCCGCGGGGCCGTACGCGGACTGTAGTGCTCCAACTGTGTGGATTGTGATCTTGCTGGTGGGGCCGTTACGGGAACAGATGCGGCAGCCGTTGATCATCGTGGGTGTGTGGACTGACGACGAGACGGTGGCCACTGGTCACAGCATAAATCCCGCACGTTGGCGGGAGGCGTTTGAGGTGGCCATGGGGTTCATCGCGGGCCGGTTCGCCCGCTATGAACCCCGCCTACGGGCCGGGCGGTTGGTGCTGGGCCTGCTGTCGGACCTGCCGCGCAAGAACTGCTGGACGATCGCGGAGTGGGCCGGCGAGGCAACCCCGCGCGGCAGGCAGCACCTGCTGTGCCGGGCGTCCTGGAACGCCGATGCCGTCCGCGACGACGTCCGCGAATACGTCGTCGAGCACCTCCACGACGATGCAGCGGTGCTGGTCGTCGACGAGACCGGCGACGTGAAGAAGGGCACCCACACCGTCGGGGTTCAACGCCGGTACACAGGCACCGCGGGACGGATCGAGAACTCCCAGGTCGCCGTCTACCTCGTCTACGCCGGCGCCCGGGGACGCGCGCGGTGGACCGGGAGCTGTACGTCTCGCGCTCCCGGACGGGCGACCCGGACCGCTGCCGGGCGGCTCCAAACGTCGACTCCACGGTGTGCCGCGCCCACCAGCACGCCGCCGGGGCGAGGAAAAGGGGGAGCTGCAGAAGGAGCCGCCCGGTGGCGTCGCCGTGGAGCCGGACGACCACGGGCTCGGGCGCTCGCGCGGTGGCCTGACCACCAAGCTGCACCTGGCCATCGAACAGGGCCAGAAGCCCATGTCCATCATGATCACGGCCGGGCAGCGGGGTGATTCCCTGCAGTTCGAGCCTGTCCTGAGCAAGGTCCGTGTCCCGCGTCTCGGGCCGGGAAGGCCGCGTACCCGGCCAGGTCGGGTGCGCGCCGACAAGGCGTACGCCTCCCGGAAGAACCGCGCTTACCCAAGGTCGACCAAGTCCGCAACCGCAAGAACGGCGGTTCCAGCGGTGGCCGGCCGCCGAAGTCCGACCCGCAGGACTACAAGGCTCGGCACGCGGTGGAGTGCGGGATCAATCGCCTCAAGAGGCACCGGGCCGTGGCCACGAGGTACGACAAGCTCGCGGTGCGCTACGAGGCGACCGTCATCGTCGCGGCCATCAACGAGTGGCTGTGATTGCCTGCAACACCGTCGGGATGGTGAACTGCAGCTCCGGGCGCTCCCAGGCAACCTTCGGCGGCGATGGAGCAACTGTCCCCACGCGCTTCGCTCCCATGCGTCGGTAGAACTCCTCTGCCGGCGGATGGGCCACCACACGCACACTGGTCAGCCCGGCTTCCCCGGCCTGAACGATCATGTGCTCGACCAGGTGCCGACCGATACCCAGCCCTTGCGCCTCATCGGAGACGAATGCCAAGTCCAACTCCGACGGCTCCAGCACGAGGGAGTAGAAGCCCAGTATCTGGTCGGATGCATCGACGGCCACGAAAACCCCATGGCGGGCGATGTACTCCGCTGTGACCCGGTATCCGGAGATGATCGAGGCGTACTGCCCTTGATAGGCACTGGACTGCTGAATCAGCGAGGTAAGGCGCTGCGCATCCTGCGCGATGGCACGCCTGATCGTCGTGGACTGCATCCGTCAGAGTATAGGGGCGTATGACGCCCGCACCCATTACTTCTTCCACTCGAGATGCACTTCCGATACACGCCCTACTTGATCTTTTCGTAAGTTCGGTGGGTGGGGTGGGTGGATGGTGAGTCCGGTGTGGGCGAGGAAGGACCACGGCAGTTGTGGGTTGTGGTTGATGCG
>NZ_JBEXRL010000045.1:0-12102 GCF_040613075.1 Streptomyces sp. NPDC006314 | reverse complement strand
AACCACAACCCACAACTGCCGTGGTCCTTCCTCGCCCACACCGGACTCACCATCCACCCACCCCACCCACCGAACTTACGAAAAGATCAGTAAGACGTCGTTTCACTTGATGAGTCGGCGGTAGCCGATGAGGGCTGCGGCTATGCCGACGAAGGCCACGAAGTGCTCGGCCTTGCGCTCGTAGCGGCGGTGCAGCCTTCGGCAACCGGCGAGCCAGGAGACCGTTCTCTCGACGACCCAGCGGTGTCGGCCGAGCCGCGTGGGCGACTCGATGCCCTTGCGGGCGATGCTGTGGCGGATGCGATGCCCGCGAAGCCATTTCCGCAGGTGGTCGTAGTCGTAGCCCTTGTCGGCATGGAGCTTGGCCGGACGTCGCCGGCGGGGTCCGCGCCGGGAGCGGATGGGCGGGATTGGGCGCACGAGCGGCTGCAGGCCGAGGCTGTCGTGCATGTTGGCGCCGGAGATACCCAGCGACAGCGGCACGCCATGCCGATCGGTGATCAGGTAAATTTTCGATCCGCTCTTGCCGCGGTCGGTCGGATTCGGTCCGGTCAGCAGCCCCCTTTTGCGGCCCGGACGCTGACGGAGTCGATCGCGCACCGCGACCAGTCCAGCTCACCCCGAGCGCCGAGCTCGTCGAGGATGAGCCGGTGCAGCCTGGCCCAGACCCGGTTCCGGCTCCACTGGGCGAAGCGCCGGTAAACCGTGGGCCAGGCCGGCCCGAACACCGGCGGCAACTGCCGCTACGTGCAGCCCGAGGTGGCCACGAAGACGATCGCCGCCAGGCATTCGCGGTCTCCGGCCCGCCGTCGCCCGCCACCTTGCGGGCGTATGACCTCCGTCGGCGGGACCACCCGCCGGAACAGCGTCCACAACTCGTCCGGCACCAACCGCTCGATCAGATCCGTCATGCACCACGAGACACTGACGAACTGCCCGATCGCAGGGTCGTACTCGCGAGCGCCGACGTGCGTCAGGCCGGTTGCGTCGTCGGCAGGCCGTGCGGCGGAGGACAGGTGGGACACGGCCCTGCCCGAAGAACACGGCAGCTTCTTCCTCCGGGTCGATGAGCACGTCTCCCGCAGGGCCGGCGCACTCGCGGCCGCCGAACGCACCGCCATCCGCGGCGCCCACGTCGAGGCCGCATGGTCAGTCGCCCGCCGCGCCGTCCAAGACACCTGTCGTCTGGTCTCCATGGACCATGACGCGGTGCATCGCATCAATCGAGGATCTGGATGATGCCCTACGCGGTGTATCCAGCCCAGAAGGCCAGGCCCCTCCTGTCCGTCCAGACACCTCGGAACGGCATATTGGCAGAGATCACACAGAAGGAGATCGGTGGCAGAACGGCGTCAACGCCGTCCGCAGGCTCAAGTCGTGGTACCAGGACACCTGCTAGATATGTAGGACCACCTTGACCCTCTCTCACCCCGCGACCGCTACAGCGAAGCGGCACACATCCGAGCCAGAGCGGACGGCGGACCCGACCTCACCGAGAACTTGCTGTGCCTCTGCCCGAACTGCCATGTCCGCTTCGACGGCGGAGCATACGTCCTGACCGACGACCTCCTGGTCGTAGAGATCGTCAGCGACCGCCTGCTGACCAAGCTCCAGCGCCATCAGTGGCACTACATCAATCCCGACCACATCCGCCACCACCGCCACCGCTGGACCAGCCGCAATCCCGCTCCTCTCACGGCCCCGCCCTCAGCGACTGTGTCGGACCGGTGTCCAGGACTCGTTGGGTGCCGGTGCAGAAAGGGTGGCTCGCCGAGGGGAACTCGACAGTCGACGTGGCGGCCGGCGACCGGGTCGCTCCGGCCATCGCATGTCCCACTCCCCCGACGCAGCAAGCGCCGCTCCGACCCGGACGCTCAGAGCAAGCGCTACTGGTTGCCGGGCGATCCAGCGTCATGGCTGACCCGCGGTGGCCGCAGCACAGTTCATCAGGGCCGGCAGGACGGCCGGACGCTGAGCAGTTCGGTCCGCAGTACGGGCGTGCCGTCGACAGGCGCCGGGTCCTGCGAAGTCGGCTCGATTCCGCCAGCAGCGATCTTGTCGAGGGTCTTCAGGCCGGCGGCACCGACCGTGCCGAACACCGTGTAGTTCGGTCGCAGCGCGGAGTCGCCGTAGACGACGAAGAACTGCGAACCGTTCGTGTTCGGCCCGGCGTTGGCCATCGCCAGCAGACCGCGCCCGTAAAGGCGACGGACGCCGGTCGGATCGCTCGGAGCCGGCGGCAGGTCCACCGGTAGCTCGTCCTTGTACGCGTACCCCGGCCCACCCTCGCCCGTGCCGGTCGGGTCGCCGCACTGCAGGACCTTCAGCGTCGGATACGCCGTCAGCCGATGGCACACCGTACGGTCGTAGAACCGGTGCCGCGCCAGGTGCACGAAGCTCTGGACCGTGCACGGCGCCTTCGCCCGGTCCAGACGCAGCGGAAGCGGGCCCTGGCTGGTCGGGACAGCCATGTCGACCGTGCCGTGGCTGGGGGTGTGCCGCGGGTCGGGCGGCAGGGGAACCGGCCGCGCCGCCGGCTCGTCCGGGGTCTCGGTGTACTGGCACGGACCGTGCGTGGTCCGCGGCGGGGCATCCTGAGCGGAGGCGGTGGTGCTGCCTCCGGACACGACCAACGCTGCTGCCGCCAGTGCGGTCATGAGAGCTCGCTTCATCCTGCACACCCTCCAAAAGATCGCCGGATCGGTCGCAGCCTAAAGCGCGGCCGGGCGGGCGGGAACCCGCCCGCAAGCCACATCGGCCTCCCCGCCTTCGGGCCGCGACCGCGGGCACATCGCTCGGGCGCGGCACAGCGTCGGCCGGCCGATCAGGGCGTCCCCCGGTGCACTACGGAAGCTCCCGAACCCGGTCGAGCGGCACGGGGATGGCGACGGCTGTCCCTGCCCTCGACGGCACTCGCACATGGTTGCCCGGTGTCACCGGCAGACTGACCGGTGCAGACAGCCAACCGCCGGACGAGGGACAACGCCGCGCGGATCACCGCGCAGCTGCCCGGCTGCGGCCGGCCGGGCCCCTTCCCCGAAGCGGCGCAGGCCTGACCCACCTGAGGCCGAGCGCGAGGAGGCCAATGCCTGATCTGACTGCTGCTTGCCCTCACGCCTTCCAGTGGTGCCTGCGCAGGTAGTCCTCCAACGACAGCATCTGCGGACGGATATCGCGCAGCCGGGGCACGTCGGCCTCGTAGCCGGTGGCCTCGAACCAGCGGTTCATCACGTACATCTCCTCGCCCTGCTGCTCGCGGAAGTCGTCCCAGGAAATGCGCTGCACCCCTACTGGCCGCTGCAGCACCCGGGTGAAGACCTCGGCGGACTGCGCCATCGACAGCTCGTCCCCTGCCAGGTCCACGGACCGTCCCACCCACTGGTCGGGCCGGCTCATGGCCAGCATGGTGAACGCACCGATGTCCTCGACGCTGACCTGCTGCAACGGCCGTTCGGGCGACAGCGGTGTCACCAGGGAGCCGTTCATGATCGCGTGGCGGGCGCCCTCCCAGTTCTCCATCAGGAACACCGGCCGCAGCACGGTGAAGGGAACAGAGCTCTGCGCGAGGTACTGCTCGATCTCGTACTTACTGTTGAAATGGGGAATGCTCGTGTTCCTGTGGGCGCTGCCCACGGAACTGAACACGAAGTGCTCCACCCCGGCCTGCGCCGCGGCGTCCACCATGAGCCTGCCCTGGGCCACCTCTCCCTCGTAGCCGGCACCGAAGTACTGCGTCACACAGAACACACCGTCCACGCCGGCCAGGGCCGCGCGCAAAGACGCTGCGTTTCCCAGGTCCCCGGCCACCACCTGCGCACCCTGATCCGCCAGCGCACGAGCGGCCGGCTTGTCGGGGTCACGGGTCAGCGCACGCACCGACCAACCGGCGTTCAGCAGATGCCGGGCCACTGCTCCGCCTTGCTGACCCGTGGCGCCGAGCACCAGGACCGCACGGCGCCGCTCGTCCGCTTCAGACATCGTCGGTATCCACCTCTCGGCCCACCGCCGGCGCTTCGCGCCGGCAGCCGTACGCCCAGCAGCAACGCCCCATCGGTACCACCAGTCGTCAGTCAGCCAAACCGTGTCCCGGTGGCCTGCGAAGGGCATGCCCTGCAGAGTCCAGGAGGGCGGAGGGGGTATCGGAACCGGAACCCCTGCCCGGGCCGGCGGTCCGGGCAGGAGGGCGGGTGCTACTGCGGCATCAGACCGGCCACGATGGGAAGGAGCTTCTCGCCGCTGGGGCCGGTCCAGGACTGGGCGAGTTCGGCCAGGAGCTGGTTGGTGGAGGTGATCGTGGCTCCCTTGTTCTCCATGCGGCGCAGGGCGATCCGGTCCGCCAGGGCGGTGGGCGAGCCGCCGGCGTCGGCAACGACCTGCACCTGGTAGCCCTCCCGCAGGGCAGTCAGGGTGGGGAAGACGGTGCACACGTCGTTGGTCACCCCGGCGATGATCAGGTTGCGCTTGCCGGTGGCCTTGACCGCGGCGGCGAAGTTCTCGTCGTCCAGGGCGTTGACGACGCCCTGGCGCTTGATGCGTGCGGCGTGCTCCTCCGGTGCGATGTCCGCGAGTTCGCTCAGCAGCGGGCCCTGAGCGTAGCTCTCCATGGACGAGGTCAGGACGAGGGGTATACCGAGGGCCTTGGCCGCCTTGGCGAGCGCCAGGGCGTTGGCCTTGAGCTCGTCGAAGCCGATGGAACGGACCCATCCCATGGTGCCAACTTGGTGGTCGATCAACAGCATGGCGGTGTTTTCTGAGGTGAAGCTCTGCTCGGACATGGAACTCTCCAGTGCGGTACGGACGGAGTGGTGCGTGTCTCTCCGTCGAGACATCCTCGGGCGACCAGAACGGGCAGAACGCTCGCTTATGTGGTCGACCAACCTTCTTCTCCAACGTACGCTCCGACGGGAAAAATCCCAAGCGTCCGAATCCTTTTTTCCGCGTCGTCCTTGTCACCGGCTGAGCGAGCTCAGCCCGGCGCCTGCTCAGGCGGGCAGGACGCGCCGGACGGCCGGAACCACTTCCTGCGCGAAGAGGGAGAGCTGGCGCCGATGATCCCGGTCCGGCCAGTACACGAAGCCGTTCATGCCGTAGGCACCAACGAGGTCGGTGATCTGGTCCACCCACTGCCGCACCGGACCGTAGAACGGTCCTTCGGACACCGGGGTGATCAGGCCATTCAGGTTGTACACCTTGCGGATCACGGCCGGGTCCCGGCCGGCCCGGTGGGCGGCTTCGTCGATGCGGGCGCTGGCCTCGCCCAGGCGGTCCACGCCGAGGTAGGCCAGCGAGGGCAGCCAGCCGTCGGCCCTGGCACCGGTCAGGTCCAGCATGCGCGGCCCGTAGGCGCCCAGCCAGATGCCCAGGCTCGCGGAGGGAGCGGGACCGGGGTGGATGCCCGCCACCCGGTAGTGGGCGCCCCCGGCCCGGGCCGAGCGCTGACCGCTCCACAGGGCACGGATCACTTCGATGGCCTCGGACAGTGCGTCGACCGCCTCCTTCCGCCCGCGCCGCGGGCCGCCCATCGCTTCGATCGCTTCCCAGAACGCGCCGGCTCCCAGGCCCAGCCGCAGGCGGCCGGCGGACAGGACATCGAAGCTGGCGGCGGCCTTCGCCAGCATCGCGGGCGGGCGCAGCGGCAGATTGGCGACCGCAGGGACGAACACCACCCGCTGCGTGCCGGCGGCCAGGAACGACATCAGAGTCCACATGTCGTGGAAGGCGGCCTGATAGGGGTGGTCCTGGATCGTGACCAGGTCCAGGCCGTCCCGTTCCGCCTGGACCGCGAGCTGCAGCGGACCGTCCACGTCACGCCAGACGGGGTCGATGTTCGCGCCGAACAGCACCGGCAGTGCCATGAGCTCTCCTTGTCGTCGTCCCGGTCCTCAGCGCCGTACGGCTCACGCCGGTCGTGGACACGGGGGGCTTGCGACTCGCGACCGTATTAGTTGGCCGGCAAGACAGTATCTTTGCCGCTCCTTCCGTCCGTGAAACGACACCGCTTCCCCAGGTCGAGGTGGTCTGTCAGGAACCCGAGGCGGTGAAGGGGGTCAGGTGGTGCCGCCCGCGGGCGGGGTCCCGGGTGAGGTGCCTGCGTGGCTTGGCGGGGTGGGCGCGGAGGCGGGCGCGCTGGCGGTCGGGATCTCCGGCCTGCGAGTAGACCCGTTCCACGGCCGCGGCACAGGCACGCGATGCGGGCGGCCAGTGTTCTGGCGGCCCGCGGGACTTCGGCCTCGATGGCCCTAAGCACGTAGACCGCCTCGGCCAGGGCGGTGACACCTTTGACGCCCCTACAGTCGACCAACCCCAGGAGGGATGAGACAATCTGCCGACCAACGACTCGCCCGTCAGTACGAAGGAGCAGTCACATGCCTCCAGCGTCCGAAGCAGCTCGGACCCATGAGGAGACGGTGCCGGCCGTCATCGGCGCTCCGATGAGCGAGGCGCTCTTCCGGGCCGCACGGGTGCACCGGATCATGGCAGGCAACCTCCTGCGTGAAACCGGCCTGTACCCCGGGCAGGAACTGCTGATGATGCAGCTGTGGCAGCGCGGCGAACAACGCCAGGCGGATCTGATCAAGACGCTCGGCCTGGACCCCTCGACGGTGACCAAAATGCTGCAGCGCCTGGAGCAGTCCGGGTTCGTCAGCCGCAGTCACTCCCCACACGACCGGCGGGCCGTCGTCGTGACTCCCACGCGGGCCGGCCGGGCATTGCGTGACAAGGTGCAGCAGGCGTGGCAGGACCTGGAGGCGATCACCTCCACGGGGTTCACGGAGGAGGAGTACCAGCAGACGATGCGGAACTTGGCCCGGATCGAGGCCAACCTGAGCCGCACACCTTCCGCCCACGCTGGCGCCTCGCCCGCCGAGTGACCGCCGACGCCCACCCATGTCGGACCACGGGTGGGGCCACCGGTCCGCACCTCACCGCCCGCTGGGCAACAACCGCACTCCGAGGCGCGGCTCGGCCTCGCACCGGGCGACGCGGCAATGTGGCTCAGCGATCAGCTGTCCGCCGACCCGGGTGTGAAACGGTGGCGCCTGCGGGCTGCCGGAGTCACCCGTGCCCTCGTCCCCCTCAGTCTCCGCCGCCTTCACAGCTGGACGGCCGTCCGGCCGGTCTTCGCTCCCGCTCGCCCGGCTCGGCGGGTGGCGGAGCGGTCCACGGCGTACTGCACCGTGAGACAGCCCACTGACCAGGCCACCAGGGTGAGCGCCGCGCCGGTGAGGTGCGCGTCATGGAAGTAGGAGGCGCCACGCAGTCCCCGGACTGCGGCAGCCGGGGGCATCACCGAGGCCAGCGGGGACAGCCATGCCGGAAGAAATGTGGCCGGGAGGATGCCCCCGGAGGTGGCGTTGCCGAATATCAGCAGTACGACCGAGGCTACCGGCATGCCGATCGGTCCGAACAACCGCAGCAGCACCCCGGCGACCGCGGCGGATGCACATGCCAGCAGACCCACCAGGAGGGTGACGACGGCGAACGACGTGGGCAGCGCGGCGAAGGCGGTGTGCGCGATAAGCGCCACCGTCACTCCGGAGGCGGTGGAGAAGACCAGCATCGACAGGACGCGAGCAGTCAGCCGCAGGCGTGGGGCGATCTGGTAGGAGGACACGGCGAAGAGGAATCCTGCGAGCACGACGCCGAAAGACGCGTAGAAGACCGACAGGCCGCGGGAGTCGCCTGCTGCCAAGGGCCGGACGTCCTGCACGGGCACCACTCTTCCCGCACCTTCCGCCACCGCCGTGACCAGGCTAGAGACGGTCGACGGCCCTTGGGCGCCTGCCACCAGAAGGCGTGTCCCACGGCTGTCGGCCACCAGGGCGGCCGGAACCTCGTCATGGGTCACGGCGTGCCGGGCGGCCGCCGCGTCCGGGTAGCGGTAGAACGTGTACCCGCTGGGTGCCGCGTTGTTGAGGGCGAGTTCCGTACGGGCGGCCACCTTGTCGGGCGCGGCGATGCCGAGGGGCTGGTGGCGCGCCGACGGCGCGTGGAAGGCGGCGAGGTACACGGCGACGAACACGGTGCCGATCGCCAGCGCGGTGACCACGGGCACGACCATCGCCTTGCGCACCCCCGCAGCTGCCGCGAGCACCGCGCCGGGCAGACCGGGCTCGGTGTCGACGAGCGCGCGCCGGGCGTGCCCGGTGCGGTCGGCCACAGGGTCCTGGTCCAGATCCTGCACAGCGGTCGGAGGCGGGGCGTCGAGCGGGAGGGAGGTGGGGCGGTGCATGGGGGGTGAGGGCTTTCCGGGCTGGTGGCGGGGGACGAGGGAGTGAGCGGGCGAGAGTCATTTCCCGCACGGCGGCTTCTCGGGAAACGGTTGTGGGAAGCAGGGCCGGCGGCCGGCACCTGCGAGGGCCGGGACCGCCGACCGACGGGCCCGGCCGGCCGGCTAGAACATCCCGCCGTCGACCTGAAGGGCACGGCCGGTCATGTACGCAGCGTCGTCGCTGGCGAGGAAGGCGTACGCGGCCGCGATCTCGACAGGGTCCGCGAGGCGCCGCAGCGCCACCTGCACGTCGAGCCACTCCGACATGGCCTGCTTCCCGATCAGCTCGGGGTGCTGGTAGCCGGCTCCGTGTTCGGCGGCCATGTCGGTGGCCGTGCCGCCGGGGGCGACGGCGTTGATCGTGATGCCCCGTCGGCCGAGTTCGGCCGAGAGGTTGAGCACCATCGCTTCCACGGCGGCTTTGGAAGCGGCGTACAGGGTGTGCCCGAAGAACGCCTTGGTCGCGCTGACCGAGGAGGTGAGCACGATCCTGCCGCCTGCGCGCATGTGGGCGGCGGCGTGCTGGGCCGCGAACAGCTGACCGCGCGTGTTGATGGAGAAGACACGGTCGAAGTCCGCCGCGGTGATGTTCTCCAGTGCGTCGAAGTGCTCCACGCCGGCGCAGGAGGCCAGGACATCGAGCTGTCCGAACGCGGAGACCGCCCGGTCGATCAGGGTCCCGGTCTGGCCAGGGTCGGCCACGTCCGCGCGCAGCGCCATGGCCTTGCCGCCCTGGTCCACCACTGACCGGACCAGTGCATCGGCGGCTTGCTGATTGCCGCGGTAGCCCACCACGACAGCTGCTCCTTCGGCCGCCAGGCGAGCGGCGACCGCCGCTCCGATGCCCCGGCTTCCTCCGGTGACCACCGCGACCTTACCCGCGAAACGCTTGTTGTCCGCTGTCGTCATGAGGGTTCTTCCTTTCGCATGTCCGGCCAGCCGATGGGCGCCCGCCACACCTCGTGGCGGGTGCACCGCGTCGCCCGCACATCGACACTAACACCAAAGTGAAGGAAATCCTTCACTTATGCTGGGGACGTACCCTCTACACTCCGCAGACGACGAGAAACACCAGAGGTAGACACGGTGACTGCCAGCACTCCGAGCGGACCGCCGACCCCGCGGCTGCGGGCCGACGCCGCGCGCAACCGCGCACAGATCCTGGCTGCGGCCCGCGCCGCCTTCCGTGAGTCGGGGACCGCTGTGCCCCTGGACGAGATCGCCCGCCGGGCAGGCGTGAACATCGCCACGCTCTACCGGCGCTTCCCCGACCGCGACGCCCTCATCACCCAAGTCGTCGTGGATGGTTTCAGCCTCGTACTCGACACCGCCCGGGCAGCCGCCGAAACAGCGCAGACCGATCCGCTCGCAGCCGTGGAATCCTTCCTGCAAGGCATGATCGACAACCGGGAGCTGCTGTCGCTGCCGCTGATCGGCGGGCCCACGACGAACGATCCGCACGCCCGCCGCCTGCAACAGCAGATCGCCGTCGCGCTGGAGGAGATCCTGACCGCTGGACGGGGCCGAAAGGCGCTTCGGTGTGACGTCACCGCGGTGGACCTGATCGCCACCGCCGCGCTGATCTGCCGCCCGCTGCCCCACCTGCCGCCCGAGCAGGCCGCCGCGCTCGCCACTCGGCACCTCCGTGTCTTCCTCGACGGCCTCCACCCGGAGCACACCCGCGACCTGCCGGCACCGCCCACTCACGAAGAGATGACGGCCCACCTCGTCGCCGAGGACACGACCGCCCAGTAGCAGGGCACCACGGGCAGGAAGGCAGGGCCGCGAGCACACCGCTGACCGCGTGGCTCACCTGCAACGCGCGGCGGGTCCATCACTGCTTGGATGGGGGCCACGGTTTCCACCGGGGCCGCCCGCATGCCGAACACCGACTCCAGGGGCGCAGTCTGCACCCGGGCCCGGCTCTCCAGAGGCCGCTCGAACCAGCCCTCGGCCGGCTCGCCCGCGTGTCGCTCACACACAGCGAGACAGACACCGAGCGACGTCGCACTGTTGCCGATCTTGTGCGCAGCCTGGGAGGTCTCAAGCGCATCGAGTGCCGACGCGTACTGCCGCATCAAGTGCCGACGCGTACTGCTCGAGCCCGGCCGCTCACCTCTGGTCCGCCGTCGCCGTCGTCGCGGACGCCGCGCGTCGTACAGCCCGTCGGTGAGTCTCGCTGCGCCGCTCGACCGGCCACTGTCGAAGGGCTGCACCTCCCCCGTGTGCGGTGCGCCGGCTCCTTCGCCCGCTGTCGGAGACGTGCGCGTCCCCACCGGCACGCACAGAATGCACAGGTCATGGGGATGGCACGACGCGGGCACCCCCGAGGAGGAGGTACCCGATCGTCCCGGTCGCCGGTCGCCGGTGGCCGGCGCCGGTGTCAGTGTCCGCGGGAGTCCTCGGGCCGCGCCTGGCGCGGCAGGAGGAAGGAAAGGAGAAAGGTCAGCGCGAGCATGCCGTCGACGATCCACAGCACCGTCTTCATGACCGATCCGAAACCGCCCTTGAAGGCCGAGGTGGCGGTGGCCCGCAGGGCCGCGGGTATCCGGGCACCGGCCTCGGGCGAGGTCACAGCGGACCTCGTGTCCTTCTCCAGGCGCGTGCAGGACGCCGGGGTAGCGGCGGGGTCCTTGGCCACGGCGCGGTCCGAGGCGCACTGACGCAGGTCCGCCACGACACGATCCTGTGCGGCGGGCGCGACGTGGGCGGCGGCCAGCTGTCGACGCAGACCGTCCGAGCGGTGGTCGACGGCGGTGGCGATCCCGCCGCCCAATAGGCCGAAGAACACGGTGCCGAGGATGGCTACGCCGAAGGCGCCTCCGAGCTGTTGCATCGCGGTCATCGTGCCGGACGCCGAACCCGTCTCGTGCTGCTCGACACTAGCCAGCACGATGTCGAAGAACGGAGCCATGAGCAGGCCCATGCCGATGCCGGTGACGAGCAGGGACGGCAGCAGCTGCCAGGGGCCGACGCCGCTGCCCACCATGTCGAGGGTCAGCCACACACCGAACACGCCGACCGCCATGACGACGGTGCCCGCCTGAAGGACGGCACGCCCCAACCGTGCGACACCCTGCGCTCCGTGTTCCCGTCGGAATGGCGCGAGCCGGCGCTCGGGCATGAAGCCGTCGCGGAGTGGGAGCAGGAGAACGGGGTGGTCCTGCCGGAGCCGTACAGGACCTTCATTGCGGAGGTCAGCAACGGGTCGAGCCTGGGCCCTGCTGGCGATGGCGGTCTTCAACCGCTCGGCTGGCTGCCCGACACGTGGCCCGACCTCGGCCCGCGGCAGCCAGGGGAACCGTTCCCTCTGGAGGCAGCTTGGGGCTGGGAAGACGATGAGAGTGTCGGCCCCGAGGACCCTCGGATCGACGCCGCGTTCAACAAGGGGTCCATTGTTCTCGGGTGCGAGGACGGGCAGTCTTTCTGGCTTCTGCTGACCACCGGCCCCCGCCGCGGCGAGGTGTGGATGATCGCCGACGTCGGCGCTGTCCCGGCGCCCGGCGACCCGGCATGGGGCTTCGAGGAGTGGGTGCGGCGTTGGCACACCGGCGACGACTGGTGGGACTGATCGCTCCGTCCTGCACAGTCGTAGGTTGCGGACTGTTCGAATCCCTGGTGCCTCCCGAAGTGGTGAACATCTGCTGCCCGTTCTCATGCAGCGTCGGAATCGACGGAGGCGGCTCCCCCTCACCCTTGGCCGCGCGAGCGATCAGCTCACGATGGACCGCCGCCCGTTCCCCTTCCACAGCCCCAGCAGAGCCCGGACCTCATCAGTAACCGTGAACCGCCGGGATACACGGCCCGCTCCCCCGGTGCCCGGGCCGCAG
>NZ_JBEXRL010000044.1:0-12908 GCF_040613075.1 Streptomyces sp. NPDC006314 | reverse complement strand
GGAAGCACGCAGCCATGACGACAGACCGGGCGTTCCTGGGATGAGACAGGAACAAGCAGCATCCCGCCCCACTCGTCACCCCACTCGGACCACAATCCCCGACCGCATCTGCCGCCTTTTCCGCACCGCCATCCGGCACTACAGAAATCCTCCGATACCAAGGCAGTTAAGGTGAAAACGACCTCTTACACCGTGTCCTACATGGTCAGTCTGAGGAAGCGCTTGTAGCAGCAGTTGGCGGCTGCGAGTCCGAGGAAGGCCAGGTAATTGCGCGGGTGGCGCTCGTAGCGGGGTGACAGACGGCGGTAGCCAGTCAGCCAGGAGATCGTGCGCTCGATGACCCACCGCCGGCGGCCCAGTCTTTCGCTTGAGTCGATTCCCTTGCGGGCGATACGGACGCCGATGTGCTGGCTGTGGAGCCATTGCCGCAGGCCAGGCAGGTCATAGGCTTTGTCGGCGTGCAGCCGTTGGGGCCTGGAATGGTCGCTGTGGGATTCGTGTCCTATGTGGAAATGGGCGACCATCGGCTTCAGTCCGAGGCTGTCGTGAGTGTTGGCCGCGGAGAGGCCGACGCGTAGGGCAGTCCGTTCGCATCCGACAGGATGTGCATCTTGGAACCCGGCTTGCCCCGGTCCACGGGCGACGGACCTGCAAGTTCGCCCCCTTTTTGGCGCGGACGTGGGCGGAGTCGAGTACCGCCCGGGACAGGTCGGCCAGGCCCTGGCCGGCGAGCATCGTGGCCGCAGTGGGTGACCCGGCATACCGTCGCCGGCGAGACGCCGAACAGCGGCGCGAGCTGCCGCATGGTGAGGTGCGTGCGGTAGTACACCGCGACGAGCAGCACCCGGTCGTCCAGCGGCAGGCACCACGGCCGCCCACCGCCAGGACCGTTCCCACCCCGGTCCCGGACCACCTTCAGCAGTCGCTCGAACTGCCGCATCCGCACCCCCGTGAACGTCTCCACCCACTACGGCTCAGCCCTCAACACCCACCCATACAGGGAAAATGCCCGAACACAGCCTCCTTCAAGACGCTTTAACCAGGCGTTTCGTCCTGCGGGACAGGGTGAAAGAGGTTCACTCAGGGCACCTGCGAAAGGTCTTCGCATGGCGAGGGGCTGGACCGACGGATTTGTCGGTCGAGCCGCTTGTGACGGATGAGCCGGGGGCTCCTCTGCGGCGCTGTGGGTCGCGTGTCAGCGCCGTCCGGTGAACTTCTGCCCGACCCCGAGTCGACGCAGGTCGGCGAGAATCTGGGGGTCCTGGGCGTCGAGCCAGTCGCACAGCTGTCGGAAGGACACCATCCCGACGTCCTTGTGCTTGTCGTCGGCGATGTGCTTGATCGCCTCCTCGACGGCGTCCATGTAGATGCCGCCGTTCCACTCCTCGAAATGGTTGCCGACGAAGAAGGGTGCCCGGTTGGTCTCGTACGCCCGCTGGAAGCCGTTGATATACGCTTGCGTTGCCTGCTTCCGCCAGCCCGGATAGTTGACCGACGGGCCCTTGATGATGTTCTTCGGTGACTGATTGGCCGCGATGTTGTAGTCCATGGAGAGGACCTCGAAGGAGTGGCCGGGGAAGGGTATGTGCTGGAGCGGAAAGTCCCATAGGCCCTGCTTCTTGGTGGGCCAGATCTGAAGGCCGCCCGGCGAGCTGGAGTCGTAGCGCCAGCCGAGCTTGCGGGCTGTGGGCAGGAGATTTTCCTGGCCGAGGTAGCTGAGGGGTGCGGCCGCCGATGAGTTCCTTGGAATAGTCAAAGGGCAGCGGTTCGAGATCGGTGAAACCGGTATTGGTGCGCCACTCGCCGACGAAGGACTGGGCTTGCTTGATCTCAGACTCCCACTGCGTGGAGGTCCACCAACGGACGGATCCCTTGCCCTCGCCGCCGAAGTGCCCGTTGAAGTGAGTGCCTATCTCGTGGCCCTCCAGCCACGCCGCTCGCAAGTTCTTCAGCGTTTCCCTGATGTGGTCATCGGTGAGGTAGCTGATGTCGGACGCTCCGACCGGGTTGTTCGGCGGCCGGTACAGCCGCCTCTTCGACTCGGGCAGCAGATACAGGCCGGAAAGGAAGAACGTCATTGAGGCGTTGTGGTCGCGAGCGAGCTTACGGAACCGCGGGAAGAGGCCGTTACCCACCTCGCCCGCGCCGTCCCAGGAGAAGACCACGAACTGGGGCGGCTCTTGTCCGGGCTCCAGCTTCTCCGGCTTGGGAGGCTGGTTCGGTTGCTTGCCGGTGTAGCTGGTTGAGCCGTCGCCTATTGGTTCTGTCTGACCCTCCCGACCAGGCACGGTTCCACCCTTGCTGCCGGATCCCGACGACCCGGCTGAGGAGCAGGCGGTGACGGATAGTGTCGCCGCCGCTCCTACCCCGAGTCCGAGCATCCTTCGTCGGCTGAGTTTGTGCATAACGATTCCCATCGCATTCGGCGCATCGAAAGCCCGACGAGGAGACGGGCTGACGGATAGGGGGGTCTCACATAGCGGACAGGGATTGCCTACGGACGGTGACCAACCCGTCGAAGCAGGAGCACTCGCGGATGAGTGCGAAGAAGGTGCTCAGCGACGGTCGCATCCGACACTTCGCGCGGTCCGTGCTGGGGCTACGGAGGCGAGCACATCCTGATCAGGAACGGCCATGCGCCGCATGACGCCGCTCGCCATGTTCAGCACCGATACCAACCTGACCGAGCCCAAATAGAGCTGTGTGTTATGCCTCCGCGACGGCTTCCAGCGGGCTCAGGGCGGCGGCCCGGCGGGCCGGGACGGCGGCGGCCAGCGCGCCGATCGCGAGGAAGAGCAGGCACACGAGGAGCAGCGTCCCCCAGGGCAGGGCCAGGGAGTACTGCGCCATCGCGCCGTTAGCCAGCGAGCCGACCGCCCAGGCGCCGAACAGGCCGCCCGCCAGGCCGAGAAGCGTGCCGAACGCGGCGACAGTCACCGCCTCCAGGCGGATCATCCGCCGGATGCCGGAGCGGTCCATGCCGATGGCCCGCAGGGCGCCGATCTCTCGGGTGCGTTCGGCGACCGAGATGGCCAGGGTGTTCATGATGCCGAGCGCGGCGATGACGATGCCGATGGCGAGCATCCCGTACATCAGGGTCAGCAGGCCGCCCATGGTGCCGGCGGCCTCGTGGACGAACTGCTCCCGGTCCTGCACCTTCAGCAGCGGGCTGTTGCCCACGGCGGTGCGCAGGCGGTCCTCGGTGGTCTTCGAGACCGCGCCGCGGTCGGTACGGACGAGGATCCGCTGGACGGAGCCGGGCGTATAGCTGTTCCGCGCCACCTCGGTACGGGCGCCGAGCGCGTCCTGGGCGATGGGGTTGTCCTCGTAGACGCCCATGACGGTGTACTTCTTGAACTGTCGGCTCTGGCCCATCTGGATGTCGAGCTCGTCGCCCGCCGTCACCCCGTTGTCCCGGGCGATGGTGCTGGAGACGGCGATCCGGCCTGGCCCGAGATCCTTGACGGAGCCGCTGACGAAGTCGAGCTTCATGACGTCGTTCACAGTGTGGGGGTCGACGCCGGAGATGTTCTGGACACGGCCGCCGATGACCACGGTCGAGTCCGTGACGGCGCTCGCGCCCCGCACTCCGGAGGTGTCGGCCACCCGCCGTACAGCGGCCGGGTCGATACCGGTCATGGTGGAGCGGGTGCCGATCACGTAGTCGGCGGCGAGGCCGGTCGCGGCCTGGCGGTCCAGGGCCTGTGCGGTGGAGTTTCCGATGACGGCGAGCCCGGCGACCAGCGCGGTGCTGATAAGCAAGGTGGCGGCGGTGGCTGCGGTGCGCCGCGGGTCGCGCAGCGCGTTCTCGCGGGCGAGACGTCCGGTGATCCCGAAGCGGCCGGTGAGCCGGCCGGTCAGCCGGATCACGGGGGTGGCGAGCAGTGGTGCGAGGACGATCAAGGCGACGACGACGAGGGCGCAGCCGAACATCGCTGTCTGGAGGTTCTTCTCCGAGGCGTCCTTTGCCCCCGTGAGCGAGATCAGCAGACCGGTGCCGAGCACGAGGAGGGCGAGTCCGGCCACGCCGCGCAGCCGGGACCGGGTGGCGGAGGACGGCTGTCCGGCCGTGCGCATCGCCTCGACGGGCGCGACCTTCGCCGCCCTGCGGGACGGCAGCCACGCGGCGAGCACGGTGACGCCCACGCCCACGCCGAGCGTCGCCACGACCGAGCGCGGGCGGATCACCAGAGGGCCTTGAGGCAGTGTGTTCCCCTCGGTGCTCAGGATGTCGGGCAGCACTGCGGCGAGGCCGAGGCCGAGCAGGAAGCCGGCTGCCGACGCGACGAGGCCGACCAGGAGAGCCTCGGCGAGGACGGACCGGGATACCTGGCGGCGCGAGGCGCCGATCGCCCGCAGCAGCGCGATTTCACGGGTGCGCCGCGACACGAGCATGGTGAAGGTGTTGATGATGAGGAAGGAGCCGATGAACAGCGAGATCCCGGCGAAGACCAGCGGCAGCTTCTCGTAGCCGCGGGTCAGGGTGTCGACGTAGCCGGCCTGCTGGGCGGCTTGGGCGGCGCCGGTGGTGGCTTCGGCCCGGTCGGCCGGGAGCATGTCGGTGACCCGGTCGGCGAGTTCGGACGGGGAGGTGCCGGGCTTGGCGGACAGGTCGATGCCGGTGTAGTGGCCCGGGGATGCGAACATCTTCTGGGCGGTCGCCTTGTCGAACAGGGCGAGGGTGCCGCCGGCGGTCACCCGGGTGTCCTTGGCGGTGACGATGCCGACGAGCCGCTTGGCCATGACGGGACCGTCGGTGGCCAGCGTGACCGTGTCGCCGATGTGGAGGTGGCCTGCGGCGGCGGTGCCGCTGTCCACGGCGAGTTCGTCGCTGTTGCGCGGGGCGCGGCCCTCGAGCAGGGGGTAGCGGCTGTCCTTGCCGTCTGTGCCGGGTACGTAGGCGGCGGCCAGGTTCGCCCCCGGCTTGACGCGCAGGGGGGTGCCGTCCGCCGCGTTCAGGGCGGACGAACCGTCGACCGACGGGCGCACGGTGGCGACACCGGGCACGTCGGCAAGTTTCCGCGCGAGTGCGTCGTCGAGCACGCTGCTCTGCTGGTCCGCGGGGGCCCCAGACGGGAACTCCTTGTCGGTCACGGTGACCGCGATGTCGGCGAAGTTCTTGGAGGCGGCGGCGCGGTGGGCCGCGGCGGTGGAGTCCGCGAAGACAAGGGTGCCGCTGACGAATGCGACCCCCAGGCAGACGGCAAGGACAGTCACGATCTGACGCGCCTTGTGCGCCAGGAGGTTGCGCAGGGCTGTTTTCAGCATGGGGGCTTCCGGAGGCGTGGGCTCGGTGGATGCGAGCGGTGGGCTGGGTCGGTCCTGGGGCGAGGGCGCTCAGCGGGTGTGTGAGCGGGCGTCGAAGTTCTTCATCAGGTCCAGGACCCGGTTGGGGGTGGGGTGTGCCATCTCGTCGACCAGGCGGCCGTCGGAGAGGAAGACCACGCGGTCGGCGTAGCCGGCGGCGACCGGGTCGTGGGTGACCATGACCACGGTCTGGCCCAGCTCGCGCACCGAGTCGCGCAGGAAGCCGAGGACCTCGGCCCCGGCGCGGGAGTCGAGGTTTCCGGTGGGCTCGTCGCCGAAGACGATCGCGGGGCGGGAAGCTAGCGCGCGGGCGACCGCGACGCGCTGCTGCTGCCCGCCGGACAGCTGTGCGGGCCGGTGGTCGAGGCGCTGGGAGAGCCCAACCATGGAGATCACGCGATCCAGCCACTGCTGGTCGGGGCGGCGTCCGGCGATGGCCATGGGCAGCGTGATGTTCTCCAGGGCCGTCAGCGTCGGCAGCAGGTTGAACGCCTGGAAGATGAAGCCGATCCGGTCCCGGCGCAGCTGGGTGAGCTGCCGGTCGCCCAGCCTGCTGAGTTCGGTGGTGCCGATGCGAACGGAGCCAGAGCTGGGCGAGTCGAGCCCGGCGGCGCAGTGCATCAGGGTGGTCTTGCCGCAGCCGGAGGGGCCCATGATCGCGGTCAACTCGCCCTCCCGGAAGTCGATACTGACCCGGTCCAGCGCGACGACCTGGGTCTCGCCGCTGCCGTAGACCTTTGTCAGATCGGTGGTGGCGGCCGCGACTCCTGGGGTGGTGTGCGGCGCGTGCGGGGCAAGGGGGTGGGCGCGGTGGACGGTCACGGGGACTCCTCTTCAAGTACGGGAAGGCGCACTTCGAAGGGTGTCCGGGGAACGTATCGGGGCCTGGGCCGCCGCGTATCGGCGGCCGCGCCATTTCGTTGCAGTTCTGTATGGCCTGTATGGGCGTGGCCATGTCGATGGCATGACAGGACCTCTCGGCGCAGCTGAGCATGGACACCGCAGGTGCTGCCGAGAGGTCCGGTCAATTCATGCAAGTCATTCAAGGGCTGTCTGTCATCGGCGCTCCGGCTTCGCCACGACGAATCGGGCCAGCATGCCGACGATCAGGACCGTCAAGCCGAGGAACAGCACGATCAGACCGAGCACACCAGCGGGCTGCCCTGTCTCCCCCGCCTTCGAGTCCGCGGCGAAGCCACCGATGATCAGCAACACGAATACGATGATGGCGAGTACACCGAAACACCAAACGCCCCTCAATGTGCCGATCTGCGCACGGGAGGCACCCTTGCTCTGGCGCGGCTGGACGGGGGAGGCGTTGCCGAGACGTGTCACGGTTCTCTTCTCAGGATTCGTGCACCACCGTCCGTTGAACTCGACGCTCACAGCGGCTTCTCGTCGAGTACGGAAGGGCGCACTTCGAAGGCTTTCCGTGGAACGTATCCGGGCCCTTGGCCGCCGCGTACCGGCGTCCGCGCCACTTCGTAGCGGTTCTGTATGGCCTGTATGGATGGCCTGTACGGCCGCCCGCCGGATGGTCAGACCGGCAGGCGCAGGGTGGCGACGGCGCCGCCGTCCGGGGCGTTGGCCAGGCGCAGTTCGGCGCCGAGCAGCCGGGCCTGTCCCAGGGCGATGGTCATCCCCAGGCCGTGGCCCAAGCCACGCTCCTTCGCACCCGTGTGGAAACGGCGCGGACCGTGGAGCAGCAGGTCTTCCGGGAAGCCGGGGCCGTGGTCGCGTACGACGACCGTACGGCCCTCGACGGTGACCTGCACCGGGGCGGCTCCGTGCCGGTGGGCGTTGACGACCAGGTTGCTGACGATCCGCTCCAGACGGCGCGGGTCCGTCTCCACAGTCTGCGCGCCCCGGGCGGGCCCAGCGACGGTGACCTCGGTGTCGAATCCGGTGCGCGCCACGGCATCGGAGACGACGGCGCCGAGCGGCACATGGGTGCGGACAGGTTGTTCGGCACCGGCGTCGAGGCGGGAGATCTCCAGGAGGTCCTCGACCAGGCCGCGCAGATCGCGCACCCGGGCCCGTAGCAAATCCTCCGTCTCGCCGGGCGAAAGCAGGTCGGCGGCGGCCAGCAGACCCCCGACGGGGGTGCGCAGTTCGTGGGCCACGTCCGCGGTGAACCGGCGCTCGGTGCGCAGCTGTCGGCCGAGGCTGTCGGCCATGAGGTCGACGGTGGCGGCGATGTCGGCCACCTCGTCGCGGCCCTTGGTGGGCCCGGTCCGGGCGTCGAGGTCGCCGGCGGCGATCCGGCGCGCGGTCTCGGAAACCCGTCGCAGCCTGCGGGCGAGCAGCCCGGCCCCATAGGCTGTCAGGGGCGCGGCCGCGGCGAGCACGGCCAGCGAGGACACGGCCATGGTCGCGTCGAGTCGGCGCAGGGTGTGGAACTCCGAGCTCATGTTGATGTAGAGGGCGAGCACCGGGCTGTCCGGGCCGCCGGTCCGCTGGGCGCCCCAGAAACCCGGCCCGCTGTTTCCCTCGACGCGCCCGTCGTACGCCGTGTGCCGGTCGCCGTCGGCGGGGTGGCGAAGTGCGGCGGGCAGGTCGGCCGGATCGAGCTCGGCGCCGTCGGACAGCGTTCCGGTTCGCCGGTAGACGTCCATGGCCGAGTAGAGGCCGTTGAAGGCATGCGCCTCGGCCCGATCGCGGATGTCGTCCGCGGTCCACGCGTGCACCAGCACGCCCACCGCCGCCACGACCAGGCATGCCGTGGCCGCGGCCAGCGCGGCGATCTTCCAGCGCAGGGACGAGAGGTCCGGCCGCAGCCGGCGGAGGGGGCGCACCGGATCTCAGCGTCTGAACTTGTAGCCGAAGCCGCGGACCGTCTCGATTCGCTCCCGCCCCAGCTTCCGGCGAAGCCGCTGCACGCACAGGTCTACGACCCGGCTGTCACCGTCCCAGCCGTACTCCCACACGTCGCGCAACAGGGTGTGCCGCTCCAGTACGACGCCCGGGTGGGCGGCGAACTCCAGGAGCAGCTTCAGTTCGGTCGGGGTCAGCGCCACCGGGCTCCCGGAGAGGAACACCTCCATGCCGCCGGTGTCGATGCTCAGGTCCCCGAACACCAGCACCTCCGCCTCGGACGGCGGCCCCTCGTCCCCGGCCCGCCCGGGGCCCTGGGCGGGCGCGTAGGTCGCCCGCCGCAGCAGCGAGCGGATGCGTGCCACCAGCACGTACGTGTCCACGGGCTTGACCACGTAGTCGTCCGCTCCGGCCTCCAAACCGGCGACGACATCGAGCCCGTCGCCGCGCGCGGACATCATCAGCACGGGCACCAGGCTGGTCTCCCGGACCCGGCGGCACAGGCCGATCCCGTCCAGACCGGGCAGCATCACGTCCAGGATTAGCAGGTCGAAGCTTTCGTCGCGGAAGAGCTCAAGGCCCGAAAGACCGTCAGCCGCGGCCTTCATCTCGTAGCCGTAACGCTCCAGGGCGACGGTGAAGGCCCGGCGCATCAGGTCATCGTCCTCCACCAGCAGCACGCGGACAGGTCGCGAAGAGGCCCCGGCCGGGGCGGACGAGGACACGAGCGGCTAACTCCTGTTCGGACGATTCAGGTGAGGCATCAATCCCGTATGTGCGCCCGCGCAGCCGATGTACGCGCGCGCAGCAACAACCTGAAAGAAACCATAAGGCAGACACCGGACGCGGCAAGCACGTCGTTACAACGGACACGCATCGCACCCCACCGCATCCTTCCTCCACGAACACCCAGGTCAGACTGGATGACACGGCTCCTCAGCTACCGGGTCCACGGCACTCCAGCAACCCGTGGGCCCCCATTCGCCATGGCCCAGTGCACTGACCCGATGGCCAACTAAGCGCTTCCTGATACCCACCTGATACAAACACCCAGGTCAGCACATGACGACCTGCCAGGGGACCGCAAGAACGGGAGTGCGACCGCGTACGTGGGCAAGCAGTACTTGGGCTCAGTCAGGAAGATCGGCCACGTAAGGGCACCCGGGTCGGCATGGAGCCGATACGCAGCTGGCGATTACGTATGGTCACCAACAGGTTGGGGACGTCGGTGAACCGGCGACATACGAGAGCCCCAGTACCAAGACCGAAGAAGTGCGCCTCTCCCGGGCATCACCCTCATCGGTCCGCGCCATACGAAAGACCAGGCCACCTGGGGCGTGCCTTTATCCAAGATCCTTGAGGACCGTACTGAGCCGAGCCAGGGAGTGACTTCCGTCACTCAGCCTCGCGCTCAAAGAGACACACCACACGCCATCTCGGCCTAGCTTGATCTTTAACGTCCGGAGTCGAACGGTGCGTCGAACTTGATCACTCGGTTCGGTATCCGGCGTACGCGGAGACGGCCTTTAGCTGAACATGCGCTCCGACCAAGGAACACACACGTCCAGCACGAAAGCCGTATGAGTCTGCTGCATCACGACGCCCGTCGAGAGCCGTTGGTCGAACTATCATGCCGCCGGGGTGAGTTCTACTCCTGTCTGACCGCTCGTTCGGACGCGTTGTTCGAGCTGGCCGACGCCGTCCGGTGCGGAGACGGGCCGGTGAGGTCGCTGGCCGAGCTGTCGCTGGTGGGTGAACACCGCCGTGGTCACAGAGGGCTCTACGCCGCGGTGGACCGCGGCCGGGTCGATGCCGGCCGGCTGTGCCGCAGCCAATAGCGCGCCGGGCACGCGACCACATGTGCGGAGGCGTGCCCGGCACATTGCCCGTTCTGTGCCCGGCCGGGGTGGCTGGTGGATGGGTGGAGGTCAGCCGCCGACATGGATACCGGGGCGGCGGGCGGGGTCGGGTTCGTGTTTGCGGATGATCTCCCGGGTGACGGGGGCGGTGTCGCCGCGGCCAAGGAGGAAGTAGCGGAACATGTGGACCAGGGGGCTGCCTTCGGCCCAGGCGAAATAGCACTGCGGCTGGACGCCGGTGGCGTCGCGCAGCGCCAGGAGGATCGCAGCGATGGCGTTCGGCGCCGCTGGGGCGCCGGCCCGCAGGATCCGGTAGCCGTCGACTTCGACACCGTGCACGGTGAGGGCTTCGCTGAAATCAGAAGGGTCGACCACGTCGATCTCCAGAAACAGGACATCGGCCCGGCCGGGGACGGGGTTGGTGTGGCGCTGTTCTTCTTCCTTGGCGGAGTACTCGGCGGCGTCGCCTGCCTGGCGGCGGTTGGCGATGATGTTGATGGCCTGGTCGTGGGCGAGGGTGTCGGAGATGAACTGGCGGGCGGTCTCGTTGAAGACGATGCGGTCGGCGCGCAGTTCGGTGGTGCGCGAGACCCGGGAGATCAGGGAGACGGTGATGATGCCGGCGATGAACACCCCGGAGATCGCGATGCCGTCGGGCTTGTCAACGATGTTCGCCACCAGGGCGTAGAGCAGTACCGCGGTCAGCGCCGCGAACCCGGTGCCGACTGCGCGTCGGCGGCGGCGGAACACCGAGACGGTGACGGCGAACGCACCGGAGACCATCATGGCCAGGATGCCGGTGGCGTAGGCGCCGGCCTGTGCGTCGACATCGGCGTCGAAGGCGATGGTGATACCGATGGACACGGCGGTGTAGACGATGACGACGGGGCGGACTGCTCGTCCCCATTCGGGGGCCATGCCGTAGTCGGGCAGGTAACGGGGCACGATGTTGACCAACCCCGCCATTGCGGAGGCGCCGGCAAACCACAGGATGAGGATGGTGCTGATGTCGTAGACCGTGCCGAAGGCTTCGCCGACGTGCTCGTGGGCCAGCCAGGCCAGCGCCCGGCCGTTGGCGGCCCCGCCCGGCTCGAACTCGTCCTTAGGGATCAGGACGGTGGTGACGAAGCTGGCAGCCAGCAGGTAGACGCTCATGATCAGGGCGGCGGTGGTCAGCAGCTTGCGCGTGTTGCGAATCCGGGACTGCAGGCGCTGCTCGGGATTGGTGCCGTCGGCGGCGACCAGCGGCATCATGCTCACGCCGGTCTCGAACCCGGACAGGCCCAGAACCAGCAGCGGAAACGCCAGCAGAGCTGGGGCCGCCAGGTCACCGAATCCGCCTCCGGTGTCCGCGAGCGCATCCGTCCACGCCGACAGCGCCCCGGAGGTGGTGAACACGTCGGCCAGGCCGACGCCGATGATGACGGCGTTGAGCAGCAGGAAGGCCGCGACCAGCGGGATGGCCACCATCACCGCCTCGCTGAACCCCAGCAGGAACACCCCTCCCAGGATTAGCAGCAGCGTCACGGTGAGGGCCACCTCATGGCCGTGCAGGGCCTCGGGGAAGAACGGATTCTCCACAACGTGCACGGAGGCGTCGGCCGTGGACAGGGTGATCGTGATGATCCACGAGGTCGCCACGAAGCCGAGCAGGACCAGCACGAACAGCTTGCCCCACCAAAACGGCAGCAGATCCTCCAGCATCGCCACCGACCCGGCCCCGTGCGGGCTCTCCCTCGCCACACGCCGATACATCGGCAGCATCCCCAGCAGGGTCAGCGCCACGATCAGCAGGGTCGCCAGCGGGGAGACCGCCCCGGCGGCGAGCGCGGCGATCGCCGGGACGTAAGCCAGGCTGGAGAAGTAGTCGACACCGGTCAGGCACATCACCTTCCACCACGAGTGCGGCTCCGCATGTGCCTCACCGGCCGCCGGCCCCACCGGCTGCACCCGGTGATGCAGCAGCCACCGCGCAAACCCGCTGGTGGGCTCGGTTGGCAGCGCGGGACTGTTCACCACCTCCGGCACAACCGGCCCGTGTGCGTCCTTCATGTCCCCCATCACTTTCTTCATAAGCCCTCATTGGCAACGCATGACAAGCGCGGCGCACAGGCGCCACGACACGATCATTGAGTATCCGCCCTGCCGAAGGCGCCACTCTCCCCCCCCACGCCCCGCTCGGCAGGATCCACCACGCCGCTGGCCACCGTCGTCGCTGTTCTTCCGCCACGGCTGGGGCGGATCGCAGGCGTCAGAGCCATTTGTTGCGGCGTAGGGCGCGGTAGATGACGGTGCAGACGGCGACCATGACGGTGAGGACGGCGGGTAGCCGTAGCGCCAGGTGAGTTCGGGCATGGGCTCCCCGGGACGGTTGATCACCCAAGCATTGGAAGCCACGTCTTTCGCCCGTGCCCACACGCGTGAACACGCCCCGGACGTCGACCGACTGCTGATCGCAACACCCTGCCTACCCATCCACCAGGCGACGTCCAACGCCTGGGGCCCTTCAGTGTCGGTCTGGGGAAGGGCGCGGTGAACTCCTGGGCACAGGAGTCCGGCATGAAGGGCTCGCTGATGCGACGCACGCGCAGGGCCATCAACGTGCTGCACCATCGCGAGTCGGGGCAGAACAGCCAGGACACGCATGATCGCGCCTACGTGCTCCCCGAGCCGCAGGCGCATCAGGCGGTCATCCCATCAGCGGGCTCTTGTCGGTGGCCCCCGCGTAGAGTCGGGAGACAGGGGTGCAGTGGCGGGCAGATGTCCACCCCGGCCCCGTAGTACTTCGCGACCGCGGCGAACGCCGCAGTCATCTGCCCGCTGGAGGGATAAAAGACCGTCGCCATCCGGTCGAGGCCACCGCCGTGCGGTCTCGCCAAGCTTGCGCATCACCTCGTCCAGGGCCTGGACCAGGTGCGGGAAGTCCTC
>NZ_JBEXRL010000043.1:0-13968 GCF_040613075.1 Streptomyces sp. NPDC006314 | reverse complement strand
GCCGGGTTGGCGTTGATCGCCTCCGGCGGGGCCGTCTCGGCGACCTTGCGCAGCCGCACGCTGGCACCGGCCTTCTCCGCCCCCTCGGCGGCGGCCTTGGCCAGGGCGTGCACCGTTCCGGAGGCACTGTAGTAGATGACGGCTACGTTCACGGATTCCACGATCGGTTTCCTTTTCTCGCTTGCTACCTGGCGGCGCCGCTGTTCGTCTCCGGATATCAGCAGGGCTTTCTCCACCCGGGATTGCCATATCAATACGTTGGAATCCGGTGGATTCCCGTCGGGTGGCGACGTGTCGGATCCGACGTCATCGCCCGATGGTGATTCGCTCGACCTTCGCCGATACCGGGAAGAGATCCGCCGGCTCGCTCTCTTCCGCCATCCATCCCCAAGACATCAGCGGGGTGCGCCGGTTGTTGTCACAGTCGGCGCACCCGCGAACGGCGCACTGGATTCACCCTATCGAGCGATGACCAGGGATGCGGGCGGCGCCGAATGGAACGAGACATTCTTGAAACCGGCCTTGACGAGCCAGCCGTGGTAGTCGGAACGCCGCCAGGTGCCGCCCTGCTTGCTCTTGAGCAGCATTTCCGCGGCGAAGAGCAGCGGGAAAGCCGGACCACTGCGATCGTCGTCGACGACGTAGTCGCAGACGACCAGGGCACCGCCGGGCTTCAGGGCGTCCCGGAGGCGGGCGAAGACCGCGACGTTCTCGTCCGGTCCCTCCTGGTGGGCGATGTGGGAGTACACCGCGACGTCGTACTCGCCGGTGCCGAAGTCGGTGGTGTGGAAATCACCGTCGACAGTGGTGAACCGGTCGGCCACGCCGCGTTCCGCCAGCAGCCGGCGGGCGATCGCGTTGATCGGCTCCCAGTCGAGCTGGGTCGAGCGGGCGGCCGGGTTGGCCTCCAGCCAGATGGCCGAGTAGATACCCGAACCACCGCCGACGTCGAGGATGGAGATCTCACCGGCCTCGGCCAGCCCGAGCGCCTCGGCGGCGATCGCCGCGGCCGGAACCGACTGCGCGGCGATGGCCGGAACGATCTCCTCCCAGTGCGGGTTGTCGGCCACTTCCGTCGTCGGGTCCTGCACCGGCCCCCCGGCGCGGACCACGTCCGGCAGTGCGGTCAGGCTGCCCATGTGCTTCAGCTTCAGCTTGGCGAAGCTGGTCAGGGAGGTGGGCTTGCCCTCGACCAGGTAGGCGGACGCCTCGGGTGTGTTGCGGTACCGGCCCTCGTGCAGCTCGACCAGGCCCACGCTGACGAGGCCGTCGAGGAGGGTCTGCGCACCGCGCTCGGCGATCTCGGCGCGGGTGGCCAGCTCCGCGGCCGTGCCCGCCCCGGCCTCGAGGTGGGTGAAGAGCGAGTGGCCGGCCGCGGCGCCGACGATGCCGGTGGCCCAGTAACCGTTGATGAGCCGCAGTACGCCGTCCGGTGCCGGCTGGTTGTCCGTCATGCTGCCCCTCCTGGGCTGGGCACCGAGTGGGTCCGGACCGCGCTGCGCAGGGCATCCACGACCCGTTCGACCTGGTTGGTGCTGAGTTCCGCGTGCATGGGTATGGCGAGCTGGCGCTCGAAGAGATCCGCCGAGACCGGGCACTTGTGCTTCGACTCGAACACGGGCTGGATGTGGGTCGCGAACGTGCCGTGTCCGCAGCCGATGCCCTTGGCGCGCAGCTCGGTGGCGACGGCCGCGCGGTCCACGCTCGGGTTTAGCGTCACCATGTACGTCTGCCAGGCGTGGGTACGGTCCTCCGGCACGTACGGCACCGTGAGGAGCTCCTCGTCGGCGAGCAGTTCGCCGTACTGACCGGCGACGGCGTCGCGGCGCGCCAGCAACTCGTCGATCCGGCCCAGCTGCACCTGCAGGATCGCGGCGGCGATGTCGGAGAGCTTGTAGTTGTAGCCGATCTCGGTGAACTCCGGGATGGGCAGGCCGACGACCTTCCCCATGTCGAAGATGCTGCCGATGCCGAAGGAGGCGCGCAGCCGCGCGTCCGCACCGATCTTCGGGTCGGCGGCGAGCAGCGCACCGCCCTCGCCGCTGCTGGCCCCCTTGCGTCCGTGGAAGGACAGGACGCCCACCTCGGCGAGCGCGCCCGCCTCGCGGCCCTGGTACTTCGCGCCGACGGCGCAGGCGGCGTCCTCGATCAGGAACAGGCCGTGGCGGTCGGCGATCGCCTGCAGTTCCACATAGTCGGCGGGGATGCCGACCGTGTCCACCGCGATCACGCCGACGGTACGCGGAGTGATCAGGTCGGCCACCGCCTGCGGGTCGATGGTGCCGGTGTCGGCACGCACGTCGGCGCAGACCGGGACCGCGTCGAGGTAGCGCACGGCGTGGGCGGGCGCCGGGAACCCGTAGTCGGCGACGATCACCTCGTCACCCGGCTTGACCCCGAGCGCCAGCAGGGACACGTGCAGCGCGGCGCCGGCGTTGCACATGGCGACGGCGTCACCGACCTCGTACCGCTCGACCAGCTGGGCCTCCAGCGCCTTGCCCTTCGGGCCCTGTCCGGCCGGCCAGCCGGAGGCGAACACCTCCGCGACGGCTGCCAGTTCGCGCTCCCCCAGGCTCGCGTGGACCAGGGGTATCGGTGCCATCGCGGTCACCTCTCGCTCCGCTTCGCGTTCGTTTCCTGAGCGGGGATCCCGGCGATCGACGGTGGCTGGAACCGCAGCGGCGTGATCTGACTGACGTCGTACCGCTGACGCATCGCCTCCACGGCCGCGGGGTCCACCGCGGTCCCGCGCGACCAGATCTCGGCGATCTCCTCGAAGTAGGCCTCGTGTTCGGGCGAGGGATAGCTCTGGAAGAGCATCTTCACCGGCTTGTCCGTGGCGTTCCGGAACGCGTGCGGGGTGCCGGGGGGTACGAACATGCAGCTGCCCTCACCGGCGCGGACGACACGGTCGCCCTTGGGGGACTCCCAGTGGTGCCAGGTGTCCGTCGTGCGCTCGGTCGGCTCGAAGCACAGCAGGTCCAGTTCGCCCTCCAGGACGTAGAAGAACTCCTGGGAGTGGTTGTGGACGTGCGCCCCGACATCGAACCCGGGCGGAACGATCACCTCGAAGATCGATATGGAGGATCCCATCTCCTTCGTGGCCTTGAAGGTCACCTCCTGCGCCGGGGTGATCAGCTTTCGCCCGACACCAGGCGGAATGATGAGGTCGGTCATATGCTCCGCTTCCTTTGTTCGCGCGGGGGTTCAGGCGAAGGTCTGCGGGACGCCGTCGGCCGCCCAGGTACCGAGCGCCATCTCGGCGGTGATACCGGGACCGAAGCCCGCGATCAGCCCGGTCGCACCGGGCGCCGGGGTGTCGTCCTCGAACAGCCTGCGGGCGGCTTCGAGGACGACGGCGCTGGCGATGTTGCCGTACTCGCTCAGGGTCGACCAGCTGTGGCGGAACACATCGCGGTCGACCTCGAGGAACTTGGCGAGGTCGTCCAGGATGCGCGGACCGCCGGCGTGGATGATGTAGAAGTCGAGCTTGCCGGCGTCCCAGCTGTGGTCCTTGGCCAGCTCGCGCAGGACCGGAGCGAGCGGCTCCATCGTGCCGGGCACGCGGCGGTCCAGCTGGAAGTGGAAGCCGGTGTCCTTGACGGCGTAGGAGATCCAGTCCTCGGTGTCCGGTATGAGGTAGGAGGCGTTGCGCTCCAGGTCGATGCCGATGCCGCCTTCGCCTCGTACGACTGCGGCGGCGACCGCGTCGCCGAACAGGCCGTCGGACAGCAGCGAGCCGATGTCGTCCGCGTCGGGCTGGTAGCACAGCGAGCACAGCTCGCAGGAGACGATCAGGACGTTGCTGCCGGGGTGGGCCAGGCAGAAGTCGTGGGCCCGGTTGATCGCCGCTCCGCCCGCCGCGCAGCCGAGCTGGGCGATGGGAATCTGCCGGGTGTCGGAGCGGAAGCCCATCTTGTTGATCAGCCATGCCGTCAGCGACGGCATCAGGAACCCGGTGCACGACACGTAGATGATCGCGTCGATGTCACGGGCCTTCAGTTCTGCGTTGGCCAGGGCCTGTTCGATGACCTGGGGCGTGCGCTTCTTCGACTCGATCTCGTAGACGCGGTTGCGCTCCTGGAAGCCCGGGTGGTGGAGCGTCTTCTCGATGGGCTGGACGATGTGCCGCTTCTTGACACCCGTGTTGCGGATCAGGCGGAGCGCCAGAGCGAGCTGCGGCTTTCCGGCATGTGCTCTTTCGGCAAATTCCAGAGTTTCTTCCAGGGTGATGATGTGTTCAGGCGCATTCATCGCCGGCTTGCATAGCCTCGGCATATCTGGCATCCACTTCTCTGGAGTCTCGACAGCAAGGGCAGTGGGGAGTTGAGCTGATGGCAGGTCGCCTTGCCCGCTGTCTCTCGGTGTGGTTGTTGACGAGGTTCTTCACGGTGGCCTGACCTGCCCGCCGATGAGCCGGTGGGCAGGTACAACTCCCGGTCGGACGCCACATGGCCCTGACGGGTGGTCCCGTCGCTCCTCATCGCCGCTTGTTCGCGGGTAGTCGGCGCACTCTCGGGCAGCACCGGGCTACGAGGCGAAGCGATGTTGTGGCGGCCGGACGGAAAACGTCGACGGCGAGTTGCGCCTGTCCTTCGAGGAAGGGCTTCAGCTGCTCGGAAATCGCAGCCGGCTGCCGTGGATCACAGGGGCCCGGTCTCGCCTGTACAGACCGGCGGGCGACAGTCAATCCACTGCCTTGCGGCTGTTTTTGGGCAGGGAAGGTGTGCCGAAATCGTGACACGTGAGGAGTCCCCGAGCCAAGCACATCGCCGGGTGACCCAGGTCACACTTCAATCGGACTTCATCACCGCGCCGCACGGCGAAGTCCCCAGGTGTGTTCCGGGATGGACGCGCTCAAGCACCCTTGCGGGTACGGAGCGAGGGCGGGCGAACGCGCATGCCAGAGGCTTCCTCGCGGGTACCTGGCCTCAGGTGTCGCGCCTGGGTGCGGACGTACGGACGCGGCCAGCGCACCCGGCGGCGGAACAGCCCGGCCGGGGCCCGGCATCGGGCCGGCCCCGCGGGCCGCTCGGAGCGGGGTGGAGAGCGGGTCGACGGCTGATCGCCGGTGGGTGGACGGTGCCTCGTGGGCGCATCGACGGCGGTTCGCACCCGCCTCGGACGGAGGGCGTCGAGCGTGCGGGCCGCGCGGTCAGGACCCGTCAGTACCCAGCGTCGTGCCGTGGCGCAGCCGCGCCGGGCGGCTCGTCCGCGCGTACTTCGTCCAGCACCTCGGAGATGGTCTCGCTGCCGTCGAGGGTGGGCAGGTGGAGCAGCAGCCGGGCGCACTGGCCGGCCAGCAGGCGCGCATCGGTGTCGGAGATTCGGGTGCGGTCGTGGACGACGGCGAGGGTCCGCGAGCCGTCGGCGCCGCTCCGGACGAGCAGCGCGACCGGCAGGGCGGGGTGCACGCCGTCGGTGTGCTGCCGCCCGAAGCGGAGCCCCTCGGCGGCGAGTCGGGCTTGCAGGACGGCGGGCCAGCACGGGGTGGGCTCCATGGAGACCAGGCTCTGCGGCAACGGGGCCGGGCGGCCGGTCCACTCCCGGATCTGCCCGAGGGAGACCCATTCATACACCGCCATGTCCAGCACCCGGTCCCGCAGGGCGTCCAGCAGCCGGGTGATCGTCCAGGCGGGGTCCACCAGGACGGTCACCGGCAGGCAGGTGCGCAGCGGGCCCACCAGCCGCTCGGCGCAGTCCAGGGCGATACCGCGCCCGGAGACGGTGATGCCGAAGCTCACCGGTACGGGGCCGGTCGCGCGCGCCGCGCGGTACAGCAGCAGCGCCCACGCGGCGTGCATCACGCTGGAGTCGGGCAGGCCACGCGTGGCCGCCCACCGGTGCAGTCGGTCCGCCTCGGTGGTGGTCAGCCGGGCCTCGGCCCGGCCACGGCCGTGCTGCCGGGTACGGGGGCCGGGCGGCAAGGGCAGGACGACGGGCCTGCCGGCAGGCAGGGCCCGGCTGAAGAAGTCCTGTGCGGGGGTGGTGTCCTGACGCTCCAGCCAGCACGTCCAGTCGCGGATGTCCGGCCGGCGTTCGCCACCGGGCAGCACACCGCCCGCGAGGTAGGCGCGGCTGAACTCATTCTGCAGGACGAACACGCTGCGGGCGTCCAGCAGCCCGTTATGGAAGGTGAGCAGGACCCGGATGCCGTCCGGTACCTCGGTGTCGGCGAGAGTGACGCGCAGCGGACCGGGGCGGCTGACGTCGAAGCCGTGCAGCCGGTCCTGCTCCAGCAGTCCGTCCCAGTCGACGGTGCCCGCGGGATGCCGTACCACCTCGGTGCGGGCATGCGGGTGGAAGACGATGCGCGGAGTCGGCTTCCGCTCGTAGGCCGCCCGCAGGACCGCTTCCCTGTCCGTGACGGACTGCCAGGCGGCGACGAATCTCTCGGGGTCCAGCGGTCCCTGCCAACACCACCAGACCTGCTCCACATGCCGTCCCGTGAACCGGTTCTCGGCGGATTCACGCAGCACCTCGTAGCGCCGCCGGGTCACGGGCACGGACAGCCGTGACGCGTCGGCGGGCACCGCTGTGCGGTGGTCGGTACGGATCCGTACACGGCGCCACCGGCTCGACCTCGCCATGTCTCGTCCTCCTCGCCGTCACTGCCTCAGCCCGGACAGGACCCCAGACACAGGGTGCCGGGAAGCGGCACACCGGGCGACATCGTGCCGGAGCCCTCCTTCAGGGGGCTGACGGCGTGTCCCCACGGCTCGAGGAACGCTCGCGAACAGCTGGGCGACGGCTGGGGCCGCGGGGGACGGCTCCGACCGGGACGGCGGCCCCGGTGTCAGGGAACCGTGGCCGCCGTCCCGGTGAGCCGCCGGCCGTCACAACACCCGCACAGCGCCCGCGGCATGCCGTATCGCCTGGTGCAGCACGAGGTGGTCCTGCCGGCCCAGTTCGTCACGCACGTGCTGTCGCGCCTGCGCCACAGTCGCGTTCCGTCCCAGGACGCCGACGATGGCGTCCTCCCGCAGCAGCACATGGTGCCGGGCGGTGAGGTTGACGCCCGACTCGTCGGGCTCGACCGACCACTCGCCGGTGTGCGCGGACAGCAGGGCGGAGGTGATGGTCTCCTTGTGGACGAGCCGACCGGCGCCGGGAAAGCAGATGCGGACCGACTCCGTGTGCTGCGCGCCGCCGTCGTCGGCCAGGCCGTCCACCGTCATGACCTGGACGCCCGGTTTGCTCTCCACCAGCCGTACACCGCGCACCTGCGGCAGCCCGGCGGTCCAGCCCTCGGCCCGGTAGAGGAAGTCGAATGCCGCGTCGGCGGAGCCCTCGAAACGCACGGTGTTCTCTGTGACCAGCTCCAGTTCGTCCAGTCGGGGCCAGCGTTCGGCGACCCAGACCAGCTGGTCCAGTTGCGCCTCGCCGTTGACGCGGGTGACCCGCTCCGTCCAGGCCACCTCGGCGGGCGCGTCCCCGTCGACGGTGAACTGGTACTCCAGCACCACCTGACAGCGGTCGCCCAGCGGGCGTACCTCCCACATGCCGTTCATCGACGCGACCGGTGCGTCCGTCAGGTCCTGGCGGAACGTCACGCGACGGCGGCTGACATCCAGATCACGGCTGGACACCCAGGAGGAGACCTGCCCCTCCGTCATCGCCCAGGTGCGCAACCGTTCGTGGGCGCCGTCGAACGCCAGCCGCTCCACGTGCACGCAGGGCCGGAAGTACAGCGGCCACTGGGTGGCGTCAGCGATCAGCCCGTACAGCACTCCGGCCGGGGCCGATGTGGTCACCTCCGAGACCACGCGGTGCACTCGCGCAACCGACAATCTCCAGCCCCCCTCGTGATCCCGCGGCTGCCTGCGCCGCACCTGTGTCCCGCACATCGGCGCGTGCCGACCGGTGTCCTCGCACGGCACGGCCCAGGATCGGCCGGCATCTGCCGTGGGTGCGGACAGCCGCTCCGGCGAGGCTTCGCCGATGGTCGGCCAATACTGCACGACACCACTGGAGTGCGGCCTGGGCCGCACTCGGGTGACGCTCGATAGCGACAAGGCCGTCAGCCCCGGCGTCCAGCGAGGGGACGGTCCGGGGTACATCGCCTCTGCTGGTTCCGCACCGGCTCCCCGCGTGCCCGGGACAGCACTGCCTGCGGGTCGGCCTCGTCCTCATGTGTGCAGGCCATGGCGACACCCATCGTCCTGGCGCCGGGAAACGCGCCAGACCGCCGACGCCTCCCGCGGCATGAGCCGGTCGAGACGGCCGAGCAGGTCCTGCTGTTCCTGGGCCAGCCGCTCGACGTGGCGGCGCAATCCGGCGATCTCGTCCCGCAGCAGCCGTACGTCGGTCTCGTCGGTCTGCGTACCGCCCGACGGTCCACCCGGCACCCCGGTGAGGCCGGTGTCCGGCCGCCGCGGCTGGAGCCGCACCGGGTCGGCCGGGTCCGCCTCGAAGTCCCGGTGGTGCAGGATCGACTCCATCCGGCAGCGCAGCGCGGGCCCCGGTTCGATGCCCAGGTCGTGTACGAGTCTGCGGCGGGCCCGTTCGTACGTGACCAGGGCCTCCGCCTGCCGGCCGCACCGGTAGAGCGCGGTCATCAGCAGCTCGTAGAACCTCTCCCGGAGCGGATGAGCGATCGTCAGCTCCTCCAGCTCGCCGGTGATCTCACGCGCGGAGCCCGCGCGCAGGCTCGCGTCGTACAGGGTCTCCAGGGCGACGAGCCGGCCCTCCTCCAGCAGGGCGGCCTCTGCCGAGCAGATGGCGCCCCGGCCGCTGCCCTCCAGGGCGGCGCCCCGCCACAGTCCGAGTGCCTCACGCAACACGCCGGCCGAGCGGGCGGGGTCGGTGGCGAGCAGCGCACGGCCTTCGGCGACCAGGCGCATGAAGCGGCGTGCGTCGACGTCGGCGTCGAGGTCACCCGGGTGCAGCTCGTATCCGGTGGGACGGGTCACCAGCCACTCGTGGTGCCGCTCACCCGAGCCGGGCGCGGGCACGGGCAGCAGCCGGCGCAGCCGGGCCACATGGGCCTGCAGGGCGTTGGCCGCGTTCGCCGGTGGGTGTTCGCCCCACAGCTCGTCGACGAGACGGCCGAGGGGCACGACCTGGCCGGCCTTCACCACGAGAGCGCCGAGCAGGGCGCGCTGCTTGGCGCCCACGGGCACGATCTGCAGATCACTGCGGGCGTCGCAGATCTGCACGGAACCCAGAATCCGAAATTCCATGCCGTCCTCGCACGGGAATATTCAAAGAGTTCTCGGCACGGTAGTCGGCACGCATATGGAATGCAGGATTCACCAGCGGGTCACAAGTTTGCGTGGACTATCTCTCCAGAGGATGTCAAGTACGCTCGGCGGCCGGCTCGGGGAAGCCCACCCGCACCGGGCGCCGGTGATAACGGCCCAGCAGGGCGAGCAGGTTTCGACCCGGCAGGTCCGGCAAGAAGTCACCCCCGCCCGACGGGCCCAGACGGGCGAGCAGTCCCATGATGAGGGGGTCCCCGTCGCGATAGGCGGTTGAACGGTTCGTTTCCGTCGCCATGGCTGGAAAGGTAACAGCACAAGCCCGGCAGGTACAGGTTTCCGAGCACGTTCTTGCAGTGCGCTGATTTCTTGTCAGCAGCACGTCAGCGTTCCGTCAGTGCTGGTCACGGCAGACCGCTAGAGAAAGACTCGACACCACCTCGCACACATCTCGACGGAAGCTGCAGCCCCCCTCGCGACTGGACCGCGAAAAGCGCCGGACAATCGATGGTGAAGACACCATCTGAGGGCGTCAACGCTGCGAACCGACGACACCGGAAACGGCACGGAGGAAGAATGAACATAAAAGTTCTGGGTGCGCTGAACGCGGAAGTGAACGGAATCTCGATCGTCCCGACCGCGGGCAAGCCCCGCCAAATCCTGGCGCTGCTCGCCCTCAACCCCGGCCGGGTCGTGCCCGTGCCCACCCTCATGGAGGAGATCTGGGCCACCGACCTGCCGCAGAGTTCGCTGACGACACTCCAGACGTACATCCTCCAGCTGCGCCGTCTGCTGGGCACCGCCATGGGCCCGGACGTACCGGGCTCGGCCAAGGACGTGCTCGCCACTCGCTACGGCGGCTATCTTTTGCAGATCCCCGCCGACGCGGTCGACGTCAACCGCTACGAGAGGCTGGTCGCCGAGGGCCGGCAAGCGTTCGAGGACGGGGAGGACGCCGGCGCGGCCTCTCTGCTGCGCGAGGCACTGGACCTCTGGGACGGGCCGGCGCTGGTCGACGTCCGACTCGGGCCGGTGCTGGAGGTGGAGGTGATGCGGCTGGAGCAGAGCCGCCTGGTCGCCCGGGAGCGCCGTATCGACGCCGAGCTCCGGCTGGGCCGGCATGTGGAACTGATCCCCGAGCTGACCGACCTGATCGCCCGTCATCCGCAGCACGAGGGGCTGCACTCGCAGGCGATGGTGGCCCTGTACCGCTCCGGCCGGCAGGCCGCCGCACTCGATGTCTACCGCCGGATGCGCCAGCGCCTCATCGACGAACTGGGCGTGGAGCCCTCCCCGCAGCTCCAGCGCATGCACCAGGCGATACTCTCGGTCGACCCGCGCCTGGACATCGTCGCGGGTCCGCGCCGTACGTCCACGTTCGACCTGTACGCCGCCTGATGCCGACACAGCGAGCGGCGAGATCCGTGCGTCGCCCGCAGGACGGCCGGCCTGTCTCTCGCCGTCACAGCCCCACCCCACCCACCACATCCACTCCCAGGACCGCCGCGCGGACGCATGGCGACCGGGCTGCGCGCGGCGGGGGCGCGCAGCCCGCCGACCGTGCCGGCCCGTCATCCGGGGCGAGGGCCAAGGGGTGAGGTCGACCTCTGGAACAGCGGTGTGGAGCGGCGGACGCGGGTGCCCGTACCGCTCACCGCCGGGAGGCGTTCGGCCCGGATCGCCGTCCGGCTCTGCCCGCCCGTGCTGTCGATGGCCGTCGGCGTGGTCGGGGCGACGCGATCGCGGGCGAGCCGGGCGCGGGTGCCCGGCGCCGAGAACGGCAAGGTCCGGGCCGGCGTCGTGAACACCGGGAACCGGCCGTTGTCGGTGATCGCGTGATTGACGCCGGGCCCTCGCGATCCCGACCCGCACCGGCACCGCCGCCTGCACATCGAACAGGGCGGGCTTGCACAGGCGGCGGAGCGTGCCGACGTCCACGCCGCGCGGCAGGCCGAGGCCCACAGGGGACTTGACCGGCGTACGGTCGCACGACGACCGTACGCTGACCGCGGTGTCGGCACGCTCCAACCGTCGTGGCCGCTGCTGGTACCTCACTGACTGGGCCGTGGTGAAGACCGGCTGGAGCCGAGCATCGACTGGCACCGACCGGGCCGCGCTCTCCCATGGGCGGAGCCGCTGCCGGGGCGTACCGCTCACCGTCGCACCGGCCCGACAGTCCCCTCGCCCGGGATCCATGGGCGAGCCCCCACCGGGTGGTCTGGTGGGGGCCTTCGCACACCGCGACCCGGCCCGGGCAGGGCTCAGACCGGACCGTCGAGAAGTGCCGCCGCTTGCCGAGGACCGGCACCACGACAGCCGGGCGCACGAGGACATCCGTCACCTGCGGCCGGCCAGAACGTGTCCGTCCCCCGGCCCACCCGGACATGATGGGCCGCAGGACGGTGCGTGTCAGACCGTGCGGGCGACCAGGTTGTGGCCCGCGGGGCTCGGCGCCGTTGCCGCCGAGTTCTCGGGGCGGGCCACCAGGATCGAGCGCTGCAGCCGGCTGAGCGCGGCGGACGGCTCAAGGCCCAGCTCGGAGACGAGCGTGGTACGCAGCCGCCGGTAGGCGTCGAGCGCCTCGCCGCGCCGGCCCGAGCGGTGGAGGGCCAGCATGAACTGTCCGTGCAGGCTCTCGTGCATCCGGTACTGGTTGACCAGCACCGTCAGTTCGGGCAGCAGCTCCCGGTGGCGGCCCAGCCGCAGGTCGGCCTCGATGCGCTGGTCGAGCGCACACAGCCGGGCCTCCTCCAGCCTCCTGGCCTCCATGTCGATCCGCATGCCGGCCTGGATGTCGGTGAGCGCGGGCCCGGTCCACAGCGAGAGTGCGTCGGCCAGCCGACGGGCCGCTCCGGAGTAGTCCTCGGCATCCATGGCCCGGTAGCCGGCGCCCGCGCCACGCTCGAACTCCCGGAAGTCAACGGTCCCGGCCCGCGTCTCCAGGCGGTAGCCGCCGGGGACGGTGGCGAGGATGTCCTTGGGAGTGCACCGCTCGTTCTCACCATGGGCGAGTGCCTCAGCGATCAGCTCCCGAAGTTGCAGTACATAGGTCTGCAGTGTGGTGCGCGCGCTGCGCGGCGGCTTCCCTCCCCACAGCTCCTCCACCAGGGCGCTCACGGAAACCACTTGGTCGGCGTGTAGTGCGAGCAGGGCCAGGACCTGCCGCGGCTTGGGTGCTGTCGGGACGATCGACACCCCGTTCTCACGCACTGATAGCGGGCCCAGCACTTTGATGTCCACATTCCCCCCCATAGGTTCAGGCTGGAGAACCGGTGCTCGGCCTGTGCGCTTCCACCGCCGGGACCCGATTCTCTGCCTCGCAACTGGACCCCCCGATAAAAAAACAGCACAGTCGGTTTGTCAATCCAAGACGGCTCAAGCCTTCCTGAAGCGACGATTTTCCGCCAGCCATATCAAACGGACGTTCGCATTCCTCCCGACCCGGCCTGGAGAAACCGCAGGGTGCTCCTCAGGTGCCCCTCCCACAGGGCGCAGAGCAGCGAAAACAAGGCGCCAACGGAAGTCCTGAATGGGCGGGCCGAAAACATGCAGTGGACCCTCGCGCCGGTTGCCTCCCGCGCGAGGGGGCGCGAAGATCCTTTAACCGACGGCCGAACGCGGCCGCATCACGCCCGGAAGGCCGGGACATGAAGACGCGCCCGTCTGTTCGCTTCCGGGTTGCGGGGAGCCGCCCGCTCGTCTGAACCGCACTGCCTGGCCGTCAACCGGCTATTCACTGCGGCGGGTTGCCGTGTTTCCGTGAAGGCACGTCGGCATGCTTGCTGCGAAGCATCGCGAGGGAGCGGCTCAGCACCTCACGGGTGTCGGCGGGGTCGATCACGTCGTCGACCAGGCCGCGCTCGGCCGCGTAATAGGGGTGCATCAGCTCGGCCTTGTACTCCTTGACCATGCGCTCCCGCGTCGCGTCGGGGTCGTCGGCCTCGGCGATCCGCTTGCGGAAGATGACGTTCGCGGCGCCCTCGGCGCCCATCACGGCGATCTCGTTCGTGGGCCAGGCGAAGGTCAGGTCGGCGCCGATGGACTGGGAGTCCATGACGATGTAGGCGCCGCCGTAGGCCTTGCGCAGAATGACCGAGACGCGGGGCACGGTGGCGTTGCAGTAGGCGTACAGCAGCTTCGCACCGTGCCGGATGATTCCGCCGTGCTCCTGGCCGACACCGGGGAGGAACCCGGGGACGTCCAGCAGGGTCACGATGGGGATGTTGAACGCGTCGCACATCTGCACGAACCGGGCGGCCTTCTCGCTCGCCTCGATGTCCAGGACACCGGCCAGGGTCTGCGGCTGGTTGGCGACGATCCCGACGACCTGGCCGTCCAGCCGGGCCAGCGCACAGATGATGTTGCGGGCCCAGCGCTCGTGCACCTCCAGGTACTCGCCGTCGTCGACGATCTCCTCGATGACCTCGGCCATGTCGTAGGGCCGGTTGCCGTCCACCGGCACAAGGTCCAGCAGCACCTCGGACCTTCGGGCCGGCGGGTCGGTGCTCGGCCCGTGGGGCGGATACTCGCGGTTGTTCTGCGGCAGCAGCGAGAGGAGGTAGCGCACCTCGGCGATGCACGTCTCCTCGTCGTCGTAGGCGAAGTGGCAGACGCCGGAGGTCTCGGCGTGGACGTCGGCGCCGCCGAGGCCGTTCTGGGTGATCTCCTCACCAGTGACGGCCTTGACCACGTCCGGGCCGGTGATGAACATCTGGGAGGTCTCGCGGACCATGAAGACGAAGTCGGTGAGGGCGGGGCTGTAGGCGGC
>NZ_JBEXRL010000042.1:0-14129 GCF_040613075.1 Streptomyces sp. NPDC006314 | reverse complement strand
CCCTCCTCCTCACCCACTACACCAACAACAACGACATCGTCTTCGGCACCACCGTCTCCGGCCGACCCCCCGAAATCCCCGGCATCGAAAACATGATCGGCCTCTTCATCAACACCATCCCCACCCGCGCCACCACACACCCCAACGACACCCTCCTCACCCTCATGCACCGCCTCCAAAACCAACAAGCCACCCTCCTCGACCACCACCACACCAGCCTCACCACCATCACCAACCAAACCCCCCACCCCCAACTCTTCGACACCACACTCGTCTTCGAGAACTACCCCACCCAGCCGGACACCCTCGCGCCGGTACGCAGCGGCGGGCTCGAGGTGAAGGGAGGCGACGGGAACGACGGTGCGCACTATCCGCTGAACCTCGTCGCCGCGCACAATCCCACCGACGACACCCTCCGCCTACGCCTCATCTACAACCCGAACGCCTACGACGAGGCCACCGCGCACCGCATCACCGACCACCTGCTCCACCTGCTCACCACCATCGCCCACCACCCCGAACAGCCCCTCACCCACACCACCCCCCTCACCCCCGAAGAACAGCTGACCCTCACCGAGACCTGGAACACCCGCCGGGACCGCGCACGCGGCGCGGACGTCACCATCCCCCAGCGCTTCGCCGAGATCGCCGCACGACGGGCGGACGAGCCGGCCTACCTCTCCGTACGCGGGGACCTGACCTTCGGGGAGATCGAGGAGCGGGCGAACCGCCTGGCCCATCTGCTGCTGGGGCTCAGGGGAGCCGACGCCGGGTCGGCGGCCGAGCGTCCCGTGGCGATCCTCATGGACCGCTCCGCCGAGCTGCTGGTGTCGATGCTCGCCGTCGTGAAGGCGGGCGCGCCGTACCTGCTGCTCGATGCCCGCTCGCCGGTCGCCCGGCTGTCCGCCGTCCTCGCGGAGAGCGGTGCCGAGCTGCTCCTGACCGCCCCGCTCGTGGAGGACATCGGCTGGCACGCGGACCTCGCGCCGGGCGTGCGGCAGCTGGAGTTCGCAGCGCTCGACCTCGACGCGCAGCCCGTGACCGCGCCCGACGCCGCGGTCCATCCCGACCAGCTGGCGTACATCATGTACACCTCGGGTTCCACAGGTGTGCCCAAGGGCGCTGCCCTGACGCACCGCAACGTGCTGCGTCTTGTCGAAGCGGACCCGTACGAGCCCGACGCCGGCCGAGGCGACCGCATGCTGTTCCACTCACCGCACGCCTGGGACGCCTCCACCTGGGAGCTGTGGGTGGCGCTGCTGCGCGGGCACCAGGTGGTCGAGGCGCCGCCCGGCCGGCTCGGTGTCCGGGACATCGCCCGCCTGCTCACGGACCACGGCATCACCCGCATGTGGCTGACCGCCGGACTGTTCAGGATCATGGCGGACGAGCACCCGCGCGCCTTCGCCGGAATGCGGGAGGTCTGCACGGGCGGTGACGTGGTCCCGGCCGAGGCCGTTCGCAAGGTCCTCGACGCCTGTCCCGGCCTGGTCGTGGTCGACGGATACGGGCCGACCGAGGCCACCGTGTTCACCACGCACCACCGGATGCGGGGCACGGACGCCGTCCCCGACAACGTGCCCATCGGCGGCCCGATCCCCAACATGCGCACCTACGTCCTGGACACCGCCCTGCGCCCGGTCGCGATCGGCGTGACCGGCGAGCTGTACATCGGAGGCGAGCAGGTCGGCCGCGGCTACGCGAACCGGCCGGACCTGACCGCGGAGCGGTTCGTGGCCGACCCGTTCGGGCCCGCGGGCTCCCGCCTGTACCGGACCGGGGACCTGGTGCGCTGGCGGGCGGACGGCACGCTGGAGTTCGTGGCCCGGTCGGACGCCCAGGTCAAGCTGCGCGGCTTCCGCATCGAGCCGGCCGAGATCGAGGCCGCGCTCGCCTCCCACGCCGCGGTCGGGCACCACGCCGTCGTGGTCCGGGAGGACCGTCCCGGGGACAAGCGGCTCGTCGCCTACGTGACCCGGGCCGACGGTCCCGGCACCCCGGACGGGGACCGCGGTGAAGCGGACGCGGCGCTCGCCGCGGCACTCCGCTCCCACCTGCGGCAGAGCCTGCCCGAGTACATGGTGCCGTCCGCCTGCGTGGTGCTGGACGCGCTCCCGCTCACCACCAACGGCAAGCTCGACCGTGAGGCGCTGCCCGCCCCCGTGTGGGCGGAGGCGGTACGCACCGCCCCGCGCACCGCCCAGGAGAAGACGCTCTGCCAGGTGTTCGCGGACGTGCTGGGTGTGGAAGAGGTGGGCGTCCACGACAACTTCTTCGAGCTCGGTGGGCACTCCCTGCTGGCGGCGCGACTGGCCGGCCACGTGCGCACGGCCTTCGGCGTCGACCTGCCGCTGCGCACCCTGTACGCGGCTTCGAGCCCCGCCGCGCTCGCCGGAGCGCTGGGCGAGGGAGCCGTGGCCCAGGACTTCGCGTTCCGCACCGTGCTCCCGCTGCGAGAGACCGGCAGCCGGACCCCGCTGTTCTGCGTGCACGCGGCCGGCGGGCTGGCCTGGCGGTACGCCGAGTTCCTCCAGCACCTGCCCAAGGACCAGCCGGTGTACGGGCTCCAGGCCTCCGGCCTGATCGCGGACGGGCTGCCCGGATCGGTCGAGGAGATGGCCGCCGCGTATCTGCGGGCGGTCCGCGAGATCCAGCCCGAGGGCCCGTACCGGCTGCTCGGCTGGTCGTTCGGCGGACTCGTGGTCCAGGAGATGGCGGTGCAGCTCGCGGAGCAGGGGCAGGAGACCGAACTGCTCGCGGTGCTCGACTCGTTCCCGGCGGACGAGGAGGACGGAGCACTGCCGGACCGGCAGGACGTCGTGCGCAGCCTGTTCGAGGTGATCGGCATCGACCCGGACGACGGCACGGTGCCCGACGGCGGCGGAGCGCGGGACGTCCTGCGCGACACCGACAGCACCTTCGGCCGGCTGCTCGGCGACCACCTGGAGGCGCTCGTGGAGATCACCCGTAACAACGTCGGCCTTCGGCAGGGCTTCCGCCCCCGCCGCCACGAAGGACCGATGACCCTCGTCCTGGCCGAGCACGAGGACACGTCCCCCGACGATCTGGTCGCGCTCTGGGACCCGTACCGCGCGGGCCCGGTCGACGTCCTGCACGTCGCCTGTTCCCACGCCCGGATGATGGACCCCGGTCCCGTCTCCGACCTCGCCGGCCCCCTCGCCAAGATCCTCGAAACCCTCGACCGGACGCCGGTGGCGTCGGAAGGCACGGAACGATGAAGGACCTCTACGACATCGGTGAGCTGCCGCCCCTGGGCGAAGTGCCGAGCCACATGCACGCGGCGCTGATCAGGCCCGAGCGCTACGGGGAGCCCGCGCGGGCGATCGCGACTGAGGTCGTTCCCGTGCCCGCGGTCGCACCGGGCAAGGTGCTCGTCCTGGTGATGGCCGCGGGAGTGAACTACAACAACGTGTGGGCGTCGCTCGGCAGCCCCGTGGACGTCGTCGCGGCCCGCCGCAAGGCCGGCCACCCGGAGGACTTCCACATCGGCGGGTCCGACGGCTCCGGCATCGTCTGGGCGGTGGGCGAGGGAGTCAAGCAGGTCAAGGTGGGCGACCAGGTCGTCATCGCGCCCGTCGTCTGGGACGAGACCGCCGCGGACATCCGCCTCGGCGCCGATCCGATGACCTCGACCAGCGCACTCGCGATGGGCTACGAGTCCAACTACGGATCCTTCGCCCAGTTCACCCTGCTGGACGAGTACCAGTGCCACCCCAAGCCCGCACGGCTGACCTGGGAGGAGGCCGGCTGCTTCATGCTCACCGCGGCCACCGTCTACCGCCAGCTGCGGGGCTGGGCGCCGCACACCGTGGAACCGGGCGACCCCGTCCTCATCTGGGGCGGGGCCGGCGGACTCGGCTCCATGGCCATCCAGATCGTCCGCCAGTTCGGCGGCGTCCCGGTGGCGGTGGTGTCCGACGAGGACAAGGCCGAGCACTGTCTCCGCCTCGGCGCCCGCGGCGTGATCAACAGGAAGGACTTCGGCCACTGGGGCCGGATCCCCTCCGAGGACGATCCCGTCGCGTACGCGGAGTGGCTGAACGGCATGCGCGCGTTCGGCCGGGCCTTCTGGGAGGTGCTGGGGGAGCGCCGGTCACCGCGGATCGTCCTGGAGCACCCCGGTGAGGACACCATCCCCACCTCCGTCTACCTCTGCGACAACGCCGGCATGGTCGTCACGTGCGGTGGCACCAGCGGCTACCGGGGCGACGTGGACCTGCGCTTCCTGTGGATGCGGCAGAAGCGGTTTCAGGGGTCCCACGGCGCGAACAGCGCCCAGTTCCGGGCCGTGGCCGAACTCGCCGCCCAGGGCGGGCTGGACCCCTGTATGTCGCTCGCCGTTCCCTTCTCCGGGATCGCCGACGTGCACCAGCTGATGTACGAGAACAGACACCCCTCCGGGAACATCGCCGTGCTCGTCGGCACCCCGGAGCCGTGCCGGCGAGACGTGCCCGGCCCGGCACGGACCCGCGCGTCCGTCTGACCCCCGTGTACACGTGTCCCCGCACACCGCGGAACCATCCAGAAGGCGACCGAACAGTGCCCACGACCCCCACGTCCACGACCCCCACGTCCACGACCGCCACACCCACGACCACCTCGACCACTTCCGTGATGAAGTCCTCCGGCGCGGCGGGCGGCAAGCTGGCCATGATCGGCGGCTCCCGGACCGTCCCGCGCACCGCCCGCATCGCGAAGTGGCCGGTGGTGACCCAGGAGGACGAGCAGGCGGTGGGCCGCGTCCTCGCCTCCGGCCGGTTCACCCTCGCCGCCCACGGCGAGGAGGAGATACCGGCCCTGGAACGGGAGTGGGCCGCCGAGACCGGCACCCGGCACTGCGTGGCGGTCTCCAACGGGACCGCCGCCCTGAGCCTGGCGCTGGCGGCCGCCGGCATCGAACCCGGGGACGAGGTGATCGTCCCGGCGCTCAGCTTCGTGGGCACCGCCGCGGCGCCCATGCACCTACTGGCGGTCCCCGTGTTCGTCGACGTCGACCCGGACACCTTCAACATGACACCGGCAGCGGTGGAAGCCGCCATCACACCCCGTACCCGCGCCGTCGTCGTCGTCCACCTGCACGGCCTGCCCGCCGACATGGACGAGATCAACGCCATCGCGCGCAAGCACGGCCTCGCCGTCGTGGAGGACGCGGCACAGGCGCACGGCGCCCGCTACCGGGGCCGGCCGGCGGGCGGGCTCGCCACCGTCGGGGCCTTCAGCCTCAACGTGAGCAAAAACCTGGCCACCTGCGGGGAGGGCGGCCTGGTCACCACCGACGACGAGGGCCTGGCCAGGAAGATCGCGGCGCTGCGCCAGTTCGGCGAGTTGTCGGGCGCGGACACCCCGCGCACCTACATCTCCCACGTGCTGGGCTGGAACAACAAGCCCAACGCGATCCAGGCCGCGTTCACCCGGAGCCAGCTGCACCGGTTCCCCGCCGACGGCCTGCGGCGCGAGCAGAACATCCGGCCCTTCCTGGACCGGGTCGCCAACCTGCCCGGATTCCTCGCCCCGCACCACGGAGCGGACCGCACCCACGCCTGGCACATCCTGCGCTTCCGGGTGATCCCCGCCGCGTTCGGTCTGGAGGACCGGTACGCCGGGCCGCTGCGGGCAGTTGTGCAGCGGGCGCTGCGCGCGGAGGGGGTGCCGGCCGCCCCCTACCAGTCCCTGCCGCTGCCCGCCCAGCACATGTTCCGTGTCGACAGCGGGTTCGACGCCTGGCCCTGGAAGCTGGCCGGTACCAGGCCGCAGCCCGGCGGACCCGAGGCGTTCCCGGCGGTCTTCCGGGTGATCGAGGACTCCTTCGCCATCCAGAAGGCCCACCTGCATCCGGACGCCGGCCCGCTGCTCGCCCACTACGCGGACGCCTTCGAGAAGGTCTGGCAGCACCGGGACGTTCTCGCCCGGCTCGCCACGACCCTGCCCCACACCCCTCCGTGGGAGGAGGCGTCCACCGCCGCCGCGGCCGAATGGGAGCGGGCCTTCCCCTCCTGACCGGCCGCGGAGCGGCTGCCGCTACCGGACCCAGCCGCGCGCGGTGGCCAGTACGCCGGCCTGGAAACGGCTCCTGGCGCCGAGCTGAGCCGTCAGCTTTGCGGTGATCCGGCGGCTGGTGCGCACCGACACGCCCAGCTTGCGGGCAATGGTGTCATCGGTGTGCCCGTCGGCCAGCAGCTGGAGGATCGCCGCCTCCTGGGGCGTGAGCTCCTCCTCCTGCTCGGTCCCGGGGGCCGCGGCCTCGAGCGGGGTCGCGGCCTTCCAGACCTGCTCGAACAGGTCGCACAGGGCGCTGACCACGCCGGTGCTGTGCAGCAGCAGTGCACCGGCCCGGGTCGTCTCCGGGTCCAGCGGCACGATGGCCGTGCCGCGGTCGTAGATCACCATGCGGGGAGGCAGGACGGCGGCGGTGCGGACTTCGGCGCCGGAGTCCACCAGCCAGCGTGCGTAGTCGATGGTGGGGCGGTCGTTGACGATGCTTTCGAGGTAGATCGTGCGCATCCGCACGTTACGGCCGAGCACCCTGCTGTCGAGCGGGCGGCTGGCCTCCATGTTCGCCGGGGTCTGGGCCCCGGACGGATTGAACCCCATGATCTCCGAAGAGCACTTGGCGGCGAGCGCCTCGATCTTGAACCGGATGCTGTCGATGTTGGTGAGGCGTTCGACGTCGGGGTCCTGCCGGCCCTGCTTGGTGTGCTGGAACTCGGCGACGACTTCTTCGAGGGCGGCCCGGCTGGCGGAGATGCGCTTCTGTTCCCGCAACAGGTCCGCTTCCTGACGGGCCAGCAGGGAGGCCAGCCCGACCTCGGGGTCGACCGCCCGCACTTCGCCCGGGGAGTCCCAGGAGGGCCGGACCAGCAGCAGCCGGCCCAGTTCGTCCAGGCAGTCGTGGATCTCCCGGGAGTCCAGGCGGAGCCGGGCCGCCAGCTGCTCGATATCGGCCCCGGGGACCTTGAGCATCTCCCAGTAGACGGCTTCCGCTTTGCCTTCCAAGCCCAGTTCCGCGAACACGTTTTTACATCCCCCTTGTGATCCACTCCTGGCAGCCCGGTTGGCCAAGTCCAGCCCGACGAGAACGTCACCGACTAGCGGCAGACCAGCAGTTGATCAAGTTCAACCCAATAATCCCGCCATCGTCAAACGAGAACGGGCGCCGACCGGTTCCCGCCGTGCGCGGTGGCAGCTTGCTGTCCGGGCGAGGTCCTGACACCGCAGCTCATCGCCCTGGCAGGGAGTTCCGGCAAGACTTCCCGGTATCGCCGGGAGCAGCCGGGGAACCGTTCCGGGATACCGCTGCCCTGGATCGAATTTCGGATTTTCTCGATCACGGATGGGGAGCATGGGCACCTCTGGGAACCTTCGGCCCGCGGCCGCCGCGCGGTCCGGGAACCGAACCGGGCCGGCCGGCCGTCCGGGCGCCGGCCGAGCGGGATCCGGCCGGTGATCGCCTTCCTGTGGCGCTCCGTGCGCCCGTACCCCGTGGCGCTGGCCGTACTGGTCCTCCTGCAGATCGCGGCCGTGGCCGCCGGCCTCCTCCTGCCCGACATCAACGCGCGGATCATCGACCGCGGGGTGACCGCCGGTTCCAGCGGCCGTGTGCTCGGCCTGGCGCTGGTGATGCTCGGGCTAGCCGTGCTCCAGGTCGCGCCAGCCGTCGGGGCCGTCTACGCGGGTGCCCGGATCTCCCTGGCAGCCGCCCGTGACCTGCGTGTTTCCGTGTTCGAGCGGGTGCAGGTGCTGTCCTGCCAGGAGTTCGCCGCCTTTGGGGCCCCGTCCCTGCTGGCGCGGACCACGAACGACGTCCAGCAGGTCCAGCGCGTGCTGACGATGGCCCTCGCGTACGTCGTGACGGCTCCGGCGACCTGGATCGGCGGTGTGGTCATGGCGGTCCGCCACGACGCGCGGCTCTCCCTGGTCGTGCTGGCGGTGGCCCCGGTGCTCGGCGGGCTGACGACGCTGGTCATCCGCCGGATGCGATCCCGGTCGCAGGCCTTGCAACGAGGTGTGGACGCGGTGAACCGCGTGCTGCGGGAGCAGCTCGGCGGTATCCGGGTGATCCGGGCCTTCGCCAAGGACGCCCAGGAACAGAAACGTTTCGGCCAATCGAACGCGGTCCTCTCCGAGACCACCCTCGGTCTCGCACGGCACACCGCGCTGCTGCTCCCGCTCACCACCCTGACGGCCAACCTTGCCGTCGTCGCCGTGATGTGGCTCGGCGCTGGCAGGCTCGCCGACGGAACGATCCGGGTGGGGGTCCTGGTCGCCCTGATGTCATGGCTGACGCAGGTCTTCGGCGCCTCCCTGCTCCTCGTCGCCGTGTTCGTCGTCGCCCCCCGCGCCGAGGTCTGCGTACGGCGGATCAGTGAGGTGCTCGCCCCCCGCGCGGAAACGGCGGCGCCGCCGACCCGGGAACCGGCCAGGCCCGGCCACCTGGAGATCCGCGAGGCCGGGTTCCGTTACGGCGGGGCCGAGGAACCGGTGCTGCACGGCGTCGACCTGGTGGTGTCACCCGGCGAGACGATCGCGGTGACCGGCCCGACCGGCAGCGGCAAGTCGACGCTGCTGGCGCTCGTTCCCCGGCTGTTCGAGCCGACCGGCGGGACGGTACGGGTCGCGGGCGTCGACGTACGCGAACTCGACCCCGAGGTGGTCGCCCGGACCGTCGGGCTGGTTCCGCAGAAGGCCCAGCTGTTCTCCGGGACCATCGCGTCCAACCTGCGGTACGGCAAGGCCGACGCCACCGACGAGGAACTGTGGCACGCCCTGGACGTCGCGCAGGCCCGCGCGTTCGTGGAGGGCATGGACGGCGGGCTCGAAGCACCGGTCTCCCAGGGCGGTGCCAACGTCTCCGGCGGGCAGCGCCAGCGCCTCGCCATCGCCCGGACACTGGTGCGACGCCCGGACATCTACCTCTTCGACGACGCCTTCTCGGCACTGGACCAGGCGACCGAGGCGGCACTGTGCCGGGCCCTGGCCGACGAGACCCGCCACGCGACCGTCGTCATCGTCTCGCAGCGGGCCTCGGCGGTCCGCCGCGCGGACCGCGTCGTCGTGCTGGACCGGGGACGTGTCGTCGGCGAGGGACGGCACGAAGAACTCATGGCGAGCAGCGAGACGTACCGGGACCTCATGGGCTCGCAGCTGACGGAAACGGGGACGGCGTGATGGCACTACGAGGCACCGGCCGCGGCCGACGGGAGAGCCGGACGGAGACCGGCACGGCCTTCGCCAAGGGCCGGCGGCCGGGGGACTGGTCCGTGGAACTCCGCGGGACCGTCCGCAGGCTCCTGACGATGATGCGGCGCGAACCGCGGCTTCTCCACGGAGTGGCGGCGCTGGGCGCGTTCGCGGTGGTGCCGGCGCTGGCCGGCCCCTGGCTGCTGGGCAGGGCCACGGACTCCGTCGTCTCGGGCGGCGGCCGCGAAGCGGTGGGCGTTCTGCTGGCGTCGGCCGTCCTGGTCTTCGCGGGGGAGGCGCTGTGCCGCGTCCTGCAGGGCCGGTGGGCGGCACGGCTCGCGACCGGTGTGGCACACCGCCTGCGCGCGGACAGCCAGGCCAAGCTCTCCCGCCTGCCGGTAGCGTACTTCGACCGGGCCCGGCGCGGTGACGTGCTGAGCCGGATCACCCACGACATCGACAACGTCGGCCAGACGATCCAGCAGGCCATCGGCACGTTCGTCAACGCCCTGCTGACCGTCGCGGGCGTGCTGGCGGTGATGCTCTGGCTCTCCCCCCTCCTCGCGCTGGTCGCGCTGGTCTCCGTGCCCCTCGCGCTCTTCGCGTCGGGCCGCGTCGGGGCGGCGGCCCAACCCCACTTCGTCCGCCAGTGGGCCTCCACGGGCGCGGTCACCGCGCACGCCGAGGAGACGTACAGCGGCCATCTGCTCGTGAAGGCCTTCGGCCGGGAGCGGCGGTCGGTGGCGGAGTTCGCCGAGCTCAACGACGACCTCTACCGGGCCGGTCTGCGCGCCCAGGTCATCAGCGGCGTGCTGCAGCCGCTGATGATGCTGGTGTGCCACCTCAACTACATGCTGGTCGCGGTCGCCGGGGCGGTGCAGGTGGCCTCGGGTTCGCTCTCGATCGGCCAGGTGCAGGCGTTCATCCAGTACTCCGGCCAGTTCTCCGCCCCATTGGCGAACTTGGCGGGGATGGCCAACGTGGTGCAGTCCGGCGTGGCCTCTGCCGAGCGGGTCTTCGAGTTCCTGGACGCCGAGGAACAGGCCCCCGAACCCGTCGTGGCGGCCGCGCTGCCGCAGCCGGGCCGGGGCCGCGTCGCGTTCGAGGGGGTCTCCTTCCGCTACGCGGCCGACCGGCCCCTGATCGAGGACCTGTCGCTGACGGCCGAGCCCGGCCACACCGTGGCGATCGTCGGACCGACCGGAGCCGGGAAGACCACGCTCGTGAGCCTCCTCATGCGGTTCTACGAGGCGACCGGCGGCCGGATCACCGTTGACGGCGTCGACATCGCCGGACTTCCCAGGGAGGAGCTGCGGTCCCCCATCGGCATGGTCCTGCAGGACACCTGGCTCTTCGGGGGCACCATCGCCGAGAACATCGCCTACGGCGCCCCGCGCCCCGGCACCACCCGCGCCGACGTGGAACGGGCCGCCCGCGCCGCGCAGGCGGACCGCTTCATCCGCACCCTGCCCCGTGGCTACGACACCGTGATCGACGAGGACGGCAGCCGGCTGAGCGCGGGCGAGCGCCAACTGATCACCATCGCCCGGGCCTTCCTGTCCGACCCGGTGATCCTCGTCATGGACGAGGCCACCAGCTCGGTCGACGGCCGTACCGAACTCCTCGTCCAGCAGGCCATGGGCCGCCTGGCAGCCGGCCGCACCAGCTTCGTCATCGCCCACCGGCTGTCGACCGTCCGCCACGCCGACACGATCCTCGTCATGTCGGACGGATCCATCGCCGAACAGGGCACCCACGACGAACTGCTCGCCGCCGGAGGCGCGTACGCCGCGCTGCACCGGGCCCGGTTCACCCCGGAGCGCACCCGCTCCGCCACACCCAGTACCACCTGACGAAAAGATCGCCGCCATGCTGAGCCGAATCCTTGTCTGCGAAGAACTGCCGCTGATGAGAGAGGGGTTGCACACGCTCCTCGACGCGCTGCCCGACATCGACGTGCTCGCCTCCACCGAGAGCCGGATGGAGACGCTCCGACTGGCTCGGACGCGACGCCCCGACGTGGTCCTCATCGGTGTCTCCGAGGTGGCGTCCGCCGTACGCCTCGTACGCAGCCTCGGCGACGAGGCCCGGCCCCCGCGCACGGTGCCAGGGTCGGTGGTCTTCCACGGCCGGGGCGATGACCGGGGCGTGGCCGAACTGCTGCGGGCCGGCACCAGGGGACTGCTGAACCGGGACGCCACCAGCGCGGAGGTCATCGCCACCACGCGTGCCGTGGCGCGGGGGCGGGCCGCCGTCGGCCCGGACGTCGTCGACAGCCTCGTCGACTGGTTCCGCAACGGTGCCTCTCCCCGCCCCGACCCCGGACCGGAGGCCGGGTCGCTGACCGGTCGGGAGCGGCAGGTGCTCGCCCTCGTCGGCCAGGGCCTCTCGGTCGACGACATCGCCGGGGACCTGTACATCGGCGTGAGCACGGTACGGACCCACCTGCACCGCATCCGCCACAAGGTCGGCCTGCGGGACCGGGCACAGCTCGTCGCCTTCGCCTACCGCACGGGCCTGGTGAGCCACGTGGCATGACGGTCTGCTGCCCTCCCCGGGCTGGGGACGGTCCGGCCGGTCCAGCGGTGCCGACGCCCTCGGCGGCGGGGCCCTTCGTCGTCGTCCTCCTCCTCGTAGTCCTGAACGATGGCCTTCAGGCGCTTGGTCCGCTGGTGTCCGCGACCAGCGTCCCGTCGACGTTGAGGATGACCGGGTTGACGACGCCGTGCCGACGCAGGGAGCCCTGGAGCCGCACGAACGAAGCCTCCGACAGGCGACGCGGGCACCCGCCCGGCACACCGGGCCTGCGGCCACAGCGGAAGCCGGAAGAAGGGGTCCTCGGTGTCGCCGGTCACCGCCCCGGTCAGCCCGTTGCCGCGCAGCTCGGCAGTCCTCGCCGCAGCCTCCTGCGGGCTCTTGGCGCCGGCGGACTCCGAAGCGGTTCCTGTGCGCATCCACAGGCCATGGCTCTGAAAATTTCGTGGCTGAACCGCGCGATCGCCGCTGCCGGTATCGCCACCGTGTACCGGTTCCCCGAGGAGACGGGAGAGGACGAGCGCGCCGTCCCGGCCATGCTCGGCTCCCCCCGGGTGTCGCGCACCGGCGTACAGGTGACCGGTACTGTGGGGGAGATGGCCGCCTGGAACGCCGCCGCCCTCGTCTTCCTGAACGAACTCAATCCGGCGGTACGGGAGTTCGAGCTGGCCGAGGAGCGCGTCCTGCGACGGCGCGGGCGGCTGGTGACCCGGCGGTGGGCGGAGGCGACGCACGGGAGGGCCGAGGCGGTATTCCTGGCCCGGTCGAGCCCGCGGCCGCCGCCTACCGGCCGGTGCGCGAGGCCGTGGAGCGGCGGATCGCCGAACAGGAGGCCCAGCGTGTCGAGGCGGGCCGACCCGGGAACAGGAACGGCGGCGGGAGGAGGCCCTGGCCCGGTTCGCGGAGTGGGAGTGGCGGCAGGCGGCCGCAGACCGTCCGCTGCCCGGCGGGAGCACTCCCCGGGAGCTGGCGGCGCGGGGCGCGACGCCGCCGGCCTGGCCCGCCGCGCTGCGGGAGACGGTCGGTGACACCGACGCCTGGTGGCAGCGCGTCCTCGCGTCGGTCCGCAACGAGCGGGCCCGTGACGAGGCCGTTCGGAAGGTGACCGGGGCGATCACCGCGACCGCGGCGGCCCCGGAGCAGGCCGGCCGGCCTGGCATCAGCGCCGTCAAGGACCGGCCGTTCGAGGTGCGCAACGGTTGGTGGGTGCACTTCACTTGGTCCGGCCTCCCGGACGCCACCTGGCTCAGGACACCGCCGGACATGCCGACGGGACACCTGTAGGCGGGGGAGTGGCGCCACGACGCGTTCCACCTGTCCCGGATCCTCCTCATGCGCGGGCCGTCCGCCGCCTATCGCCTGGCGTACGTGACCAGCGAGAGCATCGCGAACGGACTGGCGACCCGCTACCAGTGGCGGGAGTGGGAGATCGAACAGTTCGCGCAGGCGCTGTTCCCCGACCGGCTCACCCACCGCACGACCCACACGTTCGAGGACGCGGTGCGCCTGCGCGTCACCGACCACGCCGACCCGGCCGCCTACGTGCCGTACACCGACGCGGTCGCACGCCGGGCGAGGAGGCAGCTCACGGCGGGCGCGGTGAGGGCGACGTCCAACGGCAGCACGGTGAGTTCCAGACCGCTGGCCGCGAACCGCAGGCTCCCGTGGTGTAGAGCCAGCCGAAGCCCTGGGAGCGTCGGTGTTCCGGAATGGTCCTCTCGACCGCGTAGGAGCGGATCGCGTTCAGCGGAGCGGTGCACAGGCCCGCGACGATCACGACGGTGAGCAGGGCGGTCCAACTGCCTGCCTGCCCCACCCCGACGGCCGCCACGGCCACCACCGCCGAGAGGGCACCCGCCTGCGACCCGGGGCCGTCGGGCAGCCGGTCCGTCACGACGGTGTAGGCGATGCCCGCGAGGGCGCTGCTGCCGGCGAGGACCGTGATGATCGCTCCGCCGCCGAAGGTACCGGATCCCAGGGTCTGAGCCAGCGGAAGAGCCTGCGTTTCGATGGCGCCAAGGGTGTGGCTGAACGCGACGCCCACCGCGACCCAGGCGATGAATCCCAGGTTCGATCGCACAGGTAATGGATCACCCCGTCCCACTCTCCGGGTAACGTCAGGGTATGAGTCATCCGCACCCTGAGCTGAAAGCCGCACCGCCCCTTCCCGAAGGAGGGCTGCGGGTCATCGCCCTGGGCGGCCTGGGCGAGATCGGCCGCAACATGACCGTCTTCGAGCACGCGGGCAAGCTGCTCATCGTCGACTGCGGCGTGCTGTTCCCCGAGGAGACCCAGCCCGGAGTGGACGTGATCCTGCCGGACTTCACCTCGATCCGGGACCGGCTGGACGACATCGTGGCCGTGGTACTCACCCACGGCCACGAGGACCACATCGG
>NZ_JBEXRL010000041.1:0-14306 GCF_040613075.1 Streptomyces sp. NPDC006314 | reverse complement strand
CGCCTCACCGGCGAGAACACCATCTCCTGGCGTGACCCGACATCACGCAGCCAAAGGCCTATCTCGGGATAAAACAACGGGTGAAAACGACCTCTTAGGCTGATCGAGGGCGGGCTTGCAACCTCGGCATCCGATGTCGACCAGGCGCGGGATGAGTGGGCTTTCCAGGCCCGCTGCACAGAGGCGTTTCGTCTCGACGTGGGTGGTACGGGGTTTCGCCGACACGACGATCAGTTGCTACACGTCCCTGTTGGAACGGGTGCTGGACCACTTCGACCGGCCCGTGTGGCAGATCGAGCCCGCCGACGTGGACGCCATGCTCCGCCAACTGCTGCTGACGGGCCGGGCCGCGGGGACCAGGCGCCAGTATCTGCAGATGCTTCGTACGTTCCACGGCTTCGTCCGGGACCGCTACGCCACCGAGATCCGCGCCCTGTACGGCATGGCGGTGGGTGACCCGCTGGACTGGTTCAACCGCTTGCGGCATGTCTGGGACGACACCCCTCGTCGGCTGCCGCCCGCGGCTGAGCGCCTGACGGCGTTCTTCGCCTTCGCCCGCGAGCGCCTGGAGGCCGCGTCCGACTATCCGGCCGCGGCACGGGACTACGCATTGCTGCGCACCCTGTACCACTGCGCACCTCGGGTGAGTGAAGCCGTCCGCCTCGGCCAGTGTGATGTTCATCCTGAACTGGGCCCATCGGGCAAGCTCCACGTGCGGTTCGGCAAGGCGGCCAACGCTTCGGGACCGCGCCCGAGATGGACACCCATGCTCGACGGGCTGGAGCGGATCCTTGCCTGGTACCAGAACGATGTCCGCCCCTTCTTCCCTGATACCGCCCCGCTGTTCTGCGACATCCACGGGCAGGCCCTGAAGCCGGACACCGTACGGGATCGCCTTTCCCACCTTCTGGATTTGGAAGGCCGCCCCCAGGACGACCGGTTCACCCCGCACGACCTGCGCCGCGCCTGTGCGACCCACCACTACGAGCAGGGCATGGACCTGCTCACCGTCCAGCAACTGCTGGGTCACCGGCATATCGCCGCGACCATGGCCTACGTCCGGCCCTGTCTCACCTTCGTCGAGGACGCCTGGCGCCGCGCCACCCGTACCGCCATCACCGGCCTGGCCGGCTGACTACAGCCAGGAGCATCGATGACCACACCCGGGATGCACGCCATCGACCCTGCGGGCCCGCCGCAACAGGTGGAGTGGAAGCTGCGGATGGCTGCAGCGCAGCGCGGCATCTGGACAGGCACCGAGCTGCGCCGTCTCCTGGCTGAGCGAGCCGGTCTCAAGCTGTCCGCGGCATCGGTGTCCGCGCTGTTCACCAAACAGCCATCCCAGGTGAAGCTGTCCACCCTGGCCGCCCTGTGCGCCGCGCTCGACTGCACCCCAGGTGACCTTTTGACCTTGCGTGAGCCCGCCGCGTCCCCAGCTCGTTCGCCGCGCACCGCCCCCGAGCCGGCCCCAGGGCCCTCTCCACCGCGGCAGCCCGTACCCCGCCACCGATCCCTGCCACCGCTGTGACCGCATCCGAGCCTGCGAAGAACCTGCCCGTGGCCCCCGGTGCCGCATCCCTGACCGTCAAAGACAACTGCCCGGCCTGCCACAGACTGCGTTGGCTGCGCTCCGACACCGGTCGCTGCCCCTGGTGCTCGCGCACGTGCACCACATGCGGCGCCCCTCGCCGATCAGCGGAACAACGGTGCGCGGCGTGTAGACGCCGGGCCGCCGGACAGCCCGAACGAGGGCAGTGCCAGCACTGCGGACGCCGACGCCTCCTCGACGCGGCGACTCAATGCTGCCGGACCTGTGCTGATCCCGCCACCGCCGTGCCCGCGGCATGCTGCACACGGTGCGGCACCAGCGGCCAGTGGGCCAAAGGCCTGTGCAAGCGCTGCTACGAGCATTCACCGCGCACCGTCTTGACCCGCGCGGCCGGCTGGGCAGAGCGCATGCCCACCCCGCCCTCCTGGTGGCGCGACCTCGCCGCTCACTTGGCCGAACACCGCCCCCCGATCTATGCGGCTGACGTCGTCGTCACCACCGCGCGCCTGATCCTCACAACCACGACCTTTGAGCCCCGCACCCTGCTCGCGCATGCCCGAAACGAACCCACGGCCACCTCGACCCACCTTCGGACCTCGCCGGTCGACGAGCTGCAGCCCGCCGCGCACGCCGTATCGAGGCCACACCCGCCCTGTTGCGCCCCCAGGTCAGAAAATTCGCCGACTTCCTGCTGCACCAGCGTGAGCAGGCCCAGCAGCTGGGGTTACGGCCGAATCAGCTCAAGACAATCGAGATCCGCCTGGACGCCGTCCGTGACCTGGCCCTCCACCTCTACGCCGAGGGCCACGTGCACTGGGCGAGTGTCACCACCGCGCAGCTGGAATCCTTCCTGGCCCTCGTCCCGGCCCGCCGTGCTTCCCGCCTCGCGGGACTGCGTCACTTCTTCGCCTATGCCCACCGCTCCAAGGCGGTCCTCCACAACCCCGTCGACCCGGTAACCGCGGTGCAGCAACGGGGATTTCGTGGACCTACCCTCGCGCTGGCTCAGCAGCGAGCCCTGCACAGACGGTGGACCACCAAGCAGGACATCCACCCGCACGAGGCCTTCATCGGACTCGCCGCCCTGCTCCACGCAGCAACCATCACCGAGCTACGCCTGCTCACCGACACCGGAATCGACCCTGATCACCAGAGCGTTCAGTTTCCCGGCAGGTCAGTGGCCCTCCCGCTGGACGACGCGACCTGGGGGGCCCTGCAGCGCTGCCAAGAACATCGACGCCGCCTCGGCTCGGACAACCCCCACCTGCTCGTCACACGCCTCACCCGGACGCACCGCGGCCCCGCCGGCGCCGCTCACATCCGCGACAGCCTCGCCCCCCGTCGGCCTACTGCCACGCATCCTGCGCAACACCCGCCTACTCACCCTCGCAGACGAACTCGACATCAAGGTACTCACCACGTCGCTGGGCATGTCATACGCAGGAGTCGCCCACTACCGGTCCGGAACAACGCCGCCGGCCAGCTTCATGTGACAGAGCAGAAACCCCTCCGCCCCTGGGATTTTGTGTACTGCCTCCGGCCAGTTCAGGCATGGCAAGAAACCGCTGCCAGCCCTCGGCTAAAGCAGGACTCCAGCCTCAACGCCTACCCGCATTCCGTACGCAATGCGTACGGCAATCGAACACTATCTGTACGGTTCAGGAGGTGTTCCATGTCCGAGTCCATGCGCTGGTTGCCGCCGGCGGATGGCGTCGTCACGGCCTCACACGAGCAGCCCGCCGTAGGCCGGGGCTCCTAGGCTCTCGGCAGGCGATGACACCGGCTGAACTTGGTCAGGGTATTCGAATGGGAGCGGTGGGAACACGCACTCCATGACGAACTCCGATGACGAAGCGCAGACGTCCCATACACCGGGATCCCAGCCGAGCGTCCGCCCGGGTTCCGATGAACCGCAGACGATCACGGCGCCGACACCGCCCGTCGCGTGGAGCGGTGGCGCTCCGGACCAAGCTGACCTGGCCGACGAAGAGGACGAATCGGAACGGTTCCGCACTCGCGAAGGATCGAAGACTACGTCCCAGAGCGACTGAGCCCCTCCTGGGGATGTGCTGGAAACGGCTGTGTTGGGGCGAGGCCAGCGCCCTGCAGATGCGGCGACGGCCACCGGCTGGTTCCGAAGAAGTCATGCGAGGGTGACGGCGGGGCTGTCATGATCAGGCGGTCCCGTGCATGGTCACGCCCACCGCATGCCGATGGTGGAGAGCTGCTGTCCAGGAGCGGTGCTTCTGATGGGACTGTAAATCGTTCGGTGTAACTCCCGATCATGGAAGATGCATCGATGACCAGTGAGAACGTGGCCGAGCAGGAGGCTGTCGAGTCGGAGGAGGCTGTCGAGTCGGCAGCGGCTGTGTCGGCGAAGGCCGTGGATGACCAGCTGATCGACGAGCTGGTGAGCAGGGCCCAGGCCGAGGGTCTGCAGCTGACCGGTGAGGGCGGGCTGCTGCAGCAGCTGACCAAGCGGCTGCTGGAGTCCGCTCTTGAGGGCGAGATCACCGATCACCTCGGCTATGACAAGCACGATCCGGCGGGCAAAGACGGTGGCAACTCCCGCAACGGCAAACGCTCCAAGACCGTGCTGACCGATGTGGGGCCGGTGGAGATATCCGTGCCCCGCGACCGGGACAGCTCCTTCGAACCGAAGATCGTCAAGAAGCGGCAGAAGCGCCTGACCGGCGTCGACGAAATGGTGATCTCGCTGGCCGCGAAGGGCCTGACCACCGGTGAAGTCCAGGCTCACCTGGCGGAGGTCTATGGCGCCGAGGTCTCCCGTCAGACCATCTCCACCATCACCGACAAGGTCCTCGAGGGCATGGCCGAATGGCAAAGCCGCCCCCTCGACGCCGTCTACCCGGTGGTCTTCATCGACGCCATCCACGTGAAGATCCGCGACGGCGCGGTCACCAACCGGCCCATCTACGTGGCCCTGGCCGTCACGACCGAGGGTCGGCGCGAGATCCTGGGCCTGCGGGCCGGCGACGGCGGTGAGGGTGCCAAGCACTGGCTGCACATCCTCACCGAGATCAACAACCGCGGCGTGAACGACGTGCTGATGCTCCTCTGCGACGGGCTCAAGGGCCTGCCCGAGGCGGTGGAGACGGTCTGGCCCCGCACCATCGTGCAGACCTGTGTGGTCCACCTGTTGCGGAACTCCTTCCGTTATGCCGCCCGCCAGGACTGGGACAAGATCGCCAGACTGCTCAAGCCTGTCTACACCACTCCGACCGAGGAGGCCGCCCTGGACCGGTTCGCGGAGTTCGCCGATGCCTGGGGCAGGAAGTATCCGGCGATCGTGAAACTGTGGGAGAACGCGTGGGAGGAGTTCACTCCGTTCCTGCGGTTCGACACGGAGATCCGCCGGATCGTCTGCACCACCAACGCGATCGAGTCGGTCAACGCCCGCATCCGGCGAGCGGTCAAGGCCCGCGGTCACTGTCCGAACGAGCAAGCCGCGTTGAAGTGTGTCTACATGGCGATCATGTCGCTCGATCCCACCGGCAAGGGACAGGCCCGCTGGACCATGCGCTGGAAGACCGATCTGAACGCCTTCGATATCACCTTCGACGGCCGACTCTCAGCGGCCCGTCAGTAACCGTCAACCACCCCAGTTACACCGCTCGTTTGACAGACCCTCCTGGAACCGGCAGCGGTAAGTCGAGCGCCATGGGACTACCGTCGGGGGAAGGCGAGGGTCGTGGTTGCCGCGCTCATGCAGATGGTGGGCCAGACACAGGCCGATCCTGCTGTGTCGCGAGGAGTCAGCCAGGCACAGGTCAGCCGCCGTCCGGCACTACGGCATGGCCTTCACATGACGGAGAGATTCGTCTAGTCGGCGCTCAGCATCGTGTCTGCGCCGGTGCAAGCCCGCCGATCGCGCTCTCGCTCGCCAACAGGGCCGGGAGGAGAGCGAGGCTGTACGACTCGTTTAGTACTGGGCCGACACGCGCATCGGTGGCGAGACTGCGGTGGTGACCTTGCGGATCCATTTCACGGCCGACGATCTGGGCCGTACCCACTTGGCATCAGGTGTTCGACCCCTACTGGAACTCGATATCGGTATTCGGCTCCTCCAGGAGCGAAGCCATCCGGTCAGGTTCGACGCGTGGCGGCGTCAAGTAGCAGCGCGTCTGCAGCCACGTCCCACACCGCTGTTCGACTTCATCCCCGCACTCGGGCCGTCTGCGGACTTCCTGGACCTGAGCCGAGCCGAGCAGCCGGACGACTTCCTGGAAAGACTGTCCTCCACTCCGAAACAACGCGTTACCGAAGACGTGGACCAATGGTCAGCCGGTCTTCGGCACGTGCCCCGGGCGGCCCGGCAGCTGCGGCAGAATCCCTCGCTTGTGGTCCGCTTGGCTGAGGCAGTGCATCAGGCCCATGAGTCGTGCATCGCGCCATACTGGCCTCGCATCGAGCAACTCGCCAGCGTCGACCGGGCCTGGCGTCTGCGACAACTGGCTGAGCACGGCGTTGAGCGTTTACTGAGCGAACTCAACCCGCGCTACATCACCTGGGCCTCTCCAGTACTGCACCTGACCACGGCCTCCAACCGCGATGGAGACGTTCACCTTGCGGGACGGGGGCTCCTCCTCATCCCGACCGTGTTCGGTGCCCACTACCCCGCTTTCGACTACCCAGACGACGGCCAGCCCTGGATCACCTTCCCGGTCCGGGACAGTGCACACGCCACCGTAGCTCCCGCCGTCGTCACAGCCGGCATCTTGAGTGAGGCCCCGGCATCACTGCGCGCGCTGCTTGGTCGAACCCGGGCTACCGTCTTGTGGGTCATAGCCGAGCATGCCGAATGCACCACCACACAACTCGCAGCCCACGCCGGCATCTCTCTCGCGAGTGCCAGTCAACACGCGCACGTGCTGCGCAATGCCGGGCTCACCGCCCTCACCCGTGACGGGCAAAGCGTCCGCCACACCATCAGTCCTGCAGGTCAAGCCCTCCTCAACTCCGCAGCCGGATAGGCCGAGCGACGCCGCGGCGAGAGGGACACAACCTCGAGCGTCTTACCACTGCCGTCGTGGCTGACGACCGCTGCATTTCGCATGCAGCGGAGGAGGAAACCGGTGAGCAGGGCACGATGCGCTGCGATCGCCGGTTGGTTGTTCACGGACGGCTGTACAGATGGGCTGGGCATGACCGGTGTGGAAGAGCGCTCCGTGGCCTGGGCATCTGCACCGTAGCCCGGGCTTGCCGGTCCCGGGCTCGGATCGCTGCAGCGGCCGGGGACGCGCGCATCAGTCGTGCTGCCGCCACGTCAGCGCGCGTGGCCAGCCTTGAAGGGAACCAGCCTGCCGCGCTGATGGAGCTGGGGGTCCCTGGGCAGGAAGCAGCAACGGGCATGGGGTCCGCCCGCCTCGTGGGGTTTCGGCGGTCAGGACGTGGGCGAGTACGGGTGGGGCAGCGGTACGGGCCCAGGCGGGGCCGACAGCCTCCCTGCCGCGGGCTCGCTCGGCCCGAAGAACAGACCCCTGTCCAGTGCTCGTGTGCTCCGATCCTCCGCAGGCAGTGCGGCCGTCGGTCGTTACTTGGTGGTGTCGCCGTGGAGGAGGGCTGTTCCGAGGGGGGTGAGGGTGTGGAGGACGGCCGTGCCGGTGCGGGTGGTGGTGATGAGGCCGGCGTTGCGCAGGATGGTGGTGTGCTGGCTGGCCGAGGGCAGGGAGATGCCGACGCGGTCGGCCGTCTCGCTGGTGGTGGCGGGGTGGCGAAGGCTGGACAGGACGGCGGCGCGGGTGCGTCCGAGCAGGGGGCCGAGGGTGTCGGCGGCGTGTGTGGGGTGCTCTTCGGTGTGCAGGGGGTAGGTCAAGGTCCAGGGCTGGCCGGGGCGGCGCATGTACATCGGGTCCAGGGCGAAGTAGGACGGGACGAGAGTCAGGCCGTGGCCGCCCAGGCGCACGTCGGTGAGGGCGCACGACGAAGGGACGTGCCAGGTCGGTGACTTCCAGTGCCAGCCGGGGACGAGGGTGGCGAGCAGGGCATCGACGCCGCCGCGCAGCAGTGCTTCGGCGCGCAGGGCGCGGTCGGCGACGGCGGTGGACTGGATCTGGGGCCACAGGGGCGCGAGGGTAGAGTCGAAGTAGCGCAGCGTGTCATGTGCCAGGATCCGCCGACCGCGGTCCGTGCCTTCGGACAGTTCCCGCAACGGGGCCCTCTCGCGGACACGGTTGTCGAGGAAGGCGATCTCAGCCGCCAGCTCCTGAACCGATGTGGCCGCAGCGAGTTCGACGCCGGCGCGCAGCTCGGGGGCTGAGGGGTGGATGAAGAAGTCGAGCAGGCCACCCTGGCGAGGATCCAGGTCCAGCAGAACCCCGGCCCGAGGCGCCACGCTCCGGACAATCGTCTTCCGCCATTGTGCGAGACCGGGACGCGACCGGGCGGCGCCAGCCGGTCCCGTGCGTAAGTAGCGCACGCTGAGAGCAGCTTCCAGCAGGGCGTTGGGCACCGAGGCGACGGTGACCTGCCGCAGGTCGGCCTCAGTGAAATGGATACGCAGCATGAGTACGATGCTGCCCATCCCCAACCCTTTTGGCTACAGCTGAAAGGCCTGGTGGCTATTGCCCGGTCGACGGCAGCATCTTCAGCGCGGCGCGAACCGAGGGAGCTCGGCGGACACCCGGCTCGCCACCTGACAGGCAACGCGTCCGGCAGCCTCCCGCACCTAACGCCGCAGGAGCGCACTCCAAGCCCACACCACCTAGAAAGGACCAACGTGAAACGCAATGCTCGAGGGACTTCGCGTGGAGCGGCACTGGTTGCGACCAGTGGGCTACTGGCACTGGCGGGAGTCTTCGCATCCGCGGGCTCCGCTCAGGCAGCCACCGCGTGGAACGCGACGGATACTCAGGCCGATGTTGTCGGGGCCTGGGCGCACGGTGAGTTCTCGTACTCCGGTGGTGCAGACGGCCAAACCAGCCATGCAACGGTGACCATCACCGACTCGAAAGCGGACCGCGCCAGCGCTCGCGTCTACTTCCGCTGGCGCTGGATCTGGGGCGGGACCAGCGGGACCTTCAGCCCGCTCACCGCCTCCGGGTACCAGAACGAGAAGACGCAGACGTACTACGAGAACCGCTCCTCCCTGGACACGTGGCAACCCTTTGAAGTGAAGGAATGCCGAGTCAACAACGGTGAGGAAGTCGACTGCGGCGGCTGGGACGTTCCGCACCCCTACAACTGACGAACGCCGACTCAAGCCCGTGGCACCAGCAGAGCATCACTGTGCCGCGGCCACGGACGTAAAACGGCACGGCGCGACCAAGGCCCCCAGAGGGCTGGGCTGCATCACCACGACGGCCCAGCATCGCTCAGCACACCAAAACAGCGCGGTGGGCAGAAAACGTCTCACCACCATCGACGGCCGAGACCTGTCCGGGACACCAATGGCCCCCAACCGTCCCGCGGGGCGTGGCCTATACAACCCGGCTCGCGGCCGAAAGCGGCAGGACGGCCATCAAACACAGCCCTGCTTTCGGTGGGTCGTCGCGACCACGCCGCACTCCCTGCTAAGTTAAGAAAGGACTGCGCATGCGTTTCTGCCGTAGCTTGGTGACTCCAGTGCTCGGCGGCGCGGTCGCGCTCGGCGCGATGACCGCACCCGCTCAGGCTGCACCGGAACAAACCGTCACCACACCGGTCGTCTCCCGGGCGGCCGTGGTCAAGGACCGGGTCATGTCATGGAACTCCAACGGACAGAATCTCGGCACCCCGGAGTTACTCGTCGAGCAGATCAGCCGTTACAAGCCGCAGGTGGTCACCCTGCAGGAATCCTGCAGGACTGAGGTACGCGAGGCCGTGCGCCGGCTCAAGCGACAGGGCCTGGAGTACCAGATCAAGTTCGGGCCAGGAACCATCAACGTGGCATGCGACGGCTGGACGAGGAACGGCCAGGCCGTGCTGTACGCCAAGGGAACCCCGGCACGCGATTTCGACCAGGAGTACTACAGCGACGACGAGGGGCCGTTGGAGGCCCGAGGCTACATGGCGTTCACCACCCGGCTTGCGAATCGGTGGGTGCGGGTGTTCAACACCCAGCTCAGCTGGGGAGCGTACCGGGACGAGCGCAAGACACAGATCAAGGAACTGCTGCACGCCGCGCAGCCCTACAGCCAGTTGCTCCTGGCAGGTGACTTCAACGCGCAACCGCAGTACAGCGAGATGCAGCCGATCTGGCACGCCAGGCTCTCGGACGTCGATCCGTTCTGCGGAGGCACTTACGACTCCCGGTGCAACAGTACGCACGTCAAATCGGACAAGAAGTTCGACTACATCCTCCATCGCGGTGTCGGCTCCCGAAACTGCCTCCTGCACTCGGTGAACGAGGACCACCGTGTCGTGGTCAGCGACGTCTCCACCGCCGCGGGTCCGTGGGCTGCCTGCACCGTTACCTGGCCGCTCATCATCAGCGACGACCTGATCACTCGGCAGGCCGGCGGTAGGAACCCGCCGGCCTGCCACTCGCCGCTGGCGGGCCGCTTCCACACACGGGGGCGCTGGCCGACGCCGCAGCCGCATCGGGGCTGCGGGTGATGCGTGGTCGCTGGTCGTCGATGAGCCGCAGCGCCCGTCCGTGCAGACGGCCGGCCGTAGGCCCCCTGCACAGAGGGCTCCGGTAGCCGGGCAGGGCAGGTTCCCCGCCCGGCTGCGGTAACCCCGGGAGCCATGAGCCAGTAGGGCGGGCGGGAGGGGAAATTAGGCGCCCACTGCCCCCCAATGCCATCCGTACGCACTTGGTACGCAAAATGAACGCTCCACGATACGGTCGGCATACGCGGTGCAGCAGGTCCGAGCTAGCGGCGGGGGCGGCAGGTCCTGCTCACGGTCAGGCCCAGCGCATGCCGATCGCAGAGAGCCGCTCGATGCGTTCCGGTGACAGCGTCGCGGCTCTGTTGCGTTGGTTGCTGATCCATGCCCCCAGCTTGAGCTCCTGGAATTCCGGGCCCTTGCCGTCCTCACGGCCGCTCGCGTCCCCGTCCTCACCGCTGAGGACGATCCGTTCGATGTGCTTGCGTGGTACGTGGAGGTGTCCTTCGCGCTGGAAGTACTGGCGGGCTGCTGCCAGGTTCATGGCCCATTTGTCTGCCTGGCTGGTCCGCGGTTTGGGTTTCTCATCTTCGTCGGCGGGTTGGATGCCGAGGATGTGTTCGCACATCCACTGCTGGACGGTGGTGAGCTTGTCCCAGCCGTACCGGACCGAGCGCACCCACCGCCCTAGGTCCTCGCCCTGGTGTACGCACTCGCCCGGCGACATGGGCAGTACGCCGCCGGCTTCCAGGTGCTGGCGGGTGAGGTGGAAGGCGCGTTGCCATTCCACGGGCCAGGTGGGGCACCAGGAGGGGTCGATGTCTTCCAGCTGTTCGCGCCGCTCCTGCGGCAGTGCGCCGGCCGCGGATTGAACGGGCAGCCCTTCGGCTCGCCGCTGCTCGTTCACGGCCGCTCGCCGGGCGGCCGCCCGCGCGTTCTTCAGAAACAGCCCTACGCGGTAACCCTTGTAGGTGGCGTCTGTCGGTGTCAGGAGGTGCCCGCTCTCCTCGGCCCAGCCGCGGGCGGCGGCGAGGCCTTCTTCCCAGGCGACGTCGTAGTGGGACCAGACCATGCCCAGCTTTTCCAGCTGTGCGATACGGTCCTCGTCCATGTCACCCCGGGCGTAGAACCTCCGAGCGTCGGCGATCCACTGCCCAAGTGGAAACCCGGCGAGCGTGGTCGGCCACCCCTCGGCTTCCGCTTCCTGGTCACCGCGGTCGGGGACGCGGTACGTGAAGGGGACCTTCAGGTTGACGTGGAGCCGGTGGTAGATGGTGGCGGCTTCGATGCCGCGTCGCCAGTGTTGGTGTTCGGGGTTGAGGACGCGCAGGTTGATGAACGCGGCCAGCTGCGCGGGGTCGCGTGGTGTGCTGAACTTGAGCAACTGCCGGGCTGGCACCGACAGCCAGTCGCTTCGGTCGCTCTCGGCCCCCTCGCCTTCCTCTCCGCTGCGGCTTTGAACGCCTCGGACACGGCTTTGTGCCTGTTGCTCGGCGAGCTGTTCCACGACCCGGGTGTCGTGTGCCCTGAGCGCTTCCAGCAGCTTCGCGAGGCCGCCGTACGCCCGGCTGGTGAGCATGTTGTCGGCTGTCTCTCCGGGCCCGAGCAGGACGGGCACGACGAGTGAGGCGATCTTGCCGTCGCCCGGCTGGATGCGCAGTGCGCGGCCGACGGCTTGTACGAGGTCGGGCATGGAGCCGCGGACGTCGGCGAAGTACACGGAGTCACAGTTGCGAGTGTCGACGCCCTCGCCCAGGACCTTCACGGACCCCAGGTACGACTTCTCCACGACCGTGCCGTCCGTGGTGATCCCGTCGGCGAATTCCCCGAGAACCCGCCGCCGGTGGCCTGGCTTGTGGTCGCCACACAGCCAGTCCGCCCAGATCGTCTTGGGGTACAGCTCCGGGGCGGCCGAGTGCAACTGCGCGGCGACGTCCGGGAGGCCGGCCGCGAATGCCTCGGCCTCGCGGACGACATGGTGGAAGACGAGCGTGCGCCGGAAGCCTTCCTCGGCTGACGCCTTCACCAGGGCGGTCTGCAGGGCGGCGAGCCGCGCCCCGCGCACCTGCTCGGAGCGCGCCTCGGCGCCCAGGAGCTGGGCGGCTTGGAGCTTGGTGTCAGTGATGTCCACGCACACCACCTGGTAGGGGGCACAGATTCCCCTGTCGATGGCCGCCGAGAGCGTCAAAGTGAACGCCCTGCTGCCGAACGGCCCGTCCGGATCGTCTTCCATCGAAGCCACCAGCTCGCCCGGCGCGCCCTGCTCGGAGTCCTCGTCGAGCTGCCACAGCCGGGGGGTGGCGGTCATGTAGAGGCGGCGGAGGGCGGGGATGCGGGTGTTGTCGTGGACGACCGCCCACGGCCGGCCGATCCTGCCCGAAACCCTGTGCGCCTCGTCCACGACGATCAGGGACCACCCCGGAAGGCCGGCGGCGTGGGCCCGTTCCAGGGTGCCCAGTCCGAGGGAGGCGTACGTGGCGAACACGGTGACGCGGTCGAACGGCCGCACCCAGTCGACCAGCTCGTCCACGTCTGTGGTGTTCGGGAAGGACGCCTCCGGCCCCCGAAGGGACGAGACCCCGATCATCGGCCCCCTACGCCCGCCCTCGCGCCAAGCGGCCTCCGCCTGCGCCAGCAGGTCCAGCGAGGGCACGAGCACCAGCACACGACCCGCCCGCAGCTCCTCCGCGCTGCGCACGGCGACGAGAGTCTTGCCCGATCCGGTCGCCATGACCACCTGCGTCCGCAGCCCCCGCTCGGGCACAGTAGATCTTGCAGGCAATTCGAGTACTCGGAGAACCGCGTCCACGGCTTCACGCTGATGAGGACGAAGTTCTTTCACAGCCATCCGATCCATCCTCTCCGGCGGGCCGGACAACAGCTCTCACGCACCCACACACGGCCAACCACCGTGGGTCCTAAGGGGATTGATCCACAAGCCCCCACCGCGACACCGGCTACCACACTCCGATGCGGGACAGACGCCGTCTCCAGAGGGTTACACGCCTCACAGCGCTGCAGCCATCTGAGTCCAGAGTCTATCGCAGATAAAAAATGAAGCAGGAGATCCAAGAGAATCGACACGGAAGCCACGGGTACTCCGCAGTCATCACTGCCCACCATCCGGGAGAGACCATGGAACAGAAGACCGAGAACCACCAAGGCAACCGGTTCTGCAAGGCCTGCGGCACGCCCGCCGAAGACGGGAAACCGTGCAACCACTGCGGCGCCGCCCTGGACCTCCCGGACAGTGCAGGACTCATCGAAGACCAAGGGGCAGCCATACGGCGTGACTTCGAAGGACGCAGCCAGTAGCAAGAGCACAGGTAGACCACAGGGCGAACCTAGCCGCTGAACAGCGGGCACGGGGGTACACGGCCCGGCATGGCATCCACGACTGATCGCATCAAGTCCCTGCGGGCAGCGCGGCAGCTGCGCCGGGTCCGCACCTTCTACGCGGTGGGCGTCCTGGTGTGGGCGGCATCGACCGCCTGGACCGGCTGGCAGACCCCCGGAAGCCGGCAGATGTGGGTATCCGCCCTCCTCCTGGCCATCTTCACCGGCCTGCTGCTCACATCCTCCATATGGCTCCAGCGTCTCCAGGCCGTGGACTCGGCCGAGCCCGCCCGCCACGCTGCACCACGGCGGGCGACCCGGCCACGCCATGCGCATGCCTGACTTACTGCTGGCGAAGGGCCTGGACCTCCCGGCGTCTGCGGGAGCGATAGCCGGGCATACGGGCTTCACCCCCTTGTGGAAGGAGCTCGTCATGCTTGGCATAGTTGCGGCAGTGCTGTTCTTCTTCGCGTTTTTGATCAATGCGGCCGACATCAGCACCAACGATGCGTTCTCTTCGACGAACGTCATGCTGCTGGGGCTGACGGCTCTGGCTCTGCATGTGGCCGGGGTCGGTGCCGGCTGGGCCCGCAGACGCTGACCCCCGTGGGTGTGGCATCCGATGACGGACCGTTATCGGATGCCACACCCCGCCCCTCTCGTAGCCAGCTCGGCCCGCGTCAGCGGGCCCAACGGTTCTGGAGGCGCAGCCGGAAGGACCGTCAGGCGGGGGGAGCGCAGCGGACCTGCCGATCAGGCTGGAGCGAAGCGCAAGCCTGATAGCGGGACGTAAGTCCCGCTCCGCTCCGGGGAGCGGAGCGGACGGAGCGTCATCCTGCTTGCGCAGCAAGCAGGATGAGTGGGATGCGCA
>NZ_JBEXRL010000040.1:0-15387 GCF_040613075.1 Streptomyces sp. NPDC006314 | reverse complement strand
CAGCGTCCACGTCTGGTCCGGCCAGCCGTGCGCGACCGGCCCTTTGGCGAGTTCCTGCTCGAGCACGACGAACAGGGCCTCACTCAGTTTGGGTCACCAAGATTCTGTTACGAGTGCTTAAGGGGCTCGCCGGGAAACAAGTCGTGGCTTCCAGCTGTGGGACTCGTTGTTCTGGTATGGGGAGACCGGAGGGGATCGAGGCCATGGCTGCGAAGTTCCAGGTGTTGTTGCCGCATCTGGACGAGCGCCAGCGTCGGCTGGCCATAGGGGCGGAAGCGCTGTCGCTAGGGCATGGAGGGATCAGGCTCGTCGCTGCCGCGGCCGGGGTTCGGGAGGGCACGGTCTCGCGCGGAGCAGCTGAACTTGAGTCTGGCCAGGCTCCGTTGGGGCGGGTTCGTCGTCCTGGTGGGGGCCGGAAGAAGGCTGTGGACCTTGATCCAGGGCTGCGGCCGGCGCTGCTGGCGCTGGTCGAGCCCGACGAGCGGGGCGATCCGATGTCGCCGCTGCGGTGGACGACGAAGTCGACCCGGAAGCTGGCAGCGGAGCTGCTCAGCACCCCGACCGGGACGCTCAGTTCCGCTACCTCAATGAGCAGGCACGAGATCACAGGGACGCTGGTGACCCGGTGATCAGCGTGGACAGCAAGAGGTTTATACAGCCGTCCTACACAAGCGTCTTGTACATGCGTGTAGATGTCGGCTACGGTGAACCCATGAACACCGACAACGCCAAGCGATCCGCGCTCACCATCGACGGCCGCACCCTGTCCTACGTGGACTTCGGCGGACCTGGCCGCCCGCTGCTCGCCCTGCACGGGCACATGTCCGAGGGCATGTCGTACGCTGATCTCGCCGCCCTCCTCGCCCCGGACTGGCGGGTCATAGCGCCCGACCAACGCGGCCACGGCGACTCCGACCGGGCGGCCGACTACAGTCGGGACGGCTACCTCGCCGATCTAGAAGCCCTCATGGACCACCTGGGACTGGACCGCGCGGCCCTCCTCGGCCACTCGCTCGGCGCGATCAACGCCTACCAGTTCGCCGCCCGCCATCCCGAGCGCGTGACCGCGCTGGTCAACGGCGAGGGCTGTGCCGAGCTCGGCCTGGACGGCAGCAACCCGCTGGCGTTCGTGCTGAACCTTCCGGAGGGCACCCGCTCCAGCCGGCAGGCGTTCGTGGCGCAGCTGGGCCCGTTCGCCCCCTTCCTCGAATCCGCCGTTCGCGGGCGGCCGGACGGAACTTGGGGCCTGCACTTCCACCCCAAGGACATCTACGAGTCCGAGGACCAGGTCCACGGTGACCACTGGGCAGACTGGACCGGCTCCGCCTGCCCGGCACTGCTGATACGCGGCGCCGAAGGCGGTGTGCTGTCGGCGGAGCAGGCAGCACAGATGGCCGCTCGGCGGCCCGGCACCCGTCTCGTCGAACTGAGGACGGACCACTTCTTGTACGCCAACGACCCGGTCGGCTTCGCGGACGCGGTCCGGGACTTCCTGGCCTCGGCATAGCCATGACCCGCGGCCTTTCCGGCCCCCACGGATGGATCACGATGCGGCCTTCTTGAGGCGCCTCCAGCAGATGAGGCTGCAGGCCAGTGAGATGAAAGTGTCGTGGAGTTCAAGGCGCCTCTCCCAGCGCACAGCAAGGCGTTTGAACTGGTGAAGCAGGGCGAAAGTCTGCTCCACGACGTAGCGCAGCTTGCCCAGGCCTTGATGTTCGGGGCGCCCTTGCGGGAGATCACCGGCAGGATCCGACGATGTTGTAGCGCACCTCGTACCGCCTTCGAGTCGTAGGCCTTGTCGCCCAGGACGGCCTCGGGGCGTTTACGCGGATGGCCCGGGCGTCCGGCTACCGCGGAATGCCGTCGACCAGGGCGAGGGTCTGGGTGACGTTCGCGGCGGTCGTGACGACATGGAGCGGAGTGCCCTTGCCGTCACAGATCAAGTGGTCTTTGCTGCCCGTCTTCCGCCGGTCGACCGGAGACGGACCGGTCGCGGTTCCCCCCTTTTCGCGCGGACATGAGAGCCGTCCACACAGGCGCGCGACCAATCCAGCTCGCCGGCCGCATTCAGTTTCGCCAGCAAGATGCGGTGCAGCTGCTCGAAGACTCCAGCCTGCTCCCATCGGCCCAGCCGACGCCAGCAGATCCGGAGCCGAACCCCGGCTCGAGGGGCAGGAGTTGCCAGGCGATGTCCTGGTGCAGGACGTAAAGGATGCCCTGCAGGCAACAGCCGGTCTGCCATCGGTTTCGGCCCCGGCGATCGCTCGGGCCACGGCGGCAGCAGCGGCTCGATCAGCGCCCACAAGTAATCAAGATCCTGTCACGAGCTCTATGCGGTCCCCCTGCAATGGACCGCGGCGCGCCTCGACTGCTGCTTTCTCCCTTCGCGACGCGTTTCCGTAAACACCACCCAGTTCCTGTTGTACTTGCACCTGTACGCCAGATCGATCCTGACGTTGCTGCCCACCTGACTCTTCTCCGTGAGCGTTTCATCCCACCACCAGCGGCGATGTCGGCGAAGTCGGACACGGACAAGGGCGCTGTCTGGGCATTCAGCCCCGCCATGGCTTTGGATCACCCCGCCCGAGTCGGTCGGTTGGCTCGCAACTAGCTCGCATGCCAAACCTCTGTTTCCGCGAAGGCGATTCGCCGCGATGATACCCAGGGGCACTATCAATGGGGCCGCGTAAACTGCCTTGAGAATTCGTCGGTTTCGTCTTTCCATGAACTGCGCTCCTTGCCATGTATTCAAGCTGACTTAGGGTGCCGAGTACGGCCGGTTCAAGAGCATCCGCACTCTGCCCCCCTGCTCGCCACGATCTGCACCCCCACCTCCCGGCCGGTGATCGCCACGGTACGGATGCGCCGCGGCAAAGCCGCCGACTCCCGCAGCGCCCCGAAATTCGTCAGCGAAGCCCTGGCCACCGCTACCGAGGCAGGCTGCACCGGAATCCGCGTCCTGCGCGCGGACTCCCAGTTCTACAACGCCAGCGTGATCGCCGCCTGCCGCTGGGCCGGCGCCCGCTTCTCGGTCACCACACCGCCCAGTGCGCCGGGTCCGTGACCTGGCTAAACCCGCCGTTGTGGGCGAGCAGGGCGAGTTGTTCCCCGTCTGGCGCCACCACGCGTTCTTCACCGACAACCCCGCCGAGACCCTCCAGGCCGAGCGGGAACACCGCCACCACGCGGTGGTCGAGCAGGTCATCGCCGACAGCAAAGCCTCCGCCCGGGCCCACCTGCCCTCCGGGCACTTCAACGCCAACGCCGCCTGACTCACCCGACCCTGCACCTACCGCACAACTGGCGATGGCAGCACGCCTGGACACGCCTGTTCGACACCATCCACCGCCCACTCGAACCCGCCTGACAGCCTCTGCCCACCCCGCCCGCCAGGGCCTGACCGGAGCCGAAATGTGGAAAAAAGTTGGGCAGACCGGCGGAAGGCCGACCGCATCACCGTCGTACGGCGCGACGGCACCGTGCTGTACGACAACGAACTCATCGAAGGCTCCTGGCGCCGCCGCCCGGCAGCGGAGAAGGCGGTGACGTACGAGCGCTCCCGCCCCTGGACCGCGCGGGAGACAGCGGGCTTCCGCCGTGATCTGGCTCGGACCGATCAGCGGCTGCACCGCGACCTCGACTGCGGAGACCGCCGCCTGGTGGTCCAGCGGGATGTCGAGCGCGCTGCTGCCCTGGCGGAGCCGGTCCGCCGTATCGCCCAGCCGCGACGGCGGGCACCGGGCGTGGACTACCACCGGCTGTCAGCCCAGGAGCACAAGTGGGTGTTCGACGAGCTGATCGCGCCGTCGTACCTGAGCGGCATCGTTCCCCGGGACGATCCCCGGGCGGTCTACGTGCTGGGCCAGCAGGGGGCGGGGAAGCTGCTGGCAGCCAGGATGGTGAAGCGAGCCATGCGGCCGGGGACGACGCAGTGACGACTTCAAGGCGTCGCACCCGGACTATCTGCGCCTGCTGGAGGAGGACCCGCGCCATGCCGGGGCCGCGATCCGGGCCGACTACCGCGCCTGGTTCGCCGAGGCCGAAGCGTATGTGCGCCGGCTTCGCGACGACGCACTGATCGAGGGCGCGCCGGGCAGCGTGGAGGAGTTCCTTGCCAGCGCACTGCCGTTCGCGGCCGATGGCTACCCGGTCGAGCTCGTGGTCCTGGCCGTGCGGGAGGCGGACAGTCTGCTGTCCACGGCGCTGCGGTATGCCCGCTCTTTGCAGAGGTGCGGCTACCCGCGCTTCACTTCACGAGCGGGACATGACGTGTGCTTCAGCGCCCTGGCCGACGTTGTCGATGCTGCGCAGCGGCATCCGGCGATCACGGCCGTGACCGTGATCCGGCGGGGCGGTGAGGCCCTGCTCCGGCAGGAGCACAGCGGTGGCCGGCGGGCGGCCTGGGCGCTCGCCGCGGAACGGACGCGGCCGTACACCGAGCAGGAGGCCGCCGCGTTCCTCCGTCTCCACCAAGCGCTGCAGCGGGCGCTTCCGCAGCACCGGCAGGAGCTGTACGAGATCGCGGCGCTCGCGCGACCGCTGATGCCTACGCGGGTGCAGCCGGCCCGCATCGACCGGCCGCATCCGCGTCTCTGGCCGCTGCCAGTTCGGCGCGCGCCCGCGGACGGCTCCCGCGGCGGCCGGCCACCGCGATTCGACCCGGCCGACCTACCGCAAGCGTCACGCGGTCGAGTGCGGGATCAACCGCCTCAAGAGACATCGCGCTGTAGCCACGCGATACGACAAGCTCGCCGTCCGCTACGAGGCGGCCATCCTCGTCGCGACCATTAACGAGTGGCTGTGACCCGCGGTCTCACGCGGCGGGATCCCCGTTACACGCCGCGGGCATCGCTCCCGCAGAAGACGCAGACGAAGTCGTCCTCACGCACGATGTTGCCTCGGCACCAGCCCGAGATCCCGGTCTCTGCTTCCTCCTCCCAGGGGCTGCGACAGCCCCTGGGCCTGAACCCCGCCCATGCATGTCCTGGCCCGTGTCGCCCGACTACGCCGAAGCCTCGACCCCTGCGCTGGGGGCGAACCCGCTCCCCTGCTCGGCGAACACTTTGATCGCGGCGCCCAGGAACTCCACCAGCCCGGGGTGGTAGGAATCGTGGAACGCCCTCATGGCCTCGTCCTCGGCGTAGAAGAGCGACATGCCGACGTAAGCCTCCCTGGAGGGGGTGTAGAACCGGCAGGCGATGTCGAAGTGCCTGCGGACGAGCTCCTGGATCTGCTGGTCCCCTGGCAGGGAGCCGCCGTCCAGGAAAGCCGTGATCTCCCGGTACAGGACGTCCCAGTCCTGGTGGACCCGCTCCCTGTCCACATGTTCCCAGTTGTTGGTCCCGGCAAGGCTCTTCGCCTGCTCCTCGGCCAACGACCGGCGACACTCGTCCTCGTAACTGTTCCCCACGGCACCGGTTCCCATCGTTTCGTCACCTCTCCGGTAGATCCCCGAGAGGCCGCCGACATGTCGACATCGACCGGCCGCCGATGATCAACTGCCGGTCTAGGCCGAACGGTGACACACAGCCACCGGGTCGGCAAACCATTTCTTGGACCCTCCGGCGCTCCGTCCCGGTCAGCCGGCGGCGGAAAGGCGCAGCTCGAACGGCGAGCCGTCGGAGCGGGGCGTCCAGCCGCTCGACCGCGCGGCCCGGATTCCCGCGGCGACCTCGCGCGGCAGGACAAGCTCGGCCGGCACCGGGTCCGGTTCCATGACGGCCGGTCGACCGGTCTCCACGACGAGTGTCGTCCCGGGGCGGCCGCGTCCTCCACCACGTGGCCCAGGGTGTCGAGGTCCGTACTCGACGGGCACGTCCCGCCACGGAACACCGGTCCGGACTCGGAACCGTATGCCGTCGATCAACTGCCGTCGAGGCCAGATGGGGGGCGCCCGGCCCTCGGGCCCTTCGGCAACAACGGCTCCAGCACCGCCCACTGTTCGTCCGTGAGATCTCTCCGACGCATGAACCGAGATCATTCACAGCTCAAGATCCACTTTCGATACACGGCCTAGCCTTCCCGTTTCGTCTCGGGTGGTTGAGCTGGGGTGATGGCGGAGGACTGGTGCTGTCGGCCTCTGGCCGTTGAGTGGGCATGGCTTGGGCCCGACGCTCGGGCCGGGGTCTCCAACGGGTTCCTCGGTGTTGGGCGGGCAGGGACAGCGCCGCAGGTCAGGTGGCCGGTCGCGGTAGTGCCGTGAGGCAGGCGAAGGCGTTGATGAGTTCTTGCCGCCAGGGCCAGGTCGCGGCGATCCGCAGGCGAAGGCGGCGGCCGCCGCGAGTGATGCGGGCGGCAGCGTGCAGCAGCCGGTAGCGAGCTTCTTTGGCTCGGCGGTGGCCAACTCTCCTTCCAACAGCAGGGTCTGGGTCCAAACGAGTAGATCGGTGGCGGCCAGGGACAGCTCCAGCCACGCTTGGTTGAGGGTGAAGTGGCGGGAGGGGAAGCGGCCCAAGCCGGTGGCCTTGCCGCAGCGGATGCGATCCTCGACGCGGGCGTGTGCGCGGTGACGGACCTCCAGGTGCTGCAGGGAGCCTTCGCCGTAAGGGGTGTCGGTCAGGAAGACCTGGTGGCGCATGCCCTCGTCGAGGTCGAAGAGGGACAGTTGGGCGCCGGGGTGCGGGCGCTCGCGGCGGACGATGATCCGGGTGCCGTCGGGGTAGCCGTCCAGGTCGACCATATCGGTCAGCTCGGCGCCGATGCGCAGGGTGCCGTCCTGCTCCAGCGCGGGGTGCCAGGCCTCGTCGGGCAGGGCCCGGAACGCCCGGCGGACCGGCTCGGTGACAGGATGTCCGACCGAGAAGGATGCGTGGACGCCTCGGGCGTGCAGGGCCCGCAGGTGAGCCAGGAACGCTTTGGCTCCTCCGGCGCTGTCGGTGCGGACGAGGATGGGGGTGCCGTGGCGGCGGTCGTCGGGGATCTGGGCGAGCGCCGCATCGAGGACGGTGATGTGGTCGGCGGCGGTGTTGGCGCCGGCGTTGCCTGGCCGCAGCTGTCCGGCCAGGGCTTCGCCGGTGTTGTCCAGGAAGCACAACAGCGGGTGATAGCCGAAGCCCCGCTTGTAGGTGGCTGCGGCCTGCTCTTTCTCGGAGTGGCAGGTGACCAGGGTGGCGTCCATATCAATGACCAGCCCGGGCAGGTCCCGCCCGCCGGCCTGGGCCGCGGGTATGCCGCTGTCCGTCTCAGCGGCCTGGAGCCAGGCGACCTCGCGCGCTGCAGCTCGGGCCGTGCGCAGTGCTGCCAGTGCCGTCTCGTTCGCGATCCGCAGCGCGTCCTCCTCGGACAGGGAGGTGTCCAGGTCGGTGATCCGGGCGGCGACCGCCTCCACGATCTTCTTGGTCCGCACGCCGAGCTCGCTTGCGTCCAGCAGGTGCTCGTCCTTGAAGCGGGTGCGGGTGGCCCGCTTCCACGCCTGGCTGGAGACGCGGGCGCGCGGCACTCCCCCGTCCACCGCGCTCTTCGGAGCGCCGGTGTCGTCGCGGTTGAGGTTGCTGGGCGGGACGGTCTGCAGGGCGTGCACGTCGAGGAAGATGCGGTTCACGAGGCGTCCTTGTCGGTGTTCGTGGTGCGGGCGGTGGTGTCGCGGTCAACGGGGGCCGGGGGTGCATCGTCTGCGCTCTTGTGCCAGGCGTGGAGGGAGCGGCCCCACTCCCTGCGGACGGTGTCCGGGCCGCCGGGCCACTGCCAGGCGTAGAGCTGTCCGGCGAGCAGCGCGTGGTCGAGCGCGATGTCGTTCTGGCGTAGCAGGACGACGATCTCGCGCAGCCGCTGGGCGCAGGTGGCCAGGTCGGCGGCGGTGCCTGCGCGGACCAGGCGCTTGTGCACGGGCGTGTCGTTCGGGCCCCGGCTGCATGCTGATGGGCGCGGCACACCGTGGAATCAACGCTCAGGTGCCACGTGATCGCACCCTTCGTGTCGGCCAGGGACTGGAGCTGGGTGAGGACCCGGTGCCAGGTACAGCAACGTGCCGAAGGCCTGCAGGTGAAGTCGTCGGCCAGGGCACTGTCCGAGGAGCGGCGCGAGCAGCTGGAGGACATCGACCCGTTATGGTGCCCCACCTGGCCGGTGGAGTGGCAACGCGACTTCCATCTGCTCTGACTGCACGTGGAAACCGGCGGCGAGCTCTCATGACGCCGGGCGACGTCGTTTACCAAGGCGGAGTACCTTGGCCGGTGGGTGCGCTCGGTCTGCCTCGGCTGGGACAAGCGCACAGGCGTGCAGCAGTGGATGTGCGAACACCTCCTCGGGATCGAACCCGCGGCCGAGGACGAGAAGCCCCAGCCGCGCCGTACGCAGGCCTGGGCCGACTGTCTGTGCGGCGAGCACAAGCCGGGTCACCGGCGGCAGATCCTCACCGATTTCGCCGACCAAATCGCAACTGACGGCACGGTCGTGGATACAAGCTTGTACACACGCCTCGCTCCTGTCCGAAGAGGAGAGAGGTGTCCAGGGCCGCAGCTCCTTCATCGGCGCCGCCGTATCGCCGCCCCGCCCATGGTCGATGCCCCAACCCGTTTTGAACGACCGCCGAACCGCTGTCCCGCAAGGGCATCGAGATCGGCACGTGCGGTCTTCGGGTCGGTTGCGAGAGCCGGGACCGAGAGCTCAACTCCTTTACTCTGCAAGGCTTTCGACCCTGGCGCGCTTTACTGTGTCGGCAACTGCAAAGAAGCTTCACCTCCTTGGGGTACTTACCCTCTCCTACGTTGTTGATGGTGATTCGCTCAGAAGGTGAATAATTGTCATAATCTTCAGTGATCTTCTTCAAAGATTTGGTAAAGTGCGAGTAGAGCTTGCGTAGCACCCCCTAAAGGGGACGTCAACATGCGGACAACTTGCTCAAAGGGTCCGTTCTTCCGGCACTTGCGTCGTGATTCGCCGACCCCGGCTTCGCTGTGGAGATTCACAGTCGGGGCTCTGGCCTTGACAGTTGACTGTTCTTTGACTGTTTCTTGACCTTGGTAAAGGGGTCGGGTGAGGATGTGTGGATGATTGCCGCGCGCTTTGCATGCGTGCACGCACACTCTCTTTCATTCCTGATCACGGAGCTCGTTGATGAGTCATGGACGCCCCAGACCCTGGGCGCGAACGCCGGGTCTGTTCAGACCCGCCCCCACGCGGACGGCCCGCCTGCGTCGCATAGCCGCAGGGGTCTCCTTCATGCTGGCGGCCGAAGCCGCGCTGATCGCCGGATCGGCGGGTACCGCTGCCGCCCTGGCACCTACGAACCTCGGGCAGGCCGCTCGCACGCCCGCCCATCGATCGCCGCAGACGCCGGTGGACGGCCCGTCGGAGGTCGCCGACGCGGGCTCGGCACGGCTGCAGGCCCGCCTGCAGCAGCGGAAGATCGAGGTGCTGTCGCAGCGCACCGCCGACTCGACGTCGTATGCGCTGCCCAACGGCCAGCTGCAGACGGTCACTTACGCCAGCCCGATCCGCGTGAAGCGCGAGGGCGAGTGGCGTGATGTCGATACGGCGCTGGCCGACTCCGGTCCGCACCTGACTCCCCGGTCGGCAGCCGCGGACGTCGCGGTCTCCGACGGTGGCGACACGACGCTGGCATCCGTGTCCAAGGGTGCCAAGTCCTTCGGCCTGGGATGGGAGAAGAAGCTCCCTACCCCGAAGGTGAAGAACAACACCGCCTCCTACAGCCTGGGGAGCGGGCAGACCCTGACGGTCACCGCGCTGGCCCAGGGCTTCTCACAGAACGTGGTCCTGGACCACCGGCCGGACGGCCCCGTCTCCTACCGGATCCCGCTGAACCTGGACGGGCTGAAGCTCTCCCAGGCCGCTTCGGGCCACCTGCTGCTGAAGGACTCCGCCGGCAAGCTGGTCGCTGAGGCGCCGGCCCCGATGATGTGGGACTCCAGCCGGAACAAGGTCTCCGGCGAGCCGCAGCGGCAGGCGAGGGTCGCCACGAAGATGGAGACCGCCGATGACGGCAAGCAGACGCTGGTGCTGTCCCCGGCGTCGGACTTCCTGGCCGCCGCAGCCTACCCGGTGACGGTGGACCCGACCTCCACGCTCGCAGTCACCACCGACACCTGGGTGCAGACCCCGGTCTACCTCGACTCGCAGGTCTCGTCGACCGAGCTGAAGTCGGGCACGTACGACGGTGGCGCGGACGTGGCCCGCTCGTACCTCAAGTTCGATGTGACCCCGTACAAGGGCAAGCACATCACTGACACCAACCTGGCGCTGTACTCGTACTACTCCTCGACCTGCGCCACGACCGGTGCGGGTACGCAGGTACGGCGGGTTACCTCCGACTGGTCCTCCTCCACCGTGACGTGGGGTGCGCAGCCGTCGACCACCACTACGGACGCGAAGACCAGCACCGCCGCGCTGGGCTACAGCTCCTCCTGCCCCGCGGGCACGATGAACTTCGACATCGACGCCATCGTGCAGGCCTGGGCCAACGGTTCGGCCAACTACGGCCTGCAGATCCGCGGCGCCGACGAGACCGACAGCCTGACCTGGCGCCGGTTCCGGTCGGCGAACTACATCTCCGGTGACAACTCGGTCGAGCCGCACCTGACCGTCACGTACAACTCCTACGGCACCACCTCCTCCGCGGCGATCTCGCCAAGTGTGTTGAACGCCTACAACGGCAAGCGGTACGTGACGTCGCTGACCCCGGCGCTGTCGGCGAGGGTCACCGACGCGGACGGCGGCAACGCCCAGGCCCAGTTCGAGATCACCTCGGATCCTGCGTACGCGGACACCACCTACACCTACACCGCCTACGGCAAGTCGGTGGCCTCGGGCTCCACCTCCACTCTGACGATCCCGTCCGGCTCCGCCTTCCCCGCGGGCGTGCACCTGCGCTACCGGGTGCGTGCCTACGACGGCACCGACTACGGGTCCTGGTCCGGCTACTCGGCCTTCGTCCTCAACACCGGCCTGCCGGTGGCCCCCACGGTGACGTGCGCCACCTACGGCCAGAACACCTGGATGCCCAAGTCCAGTGGGTCGGTGACTTGCACGCTGGACACCACGTCCACCGACGGCCAGGGCTTCTACTGGGGCCTGGACGATCCGTCCACCCCCAAGCGGGTGGACGACACCACCGACGGCAACGGCGGCGACCCGCTGACGATCTCCATCAGCCCCGCCGACGGCTGGCACACCCTGTACTCCAAGACCGTCGACTCCGGTGGCAACCTGTCCACCTCGACCACCAAGTACTCTTTCGGAGTCGGCGCCGACGGTGCGGCCCTGCTCGCGCCCGGCGATGGAGACCGGCCCGCGCGCCGGGTCGTCCTGGTCGCCACTGGCAAGCCGACCTACACCGGCGTGACCTACCAGTACCGGCGCGGTGAGACCGACGCCTGGCACACCGTGCCGCTCGCGGACGTGATGCGCAACGCCGACGGCTCTGCCGTCGCCTCGTGGCCGCTGGCCGCGACGAACGGCGCCCCGCCGGCCCTGACCTGGAACATCACCAGCAGTCTGGCCGAGGACGGACCGGTCGACCTGCGCGCGGCCTTCACCGACGGCACCGTCACCGGCTACTCGCCGGTGAGCACGGTCGTCGTCGACCGCAACGCCGGTACCGCCCCCTCCCAGGAGGTGGGGCCCGGTCAGGTGAACCAGCTGACGGGCGACTACGTGCTCTCCGCCGTCGACGCCTCGGGCTTCGGCCTGACCGTCGGCCGTATGGCCTCTTCGCGCCGCCCCACCGCAGGGGCGGACGCCGAGGGACAGGCGGCGATCTTCGGACCGCAGTGGACGTCGGGCACCATGGCGGAAGCCTCGGACTCCCTGTGGCTGTACGTGCGCAAGACGTCCGCGACTTCTGTTGCGATCACCGACGCCCACGGCGTGCAGACCGGTTTCACCGCCACCACCGCCAACGGCTGGAAGGTCGAACCCGGTGCCTGGGATCTCACCCTCACCGGGTCGCTGAGCGGCTCCTTCACGCTCAAGGAGACCGACGGCACCACGACGACCTTTGCGAAGGTCGACCCGGCTGCCACCACGTGGCAGGCCGCCACCACCTACAAGCCGTCCGACAACACCACCACCACGGTGGTCTCGGAGAAGGTGATCTCGGGGAGCACCACCCTCGCCCGCCCCAAGATGGTGATCGCACCCACGTCCGCGGTGTCGGCCGGCACCTGTGCGGTGACGCCCTCGACCAAGGGCTGCCGTGCCCTGGAGTTCGTCTACGCCACCGCCACCACCGCGACCAGCGGTGTCTTCGGTGACTACAGCGGCCGGGTCAAGGAGGTCCGCTTGTGGTCCACCGTCCCGGGTGCCGCGAGCGCCACGTCGAAGACCGTGCAGATCTACGCCTACGACGACGCCGGCCGGCTGCGGCGGGCCTGGAACCCGCAGATCACCCCGTCGCTGAAGACGGAGTACGCCTACGACACCGATGGCCGGGTCAACCAGGTCACCGAACCCGGCGAACTGCCCTGGACCTTCTCCTACGGCAAGGCGGGCAACGCCGCGACCGCTGGTGACGGCATGCTGCTGAAGGTCGCGAGGCCCACCCTCACGCCCGGCAGCAAGACCGCGACCAACGGCACCGCCACCACCAGCGTCGTCTACGACGTCCCGCTGACCGGCACCAAAGCGCCGTACGCGATGGGCACCAGCGATGTGGCGGCCTGGGGTCAGACCGACGTTCCCACCGACGCGACCGCGGTGTTCCCGGCCGATGCCGTTCCCGCCTCCAACAACGGCACGTCCCTGACCGCGGGAAGCTACGCACGCGCCACCATCTCCTACATCGACGCCTCGGGCCGTCAGGTCAACACCGCCAGTCCGGGCGGACACATGGGTGCCGCAGAGTTCGACCGGTTCGGCAACGTCGTCCGCGAGCTGACGGCGGGCAACCGGGAGCTGGCACTCGCCACCTCCGGGCCCGCTCTCGACACGCTGACGCGGCTGGGTCTGAACGGCCAGTCGACAGCCGACCGCGCCAAGCAGCTGTCCACGACGTCCGTGTACTCGACGGACGGTCAGCTGCAGACCGAGGAGTTCGGCCCGCTGCGCCTGGTCACCCTGGGGCAACCGTTGGCCGCCGGTGCCGGAGGCACTTCCCTCCCGGCCGGTGCGGAGATCCCCGCGCGCAAGCACACCGTCAACACCTATGACGAGGGCCGTCCCACCGACGGCAGCGCCGCCGCCTCCGGCCTGATCACCACCACCCGGGTGGGTACCTACGTCGACGGCTACCCCGCCGACGGCGATGTGCGAACCACCACAACCGCGTACGACTGGACCAAGGGCCTGGAGACGTCCACCTCGGACGACCCCAGCGGGCTCAACATCACCAAGCGGACCACGTACGACGCCTCCGGCCGCGTGATCAAGACCCGGAACCCGATGTCCACCGGCACCGACGCGGGCACGACCGTGACCACCTACTGGTCCGGCACCGGCACCGGCGCGTGCGCCGGGCGACCGGAGTGGGCCGACCTGGTCTGCTCGGTGGGACCGGCGGGGAATGTCACCAACGCGGGTACCAACCCTGCCGAATTGCCCACCACGACCACCGAGTACGACTGGTGGGGCAACCCGGCCAAGGTCACCCGAACCGCCAACGGAACAACCAGCACCACCACCATGACCTATGACGGTGCCGGACGCGTGGTCCAGGTCTCCGTCACGGGCGGCGGGGACGCCGTCCCCGACACCACCACCACCTATGACAGCAAGACGGGCAACATCGCCAGTGTGACCGCAGGCGGTCACACCATCGCCCACGAGTACGACGACCTGGGCCGCGAAGTCACCTACAACGACGGAGCGGGCAACACCACGGCGCGGGAGTACGACGCCCTCGACCGCCTGACTAAGGCAACCGACTCCGCGCCGTCCACCATCACGTATACGTACGACACGGCGAAGGACCCCCGCGGTCTCATCACGTCCCTCACCGACTCGCAGGCCGGCACCATCTCCGGCACCTACGACGCGAACGGCAACCTCGAAAGCGAGACGTTCCCGAACAACTACCAGCTCAGCGTCACCCGGGACGCCACCGAGGCCGAAACGGCCCGCACCTACACCAACACCATCGACCAAACCGTGCCGCTCTCGGACGTCGCCGCCTACACCGTGCACGGGGAAACGGCGAACCGGGCCCACACCGCAGGCACCACGGTGCCGACGTCCTTCCGGTACGACGCGGCCGGCCGGCCAACCCGCGTGGACACCGCCGACGACACGTCGTGCACGCGAAAGACCGACGAGTACAACGGTGACAGCGACCTGATCAAGCAGACGACGTACACCGCCGACTGCGCGACCATCGACACCGCCACCGGCAGCGTCGAGACGTTCGCCTTCGACAGCGCCGACCGGCCCGTCGGCGCCGGCTACACCTATGACGCCTTCAGCCGCGGCCTCACCCGCCCGGACGGAAGCAGCCAGAAGTACTTCGCCAACGGCGTCACCAGCCAGGAAACCGCCAACGGCACCCGCAAGACGTGGGAACTGGACGCCGAGGACCGGCCTGCGTCGTCGTCGGACGAGCTGCAGAACCCGGACACCACGTGGAACCTCATCGGTGAGACCGTCAACCACTACGCCGAGGAGGGTGGCGAGCCGACCTGGGACACCAGCGCCGCAGGGCTCACCCGAAATGTGTACGACCTTGACGATCGCATCGCGGTGACCACCAACAACGACGACGGACTGCTCCAGCTGACCGACCTGGACGGCGAGGCCGCGGCGCAGATCCCCCTCCCGTTGCAGACCACCGGGGCGAACACGATGTCCGCGGCCGGATCCACGTCTATCGCCAGCTTCTCCTACCAGTGGGACGGATTCACTCTCAGCGTTCCTCTCGGCTGCTGGTTCACCCACAGCATCAACGGCTCGGGGCGGCACATCAACTGGGAGCTGGCCGGCGTCGACTGTTACGCCCTTGGGGTCTTCTCCAAGTTCTGCAACACGAGGATCGACTTCGCCTACGCCGACACGAACAACCACACCTACAGCACCAGCAGGGGCAAGACGCACTACACCTGCTACACGGGCTACGTACCGACGCGCCACGCCCCCGGGAACCGGTACCTTCCGCACTACGGCAAGGCATGCGCGAAGCTGTACATCAACGGATCCCGGAGAGCGACGCAATGCCACTACATCACCAGGTGAACCGGCAAGGTGACGACCGTCCGACCATGCGAATGTGGCTGGCCGAGATCGCGGTCTTCCTCGTCGCCTCGGCGGTGACGTTCATCGTGTGCCTGGCGCTCATCGGCCGCCCGGTCACGCTGGACGCCGGGAGCACCGCCCTGCTGATCGCCGTATCAGCGGTCGTGGGTGTCCTCGTCAGTAGCCGCTTCAGGTCCTGGGGGCTGCGCCGCAAGAAGCGCTAGTCCCACGGAATCACTCGCTGGCGCCGGGGCGGCCCGGGGGTAGGCGGCC
>NZ_JBEXRL010000039.1:0-17041 GCF_040613075.1 Streptomyces sp. NPDC006314 | reverse complement strand
GCTCGACCAGCAGCGGCATCGGATCGGACGCCGTCACCAGCTCCCGCAGCGGATACCGGGCGAGGACCGCTTCCACCTCCGGGGCCAGCGCCGCCCTGAGACGGTCGTGCACCGACAGGGAGTCGTCGCCGAGGGCGTGTGCCGCGGCCAACACCAGGTTCCGCTCCGGGCCCTTGGGTACTCCGGCGGCCGCACGCTCGTACAGCTCGGCGCCCTCCTCCAGGACCAGGCCGGTGTCGATCCCGGCCGGCACCTTGACGGACGCGATGTGCCGCCAGGTCGCCAGCGGATGGCTCCAGGCCTCCACACGGAACGTCCAGCGGCCCGTCACGTCCGGGGTGATCTCCGCTCCCCAGCGGTCGCTGCCGGGGGACAGCTCCCGCATCGGTGTCCAGGGGCCACGCCGGCCGTTGGGATCGCGCAGGACCACGTTGGCGCCCACGGCATCGTGCCCTTCGCGGAACACGGTGGCCGTGACCTCGAAGGTCTCGCCGATCACCGCCTTCGCCGGGCGCCTGCCGCACTCCACGGCCGGCCGGACGTCACGTACCGGTACACGGCCGATGGCCGGAGTCCTGCGCATGTATCTCACCTCCGCCGTGCGCGAAGCCGCGCACCGGGCCCGGCTTCGCGATCCGAGACGGGCCGACCGCGTCGGTCCCGAGGGGAACGCCTTGTACGGTGCCAGGTCAGGGGCTTGGCGCCGTGGAACGCCGCTCCGGTGGCGGCGTTCTTCTGACCGCCCGGCGCGGCTGCGGCCGTCCGTCCTGCTCACGCAGGTAGGTGACCAGGTTGGTGCGCAGATAGCGCTCGGCGGCGTCCGCGGCCTCGCGGGCGCAGCGTTTGCCCATCAGAACGCACAGCGTGTACCCCGAGTCCTCGAAGGTGGCCCGGACCGTGCGGTCGTGGGGCGAGGCGAGCATCGCGCGCTCCCACGCCCGGTAACGCCGCAACTGCCGGGCCACTTCGGCCTTGGCGGGTAGCAGCATCGCCCTCTTCACCCTCCACGCTCTCGACTGGGCGCGTTCCCGACGGTCGGGTGGTGTCCGTGCACGGGGAGGGCACGGCACCGTTACGGCGATCGAGGCTTTCACTCATGGTGCACGCACGACGACGCAGCGTCTTGTTGGAGCTTCAACCAGTGGTGGTGTCGGTGCTCCTGTTGCACGAATGGCGTAGTGCCGTCACCGTGGAGGTGACTCAGAAGCGATCAGCGCTCACGCTATGTGTCCGGGATCCCTCCCGGAAGGGGCGAGGGTAGCGAGAGCTTCGCCGGTGAGGAGCAAGCGACGATGAAGACCGCAGTGCCCTGCTACTACCACCTCGACGTGGAAGTCAGCCCGGAACGGGTGGGACAGGTCAGCCGCATCCTGGCCGCCCACCTCCGCTACTGGTACCTCGAGAACCTCGTGGATCCCGTCTGCCGCGGCGCGGAACTGCTGCTGCGGGCGATCGACGAGCACGCCAGCGACAAGCGCACCTCGATCGAGATGTGGTGGAACGGCCAGCATCTCATCACCGCCTTCGGTGGCGACGATCCCGATCTGCGTCCCGACGAGGACCTGCGGGCCTGCCTGGCCCACATCGCCGCGATGAGCGACGGCTGGGGCTGCTGCGCCTCGGACACCGGCAGCAAGATCATCTGGTTCTCGCAGCGCGCCCGCGCCGGCCAGCGCGTCCCGCTGGTGCCCCTCGCCCCCGCGCCCACCCTGCGGACGGGCCTGCGGGTGCCGCGCACCGAGCGCGTGGCCGTGCTCGCCGCGCCGGCGACCGCCGGCGACGATGCCCTGGAGGGCAGCCGGTGACCCCCCGCAAGACCCGCGAAGGGGTGCCCGTGTGGAGCGGGCACCCCTACCCGTTGGGTGCCGCGTTCGACGGACAGGGCACCAACTTCGCCCTGTTCAGCGAGGTCGCCGAGCGTGTCGAGCTGATCCTGGTCGATGACGCCGGCACCGAGACGCCCGTTCCGCTGCACGAGGTCGACGGATTCGTCTGGCACGGCTACCTGCCCGGCGTCGGCCCCGGCCAGCGCTACGGCTACCGGGTGCACGGCCCCTGGCAACCCTCGCTCGGCCACCGGTGCAACCCGGCCAAGCTGCTGCTCGACCCGTACGCCCGCGCCGTGGACGGCCAGATCGACAACCACGCATCCCTGTACGAACGCGCCCCGGACGGCCCGGCCCCGGCCGACAGCGCCGGCCATTCCATGCTGGGTGTGGTCACCGACCCGTACTTCGACTGGGGCGACGACCGCCCGCCGCGGACGCCGTACGCGGACTCGGTGATCTACGAGGCCCATGTGCGCGGCCTGACCCGCACCCACCCGGACGTCCCCGAGAAGCTGCGCGGTACCTACGCCGGCCTCGCGCACCCCTCGGTGACCGAGCACCTGGCCTCGCTCGGCGTCACCGCGGTGGAGCTGATGCCGGTCCACCAGTTCGTCCACGACGGTGTGCTCCAGGACCGCGGCCTGTCCAACTACTGGGGTTACAACACCATCGGCTTCTTCGCCCCGCACAACGACTACGCCGCCTTCGGCAGCCGGGGCCAGCAGGTCAACGAGTTCAAGGCCATGGTGAAGGCGCTGCACGCGGCCGGTCTGGAAGTGATCCTCGACGTGGTCTACAACCACACCGCCGAGGGCAACGAGATGGGCCCCACCCTGTCGTTCCGCGGGATCGACAACGCCTCCTACTACCGCCTGGTCGACGGCGACTGGGGGCACTACTACGACACCACCGGCACCGGCAACAGCCTGCTGATGCGGCACCCCTACGTGCTCCAGCTCATCATGGACTCACTGCGCTACTGGGTCACCGAGATGCACGTCGACGGCTTCCGCTTCGACCTCGCGGCCACGCTGGCCCGGCAGTTCCACGAGGTGGACCGGCTCTCGGCGTTCTTCGACCTGATCCAGCAGGACCCGGTCATCAGCCGCGTCAAGCTGATCGCCGAGCCCTGGGACGTGGGGGAGGGCGGCTACCAGGTGGGCAACTTCCCGCCGCTGTGGTCGGAGTGGAACGGCAAGTACCGGGACGCCGTACGGGACTTCTGGCGGGCCGAGCCGGGCTCGCTCGGCGAGTTCGCCTCCCGGCTGACCGGCTCCTCCGACATCTACCAGCACAGCCGCCGCCGACCGCGCGCGAGCGTCAACTTCGTCACCGCGCACGACGGTTTCACGCTGCGCGACCTGGTGTCGTACAACGACAAGCGCAACGAGGCCAACGGCGAGGACAACCGGGACGGTGAGAGCCACAACCGGTCCTGGAACTGTGGCGTTGAGGGCGACACCGACGACCCGGCCGTCCTCGGACTGCGGTCCCGCCAGCAGCGCAACCTGCTGGCCACGCTGCTGCTCTCGCAGGGCATCCCGATGCTCTGCCACGGCGACGAACTCGGCCGCACCCAGCGTGGCAACAACAACGCCTACTGCCAGGACAACGAGATCTCCTGGGTCGACTGGGAGCTGACCGACGAGCAGCGGAGCCTCGCCGACTTCACCCGGCATGTGATCGCCCTGCGGGCCGGGCATCCGGTGCTGCGCCGTCGGCGCTTCTTCCGCGGTGAGACCGTGACCAACGCCGTGCAGCCGCTGCCCGACCTGATGTGGATGCGACCCGACGCCCGCGAGATGACCGACCGGGACTGGCAGCGCGATGACGCGCACGCGGTCGGGGTGTTCCTCAACGGTGACGCCATCGCCGAGCGCGACTCCTACGGCCGCCGCATGATCGACGACTCCTTCCTGCTGCTCGTCAACGGCTACTGGGAGCCGGTCGGCTTCCGGCTGCCCGACGACTCGTTCGGTGAACGCTGGACCACCCTGATCGACACCGCGGAGCCGGACGGCTTCCCCGACGAACGCGAACGCAAGGCCGGAACGAGGCTCCGCGTGGAGGCACGGAGCCTGGTCCTGCTGTCGCGGCCGTCTGAGGCGGCGAGCTAGCCGAAAGGGGCGCGACCGGTGCCCTCTGTCTCGCTGGGCCGGGGGTGCCGCGCAGTCGACGGCGCCGCAACGCCCACGGGCGCGGGCCGCCGCCCCGTGCCGTTCAGGCAGGCTCAGCGGCTGCTGCGTGACGTCACCGTGAACTGCGCCCCGTCGGCGTCGCGCAGTACCGCCTCGTGCTCGTCCTCGCTCAGGACGCTGCCGCCGTGCTTCTCGGCCGCCCGGGCACAGCCCGGCACGTCGGCCACGGCGAAGTGGATCTGCCAGTGCGGGCGCACGGAGGGGTCCGGGGCGGCCTCCACCGCGCCCGAGTCGATCCGCGCCACGATGTCACCCTGGCTGCGCAGCACCACCTCGCCGCCTTCGTACTCGACCTCGCAGCAGCCCGGCTGCCCGGAGGCCCAGTCGAGGATCTCGCCGTAGAAGATCGCCGAGTCGAAGGCGTTGCGGGTGTGCAGCCGGATGAACGTCGGCGCGGCCCGCCGCCACGCCTCCCAGTTGGAGACCAGCTCGCCCTGCCAGATGCCGAAGGTCGCCCCGTCCCGGTCGGCGAGCAACGCGGCCCGGCCGGGCGGGAAGGACAGCGGCCCGACGGCTGCCGTACCGCCGCGCTCCCGGGCCCGTGCCACGGCCACGTCGGCGTCCGGGACGGCGAAGTACGGCGTCCAGGCGACCGCCATCTGCCACATGGCGGCGACGGCGGCGATCCCGGCCACCGGCACCCCGTCCGCCAGGGCGATGCGGAAGTGCTCGCCGAGTTTGGCGCCGCGCCAGCGCCAGCCGAGGACGGCAGCGTAGAAGTCCTGCGTGGCCTCCAGATCGCGGCTGGTCAGGCTCACCCAGCACGGCGCACCGAAGACCGAGTGCGTGGAGACGACCTCTCTCCGTCTCGGTCCGTCGGGGTTCGGTCCACCGCTGACAGGCTTGTCTTGGTTCATGGCAGTCGCGTCCTGCTCTCGGGGCCCGGCGGCCACCGGTCTGGCACCAGTGTCCAACCGGAAGGGGGTCGGGTGCCTGTCGAGTACCCCGGGTGGCAGGGGCCCAGGCCGCTCGCGCAGGATGGAGGAATGGCAGAGAGCGAACCGGACCGGATCGCCGAGTTGCAGACACAGATCATCCAGTTGAAGGAGGCCATGGTCTCCCACGCGGTCGTCGACCAGGCGATCGGGATGATGGTGGCCCTCGGCCGGGTGGCCCCCGACCAGGGGTGGGAGGTGCTGAAGGACGTTTCCCAGCACACCAACATCAAGCTGCGCCACATCGCGGAACTGATCCTCATCTGGGGGCGCCGGGGCGACATCCCGCCCGAGATCCGCGCCGCGCTGGAAGACGCCCTGGACCGGTACGGCCCCACGCAGGTGCCCGGCGCCGCGGAGGACTGAGGCCCCGCGGGCGGCTTCGCGGCGGTGGAGAGAACGATGCTCAGCGGACCTCCGCGAGCAGTTCCTCGCGCAGCCGGTCGAAGCAGCCGCTGAGGAGCCGAGAGACGTGCATCTGCGAGATGCCGAGCTGCTCGGCGATCCGGCTCTGCGTCATGCCGCGGAAGAACCGCAGGTAGAGGATGACGCGCTCGCGCTCGGGCAGCGCCTCCAGAAACGGCTTGACCGCGGCCCGGTCCACCACCAGGTCGAACCCCGGATCGGACGCGCCGAGGGAGTCGCCGAGGGCGTAGCCGTCCGTACCGGCGACCTCGGCGTCCAGTGACAGCGCGGAGAAGCACTCCAGCGCCTCCATGCCGGTGCGGACCTCCTCCTCGCTGAGTCGTGTGTACGCGGCGATCTCGGCGACGGTGGGGGCCGGGCCCGACGTGGTGTGCGCCAGCTCCTTCGTGGCGGAGCGGACCCGGTTGCGCAGATCCTGCACTCGGCGGGGCACGTGCAGGGTCCACATGTGGTCACGGAAGTGGCGCTTGATCTCGCCGGTGATCGTGGGCACGGCGTACGCCTCGAAAGCGCGGCCGCGCTCCGGGTCGTAGTGGTCCACGGCCTTGACCAGGCCGAGTGCGGCCACCTGGTACAGGTCCTCCAGCGCCTCCCCGCGGCCGCGGAATCGCACGGCGATCCGCTCGGCCATGGGCAGCCACAGCTGGACCAGCTCGTCCCTGAGCGCGTGGCGCTCGGGGCCGTCAGGCAGCTTCGCGAGCCGCTCGAAGGACTCCACCGTGTGGGGGGCGTCATCGTGGGGGTGGGGCCTCGTGCTGCCGGTGACACGCATCGTGCGCACCTCTCTCAGCAGGTGCTGGGTGACAGACACCGCGGGAGGTGCGCTCGGACCGTGGAAAGGACACCGGGGCGCCCGGCGAGGCCGGCTCCCGCGGACGTGCCTCCTGTCCGAAGCACTGAGGTGTCCATTCCCGCCTGGGGGCATATCAAAACAAATAGGTACACAAGGGACACGATCGGGTCGTGTACGCCGCATGGCACGCCCCGTCGCCTCCCCCGGAGACGGCACCGATCCGCCGTCGGTCCGCCGGTGCCGCGCGCCGGCCGGTTGCCGCCGATTCTCCGGGCCGGCCCCCCGGATCGGGCGATACCCGCCGGCGGCTCGCGGCCGACTGCAAGCCCTCGCCAGGGTGAGGTCGCCGAGTGGTCAAGTCGACGCCCTGCGCGGCCTCCTGCTCGGTCCGCCCGCGTATCCCGCGGTCGCTTTCGGGGCGCCGGCGGTGGCCGCCGCCTCCGGCGTCACCGCGGCCTCGTCGCCGCCCGGCTGGCGCGCCCGCTGATCTTGCCATGGACGTGATGTGCGGCACGCGCGCGTTCCCCCGTGCGGGCCGCCGGGAACCGATTCTTCCTGGGCAGCGCTTGATCACCGATCAAAGCGGGTGAATCCCCTGGCCACAGCGCATTCTGCTCATTTGACAGTCCGCTCGGCGCACAGATAGACAGCAGCTCCCGAAGGTCGAGAGGGGCACTGTGTACGAGCCGAACGTGGTCGGGGACTGGCACGAGTACGACGAGCATGCCGGTCTGCGGGTCCGCGTCCACCGCCTGGAGGCGGCCGAGCCGCCGCGCGGACGTGACGACGCCGCCGTCGGGCTGACGTACTTCAGTGTCCGGGTCACCGTCGAGAACCGCGGCGCGCGGCACTACGGCATCCACCTGGAGGACGGCCAGATCGACGTCCGGGTGGGCCCCGACGGCGAGGGCGCCTTCATCGACTGGCGCAACTCCCAGTTCATCGAGGGCTTCGACGTCTACCCGCTGCGCCGGGCCACCGCGGTCCTCTACGCCGCCGCACCCGAGGCCGCCCTGACCCATGTGGACGTGCAGGTGCAGCTGCGGGTGGAGGAGGAGTGGACCGACCGCCGGCTCTGGGCGGGCGGCATCGGGGACCCGGAGGCGACGGCCGCGGCCGCCTCCGCGGGCACCGGCCAGGGCAGCCTGGCCCACCAGGTCAGCGCCTTCCTGAAGGACCAGGCGGAGCCCGGCACCCCCTGACGCGAGCGGCGGCGCCGCCGTACCGTCGCCGCGGGTTCCCGTCAGTGCGGGATGCCGTCGATGATCTCCCGCGCACCCTGCCGCAGCAGCGCCACCGCCACCGAGGTGCCGAGCGTGGCCGGGTCAAGCCGGCCCGCCCACTCGTGGGCGTTCAGCCGGGTCTTGCCGTCCGGGGTGAACACGCAGGCCCGCAGGGAGAGTTCCCCGCTGCGGTCCACCCGCGCGTAGCCGGCGATCGGGCTGTTGCAGTGGCCTTGCAGCACATGCAGGAACATCCGCTCGGCGGCGGCCTCGCGGTGAGTGGCCGGGTCACCGAGCCCGCTGACCGCGTCGATCACACGCGTGTCGTCCTCCCGGCACTGCAGGGCGAGGATGCCCGCGCCGATCGGCGGCATCATCGTCTCGGGGGACAGCACCTCGCTGATCACGCCCGTGCGGCCGATGCGCTCCAGGCCGGACACCGCCAGCAGCAGCGCGTCCACCTCCCCGGCGGCCAGTTTCTCCAGCCGGCGGTTGGCGTTGCCGCGGAACGGCACGCACTCCAGATGCGGGTGCGTGGCGGCCAGCTGGGCGACCCGGCGCACCGAGGAGGTGCCGATCCGGGTGCCGGCCGGCAGCGCGTCCAGGGTGAGTCCACCCGGGTGCACCAGGGCGTCGCGGATGTCGTCCCGCTTCAGGAACGCGGCGAACACCGTCCCGGCGGGCAGCGGCCGGTCGGCGGGCACGTCCTTCACGCAGTGCACCGCGAGATCCGCTTCCCCGGCCAGCAGCGCGGCGTCCACCTCCTTGGTGAACGCCCCCTTGCCCTCGACCTTGGACAGATCGCCCATCCACTTGTCACCGGTCGTCTTCACCGGGACGACCTCGGTGCGCACCCCCGGGTGCAGTTCGGCCAACTCGGCCCGTACCCGTTCGACTTGGGCCAGGGCCATGGGCGAGTCGCGGGAGACGATACGGATCAGTTCCGGCACAGACATGGGGGACACGATAGACCCTGGAACCCCATCGCCCCACGACCTGTCACAACGTGCTCAGGCGTTGGGGTCGAACGCGATCCCGGACGGCTTCGCCGAGGCGAGGTGGGAGGCGAAGCTCTCGTCCTTCAAGCCGAAGTGGGCGCTGCCGAAGTCATAGAGGCTCAACTTCTCCCGCACGCCCGCCGGATAACCGTTCCAGCCGACGAGGGGCGGGTACTGCCAGGCGTGCTTGTGGTTCTCCGGGGGTTCGTCGCCCGAGTCGGCCCGCCGGAAGCAGTGCGTGCTGATGCCGTCCTTGTGATAAACGACTTTCGCGTGCGTTCCCTCGAAACGGACCTCGGAGACCGGGCGCACGGTGAACGAGCCGTGGTTGGACGTCGACACGTACCGGACATGCCCGTCCTGCACCCACACCGCCACGTGCTCCCAGTCGTGCCGGTGTCCGCCGATGCCGCTGCCCGCCACTGCCTGGTCCTTCTCGAAGTACAGGCCGTACAGGTAGGCGCACCAGCCGTTGTTGCACTTGGCGCGCGAGTAGCTGTTGGTGTTGCCCAGGTCCGAGGCGTCGTGGCAGCTGCCGTTGAGGGCGCCCGTCGGCTTCAGGCCCCCGTTGACGGTGCCGTCGGGGCCGATGGCGGGCGTCGGGTAGCAGCCGTCCGTGTCGTAGTCGAAGGCCGGTTGGTACGTCAGTTCGGCGGGCTCGGCGTTCTGCGGCAGGGCGAGGGGCGGGGCGGCGAAGGCGGCGGTGGGGAAGGCGATGACGAGGGCGGCGGCACCGGCCGGTGCGGCGAACCATCTGCCGCGTCGGACACGTGCGGCGAGTGAGGACACGGAACCTCCAACAGCGATGAGCCGTAGTGGAGTTCAGCATCCCGGCCGGGCGCCGCGCTGCCAAGGTCACAGGCGTCACAGGAATGAAGTACGGTCGAACTGCATTGGCCCGGCGCGGTCGTTGGGCGAGTTGGCCGGCGAAGGCGTGCCGTCGGCCAGGGCTGTCGGGCATGTCCGTCAGCGATGACCTGCCGGTGACCGCAGCCGTCCGGCGAGGTCCGCCGGGGGATCCGACGGGCCGTCACGAGAACGCGGGGCTAGGCCGTTCTTCCAGATCAACGGACGGACCACGGACGGACCGAGGGCGGCACGCGCCGAGGCCGGTCCGGCCCCCATCCACTGCAGTCGGCTGGCGTCACCTCTGGGGCAAGTCATCCACTCCGCCGCCACGGTGTGCTCGACTGCGGCCGTCACCGGTTGCTCGCGCTCTTTCTCCGTGAAGACTCCGGCAGGGTGAGCTGCTCGACGATCAGCCAGCTCGGCGTCAGCATGAGTGGCTTGACGGCCGTGGCGTCGCCGGGGAGGCCGGAAGCCTCGTGAGAGGCGACGTGGGCGTCGACGTCGGCTCGGACTCGCTCAGTGAGGACCTTGCGTGGTTCGGGGTGGCGGGTGGCCTCAAGGCGAAGTTCCGGCGGGAACGGTGGCCTCGGCATCCACAGCGGCCTCATCCGCCGCTGCCCGAGCCCTCCGGCAGGTCCGCGGCCGACTCCTCGGGTGTGAGGTCCGGGCGCAGCCGCAGCCAGGACGGCTGGCGCAGCATCCCGGCCCGGGTGCGGGTGCTGTAGCTCACCTCGCCCACCAGCCGGGGCAGCACCCAGCGCGCGTCCGGGATCCGCGGCACCGGATCGAAGGGGCACCGGCTGCTCACGGCGGCCCGCAGCAGCTCCGCCAGCTCCGTCCGTTCCGCCTCGCTCCAGCCGGTGCCCACCCCGCCGACGTACCGCAGCCGGCCCCCCGCCCGCTGACCGACCAGTACCGCGCCCGGCAGCCCGGTCAGCCGCCCCTTGCCGGGCAGCCAGCCGCCGATGATCACGTCCTCGGCCCGCATGTTCCGGATCTTGATCCAGGCGCGCGAGCGCACTCCTGGCTCGTACACCGAGTCCAGCCGTTTGCACACCAGGCCCTCCAGGCCGTGCTCCCTGGTCGCCGCGAGCGCCTCGGCACCGTGCCCGGTCATGGCGCCCGGCGTCGACCAGTGCGGCCCGGCCAGGCCCAGCTCCTCCAGCCGCCCCCGCCGCCGTACGTAGGGCTGCCGCATCAGGGATTCGCCCAGGAACGGCACGTCGAACAGCACCAGGTGCACCGGTACCCGGGCGGCCCGGCGCGCCGCCCGCGCGGGCGCGTGCGCGAGGCCCATCCGGCTCTGCAGCAGCTGGAAGTCGGCCCGGCCCCGCTCGTCCAGGGCCAGCACCTCGCCGTCCAGGACGGCGGGCGTGGTGCCCAGGGCGCCACCGAGCGGCCGGAGCTCCGGGTAGGCCGCGGTGATGTCCTCGCCCGAGCGGGCGCGCAACAGCACGTTGCCGTCGCCCGGCAGGTACACCATCACCCGCTGGCCGTCCTGCTTGGTCTCGTACGCCCACCGTTCGTCCTGGGCGGCGGGCGGCAGCCGGCCGGGGGTGGCGAGCATCGGCGGAACGAGCGGCAGGGTCACGGCGGTCACGGCTGAAGGTCTCGACCGCTCCCCGCGCCCTCACGCGCCTTCGGGCACCGGTTCCCCTGAACGGGCCCGCCGCAGGAGACCCGCGACGGGCGGCCCGCATCACTGGCCGGGGCCAGGTGTGCTGCGCGTACACGAGCCCGGCCGGTCCCCGACGGCGTCCGCTGCACACCACCGGCCCGCTGAGCCGCCCGAGCCACCGGTCTCATCCGGCCGGGACGGTCGTACGGCGGCGGAGCGGGCCGCGTACGGCTCGCTCCGCGTGCCGCGGGGGAGAGGCGTGGCGGGCCGCCTCACGCTCCCCGCCCTGTGGCCGTACGTGGCCGACCCTCTCCGCGACGGCTCCGGGGCCGTCGGCGACGGTGCCGGGCCGGCCGGGCGGTGGCGGGGCAGGAGGGAGGCGAGGAAGAAGGCGAGCAGGGCCGCGCCCGCGCCGATCGCCACGACGGCGGGGTGAAGCCCTCGTCCACGAACACCGTCTCCGCGTCCACCAGCCGGCGTCGCTGGTCCCCGAGCAGCTCGGCCGCGGCGGCCGCGACCCGGCGTTTCTCCGCAGCCGTTCTCCGACGGCAGCGCGTGACCGCCGAGGCCGACCGTCATCTGCGCCAGCATCACGCCCGCGACCGCGCGGGCCACCGAGGTGCCGATGCCTGGCCGGCACGGCCGGCCCCGCGCGGTGGGCGCTTGCGCGTCGAAGGACGGTGGCAGGCGACACACCTCGTGGGCCCGCCGGAGATCAGGACGGCAGCCGGCCCGGGGTGGCGCGCATCGGCGGGATGAACGGCAGGGTCACGGCGGTCCTGGTCAGGAGGATCGTGGCGGTCTGACCCACCCGAGGGATCGTTCGACGGCCCGCTGCCAGTTGTCGTACTCCGACTCCCGCAGTTCGGGATCCATGTCGGGCAGCCATTGGGCGGCCCGGTGCCAGTTGCGGCGCAGCACTTCCAGGTCGGACCAGTAGCCGGCGGCGAGCCCGGCCGCGTACGCGGCGCCGAGGGAAACCGTCTCGGCGACCATGGGCCGCACCACGGGCACGTCGAGCACGTCCGCCACGAACTGCATGAGCAGGTTGTCCGCGGTCATGCCCCCGTCCACCTTGAGCTGCTGGAGGGCGACCGAGGAATCGGCGTTCATGGCGTCGACGACCTCGCGTGTCTGCCATCCGGTGGCCTCCAGGACGGCACGCGCCAGGTGCCCCTTGGTGATGTACGAGGTGAGGCCGACGATGACCCCGCGTGCGTCGCTGCGCCATCGGGGCGCGAACAGACCGGAGAAGGCGGGGACGATGTAGCAGCCGCCGTTGTCCTCGACCGTCCGCGCGAGGGTCTCGATCTCCGGGGCGCTGCTGATCATGCCCAGCCGGTCACGGAACCACTGGACGAGTGCGCCGGTGATCGCTATCGACCCTTCCAGGGCGTAGACCGGCTGCTGGTTCCCGATCTTGTACGCGACGGTCGTGAGGAGTCCGTGCCGGGACCGCACGACGTCACTACCGGTGTTGAGCAGCAGGAAGCTGCCCGTTCCGTAGGTGCACTTGGCCTCGCCGGGGGAGAAGCAGGTCTGGCCGAAGAGGGCGGCCTGCTGGTCGCCGAGGGCGGCCGTGATGCAGACGCCCGGCAGCAGCGAGCGGGCCTCGCCGTACGTCTCGGCGGAAGACCTGATCTCGGGCAGCATCGAGCGGGGCACCCCGAAGAAGGCGAGCAGCTCGTCGTCCCAGGTGAGCGAGCGGATGTTCATCAGCATCGTGCGGCTGGCGTTGGTCGCGTCGGTGATGTGCAGGCCGCTGTCGGCGCCACCGGTGAGATTCCAGACCAGCCAGCTCTCCATCGTTCCGAACAGCACCTCGCCGTCCTTGGCGCGCTGCTCGATGCCCTTGACGTGGTCGAACAGCCACCGGATCCGCAGCGCCGAGAAGTAGGTGGAGGGCGCCAGAGCGCACCGCTCCAGGAAGAACGCCTCTCCGGGGCGCTGTCCGAGGTCTTCGACGAGCGGCGCTGTGCGGGTGTCCTGCCAGACGATCGCCCGGCCCAGTGGGGCGCCGGTCCGCCGGTCCCAGAGCACCGTCGTCTCGCGCTGGTTGGCCAGGCCGATGGCGGCGATCTGCCCCTTGTCGACACCGGCGTCGGACAGGGCCTCCGGCACGACGCGCCGCAGGTTCTGCCAGATCTCGACCGCGTCGTGCTCGACCCATCCGGGCCTGGGAAAGTGCTGGTGGTGCTCCTTCTGTGCGACCGAGACCAGCCGCCCACGGTGGTCGAACAGTATGCATCGGGTCGAGTTGGTGCCCTGATCGATGGACAATACGTACCGTTCAGCCATGATCGGGTCTGCCTTCCGACGGATCGAGGGGCGGCTGTCCTGGCCTACCAGCGGGCGGCTCCCAGGTCTCTGGAGATCGCCCGTGCGGCGTCACGGAGCAGGGTGATCAGACCGGGGCGGGGGTGGCCCCGGCTGTCGCAGATCCGCTCGACCGGCCCGGACATCCCAACGGCGCCGACGACGAGGCCGCCGTGCCCTCGGATCGGCGCGGCGATCCCCGCCTCGCCCATGCTCATCTCCTGGATCTCGGAGGCCCATCCGACTTCCCTGACCTGGACCAGCGCCCGGCCGAGCTGCTCGGAATCGACCAGGGTGTGCGGGGTGTACGCGTCAAGCGCCGGCTCGACGGTCGCGGTCCCGAAGGCCAGCAGCACCTTGCCGAGGGAAGAGGCGTGCAGGGGCAGCAGCGAGCCCACGTCCAGCGTCTGGAAGGTGTCGTCCGGCCGGAACACGTGGTGGACGATGAGGACGTTGCCCTCGAGAGGGGTCCCCAGGCGCACCGCCTCCCCGCTGCGGGCGGCCAGGGCGTCGGCCCAGTTGAGCGAGCGCGAGCGCAGCTCGTTGACGTCCAGGTAGCTGGTGCCGAGGTGCAGCAGGGCGGCTCCGAGCTGGTATTTCCCGGTCGCCGCGTCCTGCTCCACGAAGTCCACGTGCTGGAGCGTGCGCAGAATGCCGTGGGCGGTGCCCTTCGCCAGCCCGAGCGAGGCCGCCACCTCGCCGAGTCCGAGCCGGCGGGGCCCACCGGCGAGCAGGCGCAGAATCGCCGCCGCCCGTTCGATCGACTGGACTGGGCCGGTCATGAAGCGAGCCTATTACCGCCACGGGCGCTTCGCCGTGCGGTCGGGGGGGACGGTCGGGAGGCCGCCGTTCGGTAATGCCGACCGGCGTTCATTGACCGGCCCGATTTGTCTCCATAACGTGCTTTGGAGCCCGGAACGCACTGGGACACGGCGCAGACCGGCAGCACAGACCATCGGGAGAGAACATGGCGGCACAGCTCAGCACGCTGCTTAGGGCGGCATGCGAACACGTGTGTCCGGTACCGCCCGTCGCAGGCGGCGTCTCGGCCGTACGCCGACGGGCGGCGGCGGTCCTCGCCGACTGGAGAGTGTGCCCGGAGATCGTCGAGGACGCGCTGCTCGTGGTGTCGGAGCTTGCCACCAACGCGATCGTTCATGCCCGGCCTCCGGCCGTGCTCCGGTTGTCGTGGGCGCGAGATGACGGCGGCCGCACCCTGCGCGTCGAGGTCACCGACGCGGGACCCGCGCTTTCCGTGGCTCAGTCCCTCGTGGGGATCGACCCGGACGAGCACGGCAGGGGCGAGGCGATCGTCCACGCCCTGGCGACCCGTCACGGCATACGCCTTCACGCCGGCGGGGTCACCCGGTGGGCGGAGCTGGTCGCGGTCTGAAGCGCGGCCCCCGACCGGGGCACCACGGGGACCGGCTCGCCCGCGGTCTTCTTCCGGAGCAGGAGCAGTGCAGCGTCGTCGTGCAGCCGGCCGCCCACATGGGCCAGCAGTTCGTCATGGAGAGCGGTGAGCGTGCGTGCCGGCTCGTCGGACACATGGCGGGCCACACCTTTGGCCAACGGATAGAACTCGCGCTCGTGATCGCGGGCCTCGGTGACCCCGTCGGTGTAGAGCAGCAACTGGTCTCCCACCGCGAACGGCAGCCGCTGAAGGTGGGGGGACTGACCCGAGAGGGCGCGCAGCCCCAGGGGTGGAGCGGGATGGGTGGGCTCCACCGTGCCGACGCTTCCGGTCGCGGATATCAGCAGCGGAGGCGCGTGTCCGCAGTTGACGACCTCCAGGTGTCCCGAGGGGGGGTGTCCGGCGACCACGGCGGTGACGAAGTCGTCGGTGCCGAGGTTGCGCGCCAGGCTCCGCTCGATCCTGCCGACGACGGCAAGCAGGTCGGGCTCGTCGTAGGCGGCCTCGCGGAACACCCCGAGCACGAGTGCGGCGGTCCCCACGGCGGGCAGCCCCTTGCCCCGCACGTCGCCGACGATCAGCCGGATCCCGTGTGGGGTCGGCACCAGGGCGTAGAGGTCCCCACCGATCCGGGCCTCCGCCGCCGCGGCGCTGTAGCGGACGGCAACCTGGAACGGTCCGACCATCTCCGGGACGGGCTGGAGCAGCGCGTGCTGGGCGGCCTCGGCGACCGAGCGGACGGCGTCGAGGACCTGTTCACGACGGCCACGCAGCGCGCTGGCCAGTCCGCTCGCCGCGGTGACGGCCGGCAGGGCGGACAGCACGGCCACCAGCTCGCGTGCGGGAACCCCGTGCCCGATGCCCACTGCCGCGCCCATCGCCATGGCGAGGAGACCGACACAGAGCACACCGCGCGTCCCGTTGGTGGCGGCTGCCAGCGCGGGCCCGGCCGCCAGCAGCGGCAGCCAGATCATCCCCGCCCCTCCGGCGGCGTCGGCGACCACCACGACGGTGATGACCAGAACCGGCAGCACCGGCATTCCTGCGGCCAGCTGCCCGCTGGCACGTCGGCGGGTCGATTCCCAGGCGTCGGCCACACGCTTCCTGGGCAGCCGCATCGGCGCGTGGTCGCCGCCATGGTGTCGGGCCTGGCTCATGTCTCGTCCGCAGTCCTTGTCTGTAGGGGGTGCGCACCCGGAATGTCCCTTTCATCAAGCAAACGGGCCGGGCGCGGGCAGCGACAAGGAGCGGATTTTCAGATAGTGAGCGAGAGGCTCCTGGTCACACGGCTCGCGATCCGGAGCAGTCGGGCCCGGATCTCCTGCAACTGGGCCTGCCGTTCCACCGGCAGGGAGACGCCGAGTGAGCCGGGCGTGTCCCCGCAGTAGACGGGCACGGCGACGCACACGGTGCCGAGCGCGTACTCCTCCAGGTCCGTTACGGCCGGTGACAAGGGGGGCGAGTCGATCCTGCGGAGCAGCTCCGGAAGACTGGTGATCGTCCGTGGCGTGAGGTCGGCGAGGTGGTGCCTGGACAGGTAGTCCCGGCGGGCGTCCTCGTCCAGCTCACGCAGCACGGACTTGCCCAGTGCCGTGGCATGTCCGGCGTCCTCGAACCCCACCCAGAGGTCCACCCGTGGCGTACGGGGGCCGTCGACGATCTCGGCGACCCTGATCTCGCCCTCCTCGTAGAACGTCAGGTAGGTGGCGGTGGACAGGTCGTCGCGCAGGGCGGCCAGTGCCGGGCGTACGCGGCTCAGCCGCGTCTGCCCGCGGCCCGCGGCGTGCAGTGAGTTCAGAGTGTCGCCCAGCACGAAACCGCCGTCGTCGAGTTTCCGCACGTATCCGTCGTGTGCCAGGGTGCGCAGCAGGTGGTAGGCGGTGGCCAGGGGCAGCCCCGTCTCGCGTGCCAGCTGCTTCGCCGGCGCGCCGTTCTCGTGCGCGCTCACCGCCTCCAGCAGACGGAAGGCCCGCTGTACGGATGTGATGAGTGTGGGGCCGTCCCGAGCGCCCATAGGACCAGGTTGCGCCGGACACCTGGCGCGGGCAAGACCGGGATCGCCGCGCGGGCCGGCGAGGACCGTGCGGCGGTCCGGCGGGCGTCGGTGCTCACCGGGAAGGCGGCCGAACAGGGCGGCAGGCAGGTTCGGGGGCCTGCCGGCCGCCGAAGGCCGGGTCGGTGCGGGTGGGGCCGCGTCCGTCGGCGGCCGACGGTTCGGCGAAGTTCCGGCGCCGCTGCGCTTCCGGAACGGGCGAGCGGCGGGTGAAGCGGTCGTGGAAGGGGCGTCGGGGCGGGCGGGATCCGCGTCCCGACCCGGACGACCGGCGCGCCCAGCGCATCCGGCTCACCGGCGCCGGCCAGGAGGCCGACGGCCGGGGGCGGGGGGGGGGGGGGGGCCCCCGGCGGGGGCCCCGCCGCCCCCCCCCGCCCGCGGGCCCCCGG
>NZ_JBEXRL010000038.1:0-17947 GCF_040613075.1 Streptomyces sp. NPDC006314 | reverse complement strand
GGAACAAGCAGCATCCCGCCCCACTCGTCACCCCACTCGGACCACAAACCCCGACCGCATCTGCCGCCTTTTCCGCACCGCCATCCGGCACTACAGAAATCCTCCGATACCAAGGCAGTTAAGGTGAAAACGACCTCTAAGGGCGTGGCGGGTGTCGTCGGGGGTTCCGCCGCCCGGCCCAAGGGGCCGTTCGGCGCCGGTACCTCCGCACGCCGAATTTCAAGTTTCCCATTTGTGAGCTTCCGTTCTGTGGTTAAGGTCGGTCCAGCAGAGGTGATTTTGTGGCCTCTATCTGTGAGCCGTCGCCGGCGAACAGCAGCTCCGCGAGATCGCTGCCGAAGCCCTGGGCGAGGTTTTAATTCCGCGACAGCGGCCGCCGCGCCCACGGCCTGGAGGTGGAGTTCACCGACGTCGAGCAGCTGGAGTTCGACCTGTAGAGCCTCGCCCGGGTGATCCTCCCCGCCCACCCGTGTGACTGAGCGCCTGAGTCGGCGAGTGAGTGCTTGAGTTGGCGGATGTGAGCGTCATGGGCGGCGGCTATGCCGACGGCGGCGGCGATCTCGCCGGGCGGGAATCGGCCAAGGTACGCCTTGCCGGAAGAAGTCGCCGTCAGGGCCGCAATCGGGCAGAGCGGCAGCCCAGACGACACCGGCGGCGCCCTGCTCGACAGGTCCGTCGCCCGGGCCGCCCATGCCGGCGGTGATCCACCACGCGGTCCTGCACGGCCGGACCGGGCCGACGGCGGCCGGCGGCTCCGCGGCCGGAAGAAGCCGACCGGCCGTGCGCTTCGAGTCCTCGCCGTACACGTACCGTCGGAAAGACGCCAAACCGGTCCGGTTCCCTTGGGCGGCTCGGAGATCGCCGGTATGGTCCGGTTCCTGTTACCAACAGGTAGGACCGTGGACACGGTCGCTCCGGCCGGCCTCCGCCCGAACGGCGTCGCGAGGAGCGGGGGTGGTGGCCGCCGAGGGGGCGCTGTGGTGGTCGAGCAAGGGTGGCCGTGCTCGTTGCGGTCGCGGTGCAAGGTCGACGCCTTACCGACGGTGGTGTTCATTGCAAGCGTTCGGTGAGGCTCTGCTGAAGTTCCGCCGTGCGGCGCACCTGACGCAGGAGGAGCTGGCCGAGGCGGCCGGGCTGACCGCACGGTCCATCAGGGACCTGGAGCGGGGCCGCCGTGACCGGCCCCAACGGCGCACCGTGCAGATGCTGGTCGCTGCGTTGCGGCTGGAGGGCGCCGACGCAGCCGCCCTGCTCACGGCCGGGCGCTCCGGCCCGCCTGCTCCTTCGGCTACCAGCGGTGAGGAGACGAGGGCTGCTCTTGCCGAGCGGACCGACCAGTTGGCGGTGCTGGCGCGCGCTGCGCGGGAGGCGCGTGCCGGTCAGGGGACAGTGGTGCTGGTGCGGGCGGATGCGGGTATGGGGAAGACCTCCCTGCTGAACGCCTGGGCGGCCGATGAGCAAGAGCAAGGCCTACGGGTGGTGCGGGCCAGTGGCGCCGAGCTGGAGCAGGACTTCGCCTTCTCGGTCGTCCGGCAGCTGGCCGAGCCGTTGTTGGCGCGCACCGATGACGCCGGGCGGGAACGGCTGCTCTCGGGACCCGCCGAACCGGCGTCGCACGCCTTGCGCGTGGAGGGCACCGGTGGGGGAGAGGAAGGGCTGTCAGCGGAGTCGACGCTGAGTGTCCTGCACAGTTTGTACTGGCTCATGGTGCATGTCACCGACGACGGGCCGCTCGCGCTGGTGATCGACGACGTTCACTGGGCGGACGGGCCTTCGGTGCGCTGGCTCGAGTATGTGGTGCGGCGGCTGCGCAGCCTGCCGTTGATGGTGGTGCTGGCGGCACGTGCGGGCACCGGGTCAGAGGCCCAGCCGTTGCTGCAACGCATCGCCGCACAGCCGCACTGCCGGAAGATCGGGCTGCCTGCGCTCACCGCCGACGGCGTCGCGCCAATGGTGCGGACGGCTCTGGGGCACGACGCCGATCCGCAGTTCGTCTCCGCCTGCACGGCGGCGACGCAAGGAAACCCGCTGCTGCTACGCGAGTTGCTGCGTACCCTGGCCGACCACGCGGTCACCCCCAGCGCCGAACACGCGTCCCGGGTCGCCGAGTTTCAGGGTCAGATCCTGACCGTAACCGTGGTGGAGCGGCTCGGCAGCCAGCCGGAGGCGGTCCGGCAACTGGCCCGGTCTCTCGTGGTGCTCGAAGACGGGGTCGCCTGGCACATCGCGGCCGAACTCGCGGGACTGGCCGAGGCGGAGGCCAAGGAGCAGGGCCACCGCTTGCAGAGGATCGGCGTCCTGGCACCGGGTGACGTGCCGCGGTTCGACCATCCCCTGATCCGCCGGGCGATCACCGACGCCGTGATGGGACCCGTCGAGCTGGCCACCGGACACGCGAGGGCAGCAGAGTTGCTCAAGCGCGAGGGGGCGGCGGGGGACAGGGTGGCCACCCATCTCCTGCTGGCTGAACCCAGCGGTGAGCAGTGGAGGGTGGACACACTACGGGAGGCGGCCCGCCTCACACGCAGCCGGGGAGCCCCGGCGACCACCGTCACCTACCTCCGCCGGGCACTGCGGGAACCCATGACCGTCGCACAACAAGGTCCTTTGCTGCTGGAACTGGGCGCCGCCGAAGCACTGGTCGACGACACGGCGGCCATGCACCACCTGACGCAGGCTCTCTCGACGCTGACGGATCCCTACGCGCGGGCACAGGCCGCCCACGTGCTCGCCGGTGTCCTGTTCGTCGGCGGGCACGAGCACGCACGTGCCGTCGACGTGCTCGCCCGAGCCGTCGAAGAGCTGCACCAGGCGGATGACGGCACCGGGCTCGGCCGAGAGGTGTCGTGGTATCTGCAGGCGCAGATGCTGCTGATCGGCTACGAGGACATGTCCACACTGGCGGCGGCCCGCAAGCACGCCGAGAAACTACGGGCATACGACCTGCCCGGTGACACACCCGGAGAGTGCGCGGTTTTGGCGGCGCTGTCGGCCGCGGCCGTCACGGGGGACGCAAGCGCCGCGGTCACCAACGACCTTCTCGACCGGGCGCTGCGAGGCGGGATCGCCGTCAGGGACGGCGCCGAAATGCTCGTCAGTCTTGCCGGTATGGGGTTCGTGACCACTGACCGCCTGGACGACGCGGCGGCGCGGTTCGCCCAGGTGGCAAGCCTGGGGGAGCGGTGGGGCTCCTTCCGGCTGGTTTCCGCCTCCATGATGTGGCAGTTGACCGTCCGCACCCGCCGTGGCCAGCAGGTCGGGCTCACTCTGGACTTCGGACACCCTGGTCAAGAGGCCGCCGGGGGACTCGAACGCAGAGTCGGGCTCGGGATGACGGCTCTGGTGGGTGAATCGCTGATCGAGCGGTGTGAATGGGCCTTGGCGACCGAAGCGCTGGCCGCGGAAGCGGAAAGCGGGCACGCAGGGTGGCTCTGGCAGGGGCCGACGCTTCTGGTGCGCAGCCGCCTGCTGGCGGAACGGGGCGAACACAGTGCTGCCCTCGCCGTCTTGCTGGACTACGGGGCTCAGGAGAGATACGCGCACGTGACGAATCTCGCCATGATGCCCTGGCGGTCGCAGGCCGCCACCTGTCTGCTGGCGCTCGGACGGCAGCGGGAGGCGCGCGAGCTCGCCACCGAGGAAGTCGAGCTGGCTCACCGGTGGGGCACCGATCGAGCGATCGGGACGGCGCTGCGCTGTCTGGGCGTGGTGACGGGCGGCCGGGAAGGACTGGCTCTGCTGGAAGAAGCCGTGACCACGCTGGAACGTTCACCGGCACGCTTGGAGCTGGCCCGTACGTGGTACGAACTGGGAGCCAGCCTGATGCGGACCGGTGAGAGCGATCGCGGACGCCGGGCACTGAGCGAGGCACTGGAGCTCGCCGACACCTGTGGCAGTGTCCTTCTGGCCGGTCGGGTGCGCCGGGCGTTGAATGCAGCGGGGATCCGGCCCCGCCCTTCGCCCCCCGTGACTGCCGCCCTGTCGGTGACCGAGCACCAGATGCTGGAGATGGTGCGAAGCGGCCACAGCGACCGCAAGATCGCCCAATCGCTGCTGCTGACCGACCACGAGGCGACGGAACTGCTGGCTCGTCTGCGCCGTACCTCGTGGGTGATCAGCCGCGTGGACACAACGGCCATGGCGAACGCCAGGACCCTCGCGCCGACCAATGGGGCAGGTCCCGAGGCGTTCCGCGCCCTCTGAGGCCGGAACGCAGCGTGCCGTCTCCCGCCGGCGGACGTTCCGAGCATCGGGCTCCCCCTTCGGCCTCGGCTGCACTGACACGGTCTCGGACTGCGCGTTCACGGGCCGAACGCTGCTCGGACCGCGGTCTAGGTACGCGCCCGCGCACAGCACACCACTCGGGCCGTGTGTGCGCCAGGAAAAACTCAGGGAAATCCGACCGGAAAAACCGTGGGAAGAAAACCCGGAAGGGATTGGGAAGGAATGCCGGAAGGGAATAGGGGCAGGTACTTGTGGTGCGGAATTTCTCCCACGTGCCGTTGTTATGCACATGCCGCACGGGTACTGTTCATGCCGCGGCAGCCCGGTGAGGCGCTTTTACGGGGCACCTGTTCCCGCCCTTTCCGTAAAGGGCCGGTACATGAGCAAGCCGAAAGTCAGCCGCGGGCCCTGCCATCCGCAGTGCCCTTCCTTCCAGTCATGGAGCTGAATCATGTCGATCAACAGAACCATGTCCGCGCGTCGCGCCATCGCCACCGTCGTGGCCTCACTCGGCCTGGGAACCGCGCTGCTCGGTACGACGCTCGCCCCCACCGCCGGGGCCGCCGAGGCGACCGCGTCGTCCGTCGCCAGGTCGTCCATGGGCATCCCGGGCGCCGTCATCATCCAGAGCGCCGCCTTCCCGGGAAAGATCCTGTGCAGCACCCCGGCCGACGATTCGCTGCTACTGAAGACCGTGAACACCCGGGACCTCTACTGCCAGTGGTTGGTGGTGGAGCGGGCGGACAACACCTACACCCTGTACAACCCGGCCAAGGATCAGGTCATGGCCTACACCGGCGGTGACGAGGGAGCCGTGGTCATGGCCGACTACGACCGCTCGCAGATCGCACAGGAGTGGAGCTGGGGCGGGCAGGAGGACTGGGGCGGCCGTGCCCTGCAGTCCTTCATGGACAGCGGGCAGAACGTCGACGCCAAGTCCCGCACCGGGGAGGGGCCCACCTCCGGCGCCATCCGCACCCGGGGCTGGCGACACGGCCACCAGCGTGAACTGACCTGGAACACCATCGCTCTGTGACGGCCGCCCGATCCCCTGCACGGCGGACGGATGTCCGCCGTGCAGGGGACGGTGCAGTGTGGCTGCGGAGATCAGGGTAAGGCCATGGAACCCGACGGGCACCCGCCGACGGGTTCCTGCGGTGCGGAAGCATCGAGGCCGACCACGAGCTGACCGACACCGCACGCCAGGCACTTTCCGCAGCCGGCACCCCGGTGAACGTGCACACCGGTGACGGGAACGACGGATGGGCACCCGATGCCCTCTACGACCGCGTCATCGCCACCTATGCCGTTGAGCGGATCCCCTGGGCCTGGGTCGAGCAGACCAGACCAGGCGGACGGATCGTGACTCCCTGGGGCCGCCTCGGCCACGTGGCCCTGACCGTCACCGACGACGGCCGATCCGCCACCGGGTGGGTCCAGGGACTGGCACAGTTCATGCCCGACCGCCGCACCCTGCCCACCGAACCCGACTACGCCCAGGTACGCACTCGCAGCGAACCAGCCGAGGAACGTTCCTGGCACCGTGACCTCGCCCCGCTGCGCGACGACGTCCATCTGCGCTTCGCGCTGCGCCTCGCGCTGCCCCACCTCAGGTTCACCCTGGCTGAGGATGCCGACGGGCTCAACGCCTGGCTTCACGATGCCCAGCTGCGATCTCTCGGTTTCGGGACAGTGGGTGAGTGATAGCGGGCCTGGGGGTGTTGCTGCTGGTCAGTGGTGGTTGAGGGGGTGTAGGGCCACTGTCCTGGGCGTGAGAGAACCACGGGGTATCGCTGTCCCGGGGCGTTATTGCATGAGTGATGGGCGTCGTGTGTTGTGCATTGGGTGTGCGTCACAGTTTTCACTGGTGTTGGGCTGGGGTGATGCCGGTGCCAGGGTGTCGTTTTGCCGGTGAAGGCTGGTGTCGTTTGGTGGGTGGGGGGCTTGTCGCTCCTTTTGGTGGGTGTGGTGGAACGCTGGGTGGGGCCGTGTCGTGTCTGGCTACGCTCGGTGGATGCCGTCGTTTGCGGGTGATCCGCGTCATGAGCGTCTTGTCGGTGTCCTGGTGCCGTTGTTGCGTCGGTCGTGTCCGCCGGGCGGTGGCGGGTTCGGAGGGTCGTATGAGCTTCGGCTCGGTGTTGATGAGGCGGAGGAGCTGGGCGGGGTTGCTCTGATTCGCTCGGCGATGCGTAAGGCTGGCCGGTCCCTGGGGTGGGTGAAGCTGCAGACGTTTGGTGGTTCCTTCCCGCAGGTTGCTGTGGCGGGTGTGGTGGACCGGCGGGAGGTTCCTGCAGAGTTCGCCGCCGCGGTTGAGGAGTATGAGCTGCAGCGGGGGAGGGCCGCCGTAAAGGTGATCGAGCGGACGTTTGAGGACGGGAAGCCGCGTGCGGTCCCGGGTTCTGTTTTCGTGGTGGCACAGGAGTTCCGTGCCGCGTATGCCGAGGGCGTGGCCGGGTGAAGCGCGAGCGGGCGACGCGGCTGCTGGCGGACATGATCACGCGGCTTGAGGTTGGTGGTTGGCCGCTAGGCCTGGTCGAGGAGGTGTACGTCTTCGGGTCGTACGCGCGTGGGGCGCTGGAGCCGAACGATGTCGACGTCGACGAGCTGTTCTTGCTCTGGCGGAAGGGAGAGCCCTTCTCCCTGGCTCGCGAGCGTCTTTCCTCCTTGAGCGCGGACCCGGAAGCCGAGCCGGCGCCCCGGGACCACATGCTCGCAGAGTTTGAGGGGCTGGAGAGCTTGGTGCCGCGCCCGGCGCGGATTGAGCTGTTCGGCCGGCACATGAAGGGCAAGATCAATATCACGCCGCTGAGGCTGTTGGACGGAGACATCGAGGACCCTGAAGCCGTCCGGCATGTACGGCGGCGCTGGGTGGAGACGAGCCCGTTGCGCCGGGCGGCGACGTGCGCTCTGGTCGCGTTGGAGCAGCGGGGCGTTGACCTCGGAGAAGTCACATTGCACGGTCAGCGGCTATTCGGCCGGGACCAGCCGGCTGAACGCTGCTTCGTCGATCTGGGATGGAACGGCTTCGGATCTATGGGGCGTCTCCTGGACAGCGGAGTGACCTGGCTGGAAGTGCTGCGCCCCCATCGGACCAAGCCCATGGACGCACTGCTCATCGAGTCGGCGCCTCGCACGTAACCGGAACGCCCATAACCGCGCCCCGGCGCCCCATGGGGGGTCGGGAGCCTGCTTCATCCTGTCGGGATGGATGAGGCCACGGCGGACAGCCACCACCTGCACGAGGTGCAGCCGGGGGTGAGGAGTGTCCGATCGGGTTTCTGGTGGCGAGGACATGCTGCGGCGGTGGCCGGCTGGCGGGCGTGAGGGCGCGGTGGCGCGCTTGATGGCCCTTGATTCCCGGGGCGAGTTGGCCACCGAGCACGCGCGGGCGGTCGCTGGGTCTCTTGGTGTGTCACTGCGGACGGTGTGGAATTGGGTGGGGGCGGCCCGGCGCGATGGGCGGCTGTCCGCACGGACTCCGTCACGGGCCGGTGTGACGCCAGATATGCGTGTCCGTCTGGCGGTGTGGGGTGGGACCGTGGCCGCGGTCCACCGCGAGCTGCTCGCGGAAGCGGCCGCGGCTGGTGACCCGGGCTCGGTGCCTTCTCTTCGGACCATGGAACGCGCGGTACGCCGGGACTTGGGCGGGGGGGGGGGAGCGGGCCGGGCTGAAGGGCGGTGAAGCAGCACGTCGTCGTTACGACGTCTACGGCAAACGGCCGCCCACGTACCGCAACGCCTGCTGGGAGGGTGATCACAAACGTATCCCGGTCCGCGTCGCCCTGGACGGGGCCGCGGTGTGTCCGTGGGTGACGTGGTTCATCGATGTGGCGTCGAAGGCGATCGTGGGGGTAGCGGTCACACCGCACCAGCCGGCTCGGGACGCCGTCCTGGCCGCGCTGCGTTCGGGGATCAGCCGGGCCGCCCCGTACGGGCCGTTCGGTGGCCTGCCGGGCCGGGTTCGGGTGGACCGAGGCAAGGATTTCCTCTCGGGTGCGGTTGCGAGGGCGCCTGTGCCGCTAGGCGTGTTGTGAAAGTGCTTGCTGTGGGTTCGGGGGTGAGCGGAGCGGTGGCCCTTGATCAACGCGGCCGGGCTTCATACCCTCGCTCGATGGGACATGACGACCTTCCGACCCTTGAACTCGCCTTCCCGGGTCCGGAACGTGACCGTGGTGTGGCGGCGATCCTGAGCGGTCAGAAGACCGCGCTCACGGGTCTCCTGGAGATCTACGAACACGCCGGCGAGGCAGTACCGGTGACCGGACAGCGATTCTCGGTGCTTGATTCCGAAGGTCGTCCGGCCGTCACGATCGAGCTCATCGACGTGCGCGTCGTTCCCATGAAGGAGATCGACGACGACTTCGCGCGAGCCGAAGGACGCGGCTACTCCGACGTGGCGGAGTGGCGGGCAGCCCACGAAGAGTTCTTCCGGAGCGATGGCGTGAGCGAGTACCTGGGACGCACCCCAGTCATTGATGACGACACGCTTGTCGTTGCGGAACGCTTCCGAGTGGTCGAGCCCGACAACTCGGGTGGTCAGTGACCCGCCTCCGGCTCGATGAAGTCCGGGAGGATCAACCGGACATGCCCTGTGGGTGCTGGGACGGCTGCTGGTCATTGCCACTCGTCGATGGCTGCGACCAGTACGGTTACGGTTGCCTCGTAACGGACGGCGAGCTTGTCATATCGCGTGGCGACGGCTCGGTGGCGCTTCACCCGATTGATCCCGCATTCCACCGCGTGGCGCTCCTTGTAGTCGGCCGTGTCGAACTTGGGCGGTCGGCCGCCTCGGGAGCCGAGCTTCTTGCGGTTGCGGACCTGGTCGGCCTTCTCCGGAATGGTGCACGCGACCTCGTCTGCGCAGGTACGCGCGGTTCGCGCGAGAGCCGTAGGCCTTATCGGCACGGACCTTGTCCGGCTTGGTGCGGGGCCGGCCCGGGCCAATGCGGGGCACCCGGATGCCCTCCAGCACGGGCTGGAACTGCGGGCTGTCGTGCCTCTGTCCGGCGGTCACGAGCAGGGACAGAGGCTTCTGTCCCTGCTCGACCGCAAGGTGCAGCTTGGTGGTCAGTCCGCCGCGCGAGCGTCCGAGGCCGTGGTCGTCAGGCTCGGCGTCGACGCCACCAGGAGGCTCCTTCTGCAGATCCCCCTTTTGCGAGCCCCGGCGGCGTGCTGGTGCGCGCGGGCGATCGTGGAGTCCACGCTGACATCCCACGTGATCAGGCCCTTCGCATCGGCCTCGGCCTGCAGTTGCTCGAAGATCCGCTTCCACGTGCCGTCGCGTTGCCACCGCCGGAAGAGGTTGTAGGCCCGATCCCACGGCCCGTACCGCTCGGGGAGATCCCGCCACGGCGCACCAGTCCTGGTCCGCCACCGTATGCCGTCGATCAGCTGCCGACGGGTCCACGTCGGCGGCCGTCCTGGCTTCTTGCCCGTCGGCAACAGCGGTTCAAGCCGAACCCACTGGCCATGCGTCAGGTCACCACGCCCCACGGCAAGTGATCATTTCACGACCTTGATCCACTTTCGCAACAGACCCTAGTACACCCACGGTGCGACTGAGCGAGTGCCGGAGCAAGGTATGCCAGGCCGGAGGGCGGTCCGGCCGCAGTCGGTGACGCTCGCCGACTCGGTGTCCGTTGGTCCTTGCGAGACTGGTCTGATGTACGGTCGCGGTGCCCGTTGCGTGGGCGGTACGGGGAAAGTGGGGGTACGTGGAGCTGCGCGACATCGAGATCTTTCTGACTCTGGCCGAGGAACTGCACTTCGGCCGGGCTGCGGAGCGGTTGCACGTTTCCACGGCGCGGGTCAGTCAGGCGATCAAGAAGCAGGAGTGCTCCATCGGTGCGGAGCTGTTCGCCCGGGACAGCCGCAATGTCCGGCTGACGCTTCTCGGTGAGCAACTGCGGGATGATCTGCGCCTCGTGCACCACGGTCTGACGCAGAGTCTGGAGCGTGCACGGCTGGCCGCCCGGGGAAAGACGGGCACGCTCCGGGTGAGCCTGTTCCCCGTCAACATCCAGGAGCTGCGCCGCTACTTCGAGACCTTTCGTGCCCGGCACCCGCAGTGGGAGCTGCGGCTGCGCATGTCGACCTACGCCGACCCCTTCGCCCAACTGCGCAACGGGGAGGCCGACATCCTGGTCACCTGGCCTGCCGTCCAGGAACCCGACCTGACCGTGGGTCCCACGCTCTTCTCCGAGCCGAGAACGCTGGCCGTAGACCTTGAGCATCCGCTCGCGCGGTGGTCCTCGGTCACCCTGGAGGAGGCGAGCGACTTCCAGCACGTGTCCACCAGCCCGGCGCCCGACCACTGGATGGACCACTACGTCCCGGAGCACACACCACATGGTCGGTTCATCGACCGGGGCGCCATTGTGAACATCGCCGAGGAGATCTTCATGCTGGTGGGCATGAGGGAGGCGGTCGCCCTCTTTCCAGCGCACATGGCCCGCTACTACCCGCGTCCGGACATCGCCTACCTGCCGGTCAAGGGGCTGGAGCCGCTGGCGTACTCGCTGGTGTGGCGGACCGAGTCCGAGAACGAGATGATCCGTGCCTTCGCTCGCGTCGTGAGCGACCTGGGGCTCCTGCCCGGCTGAGGGCGCGAGAGGCTTCCGCGGTGCGCGACAGCCGGGTCGTCGGGGCTTCGCCAGGGGGGTGGCTGTGGAAGTGCGTGGCATCGAGATCTTCCTGGTGCTGGCCGAGGAACTGCACTTCGGCCGTTCGCGGAGCGGCTGCACGTGTCCCCCGCCTGGGTCAGCCAGGCGATCACGGCCCGGAGCGGCGGATCGGCGCCCAGCTGTTCGACCGCACCAGCCGCAGCGTGCGCATGACCAAAGTCGGCCGGCAGCTGCGCGATGACCTGCGGCCGGTCTACGCGGGCCTGCACGGTCCCCGGGACGCGCGCGGATGGCCGCCCGCGGAGTCAGCGGCCGGCTGAGCGTCGGCGTGATCCCCAGAAAACGCCTACGATCTGCGGCTCTACTCGCAGACGTTCCGCTCACGGCATCCGCAGTGGGAACTGTCGATCCGCCACGCACCCTTCAACGAACCCTTCGTCGGGCTGCGGCGCGGGGCATCGACGTCCTGGTCGCCTGGCTGCCCGTGCGGGAGGACGACGTCACCGTGGGCCCGGTGTTGTTCACCGACCCGCGAATGCCGGCCGTTGCCCTGGTCCACGAACTGGCCGCCCGCACCTTCGTCTTCGTGGAGATGCTCGCCGACGTCCAACACACCAACTCGCCACAGGTACCCGACTACTGGGCCGACAGCTTCGTACCCGCACCCCCCGCGCGGGCGCACGATCGAGCGCGGGCCCATGGTCACCGCGCCGGACGAGATCTACACGATCGTCAGCGCCGGCGAGGTGGTCAACGTCAATCCCTCCCACATCACTCACCCGTTACTGGGGCTGCCTGGACATCCTCTGGCTGCCCTTCAGCGAAAGTAATCGTCAAGGCCTGTGGATGTGCGTAGTCAGCTGATCGTCAGCTGCCATCTGGTCTCTCCGTCGTGCGACTGGTTGGTGCGGGTGAAGCCGGCTGCGGTGGCGACGGCGGCGGATGCCTGGTGGTCCGGGTGGATGTGGGCGATGAGTGTGTGCACCGGGCACTGTCGGAGCCAGGCGACGAGCCCTCCGGTGGCTTCGGTGGCGATGCCGCGTCGTTGCCAGGGGCTGCCTGTCACCCAGGCGATCTCTGCAGCGGCTCCGCGGTCGTCGGCGGTGACCGTCGCTTGGACATAGCCGGCCAGGCAGGAGGCGTCACGGAGTCGGATGACCCAGTTGCACCAGGATTCGCCGGGGCTCGGTGAGCCGGCCACCAGACGTTCGTAGCGGGCGCGCAGGTCCTGCGCGGTGTCCGGGGTGCCGCCGATGAAGGTGTGCAGGTCGGGGTCGGACAGCACCGCGGCCATCTCGTCGGCGTGCTCGACCTGCAGGGGAAGTAAGTCCAGCCGGTCGGTGCGGATGGTTTCAGGCTCGAGGGTGATCACGCTGCCTCCTGGTTGGGACGTGCGACGAGTATGCCGCGCTCGAAGCAGGCGCCGGCGCAGACGAGTGCGACGAGACGGGGTGCGTTCACCGCGCGCCACCGGTGCTGGGCAAACTCGACCAGTTCGAACACCATGGCCAGAGCGGCCGCCCTGCTGCCCGCTCCCTTGGTGACCTTGGTCCGTAACCGGACGGTGGCGAAGGTCGACTCGATGGAATTGGTGGTCCGCAGATGGATCCAGTGCTCGTCCGGGACGTCGTAGAAAGCCAGCAGCTCTTCTGGTCTCGGTGATCTTCTTGACGGCCTTCGGGAACTTCGTCCCGGAGAGCCTGGCGAAGGTAGTGATGGCCTGCTCGGCGTGCTCGCGGTCCTCGGCGTTGTAGGTCTCCTCAGGGCCTTCTTCGCGGCCGGCTGCGCGGACTTGGCCAGGGCGTCGAGGACGTTGACGATTTCGCGGACCCAGCACCTCTGCTCGCGGGTGGCGGGGAAGACCTCGCGCAGAGCCTTCCAGAAGCCGAGCGCACCATCGCCCACGGCCAGGACCGGGGCGCGCATGCCGCGGTGGGCGCAGTCCCGCAGCAGGCCGGCCCAGGCCTCGGACGATTCGCGGTGGCCGTCGGCCATGGCGACCAGTTCCTTGGTGCCGTCCCCCCACACGTAGACGTAGTCGGTGCCGGACAGGTCGCGCTCTTGGAACGCCCGGTGGTCGGCCCGCCACTGGGCGGTCAGCCGCGTGACGGTGGCCGGCGACAGACCGGCGGCCGAGCCGAGGAACTGCTCCAGCGCGGGCACGAAGTCGCCGGTGGACAGGCCGTGCAGGTAGAGCAGCGATCTTCGGTGACCTGCGGCACCAGGACGTCAGGATCGGGGAGGAGAACCTCTCGCGCTCCCCGGTGGCCTCGTCGACCCTCTTGTCATTCACCCGCGGGGCCTTCACTTCGAACCGATTCGGCGGCGGTGGTGACCTTCCGCGGCTGGTGGTAGCCGTTGCGCACCACCAGACGCCGGCCGTCCCGGTCCCGCCGGTCGGATAACTCGGCTATGTAGGAGTTGACCTCGGCCTCCAGCCCGGCGGCGAGCATCCGCCGGGCGCCCTCCCGGACGATCTCGTCCAGCAGCGACGCCCGGCCGGCGGGGGTGCCGTCGGTGTTGACTACGGTGAGCACGGACGTGCCCTCCGGGCCGACGCGCCTACGCCGGCCTTGCTCGGTGACCTTTCGATCGATCACCAGGGAAGGTACGTCCTCCCCTGCTGATCCGCAGGTTCCGAGCACTGCTCCTTCAGCGACCTACGACCGCTGAGCTTCGGCCTGGTATGGCGCGCCGAGACCGAGAGCGACGCCATCCGGGCCCTCGCCGAGACCGTGCGCCACCTCCACACGCTCCAGCTGTGACCCACCGTAAACCGAGGGGTTAACGACCCTTGCGATAGCCGTCGTTGTTCCCCGTACCGCCGCGCCCCAAGCTTGATCCGTCCCACGGATCAAGCAAGAAGGAGGGACGCAGCGATGAACGTCGTGTCCTCCTCGGTGTCCCTGACGGTCACCGATCCCGCCGCCTCCAGCGAGTTCTTCACCGCCCACCTGGGCTTCCGCGAAGTCCTGGTCGACGAGGACTTCGTGGAGCTCGCGCGTGACGACGCGGCCGTCGGCCTCGTCTTTGCGCGGCGCGACGTCGAGCAGCACGGGCCCGACCAAGGGCCCACCGACGTGGTCGTGTCACTTGGGGTCACCGGTGCCGCGGCCGAGTACGAGCGGCTGCGGAACGACGTAGTCGGCCTATCCGTGACTCTGTGCCAGCAGCCCTGGGGCGAGCTGGTGGTGCGACTGGTCGACCCCAACGGGGTGGTCGTCCAGCTCACCGAATGGGTGCCGCCCGCAGGAATCTGACCCACCGCCCAACAAGAGAACAAGAGCGAGAAGAGCAAGATGCAGAATTTCGACACCCCAGCCCCGATCTCCATCGTCCTCGACGTACCCGCGGGGAACGTCCACATCGTGGCCGCCGACCGGGCCGACACCACGGTCGAGGTCCTGCCCGCGGACCCCTCGAAGAACCGCGACGTGACGGCCGCCGAGCAGACCCGGATCGGCTACACCGACGGCCTCCTGTGGGTCGAGGCCGCACTCCCGAAGAGCCAGCTCATCGGCAACACCGGAGCCGTCGAGGTGACCGTCCGGCTGCCCGCCGGCTCCCGTGTCGAGGCGAAGGTGGCCAGAGCCGGGCTCCGGACCGTCGGACGGCTCGGTGACATCACGTTCGAGAGCGCTCAGGGCTCGGTCGAGATCGACGAGGCCACCGGTGCCCGCCTCACCCTCCAGGTCGGAGACATCTCGGTCGGCCGCCTCAGCCGCTCCGCCGTGATCAGAACCCGAAAGGGCGGCATCCGCATCGCCGAGGCCATGAGCGGCACGCTCGAACTGCGCACCGAGGCTGGCGACGTGTCGGTCTGCGCCGCCTCCGGAGTCTCCGCCTCCCTGGATGCCGGCACCACCCACGGCCGCATCCACAACTCACTCAGGAACACCGAAGGCATCGCCGACCTCACCATCCACGCGACCACCGCCTACGGCGACATCACCGCCCGCAGCCTCTGAACACCACCCACTCTGATGGCCCCGTCAACCCGAACAGAAGGAACGATCATGAGCGAGTCCCTGCGCACCGTCGAGACCGCCGAGAACAGCGCTGGGCAGAAGCGCCCGGAACTGCAGAAGGCCATCGAGGTGTTCGTCGATGCCGGATTCGCCGGGATGCAGATGCGGGTGAATGACGAGCAGGGCGAGTGGATCGGCAGCGCCGGGGTGCGCAAGCTGGGTGAGACCGCCAAGCCGTCAACGGACGGACGGTTCTGGGTGGGCAGCTCCACCAAGACCTTCGTCGCGGCCCTGGTGCTGCACCTGGTGGCAGATGGCAGGATCGAATTGGACGCCCCGGTGGCCGACCACCTGCCCGAGTTGGGGCTGAACCAGCGGATCACCGTACGGATGCTGCTGCAGCACACCAGCGGGTTGCCCAGTTACACCGGCGACCTCGACTCCGAGGGCACGTTCGTGCCGGGGCTGCCCGCGGTGGGCAAGCCGTGGGTGGACAACCGGTTCCACACCTACCGGCCGGAGGAACTCGTACGGTTCGCGCTGTCCAAGCCCGCACGGTTCGAGCCGGGTACCGACCAGAGCTACTCCAACACCAACTACACGCTGGCCGTGCTGCTGATCGAGAAGGCCGGCGACCACTCGTACGCCGAGGAGATGGAGCGGCGCATCCTGCGGCCGCTCGGGCTGCGGGACACCGTGGTGCCGGGAAGCTCGCCGGAGCTCCCCGAGCCGCACGCCCACGGCTACTACCGCTACCAGGACGCCGACCAGTGGAAGGTCGTCGACGTCACCCGCCAGAACCTCTCGATCCTCGTCGGCGCCGGAGACCTGATCTCAACCACCCGGGACCTCCACACCTTCTTCTCCGCACTGCTGGGAGGCAAGCTGCTGCCCGCCCCGCTGCTGGCCGAGATGCGCACGCCGCACGGAATGCTCGGCTACGGCCTGGGCCTGTTCGTCCAGGACCTGGGCCCGGACACCGGCGTCACCATCGTCCACCACAACGGAGGTGCCCCGGGGGGCTACGGAGCACTGATGATCAGCACGCCGGACGGCAGCAAGACCCTCACCGCCGGACTCACCACCGGCGACGCCGAGACCGACCCGGCACAGGAGATCCCGAAGGCCCTCGACCGGCTCATCAAGACGGTGTTCTGCGGCGAGCAGGCCACGGACTGACGGCGCAGAGCGTCATCCCGCAGGAAACGATCCTGCATTTCCGGCCGATGACCTGGCCCTTCACGGAACTCCAGTCAGCGCCAATGTCGCAAATCCTGCGTGCCACGCATATGAAAGGATAGATCGGGGGCTCCGATGGCGAGATTCCGCAGGGCGGCCATGGCACGGGGGCGGTGCTGCGATCTCTCGGTTTCGGGACAGTGGGTGAGTGACAGCGGGCCTGGGGGTGTTGCTGCTGGTCAGTGGCGGTTTCGGGGTGTGGGGCCACTGTCCTGGGCGTGAGAGAACCGCGGGGTATCGCTGTCCCGGGGCGTTATTGCATGAGGGGTGACACTGTCTCAGTTTCGTGAGTTCTGATCCGCTGGCCGGTGGGGTGTTGGTGTGCTCGGGGGTGTGGATCAGGGAGTGCAGGGCCCAGTGACGCTTCTCGCTGAAGGTGAGCCAGTCTCGGTTTACCTGAACCATCTGGTCGCGCGTCTCAGTCAACCTTGGCCATCTGCGGATCTGTTGGATGCGGCCGCGTACGCTCGGCCGCATGCCCCGCTCTTCCAAAAAGCCCCGCCGACTGGTCGCCGACGGGCTCGTGTACATGTGGACGATGCGCCACGGCCATCGAAGGGACCACGATGGCCGGTCCGTGGACTGCCGCCAAATACTTACGCTGTCCCCGCAGCCAGCCGGCACCGGCGGCCCGCTGCGCATTGTTTTTGCCGACGGGCCCGGCCGGTACATCCCGGGCGGGGCCCCCTTCGGCTCCGGGGACGTGGGCTTCACCCGGGGCGCAGACCTGAACCTGCACGAGCCGGGCGCCGTCCGCGCCTTGCTCGACGTGGCGTTGGCCCGTGGGTGGCAGCCGGGGGAGCGGCGGGCGGTCGAGGTCGACGGCTGGCTCCTGCTGGCGGCGGCGGCCGCCGCGCGAGCAGGGGACGCCGGCCCCGAAGGCCGGTAGGGGCGGCTTCTCTTGGCCTGACTTTATTGCTCGGAACAGCCCACAGCGCGGCGATCAAAGTTCGGTGGGACTGGTCAAACTCCGTTGAGACGGGACATCTGTCTCGCTCTTTCTGACCCACCGCTGCTGTGCCAGGGACCTCTGACAACGCATGGTCGACGGACTATGTTCGAGTGGTGGAGAATCCGGAGATCATCATCAAGCTCACCCCGGATGAGGCGCTGCTCCTGTCGGACTGGCTGGAGCAGGTACAGATGACGGACCTCAGTCGTCTCGTCGGCGATGCGGCGGTCTGGGCGCCCCTTCACCGCATTGCTGGAACGCTCGACAAGTCGCTGCCGGGGATCTGTGCGGCGGACTATGCCGAACGTATGAAAGCCGCCCGCAGCAGGCTTCGTCCAGCCCTGGACGACAGCGCCAGTGACGAGAAGGGTGCGGATGCGTGAAGCCCCTCTCGGAGATGACTGATCGCGAGTACTTCGCCTGCGTCGGCCAACGTCCTGGCATGTTCGTCGGCAAGACCTCGTTCCGCATGCTGACCGCATTCCTGACCGGCTATGACCAGCATGCTCTCCGGCATGGTGGGCGCGGGCTCACCGGCTGGCACGACTGGCTCGTCGCCCGTCGCGGACGCAACTGCAACCACGCTTGGCCTGGCCAGGTCCTTCACATCGCCCTCCCGAACGGCTGGGACGACACCTGGAACCTTCCGCCTGAGGACGAAGCGCACGCCATCAAGGTCCTGTTCGAACTCCTCGACGAGTTCGCTGCCGAGTGCGAAGCAGCGCAGGGCAAACGATTCTCAGATTGAGCGAGACGCCAGGCCGCTCCGCGTCTCACTCAAGATGACCCGTCGCTGGTCACGGCCTCGACGTGGTTCGTCTTCACTGAGACGGGACACCCGGCCCCGGAAGGGGTGGGTGGTGATTCGAGTGGGGCTTTGCCGGCTGTGTCGGTTCGGGCGTTGCGGGGAGTGGCGGTGCGCCGTCTGCTGGTCCTGCGGC
>NZ_JBEXRL010000037.1:0-25549 GCF_040613075.1 Streptomyces sp. NPDC006314 | reverse complement strand
AGTTCCAGACGGGCACCCCCTACGGCACCGCCACCGGGGCCGGCGCGCCCAGCGACGAGACTCTGCAGGCGATCCGTTACCAGGCCCGGCGTGTCACGGAAACCGCGGCGGCGCTGAAGGCCGGCCGCTCGGCCTCCTGACGACCCGCGGGTGACGTCGCTCCGGACGACGTGACCGCGCTGGACCGAAGACACCGCCGCAGCGGCGGTCCCTGGCATCCGCGCCCGGGGCCGCCGCCGCGGCCGTTCGCGGCGAAGTTGCGCACCCGTCCCCGCCCGACGGAGGCCGTGCCCGGCCGGGCACGCCTGCCCCGGGCGCGATGCACGCTGTAGCCGTGCCGCCGAGGAGAACCCTCAAGAACCGCGCTCCGGATCACCTTGGGGATGGTGGACGCGGCCTCCCTGGCCGCCGACGTCACGAGGCGGGCCCGTTCCGCGCACGAGCAGGCGGTCTCCGGCCGGGCCGGGCCGAGGGCTCCGGTGCCGGCACCCTCAGGGCAGCGCCGCCCCGAGGCCCTGGCCCCGCCGGTTGATCCTGTCCGCGCCCCATCGGCTTCACGCCACTTCCGGTGCTCTCGGAGGCCGCGGGTGCGGTGCCGCAGACGGCCGACGCAGCCATCACCCACTTCCGCCGCCGGCAAGCCCAGCCGATCGCGGTGAACGCGGTCCTGCTCGCCCTCGCTGTCGTGGTGGCGCGGAGCCGCTGAGTTCCCCGCTCCTTCCGACGAGCCGACGCGTCACGCACTTCGGCGCATCCGCGCGGCGGTAGGGCACTCCGAGCCGCTCTCGTCCCTGACGGGCCGACCGGCCTCGACGCGCCTGCAAGCCCACTCGACCGGAAGGGCGCCATGCCCTCGGCGCCCATGTATGCGCCCCCGGGCACCCACACCCGCACGGCGACAGCCCGAACGTCCACCGATCACCGTAAAGGAGACAGCCCGATGAAGGGCTCAGTGGCCTATCAATCGATACAGAAGCGCGGTCTTCACATCGGCCTGCTGCCGGCGATGGCCGCGGCCGTCAACGGGGCGACGCCGATCACTCTCGACCACGATCTGGACGTACTTCCCGAGGTGGGCCGGCATCTGACGGTCTCCCGGCTCGCCGAGCTGGTCGACGACCTGGCGGCCCGTCTGTGGGCGGCCGGTGTGCGGCCCGACCAGCACATCGTGCTCCACAAGAAGGCGAACGCCGACGTGTGGGTGCTGGCCTGTGCCGCGTCGCGGATCGGCGCGGTGCCCGTGATGCTCTCACCCAGCCTGGACGCGTTGACGGTCGGTGCCCTGCTCAGGCGGGTCGACCGGCCCAACCTGCTCACCGACGGACACAAGCTCGATGTGCTGGCCGAGCTGCCGCTGGCGGATCTGACCCGGCGGGTGATCATCGTGTCCGGTGAGCGGCCGCAGACCATATCGCTGAGTACGCTCGCCGGGGCGCCACGGGTCAAGCCGGTGGTGCGGCCCATCGACGAGGCCGCCGTCATCACCCACACCTCCGGCACCACCGGGCTGCCCAAGCTGGTCGTGCACACGCCCCGCACCCAGGGCATCCGGCTCAAGCCGCAGTGGCGGCTGCTCTCCCTCATGCGGAAGCGGGAGAACGTCGCGATCCACATCCCCTTCGTGCACTCCCGGAATGTCGCGGCGATGGCCCTGGCCCTCCTGAAGGAGATGCCGGTGCTGCTCATGAACGAGTCGGACCCCGACACGGTCGCCGAGCTGTTCCTCGAGAACCGGCCCGGGCTCGTCGAGGCCCTGCCCAACTCGCTGATGGCGTGGGAGGGTCTGTCCGACGACCCGCGCAAGCCGTTCGCCTCGGTGAAGTACTTCAGCAGCACCTTCGACGCGATCCACCCCGGGACGATGAGCCGGCTGCTCAAGTCGTCCGAGCGGCGGGGCGCGCTGTTCTTCCAGATCTATGGGCAGAGCGAGGTCGGGCCCGCCGTCGGCCGCGCCTACTTCCGCAACTCCGCCCACAAGGCCAACGGCCGCTGCGTCGGCTGGCAGATGCCCGTGGGCTCGGCGAAGGTCCGCGTCGTCAGCCGCGACGGCAAGCGGCCGACGGAGCACAACCCCGGGCGCATCGAGGTCTCCTGGCCCGGCCTGGCCAAGACGTACTTCGCCGAGCAGGAGCGCTACGACAGCAACCGGGACGGCGACTGGTGGGGTACCGGGGACGTAGGTTACTTCACCAGGTTCGGCTGCCTGCACATGCTCGACCGCGAGGTCGACATGATCCCCGGAGTCCGCAGCTCCCTTGAGGTCGAGGACCTGGTCCTCGGCAAGCTGCACGAACTGAGCGAGCTGGTCGTGGTCCAGGGCCCCGACTCCGAGGCCGTCCCGGTGCTCTGCACCCACGGCGACCAGCCGCTGGATCCGGACCGCTGGCGTGCGGCCGTCGCCGACTTCCCCCAGCTGGCCGACCCGGTCCAGATCCCTGAGGCCGAACTGCCCCGCACCGGCACCCTCAAGGTTCAGCGACTCGCGCTGGCCGAGCGGCTCAAGGACCAGCTCAGGGACCGGGCGTGACCCGAGACCAGCCGACCGCCACGGCAGTGGAAACCATCTACTCGAAAGAGACGAGTCCAATGACACCGGAAGCCACGCTCGCACGATTCCGTGAGTACATGGTGGGCCCCTCGCGGTTCATGACCTTGCTGTCCAGCTTCGAACTCGGCCTCGTCGACAAGATCCGGGAGACCCCGGGCCTGACCGCGGCCGAGCTGGGCGAGGCGATCGGCGCCAAGGCGGATGCGGTGGAGCAGCTGCTTCTTCTGCTGGTCAAGGAGCACTTCGTCACCCACGACGAGGCGTCCGGCGGCTACACCCTCGACGCCCTCGCCGATGTCGCCGAGGGCGATCTCAAGCGTGCTCTCGCCTACATGAACATGATCAAGGTGGTGGCGCTGCGGCAGTTGTTCTACCTCAGCGAGAGCACCCGGACCGGCACACTCGTCGGCCTGAAGGAGCTGTACGGGGTGAGCGAAGGCACCCTGTACGGCGCTGTGGCCGAGCACCGGGACCTGCGGGACGCCTGGGCGAACCTGATGAACACGGTCACCGCCAACATCGACCCCTGGTTCTTCGCCAACGTCGACATCCCCGCCGGCGCCCAGGTGCTCGACCTCGCCGGCAACACCGGTCTCGGGGCGATCCACACCTACGAGCACAAAGCCTCTCCGGGGCTTCGGGTCACCACCTTCGACCTGCCGGAGAAGGAGCACGAGGCCCTGGAGAACTTCAAGGCGCACGGTGTGGCGGAGCACTGCTCCTTCATCGGCGGTGACGTCTTCGACGGAGTCCCCAAGGGCTTCGACATCGTCCTGATCAAGCACTTCCTGGACATGTTCGACAAGGACGACGTGGTCAGGATCCTCAAGGGCGTCAACGAGTCCCTGGAGGTCGGCGGTCAGGTCAACATCATGGTGCCGGTGTACCCGGAGGACATCACGGACACCGACAACTACAACGTCGACTTCTTCCCGGCCTTCTTCATCGGCTGCGCCATGGGGCAGGGCGGCCCGCAGAAGCTGTCGACCTATCAGGGCTGGCTGGAGGAGTGCGGGTTCAAGGTGACGAAGGCCATCACCAAGGACGCCTCCGAGATTCCGCCGGACGTCATCCCGGTCCAGGCCATCCTGTCCGCGACAAAGGTCGCGTGAACGGCCGAGTCCGCACCCCACGCAACCTCTCCTGGATCGCGGTGCGCCCGGACCGGCATCCGGGCGCACCGCTGGGACCCGCGGTTCCGCGCCGGCTCGCCCGGAACCGGGAGATCATCCCGGACACCTTCCCGGGCCCGAAGCCGACGCGGAGAACTGATCCAACGCCTAGATAGTCAGGGCGTTTTCATGCATTGACCCGTGACCACCCACCTATGCCTTGGAGTGCCATGTCCCGCCGCCTGTTCACCTCGGAATCCGTGACCGAGGGGCACCCCGACAAGATCGCCGACCAGATCAGCGACACGGTCCTCGACGCGCTGCTGCGTCAGGACCCGGCCTCGCGCGTCGCGGTGGAAACCCTGATCACCACCGGTCAGGTGCACATCGCGGGCGAGGTGACCACCGCCGCCTACGCCGACATCGCCACGTTGGTGCGGGAGAAGATCCTCGACATCGGTTACGACTCCTCCGCCAAGGGCTTCGACGGCGCTTCCTGCGGCGTCTCCGTGTCCATCGGCGCGCAGTCCCCGGACATCGCGCAGGGCGTCGACACGGCCTACGAGACCCGGGTCGAGGGCGACGAGGACGAGCTTGACCGGCAGGGCGCGGGCGACCAGGGCCTGATGTTCGGGTACGCGACCAACGAGACGCCCGCCCTGATGCCGCTGCCGATCGAACTGGCCCACCGCCTCTCGCGCCGGCTGACCGAGGTCCGCAAGGACGGCACCGTCCCCTACCTGCGTCCCGACGGCAAGACCCAGGTCACCATCGAGTACCTGGGCAACCGCCCGGTCCGCCTGGACACGGTCGTGGTCTCCTCGCAGCATGCGAGCGACATCGACCTGGACGGGCTGCTCACCCCCGACATCCGCCAGCACGTCGTCGAGCCCGTCCTGAAGCAGCTCGCCGACGACGGCATCAAGCTGGAGACCGAGGAGTACCGCCTGCTGGTGAACCCGACCGGCCGCTTCGAGATCGGCGGCCCGATGGGTGACGCCGGTCTGACCGGCCGCAAGATCATCATCGACACCTACGGCGGTATGGCCCGGCACGGCGGCGGCGCCTTCTCGGGCAAGGACCCGTCCAAGGTGGACCGTTCGGCAGCGTACGCGATGCGCTGGGTCGCCAAGAACGTCGTCGCGGCCGGCCTCGCCGAGCGCTGCGAGGTGCAGGTGGCGTATGCGATCGGCAAGGCCGAGCCGGTGGGTCTGTTCGTCGAGACGTTCGGTACCAACACGGTCGCCGTCGAGAAGATCGAGGAGGCCATCACCTCCGTCTTCGACCTGCGTCCAGCCGCGATCATCCGCGACCTGGACCTGCTGCGCCCGATCTACTCCCGGACCGCTGCCTACGGTCACTTCGGCCGTGAGCTGCCGGACTTCACCTGGGAGCGCACCGACCGCGCCGACGCGCTGCGCAAGGCGGCCGCGGCCGGCTGACCGCGCGCCGTCGCCGGGACCGTCCCGGCGCAACAGCCAGCGGGGAGCGGCGGCCACCCCCCGTCCCACCGCTCCCCGCTGATTTCACCGCAAGCCCAGTCGTTCCCTCCGCCGAAACCGGCCCGGATCGTCCCGCCCAGAGGTTCAAGGAGCACGAGCTGTGCGTATCGCCGTGACCGGATCGATCGCGACCGACCATCTGATGGTGTTTCCAGGGCGTTTCGCCGAGCAGCTGATCAAGGACCAGCTGGAGCGGGTCTCGCTGTCGTTCCTCGCCGACCGGCTCGAGGTGCACCGGGGCGGCGTCGCCGCCAACATCGCCTTCGGTCTGGGCCTGCTGGGTCTCGACCCCCTCCTGGTCGGCGCGGCGGGTCGGGACTTCGCCGAGTACGACGCCTGGTTGCGGGCGAACGGCGTCGACACCACCGCCGTAAGGGTCAGCGAGACCCTGCACACCGCGCGGTTCGTCTGCACCACCGACGAGGACCAGAACCAGATCGCCACCTTCTACGCCGGTGCCATGGCCGAGGCCCCCCGCATCGACCTGGCCGAGACCGCCGACCGCACCGGCGAGCTCGCGCTCGTCCTGGTCGGCGCGGACGACCCCGCGGCCATGCTGCGGCACACCGCCACGGCCCACCGCCTCGGCATCCCCGTCGCAGCCGACCCCTCCCAGCAGCTGGCCCGCCTCGAGCGCGAGCAGGTCCGCCAACTGGTGGACGCGGCGACGTGGTTGTTCACCAACGAGTACGAGGCCGCCCTGCTGCTGGAGCGCACCGGCTGGAGCGACGAGGACCTGCTGGGCCGGGTCGGCACCTGGATCACCACGCTGGGCGCGGAGGGCGTGGCGCTGGCTCGCTCCGGCACACCCCGGCTGCACGTCCCGGCCGTAGCCACGGAGAAGATCGCCGATCCGACGGGTGCCGGTGACGCCTTCCGGGCCGGTTTCCTCGCCGGCCTCGCCTGGGAGTTGCCGCCGGAGCAGGCCGCCCGGCTCGGCTGCGCCCTGGCCACCACCGTTCTGGAATCGGTCGGCACCCAGGAGTACAAGCTGCTCGCCGCCGACCTGGTCGACCGCATCGGGCAGACGTACGGCGACGACGCGGCCCGCACCATCGGGCCTCACCTGGCGGGTGGGTCGTGAGCACGGTACAGCGCCGGCGCGCCACCGATCCGAGGGAAGCGCCGGTCACCCGTGGGACGGCCGCCGACGGCATGAACGCCACGGCGACGGCCGAGTACGAGATCGCCGTACGTGAGGGAGGCCCTGCGTGACGACCTTCTCCTTCGAGTTCTTCCCGCCGAAGTCGGCCAAGGGAGAGCAGACACTGTGGGAGGCGATCCGCCGGATCGAGCCGCTCGGGCCGGACTTCGTGTCCGTGACCTACGGCGCCGGCGGCTCCTCACGGGACCGGACGGTGGCGGTCACCCGGCGCATAGCCGCCGAGACGACCCTGCGTCCCGTCGCCCATCTGACCGCGGTCGGCCACTCGGTGGCCGAACTGCGGCACATCATCGGCCAGTACGCGGACGCGGGCATCCGCGATGTCCTGGTGCTGCGCGGTGACCCGCCGGGCGACCCTAAGGGCGCGTGGACGGCCCACCCACGGGGCTTCCGGTACGCCTACGAACTGGTCGAACTGGTCCGCTCGCTGGGCGACTTCAGGATCGGGGTGGCGGCGTTCCCCGAGAAGCACCCGCGTTCGGCGGACTGGGACTCCGACATCCGGCACTTCGTCGCCAAGTGCAAGGCCGGCGCCGACTACGCCATCACGCAGATGTTCTTCCATGTGGAGGACTATCTGCGGCTGCGCGACCGGGTAGCCGCCGCCGGCTGTGACGTCCCGATCATTCCGGAGATCATGCCGGCCACAGATCACCGGCAGATCGCCCGCTTCGCCGAACTCTCCGACGCGGCTTTTCCCGAGGACCTCGCCAGTCGCCTGTACGCGGTCCGGAACAACCCCATGGACGGCCACCGCATCGGCGTGGAGTACGCCACCGTCATGGCCGAACGCCTTCTCACCGAGGGCGCCCCCGGCCTGCACTACATCACCCTCAACAAGTCCACGGCGGCCCTGGACATCCACCGCAACGTACTGAGTTCGCCCAGCACAAGGGTCCTCAACGCCTGCTGAGTTCCGTCGGTACACCGATCACGCGGGCGTGACCGGTCTCTCAACACGCCGTGACCCAGAGCACTTTCGGGCACCCTTGCTTTCGAGGTGCCGATCGTGTCACGATCTGAGCACGCCTCCCCTGCCCGAAATCCGCCGACGAGTTCGGTGTTCATCCGGGCCTGTGCCCAGTACCTTCCGGCCCGTGACTCGGGCTGTCAGAGCCGGCACTCCGTTGCGCATCCATGATCAAGGGCTGACGCTCCTCGTGCGCTGCCCGGAATCGTCCTGTTCGGTTCGGGCTCGTGATGCCCCGGTCTGCGGCGCATAGCTTGCGTAATCCAATCAGGCACCGAGACTGACTCTTTGGAGTGATCATGTCGGGAACAGTCGATGTGGCTAGTGTCTACTCAGCCATTGAGAAGTCAGCCGGCCTGCTGGACGTGAAAACCTCGCGCGACAAGGTCTGGCCCATCCTGACCGCGTTCGAGGATGCACTTCCACAGGCCGTGATCGCTTTCAGGGTGGCCACCAACGCGCGCCACGAAGGCGAGTTCGACGCTCGCTTCACCCTTCCCAAGGAGGTCGATCCGTACGCCGTCGCCCTGTCGAAGGGGCTGATCGCCGAGACGGACCACCCCGTCGGCGCTCTGCTCTCGGACATCCAGCAGCTCTGCCCCATCGACAGTTACGGCGTCGACTTCGGAGTCATCGCCGGGTTCAAGAAGGTCTGGGCGTACTTCCCGGGCGGAGAGCATGAGACCCTGGCCAGGCTCACCGGCCTCCCGTCGATGCCGCGGAGCCTGGCCGAGAACGTCGATTTCTTCACCCGCTACGGCCTGGCCGAGAAGGTGGACGTGATCGGGATCGACTACCAGAGCCGAACGATGAACGTGTACTTCGCGGCGCCCAAGGAATGCTTCGAGAAAGAGACCGTCCTGGCGATGCACCGGGACATCGGACTGCCGAACCCGAGTGAGCAGATGTTCAACTTCTGCCAGAAGTCGTTCGGGCTCTACACCACCCTGAACTGGGATTCCCCGAAGATCGAGCGTATCTCCTACGGAGTGAAGACCCAGGATCCGATGTCGTTCTTCGCCCGGCTCGGCACCAAGGTCGAGCACTTCGTCAAGAGTGTTCCGTACGGTGTCGACGACCCCAAGATGGTCTACGCCGCCGTGACGTCCACCGGCGAGGAGTACTACAAGCTGCAGTCGTACTACCGCTGGCGCTCCGTCAGTCGGCTGAACACCGCCTACATCGCCGCTCGCGACAAGGAATCCGCATAAACGCCGTGAGCGGTTGACGTCCCCTCAGAGAACCCCGCCTCCCGCGGGGTTCTCTTTTTTGAGCTGCTCACGCAACGAGGCGGTTCGGCAGTGAGGGCCGTACACGGGCCGCGAAAGAGCGCGGCTTCGGCTCGGGCACGACCTGCCGGCGCCCTCACCTGCGCCGGATCCGACTTGCCCGCCAGGTTCTGGCTTCTCAGTTACGGAATACACACAGAATTGTGTACGAGAGGTGAGCGCAATGAAGAGTCAGACGAACTCGGCAACCTCATACTCGAACGATCCGCACGAACATGACAGTCCGGCGTTCCAATTCAGTCGAATGGAGAGCCTTCTTCGAGGGCACCCGCTTCGCGACCTGACAGTGGACGGCGTCGACGCCGTGTTCGTCAAGGATCCGATGCTGGTCCGCAGGATTTTGGTGAGCGAGAGCAAGAACTACGGAAAGGGCGAACTCTTCCGGAAGGCCAGGAACCTCAGCAGGGTGGGGATGCTCTCGGAAGACGAAACCATGCACCGGCACTACCGGCGTCTGGCGAACCCGTTCCTGCGGTCGACGAAGGTCGATGAGTATGTTCCGGTCATGCGCGGCATCGTTCGCGATGTCGTGTCCTCGTGGCGCGCCGGCCATGCCGTGGACGTCCAGTCCGAGATGTGCCGGATCTCCTGTGCGATCGCCGTAAGCACCCTCATCACCGGGCTGCCGTCCGAGACGACGGAAGCGCTGAGCGAGCGTCTTTCCCGGCTGGCCTGGGAAATGATCAGGAAGCCGCTGTACGGGAAGTCCGCTGCCCGGGCGGGGCGACCGGGAGCGTCCAAGCGGCTGGCCCAGGCGCGCAAGGACTTCCGGGATCTGCTTGCCGTGTGCATCGCCGAACTCCTGGACTCCTCTGGCTCCTCGGCCGGCTACCTCTCGGCGCTCCTGTCGGACTCCGACGAGAAGGGGAACCGTGTCCTGACGGCGGACGAGGTGTGCGAGGAGGCCGTCATGATGCTGACCGCGGCCACGGTGACCACGGCTTCCGTCATGTCATGGGCCCTGTACGTGCTCTCCACCGAGCCTCTGGTGGAGGAGAAGCTCCTCAAGGACCTGACCGAGAAGCGAAACGGCAGCGCCGTCCACGATCACGGTGCGCCCGGCTACACCCTCCGGTTCCTGATGGAGATTCTGCGACTCTATCCGCCGGTGTGGATATCGTGCCGAAAGACCCTGTCCGATGTCACGCTCGGCGACCACTCACTCCCTGCGGGCACGAACGTCGTATTCAGCTCGTATCTGCTGCACCGGGACCCCCAGCGCTATCCGCATCCCCGTAGGTTCGATCCCGACCGGTGGCTTTCGACCCACCCCGGCAAGGTCGACGCCTCCTATATTCCCTTCGGAATCGGGTCGAAGGGATGCATAGGGGAACCGTTCGCCTGGCAGGAACTCGAAGTCATCCTCGACGTGGTGACGCAGGAATGGAAGCTGAGCACCGAGCCCCACAGCCGTGTTCGCACAGCGCCGGAGACCACGCTTCATCCCCGCCGCCTTCTCATGGTCCCCCAGCCACGGTAACCGGAAGGTCATCCAGGCGCACGGCGCCGGTGGTGAGTGTGTGGCCTTGCTCGTGGGGTTCCACACCTGCGCCTCCCGGCGGTGGTCCAGGCCACCGCCGGTGCCACCCGGGTGACCGGTCTCCGATTCGCGTCACCCGCATCGCCCCGGCCCGGGGCGATGCCCATCTGTGCCGATTTCGCCGTCGGCCGCAACCGCGGCGGCGGCTTCTCCGTTTTCCTCCTGAATCGCTGGACGATGCGATCTCACCGCAGAAACGACAAGGGGAGTTGAGTGCGTTGACTCTGCCGACCTCAGCGGAGGGGGTGTCAGAGAACCGCCGGGCTCGTTCCGTCGGCATCGGTCGCGCCCACGCCAAAGCCATTCTGCTCGGGGAGCATGCCGTCGTGTACGGGGCTCCGGCGCTCGCTCTTCCCATTCCGCAACTGACGGTCACGGCGAGCGCCGGCTGGTCCCACCGCGGCGCCGACGGACTGGGCGACGTGTCCTTCACGATGACCGGTTCCCCGTCGCGGCCGATGGTGACACAGGCCTCCGACGGCCTGCGCCGGCTGATCACCGAGTTCACGGCCACCATGGGCGTGGACGACAGCCCGCACCTCGACGTGATCATCGACGGCGCCATCCCGCACGGCCGGGGGCTCGGATCCAGCGCGGCCTGTGCGCGCGCGGTCGTCCATGCCCTCGCCGATCTCTACGGCCGCGAGGTCACGGAGAGCGAGACGTTCGACTTGGTGCAGACGGCCGAGAACGTGGCACACGGCCGCTCCAGCGGCGTCGACGCACGGGCCGTCGGCGCGTCCACCCCGCTGCTGTTCCAGGCGGGCGAGGTCCGGGAACTGGACATCGGCTGCGACGGCCTGTTCATCATCGCGGACAGCGGCGTCGTGGGCCGTACCAGGGACGCGGTCGAGCTGCTGCGCGAGGGGTTCCAGCAGCACGTCGGAGCGCAGGAGAGGTTCGTGCGCCGCGCGTCGCGGCTGACCCGGGAGGCTCGGCACGCCCTCGCTGACGGCAGGCCGGAGATGCTCGGCTCACGGCTGACGGACTACCACGACCTTCTGCGGGCGGCCGGACTCAGCACCAGAGGGGTCGACACCCTCGTCGAAGCCGCGCTCACGGGAGGCAGCCTCGGAGCCAAGATCACCGGTGGCGGGCTGGGCGGCTGCGTCATCGCCCTGTCCCGACCGGAGCAGGCCAGAGAGGTCACCCAGCAGCTCCACGAAGCCGGTGCCGTGCAGACGTGGGTCGTACCGCTGAAGGGGCTTGCCAAGAATGCACTCTGAACACCGGACCACCGGGGTCGGCGTGCGGGAACGGGGCACCGCAGGACGTGCCACCGCCATCGCGCACCCGAACATCGCGCTGATCAAGTACTGGGGCAAGCGTGATGAAGACCTCGTCCTGCCCTGTGTCGACAGCCTGTCGATGACCCTGGACATCTTCCCGACGACGACCTGCGTCCGTCTCGCCCCCGAGGCCGAGCACGACGAGGTCACCCTCAACGGCCGGCCCGCCGAGGGGGAGGCACGGCGCCGCGTCGTAGCCTTCCTGGACCTGGTGCGGGAGCGGGCCGGGCTCGCCCACAGGGCCGTCGTGGACAGTGAGAACACGGTCCCCACCGGGGCGGGCCTCGCATCCTCCGCGAGCGGGTTCGCCGCCCTCGCCGTCGCCGCCGCGGCGTCGTACGGTCTCGACCTCCACGCCACCGCCCTGTCGCGGCTGGCCCGGCGCGGCTCCGGGTCGGCATGCCGGTCGATCTTCGGCGGTTTCGCGATGTGGCACGCGGGCCTGGACGCCGGCACCGCGGCGGAAGCCGACCTCGGCTCCTACGCCGAGCCGGTGCCCGCGGCAGACCTCGACCCCGCACTGGTCATCGCCGTGGTCAACGCGGGCCCCAAGGCCGTGTCCAGCCGGGCGGCCATGCGGCGGACCGTCGACACCTCTCCGCTGTACGAGCCGTGGGCCGTCTCCAGCAGGGACGACCTGATCGAGATGCGCGCGGCACTGCTCGCCGGCGACATCGAAGCGGTCGGGGAGACCGCGGAGCGCAACGCGCTCGGCATGCACGCCACCATGCTCGCGGCACGCCCGGCGGTGCGTTACCTGTCGCCGGCCACGCTCAGCGTCCTCGACAGAGTGCTCCAGCTCCGGCGGGACGGCATCGCGGCCTACGCCACCATGGACGCCGGACCCAACGTGAAGGTGCTGTGCCGCCGTGCGGACGCCGACCGGATCGCCGAGACCGTGGGCGACGCCGTCACGGACGGCTCGGTGCTCGTCGCCAAGCCGGGGCCGGGCGCGCGCCTGCTGCACGGGGACGGTCGATGACGCTCCGGCGAACCATCGTCCGGCGCGCTCCGGGCAAGTTGTTCGTGGCGGGGGAGTACGCGGTGGTCGAACCCGGCAACCCGGCGATCCTCGTCGCGGTCGACCGCTACATCACCGTCACCGTGACCGTCCCCGCCGAAGAGGGCGTCGAGATCTCCTCCGACCTCGGCCCGCGCAACGTGCGCCTGCGGTGGCGGGACGGCCGGCTCGGCCCGTATGGCGAGGACGAGCAGGATGCGCGCACGGGACTCGCCCACGTGATGTCCGCGATCGAGACCGTGGCGCGCCTGCTGGCGGAACGCGGACACCCCGCACCGGCGTTCAGCGTGTCGGTCGAGAGCGGTCTGCACGACAACGGCACCAAGTACGGCCTGGGTTCCAGCGGCGCGGTGACCGTGGCGACGGTGGCCGCCGTCGCCGCGTTCTGCGGCCTCACGCTGTCCGAGGAGGAGCGGTTCCGGCTGGCCCTGCTCGCCACCGCCGAGATCGACACCAAGGGCTCCGGCGGCGACCTTGCCGCCAGCACCTGGGGCGGCTGGATCGCCTACCAGGCGCCCGACCGGGGCGCCGTGCTCGCCCTCGCCCGCAGCCGCGGCGTCGAGGAGGCACTCCACGCGCCCTGGCCCGGCTTCGAAGTGCGCCGGCTGCCGGTGCCCAAGGGCCTCTCACTGGAGGTCGGCTGGACCGGAGACCCGGCCTCCACCGCCGCCCTGGTGTCCGGCCTGCACCGGCGGCCCTGGCGCGGCACGGCCTCCCACCAGAGGTTCGTTCAGACCACCACCGACTGTGTGCGCGCAGCGATCGCCGCTCTGGAGCGAGGACACGGCCAGGAGCTGCTGGCCCAGATCCGGCGGGCCCGGCGGGAGCTGGCTCGACTGGATGACGAGGTCGGTCTGGGAGTCTTCACGCCCCGGCTGACGGCGCTGTGCGAGGCCGCCGATGCCCTCGGAGGCGCGGCCAAGCCCTCCGGGGCGGGCGGCGGTGACTGCGGCATCGCGCTGCTGGACGCCGAAGCCTCGCGGGACATCGCTCAATTGCGCGAGCGCTGGACCTCGGCCGGGGTGGTGCCCCTGCCGATCCGTCCCGCCGCGGAAGGGAACAAGGAATGATCGCTCAACGCAAGGACGACCACGTCAGGCTCGCTGTCGAGCAACACCAACAGCACAGCGGACGCAACCAGTTCGACGAGGTGTCGTTCGTCCACCACGCCCTGGCCGGCCTCGACCGGCCGGACGTCTCACTGGCCACCACTTTCGCCGGCATCTCCTGGCAGGTGCCGCTGTACATCAACGCGATGACCGGCGGCAGCGAGAAGACCGGCATCATCAACCGGGACCTGGCCATCGCCGCCCGCGAGACCGGCGTACCCATCGCGTCCGGGTCCATGAGCGCCTACTTCAAGGACCCCGACTGCGCCGCCACGTTCAGCGTGCTGCGCAAGGAGAACCCGGACGGGTTCGTCATCGCCAACGTCAACGCGACGGCCTCCGTCGACAGGGCGCGGATGGCCGTGGACCTGATCCAGGCCGACGCCCTCCAGATCCACATCAACACCGTCCAGGAAACGGTGATGCCGGAGGGCGACAGGTCGTTCTCGTCCTGGGTCCCGCAGATCGAGAAGATCGCGGCCGGCGTCGACGTGCCCGTGATCGTCAAGGAGGTCGGCTTCGGGCTGAGCCGCGAGACCGTCCGCCTGCTGGAAAGCCTGGGTGTGCAGGTCGCCGACCTCGGCGGCCGGGGCGGTACCGACTTCGCCCGCATCGAGAACGGCCGGCGCGAACTCGCCGACTACGCCTACCTCCACGGCTGGGGACAGTCCACCATCGCCTGCCTCCTGGACGCGCAGGACGCCCCTATCCCCGTCCTCGCCTCCGGTGGCGTGCGCAACCCGCTCGACGTGGCCCGCGCACTGGCGCTCGGCGCGTCCGGCGTCGGCGTCTCCGGCGGATTCCTGCGCACGCTGCTCGACGGCGGTGTGCCGGCGCTGATCGCGCAGATATCGACCTGGCTCGACCAGCTTGCCGCCCTCCAGACCATGCTGGGCGCGCGCACCCCCGCCGACCTGGCGCACTGCGATCTCCTGATCCACGGCGAGCTCCGCGACTTCTGCGCCGACCGGGGCATCGACACCCGGCCGTTCGCCCGCCGTTCCGGCAACCTTGACGTCCCCCACGAGATGACGGGAAGCACACGATGACTGAGAACGCGATCGCCGGGGTCCCGATGAGGTGGGTGGGCCCCCTGCGCATCTCGGGGAATGTGGCCACCACCGAGACCCCGGTCCCGCTCGCCACCTACGAATCGCCGCTGTGGCCCTCCGTGGGCCGGGGCGCGAAGGTCTCCATGCTGTCCGAGCAGGGCATCGTCGCCACCCTCGTCGACGAGCGGATGACCCGGTCGGTGCTGGTGGAGGCGGTGGACGCGCAGACCGCGCTGACGGCCGCCCGCACCATCGACGCGCGCGTCGGCGAACTCCGCGAAGTGGTGCGCACCTGCAGCCGGTTCGCCGAGCTGCTCAGCATCCGCCACGAGATCAACGCCAATCTGCTCTTCATCCGGTTCGAGTTCAGCACCGGCGACGCCTCCGGCCACAACATGGCCACGCTCGCCTCAGACGTGCTCCTCAAGCACCTGCTGGAGACGATCCCGGGCATCTCCTACGGATCGATCTCAGGGAACTACTGCACGGACAAGAAGGCGACCGCGATCAACGGCATCCTCGGCCGAGGGAAGAACGTGGTCACCGAGCTGCTCGTGCCGCGTGACGTGGTCGAGGGCGTCCTGCACACGACGGCCGCCAAGATCGTCGAGCTGAACATCCGCAAGAACATGCTCGGCACCCTGCTCGCCGGCGGTATCCGCTCGGCGAACGCCCACTTCGCGAACATGCTGCTCGGCTTCTATCTGGCCACCGGCCAGGACGCGGCCAACATCGTCGAGGGCTCCCAGGGCGTCGTCATGGCCGAGGACCGGGACGGAGACCTCTACTTCGCCTGCACCCTGCCCAACCTGATCGTGGGCACCGTCGGCAACGGCAAGGGGCTCGGCTTCGTGGAGACCAACCTGACCCGGCTCGGCTGCCGGGCCGAGCGCGCCCCCGGGGAGAACGCGCGCCGACTCGCCGTCATCGCGGCGGCGACGGTGCTGTGCGGTGAACTCTCCCTCCTTGCGGCCCAGACGAACCCGGGCGAACTCATGCGTGCACACGTCCAGCTGGAACGCGACAACACAGCAAAGGTTGGTGTTTAGGGAAATGGCCAACGATTCCGCCATAGGAATTCACGATCTGTCGTTCGCGACGACCGAGTTCGTCCTCCCGCACACGGCCCTCGCCGAGTACAACGGCACCGACGTAGGCAAGTACCACAAGGGCATCGGCCAGCAGTCGATGAGCGTGCCCGCCGCCGACGAGGACATCGTGACCATCGGCGCGGCCGCTGCCGCGCCCATCATCGAACGGCACGGCAGCGACGGGATCCGGACGATCATCTTCGCGACGGAGTCCTCGATCGACCAGGCGAAGTCGGCCGGCATATACGTCCATTCGCTGCTCGGACTGCCCTCGGCCACCCGGGTCGTCGAGCTCAAGCAGGCCTGTTACGGGGCGACGGCGGCCCTGCAGTTCGCCATCGGTCTGGTGCGCCGCGACCCGTCGCAGCGGGTCCTCGTCGTCGCCAGCGACGTCTCCAAGTACGAGCTGGACAGCCCGGGGGAGGCCACCCAGGGCGCCGCCGCCGTGGCCATGCTGGTCGGCGCCGATCCCGCGCTGGTGCGCCTGGAGGAGCCGTCGGGCGTGTTCACCGCCGACGTCATGGACTTCTGGCGGCCGAACTACCGTGAGGCCGCCCTGGTCGACGGGCAGGAGTCCATCAGCGCGTATCTGCTGGCGGTGGAGGGCAGCTGGAAGGACTACACGGAGCAGGGCGGCCGCGCGCTCGACGAGTTCGCCGCGTTCTGCTACCACCAGCCGTTCACGAAGATGGCCTACAAGGCCCACCGTCAGCTGCTGAACTACTGTGGGTACGACATAGACGAGGACCGCGTCACCCGTGACCTCGGGCTGACCACGGCCTACAACAGCGTCATCGGCAACAGCTACACCGCCTCGATGTACCTGGGTCTTGCCGCGCTGCTCGACCAGGCGGACGACTTGACCGGCCAGGCCATCGGTTTCCTCAGCTACGGCTCCGGCAGCGTCGCCGAGTTCTTCGCCGGCACCGTCGTCCCCGGCTACCGGGAGCACCTGCGCACCGAGGCACACCGCGAGGCGATCGACCGGCGCAAGCCCGTCGACTACGCCCGCTACCGCGAGCTGCACGAGCGCTCCTTCCCGGTCGACGGCGGCGACCACCCCACCCCGGCCCAGACCACGGGCCCCTTCCGGCTGGCGGCCCTGCGCGGCCACAAGCGCATCTACGAGACGCGCTAGCCCCACACACGTCCGGTACGTGCATGTCACCGCCTGCTCGCCACCCCCCTGCACGCCATCGACATGCGCAGGCCACGCGGTCACCACTACGACGAGGACCAGCCGATCGCTGGTGTCGCTGATCGCCCCCGCACACAGTGCCCTGCCGGCGGGGCCGGTGCCGCAACGCACCGGCCCGCGCCCCGGGCACCGTTCACCGCGCCAGGGGCGCCCCCTCGTGGTCCGACCGAGGACCGCCGGCCGGGGCCCTTGTGCGCGGGTCCGGTTTCTCGGCGCAACGGACGCCCTCGCGGCCGTTCGCACAGCCAGTTCAAGACCACCTGAGGGGAAGACAGGCGCATGACCGAAGTCGGGGTCCTCGGCACGGGGGCTTATGTGCCGGATCGAGTTGTCTCCAATGACGAAGTGGGAGCGGCGGCGGGCGTCGATGACGCCTGGGTCATCCGCAAGACCGCGATCCGGGAACGCCGCTGGGCCGCCCCCGAGCAGGCCACGTCGGACCTGGCCGCGGCCGCGGGGAGGGCCGCGCTGAGGTCGGCCGGCATCACCGCCGACCAGCTGTCCTTGATCGTCGTCGCCACCTCCACACCCGACCGGCCCCAGCCGCCCACCGCCGCCTATGTGCAGCACCTGCTCGGCGCCGTCGACGCGGCCGCGTTCGACGTCAACGCCGTGTGCTCCGGTGAGGTGTTCGCGCTCGCCGCGGTCGAGGGCATCCTCGCCAGGCGGGGCGGCCACGCGCTGGTCATCGGCGCCGACGTGTACTCGCGCATCCTCAACCCGGCCGACCGCAGGACGGTCGTCCTGTTCGGCGACGGCGCCGGTGCCATGGTCCTGGGCCTGGGCCGGGGAGCGCGCATCCGCAATGTCACCGCGCACAGCTTCGGCGAGTTGTCGGGTCTGATCGAGGTGCCCGCCGGCGGCAGCCGGCTGCCCGCCGACCAGGCCGCCCTGGACGCCGGCCTGCAGTACTTCACGATGGACGGCCGGGCGGTGCGCAGCTTCGTCGAGGACCGCTTGCCAGTGCTGACCAAGCAGTTCCTCCACGAGAGCGGCGTCGGACCCGACGACATCAGCCACTTCGTCCCGCACCAGGCCAACGGCGTCATGCTCGACACCGTCTTCGCGGAACTGGCCCTGTCCAGGGCCACCATGCACCTCTCGCTGACGCACTACGGCAACACGGGAGCCGCCTCCATCCCGATCACGTTGGCCGAATCCGCCCGCACGGGCGCCTTCCGACCGGGTGACCTGATCCTCATGGCCGGTTTCGGCGGAGGCATGGCGGCGGGATTCGCGCTGGTCGAGTGGTGAAGTCGTCGCCCGCTTGGCACCAGGCGAGCCGTCCGGCGCGGCAACCGCGGCCCCTTGCTGTGTTTCTCGACATCGGCAGGAACAGGAACCATGACAACGAGACATTGCACTGTGGGCGTGATAGGCAGCGGCCCGCGCGGGCTCTCGGTGGCCGAACGACTCTGCGCCAACGCCCGTTCGCAGCCCGAGGGCAGTACCGTCCACGTCCACGTGGTCGACCCCTACCCGCCCGGGCCCGGCAAGGTGTGGCGCACCGACCAGTCCCGTCACCTGCTCATGAACACCGTGGCCGGACAGATCTCGGTGTTCACCGATGCCTCCGTGGACCTGCGGGGACCCCTGGAGCCGGGGCCGAGCCTGCATGAGTGGGCCGTGGCGCTCGTCGCGGGCCGGTTCGGCGACGACCATCCGGCCCACGTCCTCGATGAGGCCCGCGCGCTGGGCCCCGACACCTACCCGACCCGCGCGTTCTACGGCCGGTATCTGCAGTGGGCGTATCAGCGCATCATCAAGGGCGCGCCCCCCGGCCTGACGGTCACCGCGCACGCCTCCCTCGCGGTGGCCCTGGACGACGATCCGGATGCCGGGGACGGATCCCTGCAGCGGGTGGTGCTCGCCGACGGAACCGTGCTCGCGGGCCTGGACGCCGTGATCCTGTGCCAGGGGCACCTGCCGGCCCGCGCGAACGCCGCCGAGCGGGAGTTCGCCTCCCGGGTACGGCAGACGGGACTGGCCTACTTCGCGCCGGCCAACCCCGCAGACGTCGACCTGGACGCGCTGTCCCCGGGCACCAGGGTGCTGCTGCGCGGGCTGGGGCTGAACTTCTTCGACTACATGGCCGAGCTCACCATCGGTCGCGGCGGCTCCTTCTCGCGGGCCGGCGGACAGCTCGTGTACCACCCTTGCGGACGGGAGCCGCAGATCCACGCCGGGTCCCGGCGCGGCATCCCGTACCAGGCCCGGGGTGAGAACGAGAAAGGCCCGCACGGCCGTCATGAACCACTCCTGCTCACCGCCGAGCGCATCGCGGAGCTGCGCCATACCCACGAGCACTCCGGGCTCGACTTCAGAAAGGACCTGTGGCCGCTGATCTCCCGGGAGGTCGAGGCCGTCTACTACCGGACGCTGTTCACGTCACGCGGACACATCTCCAGGGCGCAGCAGCTCCATGACGACTTTCTGGCGGCCGGACCGGGGGAGCGGGAGAAGGACGCCGTCCTCTCGGCGTACGGCATCGGCGAGAAGTACCGCTGGGACTGGGAACTGCTCGCCCGCCCTTACCGGGACCGGGAGTTCACCAGCCCGTGGGACTTCACCGGCTGGCTCCTCGACTACTTGCGCAAGGACGTCTCGGAAGCCAGGGCCGGCAACGTCAGCGGCCCGCTCAAAGCCGCACTCGACGTCATGAGGGACCTGCGCAACGAGATCCGCCTCGCGGTCGACCACGGTGGCCTGCACGGTGATTCGTACCGCACCGACCTGGAGAACTGGTACACCCCGCTCAACGCGTATCTGTCGATCGGTCCGCCCGCGCGACGCGTTGAGGAGATGATCGCCCTGATCGAGGCCGGCGTGCTGAACGTGGTCGGGCCGGACCTGCGGGTGGCGGCCGACGACGCCGGATACACCGTCGGCTCGCCGCTCGTGCCCGGATCCGAGGTCCAGGTGGACGCGCTCGTGGAGGCACGCCTGCCCGATATCACGCTGAGCCGCACGGACGATCCACTGCTGCGCCATCTGCTGGCCACCGGACAGTGCACCACCCACCGCATCCGCACGCGATCCGGCGGCACATACGAGAGCGACGGACTGTCCGTCACCGGGCGCCCGTTCCGCCTGATCGACGCGGCGGGACGGGCGCATCCGCGCCGCTTCGCGTTCGGCGTGCCCACGGAGTCGGTGCACTGGGTCACGGCCGCGGGCATCAGGCCCGGCGTCAACTCGGTGACACTCACCGACTCGGACGCCATCGCCCGCGCGGCCCTCGCCTGCGGTGGCGCCGGCGGACGGGCCGCGGCCGGCGCGGTGGGGACGGCGGCCACCGATGGCGGGCCGGCCGAGGGCGGACAGGAAGCTCACCCAGGACAAGGACTGACCCATGCCCACTGACACCAGCCTCACCGCGGACGCGGGAGCCGGCCTGGCGCCGGTGCAGGCAGACCCCGGTCTGCTGTCACCGGTCTGGGCGGCCACCCCTGTCGTGGGCGCGGTGTCCGACGGGGCGTGGCTGCAGGCCATGCTGGACGCCGAAGCGGCACTGAGCCGGGCGCAGGCCCGGCTCGGCACGGTGCCCGCGACCGCCGCACGGGTCATCACCGAGACCGCGCGGGCCGACCGTCTGGACCTGGTCGCCCTGGCCCGGCAGGCGCGCGAGTCCGCCAACCCGGTGGTGGCGCTGGTGCGGGAGTTCACCGCGCTGGTGGCGAGCCGGGACACGGAGGCGGCCCGGTATGTGCACCGCGGCTCGACCAGCCAGGACATCCTCGACACGGCGACCGTTCTGGTCGCCGGCCGGGCCCTGCGGCTGATCCGCGCCGACCTCCGACACGTCGAGGAGGCACTGGCCGTACTCGCCCGGGAACACCGGGACACCCTGATCGCGGGCCGGACCCTGGCCCTGCACGCGGTGCCCACGACCTTCGGGCTCAAAGCCGCGGGCTGGCGCCACCTCGTCCTGGACGCGGCGCACAAACTCGACGCGGTGAGCGCCGAGCGGCTTCCCGTCCAGCTCGGCGGCGCCGCCGGTACCTTGGCCGGATACCTCGCTTTCGCGCCGGACGCCGACCCGGCCGTCTACGTCCAGGGACTGACGGAGGCGTTCGCGGCCGAACTGGGGCTGTCCGCCCCCCTGGTGCCGTGGCACGTGCTGCGCACGCCCGTGGTGGATCTGGCCACGGCCGCCGCGTTCCTGTGCGGAGCACTCGGCAAGATCGCCGTCGACGTGCTGTCCCTGACCCGGACCGAGGTCGGCGAGGTGCACGAGCCGGGGCCCAGCGGCCGGGGCGCGTCCTCGGCGATGCCGCACAAACGCAACCCCGTGCTGGCGACGGCCATCAGGTCCGCCGCCCTGCAAGCGCCACAGCTCGCCGCGACGGTGCTGGGCTGTCTGCCGAGCGAGGACGAGCGGTCCGCCGGCGCCTGGCATGCCGAATGGGAGCCCCTGCGCGCCCTGCTGCGGCTGGCCGGAGGCGCGGCGCACCAGGCGGTGGAACTCGTCTCCCAGCTGTCGGTGGACCCATGGCGCATGCGTGCCAACGCCCAGATCACCGGGGGGCGGATCGTCTCCGAGCGGATCGCCGTCGTCCTCGCCCCGTTGCTCGGCAAGGCCCAGGCACGCGACCTGCTGAACGAGGCGTCCGCCCGATCGGCGCGCACCGGCGAGCCGCTGGCCGATGTCCTGCGGCAGGACACCCGCGCGTCGGCCGTCCTCGCCGACGCCGGGCTGACCGACCTGTTCGAGCCGGCGGCGTACACCGGGGCCGCGGGCCCGCTGACGGACCGCGCGCTGTCCCGGTCACTGCCTTCGACGGGCGGGCGATAAGTGGTGAGCGTCGGGTGCCCGTCACTGGCTCCCGACGCTCACAAGGGCCGCTGTCACACCCGCAGATACCCCGCCGACCTGCGCGAATGCTGTGGCGACCACGATGTGCGGTTCCTGCCTAACCGAGTCGTCGCAGTGCGATCTGCGTGAGTTCGTCTATATCGAACTCGGACCGGCCCGGCGTGCCGTAGCGGGTGATCTTTCCGCGGCTCACCCACTTGCGGATCGTCGCTTCGGACACACCCGCGGCGAGTGCGGCCACATTGGTGGGCACCAGCCGATGGCGTGGCGGTTTCCTCATGCGCTGACGGTCTTCCGTTGCCGCTCCATGAGCGGTCGCAGAGTGATCCATTCGTGGGTTTCCCAGCTGTGTCCCGACGAACACCGGATGCTTCTCCTGTCTGTGTTCCCGATCTGCTGGGGCGACGTGTCGATCGTCCCCGTGCAGCTGTCCACAACACACTCCCAGGTGAACATACGAAGTTCACTGGAGTCTGGGTCGATGGTGTGCAGCAGTTCCTGCCGGAGACCGTCCATTTCGTCCGCGAAATCAGCCGCCGGAGGCTGCGCGGTGAGCCACTCCAGGTTGCTCAGCAGGAAATCCGCCAGATGTGGAACCGAGCGCGTGGGGACGACTTTCCCGAGTTCGTCGGCAACGAACTCCGACCACGATTCCAGAATGGTGAGGATGTTGTGCCGGGCGTCGAGCGCGGACATGTTCAGCTGATCCCTGCTCCGGCTCCCGGAGACTCGCGTCTGGTGCATTCGTCTGGCCACAGGCGATATGTGGTGCAGGCTCTCCTGGTAGAGACCGGGGAGCGCGCGCAGGTTGCCCTTCAGCCGCCGGATGCACGAGGCGCAGAGGACGGACCCGGTCGCCTCGCCGGGTTCCCGAGTGTGGGTTCTGGAGCAGGTGTGTAACTCCATTCAATCTCCTTCATGAGGTGGCCTGCCCGGCAGCCATCATGGATGACGTGCATGCCCCAACCTGATCGCGCGGTCACAGTCGAATCGATGGCCTCTGGAGAGAGGGAGAGCCGGTACGCCGAATCCCGGGTGGACATCTCTGGAAGACTCCCCGGCTGTGACTGGACGGCCCGAGACGAGGAATTGCGTACAGGATTGGCGTCCGGCCCGGCGAGTAGCGCCGATTTTTCAGTGGATACAGCGCGTCATGTGCATTCCATACCCCCCGACGCTGCCCAGACGTAACTATGGGTGCACAGGGAGGTTTCCACGGGACAGTTGATGGTGTCAACGTTCACCATGCGCAGTCCATCGCCCCTAAAGGGGAACTCCAGATTCGCCCCAAGGGGCCATCGCCACCCAAGGCCAGACGCGCTCCCGGCCGAGGCCACGGCACCCTGGTCAGACGGCACCGAAGCGCTCCCACTCCAGTGCCCCCACATGAGAAGCGCCCTGAGGTCGACCACGCGGCGGGACCAACCGATGAAGGCCCGACTGGGACACGATGATCGGTTCGGATACCGTCCGAGCGATCAGACTTCACCAGGGGGATGGGATGAACGCAGAGACCGTCACCGCGATATGCGCGGTCGTGGTCGCCGTCGCGTCGCTGGTCGTCTCGGTCTACCAGACGCACGCCATGCGGCAACACAACCGCCACTCGGTGCGCCCGGTACTCCAGCTGCATCGCGGCTGGCCGCCGGGAGGCAGAGCGGGGATCCGGCTCATCAATTCCGGACTCGGGCCGGCGGTCGTCGTCGACAGCACGCTCACCGTCGACGGCGAAGTGCTCGGCGCCTGGAACGGGCCCAGTGTCGACCGCGTCCGCGACCGCCTGTCGGTGCGCCCATCCGCTGTGACCTTCAACCAGGGAGAGGTCATCGCCACCGACTACGAGCAGTACTTGTTGAGTGTGGCGAGCTACGACCCGGAGAACCACGCCGAGGTCGAGGACCTGATCAACCGGCGGCTCACGCTCAAGATCCGCTACGAGTCCCTCTATGGCGGAGAGAACTACACAGCCGTCCTGGGCCCCATCCGTTGACAGGGTCGCTCCGCGCCATGCAGCCGATCATTCTGTCAGAGCTTGTGAACCCGAGGAGATACGTGTGACTTCGGACATGACCACCGACACCGGCCAGGAGGCCGCCGACTCGGCGCGCCACACGAGCACCGTCCTGCTTCAGCGCGTCGAGGACCGGCTGCGCTCCCTCCTTGCGGGCGAACGCGACGTGTGGGCCGGAGTGGAGGAACGGGCGGCCGTCCCCATCGACGCGCTGTCCGAGCTGATCGCGTCGGGCGGCAAGCGCATCCGGCCCGCCTTCTGCATCGCCGGCTATCTCGCCGCCGGAGGCGACCCCGACGATCCCGGGATCGTGGCAGCCGGCGCGGCCCTGGAGATGCTGCACCTGTCCGCTCTCGTCCACGACGACGTCCTGGACGATTCCAGCCAACGGCGCGGACTGCCGACCGTCCACACGAAGTACACGGCGCTGCACGACAGCCGCGGATGGCAGGGTGAGCCACGCCGGTACGGCGAGGGCGTGGCCATCCTCGTCGGCGACCTCGCGCTCGTCTACTCCGGGGAGCTGATGTCCGAGGCACCGGCCTCGGCGGTCCCGGAGTGGAACAAGCTCCGCTCGGAAGTGATGATCGGCCAGTACATGGACGTCCACGCGGCTGCCGAGTTCTCGGTCGACCCCCGGCTCTCCCGCCTGATCGCCAAGATCAAGTCCGGCCGTTACACCATCCACCGGCCCCTGGTGGTGGGCGCGAACGCGGCGGGCCGCAACGACCTCGCTCCGGCCTTCGAGGAGTACGGCGAGGCGGTGGGCGAGGCGTTCCAGCTCCGTGACGACCTGCTGGACGCCTTCGGCGACTCCGCGGACACCGGCAAGCCCACCGGCCTCGACTTCACCCAACACAAGATGACACTGCTGCTGGGCTGGGCGATGCAGCGCGACGAGCGCATCCACAGCCTGATCACAGAGCCGGGCCACACGCCCGACGAGGTGCGCCGCCGCCTCGTGGACACCGGTGTTCCCGCCGATGTCGAAAAGCACATCGACGGCCTCGTCGAGCGGGGCTGCAAGGCCATCGCCGACGCGCCCGTCGACCAGGTATGGCGCAACGAACTGACGGCCATGGCCAGGCGAGTCGCGTACCGCAACGCGTGAGCCCGGCTTCCTTCCCCGCCTTCCCCCGGGCGGCGCGGCGGTGGACCCGGCCGCCAGTCCAGGCCGGCCATGCACGGCCCCGCAGCGCGCCTGCCCAGTCCTTTCCCGACCTGGACCATCCGGACGTGTGCGGCCGCCAGCGCCACTACCTCGCGGCCATGCCATCGCACCGCCTGCGTGGTATCGACGGACGTCACATGGAACCGTTGGCCGGTCTTCGACGCCTGGGCCATGGTCGGCGGGGTCGTCGTCCCCTACACGGCCGGGTGGCCGTCGCCCAGGACGGCCGGCGCGAGCGGCGGGGCGTCCGGCCCGCGCTGAGCGGATCCCCGAAGGACCTGCCGCTCGCGTCCCGCTGAAACCCCCCTCATGCTGCCGCCGGAAAGCGACGCGGCGGGATGAGCCGCGGTCTGCTCAGCAGGGCTCATGGGTGAGGGCTCCGGGCGACGGACGCCGGCCCTTCCGGGCTCCCTTCTCGATGGCGAAGGCGCTGCCGACGCCATGCGGGAACACGGCGGCGTGCCCCACCCCGAGTTCCCCGAGCACGGCTGCCCCGCCGAGGGAACGGGAACCGGACCAGGAACCGCACTGACTCCGAAGGGTGACGCACCTGACGCCCTCCCACTCGAAGCGGGGGGGGGGGGGGCCCCCCGGGGGGGGCGGTGGTGGGGGGGTTGGGGCGCGCGGCCCCCCCCCCCCCACCCCCCCCCGCGGGGGGGGCAGCC
>NZ_JBEXRL010000036.1:0-33860 GCF_040613075.1 Streptomyces sp. NPDC006314 | reverse complement strand
ACCCTCGTTGTCCACCTTCGTAGCGGTGCCACGGACCCGGGCGCCGCCCGCGCGCGCCGGCCCCCCCCCCCCACACCGCCGGTACTGGCGACGGTGTACTCCACGTGGGCGGAACGGCTTCCGTCGCTGGTCAGTAGGGTCTGCGGCGGTGCGGTAGCAACCTTGACCGTCGACGGTGAACTCACCGACCCAGGTGGCGCTGAGGTGCACGCCCATCGATCGTGGCGCCCCCATTTCGCGGTCCGCGTGATGCGAAGCCGCTGATCCCACCGTCGAAGGTGCGGCCGTAGGGCGGGGGAACGCAGGACACGCCTGATGAGACGCTGTTCGCGGCCATCATCTACGTGCTGGTCAGCGGCTGCGCCTGGCGGGCTGTGCCGCCCTGTTTCGGGATATCGAAGTCGACCGCGCGCCGCCGGTTCCTGATTTGGTCCCGGGCCGGGGTCTGGGGGCCGCCTGCACGAGGCCGTGCTGCACCGTCTCGAGGACGTCGGCCTCATCGACGTCTCGCGCGTCGTCCTCGACTCCGCCCACGTGCGAGCGAAAAAAGGGAGAGAACACACAGGTCCGAGCCCCGTGGACCGGGGCACGCCGGGTTCCAAGATGCACGTCCTGTCGGACGCGAACGGACTGCCCCTGGTCGTCGGCGTCTCAGCCGCGAACGTCCACGACAGCGAAGGACTGAAGCCAATGGTGGCCGGCCACCACACGAGACACGACCCCTACCGTGGCCGCCACCTCAAGCCCCAACGCCTCCAAATGCGGACAAGGCATACGACGTGTCTCACCAGACCTCGCCCACCTGGTCCCCGCCGTCCCCGCTCAGCGACCGCGAGCGACAGCTGGCGGAGGTGCTGGTCCAGGAAATGATCGGCGTGGACGAAAGCGTGGATCACGACGGGTACGCCCACGCCCTTGAGCAACTGGTCGACGCCGTCATCGCGGGAGAGAAGCCGGCCGAACCGCCTCAGTCCGAGCCTGCCGTCGATCTCACGCGATGCACAGTTCAAGACGGCCGGTCACACCGTCGCCCAGCACCGCCAGGACATCCAGCGGTGTGCTGTCCGGCATCACCAGCTCACCCGGGCGCAGTGCAACCGTCGGAGTGAACGGAGGTGCCGGCCGCGACGCATGCCACCGCCGCTGCGCCGCCGTCCCCAAAAGGCCCTGCCCGTCGGCCACCGTGCACCAGCCGGTTGAACGTCGACGCCGGCGGCAGCGCCACCACACCGGCGCCGTACTCCTCCTCCAGCAGCCACCCCACCCGGCGGCCCTGGGACTCGGACTCGGTGGGCCGGGGGAGGGGCAGCCGGGCGACCAGGGCGGTGCCGTGGCCGGGGTGATTCGATGGTCAGAGTGTGCTTCGAAGGCGCACATGCGGGCGTGTATGGCCGCCAGCCCGAAGCCGCCGTTCTCGGGGTCGGGCGCGGAAGGAGGTGGGGTCGGAACCTCTCCCGTCGTGCTCGCACGGCTCGCCACCACCCGCGACAACCCCGGCGGGGCCAACAGGGGGAGACGAACGACGAGTACGGGCAGGCGGCTAAATTCGTGGTCGTCTTCGCAAGTCCCCACTGCCTGAGGAACTGCCCGTGTCCGAAATACCGCCCCTGGGCGGGCTGAATGCCTCCTATACCCCGGCGCAGATACGACGCAACCGCCTGGTCTTCCTCTGCCTGATCCTTGTCCTCACGGGCATGGTGGCCTTCTGGGCCTTGGGTCCGTACGAAACGAAGGACCAGTCCCCGACGCTCAAGGCCGGCGACTGCTTCCAGAACACCGGGACGGACAAGGAAGCGAAGGCCAAGAAACTCGACTGCACTGACCCGCACGCCGATTACAAGGTCCTGAAGATGGACGAGAACGCAGTCGTCGACACCCTCGCGTGCTCCGACGTCCCGGGCACGACCGGCTCGCTCACCCAGTCAGGCTCCGGAAAGTGGTTCGTCGTCTGCTTCAAGGGCAACGACGAGAAGGGCAAGGAACAGCCGGGCACAGCCCGATCTCGCTGAGCCCTGAGTGCTGGCACCACAGGATTGAGCTGGTGGCCGGGCTGCGGTGATAGGAAGCAGCCCTTCGTCACGGGCTGGCCGTGGGGGCGCCGTTGGAGGACCGGGTACTACTGGTCGCCGCGTACGAGTGGACCGACTGCCCCTGAGGCAACTCGACCTGGGTGAAGAAGGCGGAGAACGACAGCCGGTCGAGCGCGTCGGCTGGGGCGCCGCCCAAGAACCCCGGCCGTCTCTGTGTGAGGACTGCGACCGGCAGGCCGTCACCGACGTACAGCAAGCCCGCCCGGGCGCGCATCGGCAACAAGAGCAGGGCTAGGGCTCTCCCGCTTCCGCAGGTGACGCGACCCGGGCCCGGCTGTCAGCGGCAGCCGGCAGGCTGAACGGACGGACCGTGATGACGAGAAGCTGCTAGGCCGCCGGGTCTACGGCGCCGACCACGACCACCCCGGCCGGCGAACCGACCGGCGCTACGCCGAACTGATCAGCGGCCCGCCGGTCGGCCTGCTGCTCGACATCACCGGCTGGACGCAGGACGTGGCCTGAGACAACGTCAGCTGGCTCCCCGGACGAGGCGACGAGAAGATCCTGCCGATCAAGAGGTCCCCCCAAACACCCACCAAGAAGAAGAGGAACTGGAGTCCTGCGGAAACCCGGCTCCTCCCGTTGGGCTGCGCCGGGATGCCGGCTTTGAGGACGTACCTCGGTCCGGGGCCCGTCGCGGCCGCAGACTGACGCGCAGTGGCGTTCCACCGGTGCATCGAAAATCCCGGGTGGGTACTCTGGGGCCTGTCGTCAGCGGGGTGGTGGCCGGTGGACCCGCGACGTGAGGATCGCACCTACCCGTCCGGGATCGTGTGGCCGATAATTGATCATGTGGGGGACGGACGTGAGCATGGACTGTGCAACGTGCCGGTAAGGGACCGGCTGCCGCCCCACACGAGATGTGGGGGTTGAGTGAGATCATCGGTTACGCCGGCTGCCACCGAGCCGCGCAAGGACAGGTTCGAGTGGTTCTACGAGACATTGTCCAGCGGCCTGATGCCCCTCACGCTCAGCTCCCGGCACACGGCCCACTTCCGTGCGAAGATCACGGACTTGGATCTTGGGGATGTGAGGTTGTCGACCTTCGCCTACTCACCAGTGCTCGGACGCCGCAGCTTGGCCCATGTTCGGCGCGGTGATCCCGAGCAGTTCCAGTTGGCGCTCATTACGCACGGTGCCATCAGGACCTCTCAACGGGGCACCGAATCGGTAGCAGCGCGAGGCAGCCTGGTGCTGACGGATACATCCCGTGCCATGGAAAGTGAGTCAGCCTGCGCTGACGGCTTGGTCAAGGTGGTCCTCTTGCAGATCCCCCGCACGAACCTTCTGCTGGGCTCGGACCGGGTGGACTGCCTCCTGGCTCGGGAGATCCACACCAGTGCAGGGTCGGCAGCGATTCTCGCCGGCTTCCTGCGTACACTTCTCGCCCATGGCCCGCGCTGTGACCCCGAGGAACTGCGCGGGATTGGGTCCATAGCCCTTGACCTGGCCACCACCTGCCTGGCTCAGCAGCTCGGAACCCCTGAACAGGCACCGGCGGAGGCCCGGGCCCAAGAAATGCTGCAGCGGATAACCCGCTTCATCGACAACAACCTGGGTGATCCGGACCTGACCCCGCAGCTGATCGCCGACCGGCACGGCATATCCCTGTCCAGCCTCTACGCCCTCTTCCGTGACCAGCCCGCCAGCGTGGCGGCATGGATCCGCCAACGGCGACTCGAACGAGCTCACGCTGACCTTGCCCGCCGGGATCTGAGTGGTCAGCCCGTCCAGGTGATCGCAGCCCGATGGGGCTTTCCCAGTGCCACCGCATTCAGTCGGACCTTCCGAGAGTCGTACGGGATGACACCCACCGAACATCGCGCGATCGCGTTGCGTGTGGCCTGAGGGTGATGCAGAAGGCCGTGATCACGCAGGCTGGAGCGGCGTCTGGGCGGGAGTTGGTCACGCGGCGAGGGCGAGATGGTGCATGCGGGCGACGGCATGGTGAAGGCTGTCACCTTTGCCTGCAGTCACCGCGGACCTCGTAGGTCTTCCTCCGGGAGGAGGCATGCTCGACGCGCGCGGCCCTTGCGGTGGGCGGCGTTGTCTTCTTCCGCGCCCTTCAGTACTGGCTGTCCGGGGCGTTTGCGGTGCGGCACGATCAGGCCGGTGTTGATGCAGGCGCCGTCGCCGAGCACCGTCGCCCTGTGGCAGTGCTCGGCCGGACCGCAGTCCCGCCAGGCTTTCGCGTCCGCCGTGTTGCGGGGCACGGGGCGGGATCGCCACCACCAGACGGGTCGCGACATCCGCGAAGGCCGGTGCCGTCGGCCGCCACCCTGCGCGCTGTGGGTGGCCCTGCACGTTCGCCGAGAAGCGGTAGTTACGCGAGGAAGCCCCCACCTTCCGGTCACGGACCGGGATGAGGGTGCCGTCCATGATCCACAGCCGTTCGACGCTGTCAGCCGACGCCCGGGCCGGCTCGAGCGGGAGCAGCGGACCGAGCCTTTGGATCACCCGGCACACGGTCGCGGGCGAGACGCCGGACAACGAGGCGAGCCGCCTCATCGTGAGGTAGTAGACCGCCACCAGCGACACCCGCTCGGCCAGCGGCAACCGCCACGGACGACCCCATCCGCAGCCCTCCCCCCGCGTTCCCGGACCGCTTTCAGCGGCCGCCCCAAACTGATCCAAACGCAGGCCGGTGAACGTCTTCACCCACACACGCCCAACCCTCAACGCCCCGCCTGCATACAGCTGTTGAAGGTGGCCCAGCAGCGGCACGATTGCGGGGTCGGCCGTGGACTTGCCGCTTGCCGAGCGGGTGCTGCTGTTGGAGGTGAACTACCGCACGAACCTGACCAATGGCAACTGGGCCCGCTGTTTGGTGTCTCCTACTCCACGGTGTGCCGTGTCATCCAGCGGCCGGGACTGTTGCTCGTGAATCGTGGACCGCATGCTCATCCCGGTCCGCGACCGGGGTGTCGCTGCCTCCAGCCGCAACTACCGGTGTTCCGCGAGCGTGCAGGTCATCGTGGACGCGGACACACGGCTGGTGATCGCGCCAGCCCGTCCGGCGCCGGACACCACAGCAAACGCGCACGCATGGCGGGCATCCGGGCCGAGGGAGCAAACTGCCGTGGCATGACGGTGCTCGGTGACGGCTCTTATCTCAACTGCGGTGTGGCAGTGCCGCATCCCGAACGCCGTGGGGCGGCCTCTCCTTCAGGCTGAAGGAAATGACAACGCCGAGCACCGCAGGGTTCGTGCCCGCGTGGAACACGCCATCGTCCGGAAGCTGCAAAATCCTCCGCAACTGCCGCCAGCGCGGCAACGGCCTCCACCATGCTGTCCAGGCCGTGGCCCACATGCACAACCTCGCCTCGCGTCATGACCATCCGACCCCGCCTGCACGCCCCGATCTGCCCGAGCACACCCCTGTGCAACGCCCTTTCGCACGCATTGCACACAATCTCTGGACACCACGCACATTCACGCATCCCGTGCCAGATTAAAGTCACAAGAGTGCTGGTGACAGCCCGTGGCGTGTGCCGCGCCTTGTCGTGTCAGAAACGGCAGGCAGGGGAGAGGCGAGCATCGTCATGCGTGTGTCGTGCAGGCTGCCTTAACGGGGTTGGGGGTTGTGCGGAGTTGCTGAGTGCTGGTCGGCGGTTCGCTCGGCTGGGTATTGCAGTCGAATGTGAGCGTTGCGACCTCATGCTTGGGGAAACCCGTGCTCCTCCGGCGCAGTTGGGTGTTACTGCGGGGCATTCAGCGCCTTCAATAAGACTCGAAAATCTTGACTGGAAGCATCTTGAATGCAGGTGGCAGGTCGCGACACCTCCGGAGACGCCCTTAACAAGGCCTTGACGTTGCGTGTAATCACGGGAAAAGATGCAAGCTCCCCGGCGCGTGAAATAATTAGATCAGGAGGAATCATTCAATGAGCCCGATAGCTGCGGTGGTCGAAGCGAACGACATCTTCGACCTCGACATCGAGTTTCTCGAGGCCGAAAAGGAGATGCTGCCTCCGATGGCGGCGACCCAGGCCAGCTGCTCCATCGGCTGCAGCAACACCGGTGGCACGTACACCTGCTACTGCTCGTATGTGCCCACTCAGTGCGGCTACTCCTACGGCGTAGCAGGTGCGGCGCCGGCCATGTGTCCGCGCTGCGACTGACACGAGATCGGGCTCCTCGCGGTCTGTCGGCGGGGAGCCCGCACGGCTACCCAATTTCTCAGCGGCCCCGGCCCGCCGCCGACTCTCCGCCTAATTCCCCGGCAGGCACACCCATGACACTCCGACCTGACCGTCCGGTCTGGCAACGGGCGGCCAGAGCTGTCGCTCTGGCAAGAAAGGCCTCCCCCTGGGGGGTTGCACTTTACGTCGGCAGTGGCTTCTGCGGAGCCGCCCTCCCTATTGCCGCGGCATGGCTTACGAAGACGATCCTCGACCAAATCGCCCTCGGTGCGGGCCCATCACCTTGGGCCGGTACGGTGCCGCTCGCCTCCTTGGTGGTAGTCGGCCTGGTTTCGGCAGTGCTTCCTCATGCCAGGAGTTACCTCCAGGAAGAACTGAACCGAGCCATATCGGCTGAGGCGTACGACGAGGTCTACGGGAAGATCAACCGTTTTGTCACGCTGGCCCGGTTCGAGGACCCCCGTTTTCTCGATCGGCTGCGCCTGGCCGAACAGGCTGGCATGTCGGCCCCCAGTGCAGCTGTGACGGCGGCCGTCGGGCTCGTCGCGGGGCTGGTGACTTCAGTGGGCTTCATCGCCTCGCTCAGTGTGCTGAGCCCCCTTCTGGTCGGGGCACTCATCGCCTCAATGGTTCCGACCGTGTTGATGGAACTTACCCTCAGCTCACGGCGTGCTGAGGTCCTGCACCGGATCGCTCCCCTCCAGCGCCGGGAGCTGTTCTACCGAGACGTCATCTCCAACTTCCGGGCGGCGAAGGAGATCCGGCTCTATGGGACAGGGGACTTCTTCCGAGGGCGGATGCTTCAAGACCGGCGACTATCGGACTCGTTCCAGCGGGATCTCGCCCGCAGGGCGCTGCGGGCAGGGGGATTTCTGGGGCTCACCGGTGCCGCTCTGGCCGGCGCGGCACTGACCTGGGCGGTCCACGCTGCCTGGCGTGGCGCTCTTACCGTAGGCGACGTCTCCATGCTGATCTCCGCGGTCGCGGCAGTACAGCTCGCGGTGTCTGGCTTGGCTGAGGCCATCGCCAAGGCGCACAACAGCCTCCTGTTGTTCGACCACTACCTGTTCGTTGTCGATTCCGAGTCCGACGTGGCCGCTCCTACTGCACCGCATCCCGCTGTGGCTCTGCGGCAGGGTATTGAGATCCGGGACGTATGGTTCCGCTACTCGGAGGATGCACCTTGGGTACTGCGCGGGGTCAGCCTTTTCGTTCCACACGGCAGGACCATCGGCCTTGTTGGGAAGTACGGGGCAGGGAAGAGCACCTTGGTCAAGTTGCTCTGCCGCTTCCACGACCCCACACGAGGGGCCATCTACTGGGATGGTGTGGACATCAGGGATATGCCGCCCGAAGATCTTCGGCGGCGGATCGGGGCCGTCTTTCAGGACTTCATGTTCTATGACCTCTCCGCCGGGGAGAATATCGGTATCGGCGACATCAACCACTTGTCCGACGCAACCAAGGTGCGGAGAGCGGCCGAGCGGGCGGGAGCCCACGAAGTCATCTCCGTGCTCCCCTTCGGTTACGAGACGCTGCTCAGCCGGATCTTTTTCAGTGAAGAGGACAAGAACGACCCCAAAACCGGTGTCATGCTGTCAGGCGGGCAATGGCAGCGGGTAGCGTTGGCGCGCGGTCTCATGAGGGAAGACATGGACTTCCTTATTTTGGATGAGCCGACGGCAGGGCTCGACCCGCAGGCCGAAAGAGAGGTAATTTCGCGACTTGCCGAACATCGGACAAGTCGGACCAGCCTCCTGATCACCCATCGCCTCGGATCAATCCGCGATTCAGACAGCATTGCCGTCCTATCGGCCGGTCGGATATCAGAGACCGGCAAACACGCAGATCTGATAGCCGTCGGCGGCGAATATGCCAGACTCTTTTCCATGCAGGCCGACGACTATATGCGATCGTGACTGTTTAGACCTCAATTCCCCTCCAAGGCATTGGGTCGCGCCGTTCCATCGGCCGACCTCTTGCGGAATGAACGAAGGACATGAACGGGAAGATGTTCACGGCGCAGGACCCCGTTTTGGTCCGCCTAGCGGCGGTCTCCCAGAATCGATTGCATGCCACCCTCCCGGGCCTCGACCCTCGGGACGACGCATATAGGTCAAAGCTGACCGACCTTCTGCAAGCCATGTCCTCCGACGCCTTGTTCCGGGAAGCGGTACACGTCTCCAGTCCTCGGCTGGGCAGAGTTTTGGAAGAGGCCTTCGCGGGACGGCAGATGGATGCCAGGAAGGCGGAGCGGTCCGCTCTGTCCGCCCTGCGTTACTTCCTCCGGATGAGCCACCGGCCCACACCGTTCGGGATCATGGCGGGCGTCGCGCTCGGTCATGTCGGCCAGCACACCCGTGCCAGGATCGGAATCAGTCACCGCAAACACGTCAGGGCAGACGCCGGATGGATTGCGGATGTCATGACCCAAGCCCTGGACGACCGGCCCACCAGGAACCGGCTGGTCGTCGTGTGGAACAACCTGTGCACGGTGCGCGGAGACCGGCTCGTCGTGCCGTACACCACGCGAACCGGTTCCCAAGCGGGCAGCCGGAGGTCGAAGGAAATCTCGATCAGGTACACGTCGGCCGTCGCCACCGTGATGGACGCGGCTCGGCAGCGAATCGGCTACCGCCAGCTCATCGAAGTGCTGTGTGCGGAGCACCCCCAGGCATCCGAAGACACGGCCGACGAGATGCTGCACTCCCTACTCAAGAGCGAGGTGCTGCTGACCGAGTTTCACACCGGGCACACGTCGGACGACCTGCTCGGCCGACTGATCGACCTCCTCGCGGGTGCCCAGGCGCCGTACGCGCGGGAGCTGCGGGAGGTCGCCGAGGCGCTGGAACGCTATTCCCGCTCCGCGCCCGCAGCGGGGAGCGACGCGAGGGAACAGGCCATCCGGTCGATGCGAACGGTGCACGCCGATATGGTGAACCCCCTTCAGGTGGATATGAAGTTCGACGCCGAGGTCGTGATCGGGCGTACAGTCGCAGACGAGGCGGAGAAAGCGGCCACGGCGCTGTGGCGGATGTCCCCACGAAGCCGATACGCGCATCTCCGCGACTACTTCACCGCCTTCATGGAGCACTACGGCCCCGACACTGCGGTACCGATCCTCGAACTCCTTGACCCGCATGCGGGCATCGGCGCACCCGAGACCTACGCCTGGCCCGCTACCGGACCTGCGAGTGACCAGGGTGATGCTCCCCTGACCGCCATCGGCCGGACGCGCCGAAGCGTGCTGGCGGATCTGTTGCAGGACTGCCTCGTCAACGGGCATCGGGTGCTGGAACTCGACGACGAACTCGTAGACCGACTGTCCTACCCCGCCGACGAAGACGCCTCCCAATCACTGGACCTCTGCGTACAGGTCCTGGCCTCATCGATCGCAGATGTGGACGAGGGCAAGTTCAGGCTGGTCCTGTCACCAGTAGCCGGGTCGGCGCAGGCGGGCAGCGTCATGGGCCGCTTCGCCGACATGCTCGACGGGACGGCCGCGCTGCGCCGGCTGCTCGTCGACGAAGCAACGTCGGACGACACCATCGTCGCCGACCTGTACTTTCAGCCCGTCGAAGCCAGACTGCGCAACGTGACCCGGGTGCCGCGCATCACGCGGCGGTCGATACCCGTTGGCACTTTCCCTCGCGACGATGACGGCACTGCCCTCGATCTGGCTGACCTCGCCGTGGAGGTGCACCGCGAGCGGCTCCGGCTCGTCTGGGGACCCAATCGAACCCCCGTCACAGTGGTGGTCCCGCACATGCTGAATCTGCCGATGGCGGCGCCGAACGCAGCTCGCCTGATAGCGGAACTCTCTGCGGACAGTGCGCAGCCGTGGCGGAACTGGAACTGGGGAGTCCTTGAGAGCTTCCCCTATCTACCCAGGGTGATGTACGGGCGGACCATCCTCCACCCGGCACGCTGGCTGCCCTCCGACGCCATGAGGGACGGCAAGAGAAGCTGGTGCGACTGGCTCGACGAGTTGAGAACCTGGCAGGCTCGCCGAAACGTTCCCCACCGGGTCAGGGTCGTCGTCTCCGACCGGTACCTTGACCTGGACCTGCGCGAGCTCCTGCACTGCAAACTGTTGAGGTCGGAGTTGACTAAGCACCTGGACGCGCAGGTGTTCGAGTCCTGTGTGGCGGAGGGGGACTTCGACTGGATCGGCGGCCACGCCAACGAATTGGTGATTCCCCTCAAGAGGAACGGGAACGCGTTCGCCGCCCCGAATACCCGGATTCGAAGGACTGCCGAGGCGGCGCCTGTCCTGCTCCGGCACGGCACAAGCACCGTCCAGCCCGGTGGCGAGTGGCTCTACCTGAAGGTGTATGCGGTCGCAGGAACGCACGACCGCATCCTCGCCGTCGACCTCCCGCGACTGCTGGCTTCCTGTCAGGCGAAGGTCGATCGCTGGTTCTACATCAGGTACGCCGATCCCGAGCCGCACCTGCGTATCCGGCTACACGGGAAGCCGAATACGATACGCGCGCAGGTCACCGCAGCGGTCCACGAATGGTCGAGCGACCTCGTCGCCAGGCGGCTCGCCCGAAGCACCTCCATGGAGGCCTACCGGCCGGAGCTGGCGCGGTACGGAGGGGCCGCGCTGATGACCACCGCGGAGAAATTCTTCCACGCGGACAGCGAGATCGTGGTCTCGCAGCTGCAAACGAGGACCGCGGGTCGCCTTCCCGTCGATGACGAGACCTTGGCCGCAGCGAATTTTCTGGGGCTTCTGCAGGCGTTCGGCAATTGGGACTGGAACAGATGGATCGTCGGCGCCTATCCGAAGGCATCAACGCCGAGAAGCAAGTTGCCTGCGCCTGAGCATCTCGCACTCCTGGACCCATCGGGAGCCTGGACCGATCTCTCGGCGTCGGCCGCCGGGGCGTCCGTCGTCGCCAGCTGGGCGCACTGGGAGCCATCCGCAGTTGCGTATGCTCGGTCCCTGATCCCCTCTGACGGCCCGACCCCGCTGGGTACCCGCGTCCTAAAGAGTCTTCTCCACATGAACTTCAACAGACTCTTCGGGATCAACCGTGAGGCCGAGGTCCGCGCATGCGGGATCATGCGCAATGCGGCCTGGTCCCACCTCGAGAGAAGCAGGTGACCGATGTCCGCACTCCGATCCGTGGCGGCCGACTTGGTCGTCGACGTAGCCAAGAAGATGACCGACCCGAGGGCGCTGGAGAAAGTCGCCCTCACGAGTGGGGGGCGGATCCCCTCCGACGAGGGTGATAGCCGTCCGATGTGGGACCCGATGTCCCTGGCCAACGGATTTCCAGGCGTTACTCTTCTCTTCGCCGAACTGGGTCACCACGACCCCTACTTCCGCACGGTCACCCACGACTACCTGACGGCGGCAGGACGGCACGCAGTTCACGCGTCGACAGGCGGACTGTATTCGGGACTGACCGCGTTCGCTTTCTCGGCTCGAGCAGCTACCGTCCGACCGGGAGACTACGCGGTACTGCGCTCACGAACGGACCAGAGAATCGGCGACTTCGCGGCGTCCTTCTCCCGTCACCGCGTAAGCACCTTGCCAGACGCCTCACAACGCCGGAAATTCCATGATTTCGACGTTATCAGTGGAATGTCCGGCGTCGGTCGCCACCTGCTTGAAGCGGGCCCGCAACAGGCGCCCGCACTCGCCGAGGTGCTGACATATCTGACGGAACTGACCCTGCCCCGCCCGCACCACGACGGACTCGTGCTGCCGGGCTGGTGGGTCGATCACGGAATGGACTTCGAGGATGATACCCCTGGAGGGCACGGCAATTTCGGTCTGGCACATGGGATCACCGGCCCGCTTGCTCTGCTCTCACTGGCATGGCAGCGGGGTCACCGGAGCGACAGCGCGCATGGAGCTGTCCACCGGATCGTTGAGTGGCTATACCAGTGGCAGCAGTCCGACTCGTACGGAGTTTTCTGGCCGACCGGCATCCAGGTCCAAGACCTCGTCGGGGCCCCGGGGACCAGCACCACCGCCACGCGCCCGTCCTGGTGCTACGGCACACCAGGAATCGCGAACGCGCTGAGACTGGCCGGCACTGCCTTGGGGGAGGAAAGCTGGATCGACACCGCACATGCCGCACTGCAGGCTGCCGCCGCACGAAGCCGCACAGCACCGGAGATGAGCCAGCCGGGCCTCTGCCATGGACTGGCTGGCCTCCTCGTTGGGCTCGAGGTATTTCGTCGGGAACGTCCGAGTAACGTGCTCGACGAATCCGTTGAGGCCACCGTCCAGGACATCATGCGCAGACATCAGCCGACTGAACCCTTCGGGTTCACCGTCCCTCAAGACGCTTCCGGACTCCGCCTGGACCACCCCGGCTTCCTGGATGGAGTTACCGGGTTGTTGCTGGCCCTGTGGATGTACGCCACGCACGAGCCACCGCGGTCAGGTTGGGAGGCGGCCCTCATGATGTCCTGGTGACCAGCACGGATCCTCCCCGCCACACGAGTGATCCGGGCATGCAATTCATTGCACGTCACCCCCGGTGCCTGCGGTGCGGCCTCGGTAACCTCGCGATCCGACACATTCCCCTGGGACGGACGAGGCGCCGATGAATCAGCAATTGACTTGTGCGGAGGCTACCCCGAACTCAAGGCTCGACTGCCAGCCGCCGCTAACCGATCGAAACCCACTCGTTCACATACTCATTCCTACACATCCTGAGGTGGATCTGATGACGAAGAAGCCCGCCCGTTTCCTGTCTCTCACAGCCGCGATCTCCGCCCTCTCTTTCGGCGCCGCGTTGCTGGGGACCGGAACCGCGAACGCCTCCGCGTCTTACATCAAGTACATAGACACCTACCCGACCTACTCCACGTGCGTTGATGTCGGCCAGTCCTACCAGCGGGAAGGCTTCCGTGACTACGACTGCCTCGTCGAGACGGGGGGATGGCAGCTCTGGCTTCGCTACTGACGAGTGCCCCGCGCGCTTGGGTTGTTCGCCAGTCCTTGTCTTCGCTTCTCCGGTGTATCGGTGCGGCCTGCGGGGCTGGGGTTACCACGGTGGTAGGCGGGGGTGCATGAAGGGGAGGCCACTGGCCTCCCCTTGTGTGTGCCGGGGCGTGCGCCGATAAGCGTTCTGTCGGTGCCCTTGACTCTTTGGTTGCGCCGGGTAGTCCACTGCAGACACCGTGTACGGATGATCGACACCACCCTCAGCTACCTGCTGGGCCCGGAGCAGACCATCGTGGTGCCCGGTGCCGAGCACGCCGACGAGGGCGAGAAGGCCACCCCGGAAGCTGTGGCGGCGGCCGACCTGCAGGAGCGGCTGCGCTCGTGGGCGGACCAGGAGCTGTTGCCGCTGCGTGTCCAGCAGGCCGAACGGTGCGCGGTGCGCTGCGGTGACGGCGTCTACACCCTGGCGTGGGAGCCGGCGAAGTGACGTGTGCTGCTGCGCACCTACGACCCGGGCTGGTACTTCCCCGAGTGGAACGAGGGCGAGCAAGACGCCCAGGAGTACCCGCGGCGCGTGCACTTCGCGTGGGAGCTGCCCGCCGACCCGGTGCGCGGCCTGAAGGACCGGGTGCGGCGCATCACCTACGAGCTGGGCCCGATCGGCCCTGCCCCGGAGCCCGGCCGTACCGCCGATGGGCGGGCGATCCGTGAGCAGGTCGCCGGCGCGGACGGCGACCCGACGTTGATCGTCGGCGACACCCGCGATCCGCTCACCGGCACCGTGACCCGCATCTATCCGTGGGCGCCCGGCCAGCCGTCGGCGACGACCTGCTACCTCACCGACGCCGAATGGCTGCTGGAAGACATCGGCTCTGCCCACGACGTGTTCAGCCTGCCCCTCGGCAAGGCCACCTACCGGGTGCGCTCCGACGGCCAAGTCCTCGATCGCCTCGACCTGATGGTCGACTTCGTCCCCGTGGTCCACGTCCCGAACTCCATCCCGGACGTCGGCGAGCACTGGGGGAAGTCGACACTGGCCGGCGTGCTGCAGCTGCTGGACGAGCTGCAGGCCACCGACACCGACAGCGCGTCCGCGTCCTCGACCACCGGCACACCGATCGTGGCCCTCGCCGGGGCGCGCCTGCCCATCGACCGGGCAACCGGCCAGCCCCTGCCGGTACGGGTGGAGGCGGGCACGGTGTGGCAGCTCACCGACAACGGCCGCATGGACACCCTGGACACCTCCGCGCAGCTCGCCGAACTCCGCCAGCGCGTCGACCACCTCCTCGACCGGATGGCCGCCAACACCCGCCTCACCGCGGCCGGGCTCGGCAGCCTCGACCCGGCGAAGCTGCCCAACGGCTACAGCCTGCAGATCGCCCTCGGCCCGCTCGACTCCCTCGTCGCCGGGATGCGGCTGGCCCGCGACCACAAGTACCAGCTGCTGCTGCGCATGGTGCAGCGCCTGCACCAGGCCGGGCAGGAGTGGCCCGCCGGCGAGTCCCTGCCTGCACGTCTCGTGTGGGGGGCGCACACCCCCACCGACCGCACCACCGTCCTCAACGACGTCGTGCAGGGCTACGAGGCGAACGTGTTCTCCTTGTAGACCGCGGTGTGCATGCTGCAAGAGGCCGGATACCCCATCGACGACATCGCCGAGGAGATCGAGCGCATCCAGAAGCGGGCCTTCGGCCAGGCCGCCCGCCTCGCCGACGCCACCGGCGACAACGGCGCCGTGCGCGAGTACCTGGGCCTGCCCGAGGCTGACCCGACGCCCACCGTGCCGCTGGTGCAGGCGCCCGCTGCGCAGGGGACTCTCACCAGCCCGCCGCAGGCGCAGCCGCTGCCGCCCGCACCACTGCAGCCGGCCGGCAAGACCGGGATCATCGGCGAGGCCGCCCCTGGCCCGCGCTGACCACCAACCTCGCGCAGACTGGAGGCCACTGGCGTATCACATTCCCTCGTGGTGGAACGGCACCAAATACAAGGACGGCCCGGGCGGCAACATGAAGGTTTCCGTCGTGAGAGCCGGAACCATCTCTGCTGAAATCGCGGGCAGCGGAGAGTGGTCAGCGGGGGCGATACTCGCGAAGGCTAAGACCACCATCAGCGTAAAGGTCACGGGCGGGGTGACCGTCACAACCGGCCACGAATACAACCGTGACGTTACCAGGAACAAATACGGTCACCTGCAGTACGGTTCCTGGGGTTACAAGACCACCTGGAAGAAGTACCGGTCCAGCGGCAGGAACTGTGACACCCGCGTCGAACTCGCTCATGGAAAGGCTACGCTGCCCACGACCGAGACCGGCTGGAAGTACTGGGAGACATCGTTATGACCCATGTGACCGCACGGAGATGGATCGCTGGATGCACCATAGCGGCGTCGGTGTTCCTCCTTGCCTCGTGTACGTCGGATGCCGGTGACGGGAAGGTTGCAAAGAGGTCCTCGACGCCCACTGCAACTTCCTCCCGGGAGGCAGAAGGGTCCTCAGAGCAGCGCCTGACCAAGCAGGCCCAGGCCGCCCTCGCTGCCGTTCGGACCGGGCGGACACTCGAGGGTGGCGCGGAACGTCTGACGGACGGCATCCACACCGAACCCACCCTGCAGGCGGGCAAGACCTACAAACTCCAACTGGTCTGCGTCGGTCACGGCACAGGGCAGCTGAGTTTCAAGCCGACCGGTACTGGTACACCGGCCAAGGTGCCTTGTGATCAGTCGGTGGTCCAGCAGCGGGTCCGGGCAGGCAAGCAGCTCCACATTGACGTCGACGCTACGCAAGGATCGAACGGCGCGCTGGCCTGGCAGATCAACTCCCTCTGATCCAGCGGCCCCCGACGACGCCACGACGTTCGCCTTCCAGAAGCTGCTCGCCGAACGGCGGGCGACGGCTACAGGGGAGTACACGACGCGGGACTCTGGCCAGTCTGGCGTATGGCTGCGCTGTTACTTGGACCTGCGCCAGGAACTCACCACCGCCGCCTTGGCCGGCCCGCCCATGGAACCGACCAGGGCTTGGCCCTGACTCAAGGCAAGGGGCCGCTTGCGCCAGAAAGCAGCACCTCCTGGACGTCGACGTCCCTGCGGATGCGGTGAGGACGAGCCGGGTGCCGCTACCGTCCAGCCTTGCCGCGGGCGACATCGACGTCGACTTCCAAGCCGACAACCGGCGACCAGGACGTCATCGAGGGTGCGCTGCGTTCTCGAGCCTGCCGAGAACGCCCACCCCGTCCATGGATGCGTGCCGCGCGGCGGGGCCAGCTGATTGGCCACGGCGCAGCCGTGTGCCGTGGGGGCGCTGTGGCTACACTGCGGCGCGCGGGCGCTGCTGCTGGAGGACGGATCCGCATGGACAGGCTGCTGCCCGACCCCCGTACGCCCGTCGGTTACCGGCGTGACGGCCGCCCCATCTTTCCCATCCTGGGCGCGGACCCCACCGACCCGTCCAACCAGCAGATACCGGCCGCGCCGCCCGCCGACCCGGCCGCGCCGCCGGCGGGAGCGCAGCAGGGCCTCGACCAGGACGCGCTGAACCGGCTGCTGGCCCGCGAGAAGCAGCAGGGCGAACGGGCGGCCGTGCGCAAGCTCGTCGAGCAGCTGGGCTTCTCGAAGGCCGACGACCTGACCGCTTTCGTGCGGCAGCAGCGCGAAGCAGAGCAGGCGTCCCTGTCCGAGCTGGAGCGCCGCGAGCAGGCCGCCGACGAGCGGGAGGCCAACGCGGTGCAGCGGGAGGCGCAGGCCATCGCCCGTGAGCGAGCCGCGGTACGCCGTGCCGTCCTCGTGGGCCTCGGCGCGACGGGTGCAGATCTGGCCGACGCCGAACTGCTCCTCGCCGTGGAAGACGACGCCGACGAGACGGCGCTGGCCGAGGCCGCTGCCGCGCTGAAGACGGGCAGGCCCGAACTGTTCGGGGGCTCCACCACCGTGGTCCCGGCCCCGGCACCTGGTGGCTCTCCCGCAGGCGGGCCGCCGGCGCGTGGCGCGAGCATCCCCAAGCCCGGCTCGCACGACGCGGACATGGCCCGTCAGCGCGGCTTCCTGACTTCCTGAACCTCCCACCGGCGGGTCAAGGTCGGACGTACGGGGACCACGCCCTCTCCCTCTCGTGGACGACGCCACCACCCGGTGAGCGGACGATCACCGCTTCGTCGCGTCCACGGAAGGACCCATGACCGTTCAGCCGGTCACAACCCCCCAGACCCTGACGGCCGACCGGTCCTGGCTGCAGAGCATGCACGGCACCGATGCGGTCGACTCGATCACCCTCGACATGTCCACCTTCACGTCGGCACGCACTACAAGCCGTCGACGGACACGGACATCCCCTACTCGCGGTTCCTGTCCGGCATCCCCGTCGGCAAGATCACTGCTTCTGGCTTGTACGGCCTCTACCAGACTGGCGCCGCGGACGGCCGGCAGAACCTGGCCGGGTTCGTCTTCGCCGAGGTGCTGTTCGCGCCGGGCCAGACGAAGGTTCCGGCCGCGCTGCTGTGGCACGGCTCGGTGATCACAGCGAAGCTCCCCGTCGCCGTCACCCAACAGGCTGTCATCGTCGCTCGGTGCCATGTGGAGCTGTTTGCTTCGGAACGGTTCGGCACCACGGCCGGGCCCGCCGGCTCAGGAGGACCCGGATGAAGTCGACGCGCATGCGCATGGCCCGCGCCGTCGTACCCACCGTTGCGCTGGGTGCCCTGATGGCGTCCAACACCGGAACCGCCTCGGCGGCGACCACCTGGTGGTACAGCGGCGGCCCCCACGGCAGCGGCGCCGCCGCCACCTTCCGCGAACAGGGCGACCGGCTGCAGGTGTGCGACGTCAAAACGGACGGATACCGCGCGCTGGTGGATGTCCAGACCGCCGCCGGGGCGCACGTCTACCGCGTCACCGACAGCTATGCCTTTATGGACCGCGATCTGTCGGCCACGGACTACGTGTACGTGTACGTGTGGGCCGACGGCATTCACCTGCGCATACGCCTGGAGGAGGCCAAGGCTGCCGTGCTGGTGGTGATGGGCGTGCGGGCGGATGGCACCAAGGAGCTGATCGCGCTGGCCGACGGTTATCGCGAGTCGACGGAGGCGTGGGCGGGCCTGCTACGCGACTGTGCCCGCCGGGGCATGCGCGCCCCAGTGCTGGCCGTTGGGGACGGCGCGCTCGGCTTCTGGAAGGCCCTGGCCGAGGTGTTCCCCGACACCCGCGCACAAAGATGCTGGGTTCACAAAACCGCAAATGTTCTCGATTCCCTGCCGAAGTCGGCCCAGCCTGCGGCCAAGCGCGCCATCCATGACATCTACAACGCCGAGAACAAGGAGCAGGCCCGCACGGGCCGCCGGGCTGGCGATAAGCTGGTCGAGTCAGCCCAGGCCCGCTGGCGGGCTGTGAACGCACCCCACCTCGTCGCTCTGGTCCGTGCCGGGGCCCGCTTCGAACGCGGCCACCTCGTCGAATGCCCCGAGACCCTCTCGGCGTGAGCAGCCTCAGCCGATCCGCAGAAGCCGTGAGGATCTCAGGCACTCGTGCGCCGTATGTGCAGGTGGCCATCGCGGGGGAAGGAGGGCGGTGCCGCGGGCAGGATGGTGTCGAAGTCGTAGCGGCTCTTCTGTGCAACCCGGCACGATGCCAGGTTGTCCACCTGGTGCAGGAGTTCGAGACGCTCCAGCCCGTCGGCTTCGAAGGTGTCGAAGGCCCAGCTGGTGAGTGCCTCCAGAGCGCCGGAGGCCACTCCCCGCCCGCGAGCGTGCGCCGCGGTCCAGTAGCCCACTTCGGCCGCCGGTTTGCCGGAGGTGACCTCCTTGAGGACCACGTTGCCCACCAACTGTTCGCGAACTGAACCGGGTTGTGCCTCAAGGACGGCGAAGCCGAACCGGTCCCCCGCTGCCCAGCCCTGCTGCTGAGCCTGCACCCAGCGTGCCCCGTCGGCATCGTCGTCCACGACAGAGCTCGCCCACTGGCGCAGTGCGGGATCCCGGCTCACCTCGACCAATGCGGCAACGTCCTCCATGCGCCAGGGGCGAAGAACGAGAGCGGGAGAGACCGGCGACGCGGCCACCTGAAGTACCACCGGGGCACTCATCAACCGATCATATGCGGCGGCGTTTTCACCCGACGCCAGCCGCGTCCGCCCCATGGCGCCTTGCGACCGCCCCGTCATTGCTGTGTCCGGACGCGTAGAGCCTGGACGGACCAATCGAACACTGGAGCCAGACTCTCCGGGGCCGGCCAGCCGTTGACCACTGCGAGCAGCTGGAGGTACCGCTCCCTGCGGGGGTCACTCACGCTCTCCAGCCGAGTCGCCAGCCGGCGACGAAGCTCAACGTCGTCGGGCCGGCCGAGGAGGTGCGCGCAGTGCGCCGTGAATGCCGCGACGATCGGATCGGCCTGGGGCGAGGCCGGGTCGATGCCTGCGGTCAGGGCCGGGCCGACCTGGTCACGGACGACTGCGGCAATGTCGCGGCGCGGGCCCATCATGTCGCTTCGGGTCTGCTCGGCTGCCTGGTCCTCGGCCATCCGCCGCACGACGGCGCGGAAACCCGGGTCCAGGGACATTTCGGCTAACTCCACCCACGCCTGGACCTGCTCTGCCTCCGGGTTGTCGGGCAACTCGGGGGTCATCGAGCGCATGACCCCCACGAATGCGGGGGCGGCGTCAAGACCGCCGAAGGCGGCGTCGAGGAAATCGCTGATCAGACGTCGGCGTTCATCCTCGGGAAGCTGGGCCAGCCGGTGCATGAGTTCCGTCTCCTCAGGTGTGGACCCGCGCTCGGCCACCGCCATCAGCACCGCGCGCCGCAGGCGCAGGACGCGGATCTGCACTGCCAGTGCTTCGGCGTGCGCCGCGGCGACCTCGGGAAGCGAGAGCTCGCGGTCCACGACCTTGCGGATCGTGGGAAGGTCCAGTCCCAGCTCGCGCAGGGTCCGCACGAGGTCCAGGCGTGCGACGGCGTCGATGCTGTAGAGGCGGTAGCCGGCCGGGCTGCGGTCCGTCGGCGCCACGATTCCGCGATCGGAGTAGAACCGAATGGTCTTGACCGTGAGACCGGTCCGTCGAGCGAGTTCGCCGATCGAGTAGAGCGTGTCGCCGTCCATGCCCCCACCTTTGCGTCTCCCCCTACTGGAGACTCAAGTCCCTTCGCCTGCCAGCAGGCAACCACTCCTCATCCACAAGCCCGCGCCCCAGCAGCAAGCAGAGGGTTGTTGCGGCACTTCTGAGAAACCAGTCAGAGAGCGTGTGCAGACTCGGGCCCTTCCCTACCGAAAGCGCAGCTCAGGTCACATCCGCTGCTGGCTAGGGCGGCGGTCAGGATTCCTTGTGCGGGGTTTGGAAGGCGCGCCGGTAGCTCTGGGGTGTGGTTCCGAGCCGATGGGCGAAGTGGTGGCGGAGGTTGTCGATGGTGCCGAAGCCGGTACGGCGGGCGATCGTGGTGATCGGCTCGTCGGTGGTCTCCAGATGATGCTGGGCGAGCATGATGCGTTGTCCGGTCAGCCATTGCAGGGGAGTGGTTCCGGTTTCCTGCTGGAAGCGCCGGGCGAAGGTGCGCGGGGACAGGTGGGCGCGGTGGGCCATTGCCTCGACGGTCAGGTCCTGGTCGAGGTTGGCCTCGATCCAGGTCAGGACCGGGCTCAGTGAGCCGGTGCCCTCCCGGGGCTGGGGGCGTTCGCGGTACTGGCGCTGGCCCCCTTCCCGGTGCGGGGATGCGACCATGCGCCGCGCGACCGCGTTGGCCACGGCACTGCCGTGCTCCTTGCGGACCAGGTGAAGGCAGGCGTCGACGCCGGCGGCAGTGCCGGCCCCGGTGATGACCGGATCCTCGTCGACATAGAGCACGTCCGGCTCGACCCGCGCCTGCGGGTGGCGGCGGGCGAGTTCCCCGGTGTACTGCCAGTGGGTGGTACAGCGCCGGCCGTCCAGCAGGCCCGCCTGGCCGAGGAGGAAGGCGCCGGTGCAGATACTCAGGACGCGGGCGCCGCGCTGGACGGCGGCACACAGCTCCTCGGCGATGTGGTCGGACTGGCGTACGCGCAGGTCGTAGGCCGGGACACAGATGAGGTCCGCGGTGGCAAGCCGCTCCAGGCCGTGCGAGGCCCGTACCTCGAAACCGTGCCGCGTGCGCACGTCCTGGCCGGTGGCCGAGACGAGGGTGAAGTCGTAGCGGGGCAACGCGTCGCCGCTGCGGTCGATACCGAAAACCTCGCAGAAGACGCCCAGCTCGAAGGCGTGTGCGCCCTCGAGAGCGATGACGGCGACATCGCGGAGCATCACATGGTCCCTTCGCGGTCGAGGGCGCTGGCAGGAATTTCAGTGTACTCGTCGTTTCTGCCACTCCCGTGGGTCGGCCGGCCCTGGAAGGCTCACAGCCGTACGCCGACCCCCCAGAAAGCCGGGCCTTGCCATGACTGCACACGAACTCGCCCAGGTGAACATCGCCCGCCTCAAGTTTCCGCTGGACTCAGCGGAAATGAAGCCCTTCGTGGACGCGCTCGACCCCGTCAACGCGGTCGCCGACGAGGCCGACGGATTCATCTGGCGGCTCAAGAGCGCTTACGGTGATGACGCCACGGACCTGCGGGCCTTCGACGACGACTGGATGCTGGTGAACATGTCGGTGTGGCGGGACGTGAACGCGCTGACCGCGTTCATGTACCAAGGGCAGCACCGCCAAATGATGTCCCGCCGTTACGAGTTCTTCGAACGGGTCGACGAGGCGATGGCCACGATGTGGTGGGTCCTGGCCGGCCACCGCCCGACGGTGGAGGAGGCCGAACAACGCCTCCTTCACCTGCGCGAGCACGGCCCCACGCCGTACGCCTTCACCCTCCCTACCACGTTCCCGGCGGGGACCGCGGCACCGGCTGTCAGGACAGCCTCATAACTGATCATTTCAGAATGAGGTTCGGAGTCGTCTCAAGCAGATGATGCTGCAGGCGAGTTGGAGCAGTCCGAGGTGGAGGTCGGCTCGTGTCGCGTAGCGGATCCGCAGGCGTTTGAACTGGTGGAGCCAGGCGAAGGTGCGCTCGACGACCCACCTGGTCCTGCCAGGCCGGATCCGTGGGCGGTGCCCTTGCGGGCGATCTTCGGCGTGACGCCGCGAGCGCGGAGGAGCCGCCGGTATTTGTCGTAGTCGTAGCCGCGGTCGGCGAACAGCCGCCGTGGCCGGTGGCGTGGCCTGCCCACCAGGCTGGTCAACGACACCGCGAGGGGTGTTCCGTGCCGGTCGGTGATCAGATGGTGCTTGCTGCCCCGGCGGCCGCTGTCGGCCGGCGAAGGCCCGGTGTGAGCCCCCCTTTCAGGGCTCGGATGTGCGAGCCGTCGACCGCAGCGTCCTCCATGTCCAACACCTGGCCCGCCTCCTGGACGTGGAAGGCCGACCCGAAGATGACCGATTCACCCCGTACGACCTGCGCCGCGCCTGCGCGACCCACCACTACGAGCAGGGCATGGACCTGCTCACCGTCCAGCAGCTCCTGGGCCACCGGCACATCGCCGCGACCATGGCCTACGTCCGGCCCAGTCTCGCCTTCGGTGGTCGCCGATCCGGGCGGGCCGTATGCGCCGTCGCCCGACGACGAGGACCACACCCTGGTCCGCCTCTTGGTGAAGGGAAAACTCACCCCATGACCACGGTCGGCACCGCTGCCGAGACCGACACCTACGTGCTGGCCATGCCCGCCCCGGCCAGCCCCGTGGTGCTGCCCCAGTGGATCAGCCCAGGCAACACACACCCGAACTCCCGCTACCAGGACGCCATCTGGCCCATGGCCCCGCTGATCGACAATCCCGGCACCCGCCTGGTCAAGCTCCACTGGAAGAACTGTCCGGAACCCCTGCTGCTCAACGGCCAGCTGAGGCCCACCTACCTCCAAACCCGAGGCGTCCAGGCCCGGTCCCGGTCGGGAGCCCCGGAGATGTTCGCGACCTGTCTGGAGTGGATGCGGCTCGCGCGCTGATTGCACGAGCGACAGATCACCACCCTGGGTGCGTGCACCGTAACGGAATGGCGGACTTACGCGCGTGAGCGTCTGCACCAGGTGTGCCGCGACACCGCGGCGATCATCTGCGTCCGGCTGGCGAACCTGTGGGCGTTCGACCAGCTCAGCGCACGACCGTCGCATCGCCCGGCCTCTGTGGGGCGCCGAAGGAGTTGACGACTTTCTCCCGGCCGCCGCGACGGAACCGCCGGATCCACGGGTTCTCGGGTCCCCTGCTGATCTGGGCCATCCGGTTCGTCGACGACTTCGCCGACGACATCCTGGCCGCCTGGGCCGAACGCCGCCGCCTGATCGCCGTCGCCGCCGCTACGAAGGCCTCGCCGACCGGATGGGCCGCGCTGGACGAGTGGCTGCTGCCCATGGCGCAGGCGGGTCACCCGCTGCCGGCCTGCGTAGAGAGGCGCGAGGTCCAGATGGCCACCACCTACATCGCCGCTCTCACCGGCTCCGACCGCCGCCAGGTGTCGAGGTTCATCAAGCAGCACTGCCTCGCAGAGGTCGCCGCGGCACAACCAGGGCACTGCCCGTTGCGAGTGCCGGTCACCGGGAAGATCAACGGCAAGCCCTGGCCAGCTGCGCCGCACGCTGCTCCGCCCGCTGGGGCTCCTAGCCCAGGCCGTCTCGCACCCTTCCGGCGGAGGTTGGTCATGTGCTGCCCGATGGGCACCATCGCCTCGCCTTCACCCCAGACGGTGTCCTGGCGGGGGGCGAGGTGCCCGGTGGCCCGCCGGTACGACCTGAGGGCGGCGGGCTTGGCTTCCCACGCTTCCTCGCCCGGCTCCCACACCATCCCGGCCTCGGGCACGTCCAGCAGCTCCTTGCGGTGCGGATCGAGCTCACCCGCCCGCCACGTCTTGCGCTCCTGGTGTGCCCAACGCCCCAGCGAGACACCGATCTCGACCTCGGTGTCTTACGGAACGGCGTAAAGGCCCGTGATCCCGTTCTCTCTCCGCCACCACAGCAGCGCCTCGTAGCCCTCCAGCCACGCCAACGACTCCGGTCGGTACACCCGCGTACGGAGAAGGGCCGCGATGGTCGCGGCGTCGCGCGGGCTGGAGAAGTCGAGCAGCGCGGACATCGGCCGCGCCATCAGTGTCGGCCGCGCCATCAGTGTCGTCCTGGTCCTCTTCGCCCCCTACCGCCGCCGGCCCCGACGATTCGCTCGTCCTCGCCGCGCCGGATGTGCACCTTGCGCTCGCCGCCGGTGAGCGCGCGGGAGGCGAGTTGCTCGACCAGGCGCTCATCGTGCAAGCGCAGGCCCTGGAGGACGGCTACGAGGGGCGGAAGCTGGCGGAGGCGACCATGTCCTGCGGATCCTCGTCGGGCTGGAGGAAGACCGGCACGATGATGCAACCCCGACGACTGGGCCGACCCACGGGACGAACACCGCACCACCCGGGAACTGCTGAGCGCTGTATACGGCCGCACCGTACCCCGCTTCGCGGAACAGGCCCCGCTGCGCCCGCCGGATGCCGACCAGGACGGCTGCAACACCCGCGCCGAGGCCCTGAAGGACGAGGCCGTCAGCGCCCCGACGCAGGGCCCGAACTGCCGGCTCAGCGCAGAGCGTGGCTTCTCGCCGTACAACGACCGCTACATCCAGGGGTCCGGAAGTCTGGGCATCGACCACCTGGTCCCGCTCGCCGAAGACTGGGACTCCGGCGCCTCCGCCTGGAGCACGAAGGAACGAGAGGCCTACGCCAACGACCTCGGTGACAACCGCGCGCTGATCGCGGTCTCGGGTGCCTCCAACCGGTCCAAGGCCGACCAAGACCCCAGCACCTGTCAGTACGTGTCCGACTGGGTGGCCGACAAGCATCGCTGGGGCCTGACACCGACACCGGTGAGCACGCCGCGCTCACTGAGGCGCTCAACGACTGCCCTAACGTTCCCGTCACCGTTACGCCGGCCCGCTAACCCACCTTTTCGATCCGTCCGTGGTGAGTAGGCCCACGACGGCCTGACCGCCCGCTCGTTTGTCCGTCGGCTCCCTGGCGCCTGGGCCGAGCGAGGCCCCTGGGCGCCAGCCTGGTGTTCATGAAACCTCAGCCGGGGAGGGTTTCGCCGATGCGGGAGCCGGAGGAGACGCCGTATTCCTTGGGACCGAAGGCGCTGACGCTGCTGGTGCTCATGCCGGTGCCGGCGCCCGGTAGTTGCCAGATCGCGCGTTGCCGTGCTGTGGGGCGGCGCTAGTGGGTGCGGATCGAGCCGAGTGCCTGAAGCGCCAGCGGCAACGGCGAGACTCCACGCCGCTCACAGCCGGGGTCCCGGCGGCCCGCCGGACCCCGCTACGGGTCCCCTCTGTGACTCCCAACTTGTGAGAACATCTGCCGCCCGCTCTCGTTGACAAATCCACCCCGGGCCTCGGTCACGGCCCGGTGGAGGAGCCGGGACAGGCGCTGGTTGGCATCGGGGGCGGTGAGCAGGACACGCAGGGCGTGTTCGAGGTGGTGGTGGCCGGGGCCGTGCCACCACAGCATGTCGGTAATGCGGGCCGGTGTGCTTGCGGTGCAGGCGGGGGCGAGCCGGTGGGCCCGGGCGTGGCACGCCGCGCTGCGGCCTCTCAAGCGCCGGGAGTCGGGCTGCACGCGGCGGGCGGCGTCCACGACCGTGCCGACCAGCAGCGGGCCGTAGGCGCGGTCGGTGGGGTTTGCGTCGGCGAGGTCGGCGGCCAGCGGCCACAGGGTGTGGCGGGTGGCGTCGTCGACGGCGTCGTTGACTGCCCGGGCGAGCGCGGCGAGTACCGGATGGGTGCCGGGCGGACTGTCGGTGAAGCGGCCGGTGCCCAGCAGGGACGCCGTCTCCATCAGGCAGGCGCCGTCGTCCGGGTGCAGATGGGTGAAGCGGCCGGGCGCGGGGAGGCCCGGCTGGGGAGTGGGTGGGGTGGGCATGGTGGGCCTCCGGCTGGGGTCACAGGCCGGTGATGGCGTGCAGGATCAGGTAGATGGCGGCGGCGGGCAGCCCGGCTCCGGGGAAGGTGAGGATCCACGCGGTGAAGATGGAGCGGGCCACCTGCCAGCGCACGGCCGAGATGCGCCGGGTCGCGCCGGCGCCCAGGATGGCTGCGGTGATCGTCTGGGTGGTGGAGATCGGGGCCTTGAACACGAACGCGGTGGTGTAGAGGACGGTCGTGGCGGCGGTCTCGGCGGCGAAGCCGCGCGGCGGGTCGAGGTGGACAATGCGCCGGCCGAGGGTGGTGATGATGCGGCGGCCTCCGCTGTAGGTGCCGGCGGCCATCGCCACGGCCACGGATGCGATCACCCACACGGGTACGGAGAAGTCCTCCTGCCAGCCCGCCGTGACCAGCGCCAGGACGATGACGCCCATGGTCTTCTGCGCGTCCTGCAGCCCGTGACCCAAACCCATGGCGGCCGCCGAGACGGTCTGCGCCATACGGAAGCGGCGGGTGGTCGGGCGCGGGGCGGAGCGGCGGAACGTCCACAGGATGATCGTGTGCACGATGTAACCGAGAGCTACGCCGACCAGCGGGGACAGCAGCATCGGAAGCAGGACCTTGTCCACGATGCCGGACCAGTGCACCGTCGCCGAGGCCGCCAGCGCAGCCCCCACCAGCCCACCGATCAGGGCATGCGAGGACGACGTCGGCAATCCCCGCCACCAGGTGAAGACATTCCAGCCGATCGCGCCGAGAAGGGCGCACACCACCAGTAGCAGTCCCGACAACCCCTCCGGCGCACCGATGATGCCGCTGCCGACGGTCTTGGCGACCTCCGTGCCTAGAAAAGCACCGAGAAAGTTCATGACAGCGGCCATGGCCAGGGCGATACGGGGCGTGAGCGCCCGGGTGGAAATCGACGTGGCGATCGCATTCGCGGCATCGTGGAAGCCGTTGGTGAAATCGAAGGTCAGCCCCACGATAATGATCAGCACCACAAACGTCAGCTCCATGGCCGGATCACCCTTCACCCGCACAGTGACAGCCCGGGACCCTGCGGCGCCCTCGCTCTGACTCCATCCTGCCGCCAAATACCGCGTGAGCCGTGCACAGACATCCGCGCCCCACACGGTCGCACCGCCACGTCCGGCAGCAGCCACCCAATACGCGGTCACGTCCAGCCCACGACGGCCACAAGTATCCGCCCCCTCCCACAGCAGCGCCACGAGAAGGCGACACCGGGAGTCCACCAGGTGACGGCGAGCTTGATCGATCGAAAGACGGTGATCGCCGGATCGGCCCGCCAAGAACCCTCAGCGAGCACTCGCATGACTTGGTAGCAGAGTGGCACCCGCGCAACGACGCTTCACCCGACCAGTTCGGTCCGGCTCACAGCGCAAGGTCCAGTGGCGCTGTCCGGTTGGGCACGAGTACCGGCGCGCTCCTGGCTGTCGTGGAAGAGGGACATCAGGGCGCCCCGGGCCGGGTCGGCGTCTTCCATCATGGCGAGCACCGAGCCCAATCACCCCGACGCGGAAGGAGTGCTCCGCCACGGATTTGGGGGCTTTGTTCCCGGTGAACCACCAGCCGGTCCGTGCGACGCGCTTGAGCACGCCCATCTGGGAGATGAAGTTCGCGGTACCCCTCGTGGTTTCGTCGGCCATGCGGTCCTGCGGTGTCAGCGGTTGTGATCGAAAACGTAGTGGACGTGGGCGAGCTCGCGCCGCGATGTCGCCGACAGCGCTGCCTTCGTCCAGGAGCTGGCGGGCCTGCTCGCGCAGTGGGCCCGCAAGCGGCCCGGCGGCCTGGGAAAGCCATGGGAAGGCCGTCAGCAACGCCCACATCGAGTGCGCGCACAGGTCGACGTAGCCGGGCGCCAGATGCAGTCCGCGGGCCAGGCCCCGCAGCAGGGTCACCGGATCCCAGCCCGACAGGTCCGGTCCCGCATGAACGCGTCGTCCGGCGGTGGTCGGATCAGCGCCGGCACCTAGCGGCCGCTCGGCCCGATAGCCTGCCCCGCCCCGAAGGACTGCGCGCACCCGGGCCGTGCCCGCGTCGTCAAGACGGCACCGCCAGGGGGCCCGGCGCTATGGCTGCCGCTCTAAGGGGCTCCGAGCGGTCAGGCGGCCTGTGCGGCGTCGGGGGTCAGCAGCGTGTCGGTCTCGGTCAGGCGCAGCACGCTCGCGGTCTGGGTCTGCAGGCCGGTGATGAGGAGTTGGCCGCCCTCGGCCAGAAGGCGGCGGCGCAGCTTGAGCAGGAGGTTCAGGCCGGTGGAGTCCATGAAGGACACCCCGGACATCTCCAGGTGCAAGGTTTTGCCATCGAGGGGGATGACCAGGGTCGCGTCTTCGAGAGCGGGGCACGAGGCGAGATCTATCTCCCCGGCCACGGTGATGACGGTGCGGTCGGAGTGCTGTTGCGTGGTGAGGGTGAGGTCGTTCATGGTTCGCCCCTCGTTTCCGGGGGTCGAGCCCATCACACCCCAGGCTGGGGGGTATCAAGCGCGTGACGTGGGGGCATGTGCAGGCCCAGCTTGCGATGCTGCGAGCCGGTCGCCACGATCACGGCCTTCGCCCGGTACACGGTGCCCGCGCTGTCGTCACGGTCTTGACGGCGCCGGTGAGGTGAGCCGAGGTGATTTCGTCGGGGACGAGTTCGGCGCCGAACCGCTCGGCCTGGGCGCGCATGTTGTCCATCAGCTCTGGGCCCATGATGCCGTCGCGGAAGCCGGGGAAGTTCTCCACCTCGGTCGTCTGCACCAGCGCGCCGCCCGCCGTGACCGCGCCTTCGAAGACCAGCGGCTTCAGCGAAGGGCGGGCGGTGAAGAGGGCGGCGGTGTATCCGGCGGGGCCGGAGCCGATGACGATGACCGCGCGTACGTCGTCTCTGCCGGTCACGCTGCTCACGCGTCCTGCTTGGCGTCGATCTCGGCGATCAGGGCCTCGATGCGGGTCTTGATCTCGTCGCGGATGGGGCGCACCGACTCGACGCCCTTGCCGGCCGGGTCCTCGAGTAGTGCCGAGGATGTGCTCCAGCATCCGCTGCTGGACGGTGGTGAGCTTGTCCCAGCCGAGCCGCTGTGCACGTACCCATCGCCCGAGGTCCTCGCCCTGGTGCACAACCATGCCCGGCGTCGTGGGCAGGGTGCCGCCGGCTTCCAGGCGCTGCCGGATGAGGTGGAAAGCGCGCTGCCACTCCATCGGCCAGGCCGGGCACCAGGCGGGGTCGATCTCCACCACCGTGCCGCCGCGCAGCCCTCAGAAGTGCCGTTCTCAAGACAGTGGAACGGAGCGGGGTGTACCGCCCACACGACAGCCGCACCGCTACAGAAACCGCCCCACGACAGTGACCCCGCCCGTCCTCAACGCCCGACCATCGAAAACACCCAGCTCTGATGTGCCGTCACTGACACCCACCCACTGACACCAAACCGGCACATCGCAGCTGGTCGTCCCTGTCCTGCTCGGGCCCGGGGAGACGGCGGACAACCTGCTCACCAGCGGGGCGTTCGCTGGCCTGGCCAGGCTCTTGGAAGCTCTCCGCGCGCACGACGCCCGCGTCGCGGAGGCACTGGCTGAGCCCCAAGCGCGCAGCCGTGTCAGAGGCGTACAGAGCCGCTCATGGGGCGAGGAAGGCGAGGCTGGTGAGGGTGACCGAAGCACCCGGCTATCGGTACCGGCCCGGGAGCTACTGAAGTTCAGCACGCCTCGTGACCCTGCTCAACTGGCGGCGTTCATCAACCTGCGGGTGCTCCACCCTGAGCATCAGCACTGGCGGCGCGGCATCGAAGCCGCCACCCTCTACCAACGGCTCCACGGGGACCTCAAGGTGCCGTTCACGTACCGCGTGCCCGGCCGCGACGACAAGGAGGTGGAAGCGGAGGGGTGGCCGGCCTCGCTCGTGGGGTTCCCGCTTGGGCAGTGGGTCGCCGATACCAGGAGGTTCTACGCCCGCGGCCGTCTGGACGCCGACCGCATCGCGCAGCTGGAGAAACTGGGCATGGTCTGGTCAGACTACGACGTCGCCTGGGAAGAAGGCCTCGCCGCCGCCTGCGGGTGGGTCGCCGAAGGGGGCCACCTCCTGGCCCCGACGGACGCCACCTACAAGGGATACCGCGTAGGGCTGTTTCTGAAGAACGCGCGGGCCGCCGCCCGCCGGGGCATGGAGGTCGAGCAACGGCAGGCGCAGGGTCTGCCGGTGAAGACAACGTCGGCCTGAGTGCTCGACCGTGTCGGTCTTGCGCGGGCGGAAGGGGGCGGGGTGGGGGAGCCGGGCGCGTGGGGTGAGGTCACGGCGGGGTTGAGGGGTGTCCAGACCGGTGCTGGTTGCGCGGCTGCTTGAGCTCGAGGCGGCTGGGGCGTTGACCACGGCGCATGTGCGTGCGGGCGCCCAGGTCGGCGGGGTGAATGTGCGCACGGTGTGGCGCTCGCTGGATGCGGCGCGGACGGAGGGCCGTGTCGAGCGCAGGCCGCGGGCCCGGCTGGAGTTGTCCGACCAGATGTGGAAGGCACTGGTTCAGGCGGGCGGGAACGTTGCGGCGCTGCACCGGCATATGAAGGCGGCCGGGGGCGAGGTGCCCTCCCTGGCGTCGTTGCACCGGGCGGTGCGCCGGGACCTTCAGGCCGGCAGGGTCCTGCCGGACCGCGCGGTGGCGCGGCGGGAGCGGGAAGAACAACAAATGCGGCAGGCACTGGCTGACCTCGCCCTGGCCGGACCGAGTGAGGGAGGCGCGGCGAAAGTGGCTGCGCGCCGACTGCCGCGTCTCGTACCAGAGGCGACCGGGAGCTTGCCGGTGGGGGAGAACGACTGGCAGGCGTGGCGTTGCCGGCGGGAGCGCAGCTGGTGCGGACGTCGTCGGTGCGGGCCGTGGCCGAGGCGGTCGGGCGGGCGATGGCGACCCAGGGCGCGGTGTGTCTGTTCGGCGACCCGAGCCGGGGCAAGACCGCCGCCGTGCGGATGGCGCTCAGCGAAGTGCCCCCGGGCTGGAAGGTGACGTGGGTGCCAGTACCGGTGCGCCCGTCGGTGGCCGGCATGAGGCGTGCGGTATTCGACGCGCTGGCGCTGGCGGACCGCTTCCCGCACACGTCGGCGCTGGCCGACGCCGCGGTCACGGGGGCCTTGAGTGAGGCGCGGGTGCGGGTGTTCAACGGCTGTCTGACCTGCCGAGGGCCAAGCGGCTGTCGTTTCTCTCCGGCATGGACCAGCTCGGAGAAGCGGTTGAGCGGGTCTGTCGGCGGCTGGACCCCGATTTCCGCCGGGTCAATCTGGAGATCCTCGGCAACACGGACCCGTTCCTGCATGCCCATGTCTGGCCGCGGTTCGAGTGGGAGCCGGCCGAGCTGGTGGGCAAGCCGGTGTGGCTGTATCCGCGTGACCGGTGGAGTGATGAGCAGTTCAAGCTCGGCTCGCAGCACGATGTGCTGCGGGATGCCATCGGCAGCGAACTGGACCGGTTGCGTTCGATGGCCTGACAGGGGGGCCGCCGACCGTCAGGTCGGCGGGCCCGGTGATCAATGACGGTCAGTGGACCTTAAGGAGTCCTTCGCAGCGGAACGATGTCGGGGATGGCCGTGGGGACGGTGGGGCGGGCCGCTTCCGGGGTCGCCAGAAGCGCGACGATGGTGACCGGCTGCTGGCAGTGCGGACAGTTGCGGGTCGCGGTCGGCTCCAACGGGTCCCGTTCCAGGGCGGATTGGCGTGATGAGGGTCGGCTGACGCGTTTGGGTTGTGGTGGCAGCTCCGGCAGCGAGGGCAGGCTTGCGGTCTCTCCGAGCCGACGTGCCCGGTCTTCGTCGCGAGCCTGGTCGCGTCTGCGTTCAGCATCCTTGCGGCAGGTCGGTGAACAGTAGATCTGGCGGGTGGTCTTCAGGGTTTCGGAGGGATCGTCACAGACCGGACAGGTGCGCTTTTCCCGGATGTCTTCGCTGGTGCGGGCGGCGATGCGGCACTCTTCAGTGCAGTAGATGTGCTTGCGGCCCGCGGTGGTGGTGAACTCGTGCTCGCAGACGGGACAGGTCTGCTGGACGGGTTTGCTCTGGCGGTTGGTCTCCTTGCAGGTGGGTGAGCAGAAGACCTGGCGGCTGGTGGCGGTGGCGACGGTGAAGGCGGTCTCGCAGACCGGGCAGCGGCGGGCCATCTCGGACGTGACCTCGGTGGTGTCGGGGGCGTTGTCAGGAGACACGGGCGTTCACCCCAGCTCGGAGGGCCTCGGCCTGGTTCTGGTGGCCGCGAAGCCGGTAGGAAGGGCCGTCGATGCCGGCGACCGCGGCCCGGTGCAGGAGCCGGTCGAGCATCGCGGCCGCGACCGTGGCGTCGCCGAAGGCACCCGCCCAGTCGGCGATCCCGACGTTCGTCGTCAAGATCGTCGAGGATTTCAGATACCGCTGGTTGATCACCTGGAACAGGGCGGATGCCCCGTCTTCGGGCAGGGGGAGGTAGCCGAGTTCGTCGATGACCAGTTTCGGTCCGGCGAAGAAGTTCATGCAGGTCTTCCAGCGGCCTTCGAGTGCAGCCTTGTGGCACTTGGCGGCCAGTTCGGCTGCGGTGGTGAAGTAGACGCGGTTTCCGGCCTCGACCGCTGCGCGGGCCAGGGCGACCGCGAGCATGGTCTTGCCGACGCCGGGCGGGCCGACGAGCAGGACGTTGGAGGCGTCGTCGAGGAAGCGCAGGGTGGCCAGGTCGCGGATGAGTTTCTCATCGACGCCCGGCTGGGCGGCGAAGTCGAAGTCGTTGAGAGTCCACGGTTCGGGCAGGCAGGCGAAACGGAGCCGGGCGGCAAGCCGACGGGCTTCGGTGGCCTCGACCTCGATCTCCAGCAGCCTCTCCAGGGCCGCGGTCAGCGAAATCCGCTCGGTGCGGGCCTGGTCCAAGACCCGGTTCAACGCCTCAGCGGCGTCGTTGAGTTTGAGGTAGGACAGGTGGCCTCGCAGCTGCTGGAAGCGGCGTGCTTCGCTCATCTGCATGGGCGACGTACTCACTCCGGGTTCTCCTCCTTCGTCGATGGGGGAACACTCCGCAGCCGGTCGGCCACGGCGGCATAGTGGGACAGGTCGATCACGACCCGCTCGGCCGGATTGCCGGCCACGGTCTGCCCGCGCAGGCGCTCGGCTTCCGCGAGAGCGGCCTCCGACAGCGGCTTGCGGACCTTGTTCTTGCACGGGGCCCGGTCGGAGAACGACGCCAGCACCGCCCGCTCCAGGGCGATGACGTGGCCGTCGTCGCGGACGGTCTGCCCGGCGCCACGCGGGGCCCGGCGGTGCTGGGCGATCACCACGCGGCCCGCGGTCGCGACCCGCAGGTCGTCCTCGCCCACGCGGTGCAGCACCTTGACCTGGACCCCGGGCAGGCCCGGCGGAACGGAGTAGAAGTTGCCGTCGAACTGCACCAGGCTCTGTGCACTGACCGTGCGCTCGACCTCCAGCTCGGCCGGGAAGGGCCGCACCGGGATGTCCAACAGCGGCTCTACTGCCGCGAGTTCACCGACCGTCGTCACCACGCCGTCGATGCGGCGGCGCCGCTCGTCCATCCGGATGGCGAGCTTGTCGACACCGGACTGGGCCTGGACGACGCTCAGCCCGTCGGGAACCGTGTGCCACCAGCGTTGCGCGGCCGAGTGGTTGGCCTTCTCCACCACGCGCTTGCGGTTGCCGCGGCGGGGCGGGCAGATGTCCACTCCGGCTCCGTAGTACTTCGCGACCGCGGCGAACGCCGCAGTCATCTGCCCGCTGGAGGGATAACAGACCGTCGCCATCCGGTCGAGGCCACCGCCGTGCGGTCTCGCCAAGCTTGCGCATCACCTCGTCCAGGGCCTGGACCAGGTGCGGGAAGTCCTC
>NZ_JBEXRL010000035.1:0-36381 GCF_040613075.1 Streptomyces sp. NPDC006314 | reverse complement strand
CGCCATGACCGACCTCATGGCCCGCCGCCTCACCGGCGAGAACACCATCTCCTGGCGTGACCCGACATCACGCAGCCAAAGGCCTATCTCGGGATAAAACAACGGGTGAAAACGACCTCTGAACATGGGGGCGGCACGCGGATCCGACAGCCGCCACCGCCTCCCGTCGAGGTCGAACATCCGGGCCGGGCCCGGGGCCGGAGTTGGGGCCGGTGCCGCTTGACGCCGGGCGCCGGGTTGCCGGTTCGCCGCCAGAACCCGGAACGACATCACCTCGGCGGTCCGCGAGACGTGGTGCACCCACCGGTGGACCCCCGGTTGCTGCACCGCGGGCAGGGCGTCGTTGAACACATCCGTGCAACAGACATTGGCGCCGTCGCGCGATGGAGCCATGCCGTCGTTGCTCGGCATCCGCAACCGGTGCCAGCAGGTTCTGCGCGGTCCGCCCATCCGCCCGAGGCCAGCTCATCCATACAGGACCGGAGGTGTGGCATGGCCCGGTTGGCGGGCGGTGAGGTCGAGGGGTCAGTTCTGGCAGGTGCTGTCGTGGGAGGGGAGGACACCGGTGCTGAGGTAGTGGTTGACCGCCTCGTCGATGCAGGCGCTCCGCGGAGCGAAGAGTCCTCCGTAGACGGTGTGCCGGAAGGCGCCGCGCAAGGTGACCAGACGGGAGTTCTCCAGGTCGTGGTGGGCGGCCAACTGGCCCTGGTACACGGTCGCCGGGTCACCCGTGTCACCCACCATCAGTAGTGGCACGCTGTTGTGCACGTCGGTGGGGGGCTCCGCGGGGGTCGTAGGCCAGAAGGTGCAGGGGGTCACGGTCCGGGTGAGGGGCCCGAAAACGGGGTCGTCGGCGCGGTGCTGCCGGATGTCGCGGTAATAGGTTTCCGGGTCGCGGGAGGCGGCTGCCCGGTCGGCGCACTCGATGGCGGTCTGGACGGCGAACGTTCCGTCCGCGTCCGGGGCGGCCAGGTCGGTCAGGACCTGGTCGAGGGTGGGGGTGGGCCGGACCGCGTCGCCGTGGGCTGCACGTACCAGCACCCTGACGTCAGCGGAGTAGCTCGCGTACGCCTCGTCGCCGTCTCCCGCGGTGACGTTCCACAGGAGCTGGGGCAGGTTACGACTGCTGACCGTGTGGGTGCCCACCTTGACGGGAGCCCGGCCGATGGTCTGGTCGAGCCGGCTGATGGCGTGCATGACCTGGGCCGTGGTGGAGCCGAGGTGGTACGTGGCGTCGCGGCGGGCTGCCCAGGCCGCCCAGTGCCGTAGCGCTCGGGTGATGGACGGGCCGAGGGTGCGGGGCAGATCGGGCCCGAAGGCGTCGGCGTCCAGGGTGCTGTCGAGCACCACGCGGTCGGTGCGGTGCGGGAAGAGCTGCGTGTAGACCTGTCCCAGGTACGTGCCGTAGGAGGAGCCGAGGTAGCTGATCTTCCGCTCGCCGAGGGCGGCACGTATGACGTCCATGTCGCGGGCCGCGTTGCGGGTCGAGGCGTAGGGCAGAACGGAGCGCCGGCTGTCGCAGCGTGACGCCAGATCCTTGGCCAGCCGCACGGTCCTGTCGAATGTGCCGCGGTCCGCTCCGGCGGAGCCGATGGTGACAGCCGGCCAGTGGCAGTTGAGGGGTGTGCTGCGTCCGACGAACCGGGGGTCCATGCCGATCACGTCGTAGCGGGCGGCCAACGCAGGAGCCGCGCGACGCAGGCGCAGGGCCAGGTACCGGACGGGCAGGCCGGGCCCCCCGGGGTTGTAGAGGAGCGTGCCGTGCCGGTGGGCGGTGTCTTTGGCCGGCAACCTGGAGACGGCGATCTTGATGGTCCGGCCGTCGGGACGCCGGTAGTCCAGCGGCGCGGTGAGCTCGGCGCACCGGGCTCCGGCCCCGTCCAATTCCGCGCCCTCGGTGTCCTTCGGCCCGTCCTTGCAGCTGTGCCAGATGATCTCCTGGTGCTCGAATCGTGCCAGCCCGTCGTCTCCGGGCGGGGTGGCGCCCCGGGGCGTGCACGCGGTGACCAGGGACGCGCTCCCCAGAACCGCCACGACGGCAGTCACAGCTGTCCTACGGACTCCCAACATGACTTCTCCTGATGTTCGTTCGACGTCAGATGCGTGATCGGCAGCGGGCACGTCAGCTGCTCCGCATGTCGCCTGCCGAAGCTAGGCCGCGGGACCTGTTCGGCACATCAGCTCACGGTCGGTCATCCAAGCTCCGCGCCCACGACGGCGCAGTCCTTGAGACGGATGCCTTGTACGGTGCTGTGACCTGCCGTTTCGACGGTTGGGGCGTGTCACGTGCGACGTGTCGTCTGCGACTGCGGGTGGGATGTGAGGGCTCAACGCGTCCGGCCGCCGCGCCGGGGGCCCTTGCGGAGCGGAACGGGGTCGCAGGTCGAGGGCCGATTTTGCCACTGGGGTAGGACCGTCGCTCCTCCTGAGGAAGCAGTTCATGAGAGGCGGGTTCAGACGAGGGGCTCATGCCGCCGTGGCACCAGCGGTCTAGGGTTGTCGACCGTCACCACCGACACGTTCGTACGACCTGTACGACCGTCGCAGGCGTCATCCACGGGGGAACGAGCGCGTGATCTCAGCAGCAGCTTTCAACTGGCGCGTCCTTACGGCCCGGTGACCGGATGACACCGCTTCGCGTCCACGCATTTTTGTCCACCCGGTCGGCAACGGCCGTGTTTCATGCCGGTGCTCGGATCATCCCGCCCCTGGCCTGGGATGTCCTGCTGGTGGCTGCGCTGGGGGTGGCCACGCTGCCCGCGGTCACCGCTGAACCCGCGGCAGTGGCGGTCAGCTCAGGTCTTCTGCTGCCGCTGGTCTGGCGCCGCCGGGCTCCCTGGCCGGTGTTCTGCGCCGTGGCCGCCGCAGCGTTCGCTCAGTGGCTGCTGGGCTACCAACTACCCGCTGAGATCAGTCTGCTCGTCGCGCTCTACACGGTGGCCGCGTACACGACGCGGCAACGCCTGCTCTTGGCCTGCCTCGTCATGGAGGGCGGCATACTGCTGGCCTGCCAGCGCTGGGCGCCTGAGGGACGCTCGCTGTCCACCACCGTCGCGCTCAGCGCGCTCGCCGCTGCTGCCGCCTCCCTGGGCGCGAACACGCGCGCCCTCAGAGAGCGGGCAGCACAGCTCCAACGCGAACGGGACCAGCAGGCGCGGCTCGCAGTGGCCGAGGAGAGGAGCCGCATCACCCGCGAGATGCACGACATCGTCACCCACAACTTGTCCGTCATGGTCGCCTTGGCCGACTCCGCTCCCTACGCCCAGTCGGCCGACACGTCATCAGCCGCACTGCGCCAGATCTCCGAGACCGGCCGGCAGGCGCTGACCGACATGCGGCGCTCCCTTCACCTTCTGAGGACCGACGAGCCGGACGCGGAGCGACATCCGCTGCCCGGCATGGCCGAATTGGAGAGCCTCGCCGAGCAGATGCGCCGTGCCGACTTGCCGACCCGTCTGGAGATCAGGGGGGACCCGACCTCCGTTCCCGTCGCCGCACAACTGACCGTCTACCGCTTGGTGCAGGAAGCCTTGACCAACACGCTCAAACACACGCCTCGCGGTACCCGGGCGCGCATCAGGGTCCATTGCCTGACCGACACGGTCACGGTCGACGTCACGGACGACGGACCGCCCGGGGGGAAGGCCGACGCCGCCTCAGGACTCGGTATCCGCAGCATGCGCGAACGAGCTGCCGCTCACGGCGGGACGCTGCGGGCCGGACCGCTGCCGAGCGGTGGCTGGCAAGTCGCCGCCCGCCTCGACCTCGGTCGTGAAGCGGACGTGGTGGCGTGACCATCCGCGTTCTCCTCGCCGACGACGAGGCACTGCTGCGCATGGCCTTCACCACGGTGCTGGACGCCCAGCCGGACATGAGAGTGGTCGGGGGCGCCGCGAACGGTGACGAAGCGATCCGGCTGGCCCGGCAGTTGCGCCCCGACGTCGTCCTCATGGACGTCCGCATGCCCGGTACGGACGGTATCGAGGCGACCCGTCGCATCACCCGGGTCTCACCGCAGAGCAGGGTACTCGTCCTCACCACCTTCGACCTCGACGAGTACGCGTTCGCCGGGCTCAGGGCCGGTGCGGCGGGGTTCCTGCTGAAGAACGTGCGGCCCGAAGTGCTGCTCACCGCCATTCGCGACGTCGCCGCCGGGGATGCGGTCGTCTCTCCCCGGATCACCCGCCGGCTGCTGGAGAAGTTCGCCCCGCACATCCCCGGTGATTGCAGCGACCGGCAGCAGGAACGATTGCGCCTGCTCAGCACCCGCGAACGCCAGGTCCTCGTCCAGGTGGCCCGCGGCCTGTCCAACGCGGAGGTAGCGGCCACGCTGTGCCTCGCGGAGGCGACCGTGAAGTCCCACCTGGGGCGCATCCTTCACAAGCTCGAACTGCGCGACCGCGTCCAGGCGGTGGTCTTCGCCTACGACAGCCGCATCGTCCACCCCGACTGAACTCGACCCATCCGTGCACAGGCCGGCCGTTGCACAGCGTCCGGCGAACGAGACGACCCAGCGGCCTCCTCGGCACCGTCACAACGGGCCCACGCCCGGTGGCCAGACCCTGCGGCCGAGTGGTCGCGCGTGGGCGTCCTCGTCCGCGGTGCCTGCCATCCCCCGGGCCGGCTCGCCGTTCTCGTCGCCCGGTGTCGGGTGACCGGGCTGGGTGATGCCCGCCGCCTGGGTCAAGGAAGGCGAGGTAGGTGTTCGTGGCTCTGTTCACGTTCAGCGACGGCGTTTGTCGACGGATATCAACGGCGCTTGGCGGTCGGCGGGCTCGCGGATCACGAGGAATGAAGTCACCGGGACCAGCGCGGTTCGTAGCTTCTGTGGGGATGCAGAGCGCACGCGGAACGTGCCCGAACTGCTGGTGCGGGCCGGTCTTCGGCCGTGGCGCCTTCCGGATCTTCAAGCTTGTGGGGCCCATAGGCGTCGTCGCGGAAGAGGGTGAAATTGCCCGCGGAGCGGGCCTGCTCCAGGACCGTAGCGCCGGGGAAGGCGCCGGGTTTCGGGTGAGGGCTTCGAGATAGTGGTCCGGGTCCAGTCGGCAACTGTCCTTCGCGATCAGAAGCACGCGATCGTCCGCGAGCCGGGCCGGTCCCGAGGGATCCGTCTCACATGACCGGTCCCGGCCGCTACCACGTGCTGCTGGAGCTGGACGGCCGGCCGGTTAAAGGAGTGCTGGCACGGCCTGGCCGCCGATGGTCAGGTGGGGGCGCAAACCCCCGCCCCGGGTCGCGGTGTCGCCTCCGCCCAGTTGCGGAACCACCCACACGGCCCATCCTGAAAGTGGGCGCACGATCGCGGGGCGAGCACTGCTTGCAACCAATCCACCCAGCAACGAGCCTGACGGGGAGGGATCGACGATGCCACCAGTGCCGCAGATCCGCCGGATCATCTTCCACGACGAAGAGATCGGCATGGGCTTCAACAGCGAATCCGGCCTCGCGGTGGGTAGCGCCCTGGAAGCCTTCACCGTCGCAGAAAACCCGACCTCCCCCGGTGCGGAAGTCACCGCATCGATCAGCATCATCAACACCCACGATGACCTCCAGGAGAACCTGGGTATGTCCTTCGAGGCTCAAGGTCGCTACGGCTTCTTCTCCGCCTCCGCCAAGGCCAAGTTCTCCGAATCGACCAGATTCAACTCCACCTCGACCTTCCTGGTCGCCCGGTGCATCGTGGACAACTCCCTGCGCCGGGGGAAGAACTTCAAGGTCACCGAGGACGCCAAGGCGCTGCTCAAGGCCAACAGGTTCGACGAGTTCAAGCGGGCCTTCGGCGACAGCTTCATCCGCGGACTGCAGACCGGCGGGGAGTTCTACGCGGTCATTAGGATCACATCGGTCTCCACCAGCAAGCAGTCAGAGCTGGCTGCCACCCTCCAAGCCGAGGCCAACGGACTGGTGGGGAGCGGAAAATTCAAGGCCGACTTCGCGAGGGCGAACAGCAGCGCAAGCACCCGGTCGGAGTTCAGTGCCACCATGTACCAAAAGGCGGGCACCGGGACGCAGATCTCTCCGACCGTCACCATCGACGACGTCATGCAGCGGTTCAAGGCGTTCCCGGAGATCGCCAGAACGAGCGCGGCGGCCTATGAGGCGGAGGTGGCCACCTACGACACGCTGCCGCTGCCGCTGCCGACCCCCGAGGAGCGGGACGACTTCCTGCTTGCCTTGGCCGACGCGCGTGAGAAGAAGCTTCGTTACATTCAGATCCGCAACGACCTGGAGTTTGCGCTCCGAAATCCGGTGTTCTTCCAAGATCTTCCCTCGCCCGAAACCCTGAATGGGGCCATCGCGGGGTACACGAGGCTGATCAACGTGGTTATGGCGCACGCCATCAAACTCTCCCGAGGCCAGCTCAGCCCGCCGCAGCTGTTCGATCCCGCTGCGCTCACACCGCCCCTCAGTGAGCCGGCCCCCATCCCGTTGACGAGGAAGCCGGCCGAGGAGCCGCGTCTTGCGCTCACGGCGGGTCCGAGGTCGTCTTCGAACATTCCAAACCGCGTGTTCGATGTGCCGGATAGTTTCCAGGCCACCGTCAAGCTCTCGCTCCGGTTTGCAGAACCGTCGATCAGCTCAGCCCGCCACGCCGGTATCGCTCTGCTCTCCCCGGGCGGCGTCTATTTCGGTGTGAGCAAGCGCATCGATTCGGGCGGGCAGCTTGTCGGCATCATCCATGGGAGCGTCACCGGGGACGGCAGCATCGCGGACGGGAGCAGCAGCACGACGGGCGCGGAGCAGCATCTGGTCTTCCGCCCCGAGCCGTCGTTCTTCGACGAGACCGTTCACTTGAGGATAACCGTCCGGGATCGGAAGATTCGCGTAGCCGAATTCAGCAGGGACGGAGTTGAGTTCACCAGCATTAGGTTGCGTCTGATTCAGAGTGACCGCCCTTCAGAGAAGAAAAAGCTGGCCCTCTTCGCGTTCTCGGGAGATGACACATCGTTCACCGCGAGTTTTTCCGAACCTCAGATCGTGGATCTGGCGGCTCCGCAGGGGTAGGCGGGGGAGCCCGCAGGCCATCCGAGTCGGGGCCTGGTTTCCTGGAATCTCTGGCGTTCATCGCGGAATGCCTATGCGATCGATAGTGGCACATATAGGGACGTCATGGTAGATCCGCAATCTCTTGCCGCCGACCTCGCACGCAGGGGGCACAGGTCACTCTTCGAGTCGCAAAGCGTGATCAGCGGGAGTCGGGTCATCTGCGGCTTCGCCCCCGGTGAGCGAGGAGGTCGGCATGGCCATCAGGCCGAAGGTCACGACGCTGGCATCGGCAACGGTGACCGGTCTCAGCGAGGCCAACGGGATCAACAACGCCGGGGTTGGGGTCGGCCAAGACGATACGGTCTTCCCGTTCGTGTGGCGCCCCGCCCAACCCAACGGCCCAACGGGCATGCCGACCCGACTGTCGATCCCGCCCACGGGCAATGGTCCCAGCACTGCCACTGCCTTCGCGATCAATAACAACGAACAGATCGTGGGTTTCTCCGACGCCCTAGACGCCAACGGAACGCCCGTCGAGCGCGCCGTGTTGTGGACCGCAGGCGCCGTGCAGGACTTGGGCACGCTTATCCCCGACCCGGCTAATCCGGGCAGCTTCCTAGGCAGCAGTCGCGCGATCGACATGGCAACGACGCCGGCCAGATCGCCGGCAAATCCGACACGGCCCTCGGCGTCGAGCACGCCTTCCTGTTCGACCCGGCGCTGGGAGGCATGCGCGACCTGGGCTCGCTGATCCCCATGAGCATGTTGCCCGGCACCCCCGACCCCAGCCGCGCCACCAGCATCAACAACAACGGCGACGTCGTTGGGGTCTCAACCGCCCTGGACCCCAGCGGGAACATGGTCGAACGCGCATTCCTGCTCCCGAAGCTGATACCCGATCCTGCCAATCCCGGCGGTTTCCTCGACAACAGCGGTGCGTTCGGCATCAACGACCAAGGTCTGATCATCGGCACCTCAGATGCCGGCACAGACCCGAGCGGCAATCCGCTGACCGGCGCGGCCCAATTCGTCAACGGATCGCCGCCCAGCGCTTTGCTGCCGCTGCACAGCGACGGTTTCGATGTGGGATCCAGCGGCCACGTCGTGGGCAGCTTCGGCGTCCCGGCCAGGGGCTTCGTGCTCCACAGCACGACCGGCCTGGTCGACCTGACAGCGTTCGCCGCCACGCCGGGCATGACGATCATCGGGGGCACCGGAGTGAACGCCTCGCGCCAGGTCACCGCTCTAGCGGAGGTCAGCGGCTCCACCGTAGGGGTGTTGATCACACCGTGACGGCGGCCGTGGTCCTCCAACCAGCACACCACCGATTGCCGAACCACCTATACGGCCCATTCCGAAGGAGGCCACACGTCCCCGGCTAACACGCCGGCTACGAATCCACACGCCGACGAACCTGACCCGAAGCAGGAGGGATGAAGATGCCGCCAGCACTCCGGGCACGCCGGATCATCGTCAACGACGACGGTGGTACCCGGCAGCTCGCCTGCGCCATCGTTCACCCGCAGCGAGGAGACGATCATGTCCCTGCTGGTCCTTGAGGGAACCTTTCGCGTGCCCGGTGCCATCGCCGACGGGGGCACAGTCCGCTTCGCCCCAGACTCCCTAGACGCCTGGCATGCCCTCGAAGGCACACATCAGGTCGCTATTGATGCCGACGGGCACGCTAACGTGCGCCTGTATGGCGCCGACACCTTGGAGACGGACTTCCGACGCGCACCGGAAGAGTGCATCAGCCTCTAGAATTTGCCAATTTGGCCGGAACTGCGCTGATGCGCCTGGTGCTTCAGCGCAGCGCCAAACTCGTACAACCGCTTGGGGTGCGTGGGTACCTGCTGGCCCGCGGGGCCGATCGTCACGGACGGTGCGTGGCGTTCATCGGCGGCGGCCCGACGCCGGCGCCGAGCGGCACCCGCATTCAAAACACAGACGCAGCGCTGCAGCAGTCGGCCAACCTGACCTTGTTGCAGTTGGGCCTGGCCTACCCTGCGTTCGAGCGGGAACTCGACCCCGACCTGCGTACCGAGATGGCCCACGCTTCAACAAGCGCCCGCCAGGAGAAATTGGGACTGTGGCGCAAGGATCGGACGGGTACCGGAGCGGAGATCGCCGGTTTGGACTCACTGGCCAACATCGTAGTCATGCCGGCGCTGTTTCGGCGGTTGGTGGACTTTCTGGTGCGCAACGGCCCTGAGACGTCGTTGGCCGGATTCCGCGAGGATCTGCGACAACGCCACGATCAGGTCACCGTGATATCCACCGGTGAGCAGACTGACCTCGACACGCTGGTGAGGGTCTTCGGCCAGACCGTGAAGCTGGTGCATCGTCCGGAGGACCTCGTCTTCGACCAGCTGCCCTGAGACCGCAGGAGGCTGACCCGGTCCGCCTGGGAGCAACCTGATCGTGTTGTCGCGGCTGGGTGCTCATCGGCTTCAGGGCTCCCGGGTCTTCTCTCCTCTCCAGGGAGTTGCTATGGTAATGCTGCTGTTGCTGATCAGAGGCTCGTACCAGGTCGTTGGGACTCGGCCGGAGGGGGACACCGGTCCACTTCACCCCTGCCAATCCGGATGAGTGGAATTTCGTCGGCGCCGGCGGCTTCCACAGCGTCGAACCCAATGCGTCCGGCCAGGGCAAGCTGCGACTGGATGCCGTCGACACGCTGGAAACCCAATACTCCCGGTCTGGCCCCGAGGTCAGTCAGCCACCGTTCTTTGCTCACGCCGCCAGGGACGAACTGTTGAGTTGGCTGGGCTTCACCGACGTGAAACGCGCGCCGGACAAGACAGTCATTGCTGCTACGCCCGAGAGCACACCCGGGTGGATCCTCGCTCGTAGTGCGGACATCGGCGGCCGTTGCATCGCCATGGCCGGCCGCGGCACGCCCCCTGGCGATAGCGGGACAGACACCTTACTCGACGTAACCCGACTCCGCACCACCGTTAACCACCACCTGCTCAAGACAGGGCTGGCCTATCCGACCTACTACAGCAATCTCTTCCACGACGATCCCTTCCAGGACCTGCGCGCTGAGCTGACTGCCGCGGTCCATCAGGTTCCTTCCGAAGGATCAGGATTCTTCGAAGACGCGTTCTTCGAAGACGAGGTCTTCGGTGGGGTGAGCGCGAAGGCCACCTGCGCGTACCGCGCAAGCACGTCGAACGGATCGTCGTCGGCGGCAATGGGAGCGGCGGCAGCAGCGAGGACCAGGAGGCGGTGGAACGGGAGCTCCGGCTCGGGGCCTGGGTCAGCAACCAGAGATCCAGAGCCGCGACACTCACGCCCGAACGCGTCGAGCAGCTGGCCGCAATCGGCATGCGATGGTACCTGCCTATGAGCAGGACCGGTCTCGAGTCTCTTGAAGGTACGTGCTGCGTTCCTAGAGCGTTCCTTTTGCGTACCGAGTGCGTACGGATGTCCTTCGAGGTGTGCTGGCTGGGGGGTGGTTCGGCCCAGGCACTGACCCAGACGCAGGCCGCGCCCGTCAAGGGGCTGTGGACCGAGGACGTCACCCTCAGCGGGGCGACCGTCACCGGCATGTCCTCGCTCACCAACGACGTGGTAATCCTGCCGAAGCTCTTCCGACGGCTGGTGGACTTCCTCAATCTTGGCAATACCGATCTCTCCGGCTTCCCCGCCTTCCTGGCACAGGCACAGGACCGCTTTCTCATCCTGTCCACTGGCCAGTTCACAACCGGTCTCCACGCAGTGGTGGAAGTCATCAACAGCAACGTACGGATGACTCACCCCACCGAAGACCTCGTCTGGTAGTACTGCTTGGTGGCGGCGTAGTTCATGGCCCATTTGTCGGCTTGGGTGCGACGCGGGGGCGGTTTCTCGTGATCGGCTGCGGGCTGGATCCGGAGGATGTGTTCGCACAGCCATTGCTGGGCGCCGGTGAGTTTGTCGAAGCCGTGCCGCTGTGCGCGTACCCATCGTCCGAGGTCTTCGCCCTGGCATACGACCACGTCCGGCTCCGTGGGCAGCTCGCCGCCGGCCTCCAGGTGCATGCGGGTGAGGTGGAAGGCGCGTTGCCAGTCCACGGGCCAGGCGGGGCACCACGACGGGTCGATCGCGTCCAGCTGCTCACGCCGCTCCTGTGACAGCGCGCCGGCCGCCGAGCCCACCGGCAGATCTTCGGCGCGCCGCTGCTCGATCTCGGCAGCCTTGCGGGCGGCGGCCCGGGCGTTCTTGAGCCAGATGCCTACCCGGTATCCCTTGTAGGTGCCGTCTGTCGGCGCCAGGAGGTGGCCCGCCTCAGCCGCCCACCCACGGGCGGCGGCCAGGCCCTCCTCCCAGGCGACGTCGTAGTGTGACCAGACCATGCCCAGCTTCTCCAGCTGCGCGATCCGGTCCTCATCCATGTCGCCGCGGGCGTAGAACCTTCGGGCGTCGGCGATCCATTGCCCCAGCGGGAAGGCGGCGAGCGTGGCCGGCCACCCCTCGGCTTCCGCCTCTTGGCCGTCGCGGCCGGGGACGCGGTAGGTGAACGGCACGCGCAGGTCGCCGTGGAGCCGGTGGTAGAGGGTGGCGGCTTCGATGCCGCGCCGCCAGTGCTGATGCTCAGGGTGGAGCACTCGCAGGTTGATGAACGCCGCCAGCTGAGCAGGGTCACGAGGAGTGCTGAACTTCAGTAGCTCCCGGGCCGGTACCGACAGCCGGTTGCTTCGGTCACCCTCGGCAGCCTCGCCTTCCTCGCCCCATGAGCGGCTCTGTACGCCCACGGCTCTGCGCCTGGGGCTCGGCCAGTGCCTCCACGACGCGGGCGTCGTGCGCGCGGAGAGCTTCCAAGAGCCTGGCCAGGCCGGCGAACGCCCTGCTGGTGAGCATGTTGTCGGCTGTCTCCCCGGGCCCGAGCAGGACAGGGACGACCAGCGAAGCGACCTTGCCCTCGCCGGGGCGGATGCGTAGGGCGCGGCCGACGGCTTGGACGAGGTCGGGCATGGAGCCGCGGACGTCCGCGAAGTACACGGAGTCACATCGGGGCGTATCAACGCCTTCTCCCAGGACCTTCACGGACCCGAGGTAGCTCTTCTCTACGACGGTGCCATCGGTGGCGATCCCGTCGGCGAACTCGTCCAGGACGCGGCGGCGGTGGAGGGGCTTGTGCTCGCCGCACAGCCAGTTGGCCCAGATAGTGCGCGGGTACAGCTCCGGCTCGGCGGCGTGCAGCCGTTCGGCGACGTCGGGAAGGCCGGCCGCGAACGCCTCAGCTTCCTTGACGACGTGGCGGAAGACGAGCGTCCTGCGGAAACCTTCCTCGGCTGAGGCCTTCACCAGCGCGGTCTGGAGCGCGGCGAGCCGGGCCCCGCGCACCTGCTCGGATCGTGCGTCCTCGCCCAGGAGCTGGGCGGCTTGGAGCTGGGTGTCGGTGATGTCTACGCACACCACCTGGTAGGGGGCACAGATGCCCCTGTCTACGGCCTCCGAGAGCGTCAGGGTGAAACACCTGGTGCCGAACGGTGAAGCCGGGTTGTCCTCCATCGACGCGACCAGTTCGCCTGGCACACCCGGCCCGGAGTCCTCGTCCGGCTGCCACAGCCGGGGCGTGGCGGTCATGTACAGCCGGCGCAGGGCGGGGATGCGGGTGTTGTCGTGGACGACTGCCCACGGTTTCCCGATCCGGCCCGAACACCGGTGGGCTTCGTCCACGACGATGAGGTCCCACCCGGGAAGGCCGGCGGCGTGCGCGCGTTCCAGGGTGCCGAGCCCGAGGGAGGCGTACGTGGCGAACACGGTGACCTTGTCCAACGGCCGCGCCCAGGCGACCAGCTCGTCCACGGCCGTGGTGTTCGGGAAGGATGCCTCCGGCCCGCGCAGGGACGAGACCCCGATTAACGCTCGGAGGGGGGTTTGTTGGTGTGCCGAGTGTTTGTTGGCCTGCGATGTTGTGGGTTCGTTGAGAGAGGCCGGGTGCACGGTTCCAGCGGGCAGTTCGGGGTGTGAGCTGGGGTTGTGTCGTGTGCGCTGAGTGGGACCGGGCTCGTTGTGGGTTTCACCAGCGCGTAAAGGCTCGGTTGGCGTTTGTGCTGGTCAACGCTGTTTTGCCTGGTCGGTGGGTGGGGGTTAGCGGCTGCGGGTGGGGCGGTTGTGTTGTTCGGCGAGGTGGTCGAGTTGTACGGCGTCTGAGGGCAGCTTTGGTGATGCGTTCGGTACCGTCGTGGATGGCGGTGATGGCTGCTTGGCGGATAAGTCTTGTGAGAGATCCGATGCGGCCGGCGGTGCGCTGGTGGAGGTAGGCGGTGTGCCGGAGGAGGACGCCGGGTTTGTGGTGGGTGAGGTCGAGGGCGTTCTCGATGTCGGTGATGACGTCGCGGAAGGGTTCGCGGGTGCCGTGGCGGGCGGGGAGGGGGCCGCAGGTGATGAGGGTGGCGCGGCCGGCGAGCTGGGCGCCGGGGGTGCCGCTGAACAGGGGTGTGTCGGTGACGTTGATGCCGGCGTAGACGAACGTCGCGGGGAGGCGTTCGGTGAGGTCTTTGAGCAGGTCGGCGGCCTGGGCGCCGGTGGTGGTGCGGGGGTTGAGGCGGTGGATTTCGTCGATGAGGACGAGTTGGACGCCGGCTTGGGTGTAGGTGTGGCAGACGGCGTCGGTGATCTGGGTCTGGGTCATGCGGGTGGTGGTGGGGATGCCGAGGTAGCGGGCGAACTCGGTGATGAGGGTTTTCGCGGTGGCGCCGGGCGGGACGAGGACGTACGCCACGGGTGCCGTGGAGTGGGCTGATCCGGGCGGTGCGGGGTTTTTGCGGGTGTGGGCGAGGTGGCAGGCGCGGCCGACGTTCAGCAGGGCGGTGGTTTTGCCGGCGGCGGCGGGTCCGGTGACGATGAGGGAGGGCCGGGCGGTGGTCTGCTGATGGCGGCCGAGGATCATCAGGGTGCGGACCTGGGTGGCGAGTTGGCTGATGGCGGGGGTGCGGATGGTGACGAACGCGGAGTGGTAGGCGAGGCGTTCGTCGCGGCTGCGGGGCGGGTCGTCGGGCTGGGGCGGGGAGACGGGGTCGGTGGTGGCGAAACGCTGCCAGCCCTGCCAGGTGGTCAGGGGCCAGGACGGCTCGGCCGTGTTGCCGCTGCCCGCGTCGGCGGGTGCGCTGCGCGGTTGGTGCGCTGCGGGGTGGGGGCGGGTGTTCACCACTTGTCGGCTTCCTCGTATGCGTCGTAGAGCCCGAATCCGGCGACCGCGGCGGGGCGGGTGTCGTCCTCGGGGAGGTCGTCGAGGTCGTCGATGCTGTCGTCCTCGCCGTGCTGCGCCGACTCGCCGGTTATGGGGCCGGTGCCGTATTGCGGGTGCCGTGCGGCGGGAACCGGCAGCGTGGTGGCGCGGGCCAGGAGAGCTTGTTCGGTGGTGGTGGCGTGGCCGCTGTGGACACGGCGCATGAGCTGGTCGAGGGCGTCGGCCAGGCCGGCCTCATGCTGCTGACTGTCGTCGTGGTTGTTGCGGTGGGCGTGGCTTCGGATGTGCTGCCAGGTGTGGTCGTTGAACGGCTGGTGGACGTGGTCGCGGTGGATCCAGGGGATTTCGGTGAGGTCACCGTCGGGGAGGCGGATCCAGATCTGGCGCACGTCGTGGGGGTTGTAGTGGATCTCCCATTTCCCGCCCCGGCCCGCGACGGGGGAGGCCTGGCCGCGGTACGGGGCGAGGAGATCGTGGTCGTAGGTGCGGTGGTGGATGGTGATGCCGGCGGGGGTGATCGCCTGCCAGCGCACGGGCAACAGCTCGAGGTAGTCGCGGCCGGTCAGCGGGACGGAGACGTGTCCGGCGACGGCGACGAGCGCGGCCCACATCTGGTTCGGCGTGAGGGCTTTGCGGGGCATCATCGGGTGGCGCAGGCCTTCGTGGGGCCGGTGGTGGTAGTGCACCAGCCACTCATCAAGCAGGTCCTGCAGTTGGGCGACGCTGTAGCAGGTGTCTTTCTCGGTGTCGGGGCCGCGGCGGGTGACGTCGGATCCGGTGTAGCCGGGCAGGTGCTGGCAGAACAGCGCGTTGATGGTGCCGAAGGTCCGCTCGACAATGCCTTTGGCGGTGGGGGCGCGGGGCGGGGCGGGCTGGACGCTGATGCCGAGGTGCTCGCAGGCGGCGGTGAATGCGGCGGAGACGAAGACTTTGCCGCGGTCGACGACGATCGTCTCGGGCAGGACGACGGGCCGGGCCGCCGCGCCGGCCAGCCGCTCGTCGAGCGCGGCCAGCTGACGGTGGGGGAGTGCGGGAGTGTGGTCCATGCGCAGGATGTCCGGCCAGGTCGGCCGGGCGGGGTGCGGGACGGCCATCTCCGCCAGCAGCAGGGCCGCGTCGACGGCCTTGGTCGCACTCGGGCACAGCACGGCGGCGAGGATGGCGCGGGTGGCGACGTCGACAGCGATGGTGAGTTCGGGCCGGGCCAGGCGCCCGTCGTCGAAGAGGGCGAGGACGTCCAGGCGGGTGGTGTCGACCTGGACCTGTTCGCCGGGCCGCAGCGCCGTAGCTGGGGTGAAACCGCCCGTCGACGCTCGCCGGCACCTGCCTCACCGGCCCGGTGGGCAGTTCACCGGGCCGGGCCAAGGTAGTGACCAGGCGGTACAGCGTGGCTTGGGACGGCGCGGGCACCGTGCCGGGGCCGTGACGGTCTTCAAGGATCTGGTTGATCAGCGGGAACAGGCCGTTGATGGTGCCGCGGGAGCGGCCGCGGCGGCGGCGCAGCGCTTCGCGGACGGCGGCGACGACCCGTTCGTCGGCCCGGCCGGTGGGGCTGGAGGCGCGGGTGGTGCGGTGGTCGAGGAGCCCCCACAGGCCTTGTTTGCGGTAGGCGAGCCGCATGCGCTGCACCGTGGTGCGCGACACCCGTCCGACGCCCAGCGCGGTCAGCTCTTCCGCTTTGGCCTGCTCGCGTTCGGCCAGCGTGTGCCGCTCGGGGTCGTACTGCGGCTGTACTACTCCTTCGCTGCCGGGCCCGCCGACCAGGCCGCATTCGACTTCCCTGACGTGCCGCTGCCACGCCAGCGCTTTCTCACGCGCCGCGGCGGGGGCGGTCTCGAACAGCCCCCACTGCGGGGCCGCCTGCGGCGCGTCGGCGCCGATGACGGTGAAGCCGGGGTCGGCGAACAGGTGCTCGGCGAGCACGGCTTGGCCGCCGCCGTCCGGGCCGACGAGCCGAATCTCCTGCCCCGAGAGGCCGACGACCTGCCACGGCACTCCACGGAAGCGGACGCGTGCACCGACGGTCACGGCCGGTCGGGCATTGCGCCGCGCGGTCACCCGGCATCCCCCGTCTCGGGGCCGCTCCAGCCCTGCGGGCCGACGGTGACGCGTTCGTGCAGTGGCGTGTCCAGGCAGGCCGTCAGCTGTCCGTGCCACAGGGCGTGGAAGACACAGGGGAGGACCTCGATCGGGTCGCCGACCGCTTCGGTGCCCTCGATCAGCGGCCGCGGCCGCGTGAACGCCGCCAGGACGGCCTCCGTCAGGCCGGGCCGGCCTGCGTTGCGGGGGTGGCGGTAGCCGGCCAGCCATTTCAGGTTGGCGGCCAGGACGCCGTCGAGCGGTGGGAGGCGCCGGTAGGTCCAGCCGATGTCCGCGCACGCCTGCGCGACTGCCTCGGTGGCCTTCCTGGCGCGTTCGCCGCCGGCGCCCGCGTGGCTGGGGCAGTCGGCGAGCAGCGCGGTGCCGTCGGCACGGCGGGCGAAGAGCTGCGGCACCCAGGAACGCACCTGTCCACGCGGGGTGCGCCACAGCAGCCGCACCGGCCGCCCCGCCAGGCCCGTCACGTCCGGGTCGCGGTCCAGGACCATCAGCTGGGCGCGCATCGCGTTCGACCCGGCGGACACGTGCCGCCCTGTGGTCGCCGACCACCACAGGCCCGGCCCCCAGCGTCGCCCCGGGACCACCGGGAACGCCGACACCGGCGGCAAGTCCTCGAACGCCACGGTCATGGCGGCATCCGCCCACCGCTGCTGCACCGCCTGCCCCACCGGGTCGAGGAACACCGCCTCGAACCCCCCGCCGCCCTGGTCCACGGCCGCTCGCCCTGCCTGGCTCCGGTGCCGGGCCGCTCCTGTGCTGGTCACCCGCGCCAGCCAAGCCGCTCCCGCCCGCCCGAACCGCCATTTTCAGTGTTTCTGCCACGAACGAGTGCCGTATCAGCTAACAGCCGACTCGCCCTGGCGCATCGCTCTCAGCCGCCGTTCTCCCGCCTGTCCGCGGTCAGCATCTTTTGGAGCACCTCGACGGGCATGTCCACCCACCGGGCCACCTCTTCCAAGGGCACGCCGCCGTTCACCGCTGCCAGGGCGGTCCGTTTCCAGGCGTTCTCGATCAGGCCGGCGCTGTGTCCGAGGCCGCGCAGCAGCCGCCGGGCGACGTCGGAGGTCGGCCCGGTTTACACCCCGCGCAGCTGCAGCAGCTGCTCCTCGGCGCTCTCGATGGTGCTGGTGATCAGCCTGCGCTGATCGGCGGGTACCGCAGCCCGCCACATCGTCCCCGAACCGGGTGCCTTCTTCTCCTTCCAAGGGCATCATCCCCGCCACCGCAGCCGGCCCGGATGACGTCCTGACCGGGTTCGAGGCCATCCGTCGGGCCCACGCCGCCGGCACCGACATCAAGGCGCACGCCCGCGTCTACGTCGGCGAGGCCCGCCGCGACGACCTCCTGCCCCAGGCGCTGACTGCCCCGTCCTGGGACGGGGGCGTGGACGCCTTCGTGCCGTGGATGCAGGACCTCGCCGGCGCCGAGCGGTTCTCCCTGGTCATCAACAACCTGGAGACCGTCAGCCCCGCCCTCGCCGCCGGCCTCGGCACCTTCCTCAAGACCCTCATCGACGGGTGGGGCCTGCCGCTGGGCGGCGCCGAACAGGTCGCCTTCGCCGGGAACTACGCGGGCACCGCCTTCGGGATCCACGAGGGCTACGAGGACGCCTTCCTCGTCCACCTCGGCCCCAACGCCAAGAACTTCTATTGCTGGCCCGCCGAGCAGTACGAGAAGCTCACCGGCGGCAAGGAGCCCACCATGGGCGACTACCGCGCGCTGCTGGAGGAGGCCGAGCACTTCCTTCTGGAGCCGGGCGACGCCCTCTTTCTGCCCCGCCGGGTCTTCCACGTCGGCACCCAGGACTCCTTCTCCGTCTCGGTGGCCGTGCCGTTGTACACCTACCCGTACGCGCAGATCCTGCAGAGCCGCATCATCCCGGACGTCCTCGCCGACCTGGCCGGGGACGGGCCCGACGACCCGCTCAACGAGCCCTCTGCGATCTAGAGCGTGTCGATGATGAAGACATCAAGTGCCTGGGTGACGATGTCTATCGGATGTGCGAACGACCTGCTGAAAGTTTCGGTACCGCCGTATATCATCCCGACGGGGTTGCGGACAAATTCAAGCTTCCAAACGATCGAACCCGAATCCCCCTCTTCGCTGAAGTGACCTAGGGTTCCCTCTATTCCGATACCACCAGAGAAGAAGGCTTTTCCCATCGGATATTCGACCCAGTGGGAAGCGCCGACCTCCCGGACGATGCCTGCTGTGATTTCCGTTGTGCGCCCGCTCTTGAAGACGAGTGAGTCCAGTGTCACCGCTGCGGTGGTGGAGCTGATCGGCACCTCGACGGGGCCGAGCACTCCGGTCATCAGGATGTTCGGGCTCACGTTGGAAGGAGCGGCCCAGGCCGTCGCACCGTCGACGGAATTGATGGACCCGTCGAACTTCAGCTCGACGAAACGCTCCAGAACGGCGATCAGATCCTGCGGGGAGGATCCGCCGTCACGCCCACCGGGTTGAATGATGACGTCCCCGAGCTGGGCGTTGTTGTTGTTCGCGAGAACGTGGTTGCAGCCGAGGAGGAGTGTTCTCTTGTCGCGTGGATCTGACCGGCCGGTGGCCAGGCAGCCGAGGGTGCCGGATGTGGGCCGTGACGTAGGTGTGCGATGGACCGAAATTCCCCCGGGCGCCGGTCGTTTGTGAAACGTGTAAGCCTGGGGTTTGATCATCCCCGTGACGACCGGCACCACGGGGACCTGCGGTGACGCTGCAGCCCCGACACGCAAGCGTTCGACGAGCAACGATTCGACGTCCTCGGTCTCCCGTGGCTGCGCCAGGTAGACGTTCAGCGTCTGCTGTCCGGATGATGCCGATCTGCCGATACCGACCCCCTGGATGTTCGTCATGTCGGTCACGTCCGCCGCAGACCGGACTTCGCCGCGCTGGTCGGCCTGGCCGCTGAGCAATTCCTCCATTACGGCTCGCGCCTCGAGCAGGTCGGACGGGAACTGGTCGGGGTCGAGGTCGGTCAGGGCGCGGAGGTGTCCCGTGCCCGTGATGGCGACTTCTTCGCGGGACTGCGCAAAGTCATCAGGCGGCGGCTCGCTCGCCGCGGGTACGGGCATGTCAAACCTCCGGACGGCATCGTGCCGAGAATGCGGGTGAGAGCAACCCCGCTAGGGCTCGGGCAGGATGTTCCTGCCGATCCACTTGAGCGATCTGGGCGCATCCTGTGGTCGCGTATAGATTCCCGTTCCGGTCTTGAACGTCCCGTCGGGGTTCGGCACGCAGTCACTCGGGAAATTCATGAAGAGCTGAACGCGGGTATCCACGTCCTGCCAAGCGCCCTGCCTCAGCTCGACCGTGCGGGAATCGAAGCCAACAATCCTGAATTCCCCGGCGCCTGTCCGTACCCAGTTGTTCGGCATGGTGATGGCCCATGTCTTACTGATGAAGGGGAAAAACGGATCGGTCAGCACGACGAACAGCTGCCGCGGCGATCCAGGCGACGTGTGCATGTCCTCGATCACTATCGTGTGTACGGCCACCGGATGCCTCCTTGAGAGGGCGGGGCTGCTTGCACACGTCGGCGCGCCAACTCGTCGTGTGCGTGGGGGCGCGTACATACCGCGCCAGCGTCGAGGGGGCGAGTCGTGGCGGAGGACATTCCGTCCCTGTCCACGTGGGCGCTCACATCACTGCCCCCGGTAAGTCGATTCTCCCACAAACGCGGGCCACCTGCCGAACAGACGGTGCGCAGGCGCTGCGCGGCTTCCGCCACCGGGTCCGTCTTCAAACTGATCTCGCCTGGAGCGGGAGTGATGCGAGTGTGACTGCCGCTTCGTAGAAGGTGGCGGCCTTGAGAGGTGTCAGTGGCACCGTAAGTCGACCGTCTCTCCTCCTCGGCCGATACACGGACGCCGGCGAAATGGTCCTTGGTGGCTCGAAGCACGCCGCTGCCGTCTGCCCAGTTCGCCAAGCTCGGGCGATCCTCACCGAAGGGGAGGCGCGCACTCCTGGCGCGGGGTGTGCTTCTCCTCCGCCCAGGGAAGTAACGATGTCCCTGACCTCACGCCTCGCTGTCCCCGTGGCGCGGTGGAATCCGAGGATGTCACATGCGCGCACAGCCGAGTGCACCGCGCTCGGCGACATTGATCCTTGTTGCAACCGGAGGTCGCCGTGACATTCTGGATGTGAAGACATGAGCAGGTCGGCGCGTGCAGTCCCCGGCTCAGCTGGGTGCAACGCCCAAACCCCGGCTCTGTGCTCCCCTTCCTTTGGCACGACACGGAGTTATCGGGACATCTCAGTCGCCGGGGCGTCGTCTTCCAGGATGTTCAGAGCCACAGGGAAGCGACATGGCCGAGATCAGAATCGACAGCAGTGGTTTGACCTTCACCAAGTTTTCTGTCTCAGGACACAGCCCAGATGTCGTAGACGGCGCGAGCGCGCCTGTGCTCTCCCTCGCTCCCGGGGTCTACGGCATCGAGCAGGTCCCCGGCCGGCCGGCGAGCTTCGAATTCCAGGTCACGCAAGAGGGGTTCGTCGAGTACAACGCCGCCAACGACGTCTTCCTCGGAGGACGCGGCACCAGCACGCTGATTCTCCGCGGCTTCCCCGTCACGCTCGACGGGCGGGCGCTGTCGCATGACCTGGAGGCATTCCTCAAGGGCAGCGCGGCACGGTTCTCGAGGAGCACGGCCCACGAGCTGACGCTCCTGCCAGCCGAGGGGTACGGATTCGTCCCCGGCCCGAGGGTAGTGGTGCCGTTGTTCGACGTAGGTGTCGACGGAGCGGTGCGCCTGGCCGAAACCGTGGCGCAGTGCGGCTCGGTCGGTGTCTCCCCCAACGGCACACCCCTGGTCACCATCCACGGAATCACCGTCACCATCGACGGCCGAGCCCTCTCCCACGACCTTCGGCCGTTCCTCAACGGAAACGACTCGGTGCTTTCGCGCGCCACCGTCCATGAATTGGTTCTGATCCCTGCCGAGGGCTACGGATTGGTCCTGTCGCGAGGCTTCGAGGACTTCCGTTTCGCGGTGACGCCCGACGGACAGGTGAGACTCCACCCAGACCACGTCGGCTTCGCGGAGGTGAGCGGGCTCACCCTGACGCTGCGCGGGTTCAAGGTAACCATTGACGCGACAGCTCTGTCCCATGATCTGAATCCGGAGCTTCTCGGGTGGACTGCCGGTCCGCTGAAGCGGACGACTACCCATGAGCTGACCCTGATGCCGGGTCAGAGCTACATGTTCATTCTCGCCAGGGGTATGGCCGACTTCCGTTTCGCGGTGACGACCGACGGGCGGATCAGTATTGGCCCGGAACATGCGGCGTTTGCTGAGGTCGCTGAGCGGACGCTGACGCTGCGCGGGTTCAAGGTAACCATTGACGCGACAGCTCTGTCCCATGATCTGAATCCGGAGCTTCTCGGGTGGACTGCCGGTCCGCTGAAGCGGACGACTACCCATGAGCTGACCCTGATGCCGGGTCAGAGCTACATGTTCATTCTCGCCAGGGGTATGGCCGACTTCCGTTTCGCGGTGACGACCGACGGGCGGATCAGTATTGGCCCGGAACATGCGGCGTTTGCTGAGGTCGCTGAGCGGACGCTGACGCTGCGCGGGTTCAAGGTAACCATCGACGCGACAGCTCTGTCCCATGATCTGAATCCGGAGCTTCTCGGGTGGACTGCCGGTCCGCTGAAGCGGACGACTACCCATGAGCTGACCCTGATGCCGGGTCAGAGCTACATGTTCATTCTCGCCAGGGGTATGGCCGACTTCCGTTTCGCGGTGACGACCGACGGGCGGATCAGTATTGGCCCGGAACATGCGGCGTTTGCCGAGGTCGCTGAGCGGACCCTGACGCTGCGCGGGTTCAAGGTAACCATCGACGCGACAGCTCTGTCCCATGATCTGAACCCTGAGCTTCTCGGGTGGACTGCCGGTCCGCTGAAGCGGACGACCACCCACGAGCTCACCCTGATGCCGGGCCAGAGCTACATGTTCATCCTCGCCAGGGGTATGGCCGACTTCCGTTTCGCGGTGACGACCGACGGGCAGGTGAGTCTCCACCCCGATCATGTCGGCTTCGCGGAGGTGAGCGGGCTCACCCTGACGCTGCGCGGGTTCAAGGTAACCATTGACGCGACAGCTCTGTCTCACGATCTGAACCCTGAGCTTCTCGGGTGGTCAGCGGGGCCTCTTTCGCGGACGACCACCCACGAGCTGACCCTGATGCCGGGTCAGAGCTACATGTTCATTCTCGCCAGGGGCATGGCCGACTTCCGTTTCGCGGTGACGACCGACGGGCGGATCAGTATCGGCCCGGAACATGCCGCGTTTGCCGAGGCCGCTGAGCGGACCCTGACGCTGCGCGGGTTCAAGGTAACCATTGACGCGACAGCTCTGTCCCATGATCTGAATCCGGAGCTTCTCGGGTGGACTGCCGGTCCGCTGAAGCGGACGACTACCCATGAGCTCACCCTGATGCCGGGTCAGAGCTACATGTTCATCCTCGCCAGGGGTATGGCCGACTTCCGTTTCGCGGTGACGACCGACGGACGGATCAGTATCGGCCCGGAACATGCGGCGTTTGCCGAGGTCGCTGAACGAACCCTCACGCTGCGCGGGTTCAAGGTGACGGTTGATGCGCGGGCGTTGTCCCATGATCTGAATCCGGAGCTTCTCGGGTGGTCAGCGGGGCCTCTTTCGCGGACGACTACCCATGAGCTCACCCTGATGCCGGGTCAGAGCTACATGTTCATTCTCGCCAGGGGCATGGCCGACTTCCGTTTCGCGGTGACGACCGACGGGCGGATCGTGCTGGATCCGCGGTACTCCCGTTTCGCCGTGGCTTCCTGGCGCACACTGACCATTTCCGGCTTCGTGGTCACCGTGGACGGGCGGGCTTTGCCACATGATCTGATGCCGGAGTTGTTGGGCTGGTCCGCCGGTGCCCTTTCACGCAGCGTCGCCCATCAGGTCACACTCATTCCGGCGGCTGTCTACGTGCTGACGGCGGTCGGAGTGCCGGGCGTTCGCTTCCAGTTCAGTCTCGGTGTCGACGGGGTGATTGCAAGGCTCGACGGGCCTGACGCGTTGATACTTTCCCTGGCGGCGCCACTGGCGCCCCGGGGCAGCCCGTTCGCACTGCGCCGCGCGCTCGACGTGGTTCGCCTGGAGCACGACATCAAGGTGATCGACGTGGACGCCAGGGAGGTGACGCTGGGCAGGATTCACGAGTGGCAGCGCATGGGGGCCCCGACGCATCATCCGAACTTCGGTGGCACTATCCACGGGTTTGTGCGCGGGGCCGAGAAGAACCAGGACCGGCGGCGCGAAGAACTCGCCGTCCTGCGCACCCGGCTCGACGGCGCCGCTCAGCAGCTCACCACCGCGCTCGACGCCGAGGCCCCCCTGTTCGGCGAGCGGACCAACGTGCCGATCGCACTACTGCCCGTGCGCATCGAGACGAAGTGGGCCGCCGACAAACGCAGCATCAAGGTGCGGGTGTACCCCGACGACATACATGTCGACGCGTTCGAGCCGGCTCTGACTCGCCACGAGCTCGAAGCGGCCCGCGCCTACTGGGCAGATCCGGGCGACCGGGCGTGGAGGACACTCCTCGGTACCGTGTCCGCACCGCGCGCGGCATGGGCCACGCGTGCCACACGCCCTGGCGCGCCCGCCCCTCGGCTGCGGGATCCGGCGCGCAGGCAGGCTCCCGAGGTGTCCACGCTGCCCACCCAGTGGCGCTTCCTCGGGTTTGTCGGCGGGCAGGCGGTCGTCGACCAGACCGGCACGGCCATCCCCGACCCGCTCCCGCTCGGCCTGCTCGCCGCCGACGAGTCCGCGCCCGACCACGGGCATGCGCAGTGGGCGATCGACTTTGACGCCGCGGTAGCCGCCGGCATGGGGGCCGTACTGGCCCTGCCCGCGGGATGCGACCACCTGGACGAGCTCTTCGTCATCGGGGTCAGCGACCTGCCACCGGAAGCCGGGGCGGAACGGCTGCGCCGAAACTTGCACGGTCACGCGTTCACCGACGGACTGGGCTTCCTCTCGCCCGGCATGCCGACGAACAACACGCCGGAGACCCGCTCTGCGTGGTCTTCCCGTCCGGTACCGATGCCGCCCGGCCCGCTGCCCGCTCTGGCGGACCGTACCGACGCCGCCCGCCTGGCACGAGCACTCGGACTGGACGCCGTAAGCGGAGCTGGACCCGGTCCGGGAACCGGTGACGCGGCGTTCCTCGCGGAGTGCCCGGGTGCCGGGCACGACGGCGACGGACCCATCGCCGCGCTGTCGCAGCTGAGCTGGTGGGCGCTGATATTCGCGTTCCAAACGGAATCGCTCATGCTCGACAGCGGCACCGCGCTGTCGGAAGAGGAGCGCGAGCAGGCCAACGCCCGGTGGCAGAAGGTGCGGGCTCATCTGGCCGAGCACGTCCGCAGCCGCGGACCTCTTCCGACCGTCCGGCTCGGGCGGCAACCGTACGGTTTCCTCCCGGTGACGGCTGTCGACGAGTGGGTTGCGGACCGCCCGGACGGCGCCGACGCGCTGATCCTGCCCTGGCTGCAGCGGCTGCGCCATCACTGGAGGGGCGCGCTCGCGCCGGGCTGGATCCCGCGCGTGACCGACGGCACGCCGGCCGACCGGATCGCCGCGGACATCCTGTCGAGGCTTCCGGTGTCGAACGACTTCGTGATCCGCCGCGAAACGACGTCCCGGGGCGGACACGAGAAGTGGGACGGCGTCAGCAAACGCGCGCCCAGTCCCACGGTGGCGGTTCCCGGCGTCCGGTCGGGAGTGCGATGGACCATTCCGTCCGAGCTGATCAGCAACTTGTCCTGGACTTCCGACACCACGGAACCGGACTACTCCCTCGTACCGAAACGCCTTGCACCGAACGCCGACAAATATCCAGACCTCTTCGACGCCAGCCACCGGCATCTCGCTGACGCCGTGGCGGTACTCCGCAACCAGCTCACCGACGAGCAGTACGTGGAACGTTGGCCGTTGACCGGTGAGGGCTTGCCTTCCCCCGACCGCAAGCCGACCGTCTTCGGGCACTTCCGCTTCAGCACGGCGACGCAGAAGCCCAGCGACTTCGTTCCACTGATGCTGAACGGCGACAGCCGGGATGTCTTCCACACCCATACTGGCGGCTTCTTCGGCGACGAGACGGACATCGCCTTCACGATCCCCCAGGCCGTCGACCGGCTGGTCTTCACACGACGGCAGGGCGGGCCGACGGCCGAGGCCGACGCAGCCGAGATCATCGAATCCGTACGGCCGGGGCTGTCGGCGGCCGATGCGATGGCGGCGGGTCTGAAAGCCCTCGCCGGAGTTTCGCCGAGTGAATTTCTGCCGCTGGCCTTCGAGTTGCTCGACGTCTACTCCCACCGGTGGGACGCGTGGGCGACCTCCTTGGCCACCAAGAGGCTCGGCGAGAGCAGGGCGGCCGGCACCACCGGCATCCGCCTCGGCGGCTACGGCTGGGTGGAGAACCTCTACCCCGGTTCGGCGAAGCCGTCCGACGGGTACGTGCACGCCCCCTCGCTGCACCACGCGGCCACCGCAGCCGTGCTCCGGTCCGGCTATCTGGCTCATCGCGACGAGGCTCCGCCGCCCGTCGACGGGCAGCCCCAACCCCAGGCCGACGGTGCGCTCTCGCCTCTCGCCGTCGACCTGACCTCCCGGCGGGCCAGGACAGCCCGCTGGCTGCTCGGCGGGGTCCGGCGCGGTCAGAACCTGGGGGCGCTGCTCGGGTACCGCTTCGAGCGGGCTCTGCACGATACGGATCTGGACCGGGAGAAGGACAAGTTCCGGCAGACGTTCCCCGCTCCGGTCGCCCCCGAGCCCACGACCGGGCAGCCCGACCCCGAGCTCTGGGCGCGCAGTTCCGCGGCGATCGCCGCCCGGAACGTCGTCGACGGCATCGCGCTCGCGCGGGCCCACGCGGCCGGCACGGTGGACGGGCTGCTGCTCGCCCAGGGGCGGCCAGCCGCCGACCCGCTGGTCCTTCCCCTGCTGAACGATCTGGTCGACGCGCTGGACGCGGTGAGCGACCTGCTGCTCGCCGAGAGCGTGCACCAGCTCGTCGGCGGGAATCCCATGCGGGCTGGCCTGGCCGCCGACACCCTGGGCAGCGGTCAGCACGTACCGGATCGGTTCGACGTACTGCGCACCCCGCACCGGGGGCGCGCCGTCACCCATCGCATCGCGGCTGTGCTGCCCGCCGCCCCATCGCGTCCTGCCGGGTGGGGTGCGGACCTGTTCTCCGAACTCGAACCGCGGGTGGACGCCTGGGCGGCGGGTCTCCTCGGGCCTGCCGCCGCATGGAAGCTGGCCGGTAGAGTCAAGGACGGATCGGAGTCGAGGCCGTTCGACGTCACGCTCGAACGGATCGGGTTCAGCGCGCTGGGACTGGTGCTGGATGCCGCTGGCAGCACGCACCGCAGGCTGTACGCCAGACTCGGTCGGCTATCCCAGATCTCCGCGACGGAGGTCGAGTTCGGCCGGGGATGGGACGAGCTACGCGCGGTCGCCGGCCGTATCCAGGGCCTGCTGGCGGGGGCCGGCCCCCTGCTGCCGGCACACGTTTCCGAAGACCAGCCCGGCGGCCCCGACCTGCCGGTCCCCGACAACGAGGAAGTGCGGCGGCGGGTCGCGGGCTTCGTCGCCGGCCTCGCTGACGCCGGGCTGCGCAACAGCCTCGGCATCGAGGGCGACCTGACCCGCCTCAAGGCACTTGCCGCGGACGCGACCGCTCCCGGCTGGCTGGGCAACGTGACCCGCGTCCTAGGCGAGCTGCTCGGCACCCCTCTTCCGCTCACCGCGCTGCTGCCCGGCGCCGCGCTGCCCGCTCCCGCGTCCGGTACGTCCGGCGCGGCCGTGGCCGACTGGGTGCGCCGCGTCGGCACGGTCCGGCCGGCGGCCCGGACCTGGCACGAGACGCTTCTGCTGGCGGGCGCCCGTGCCGGTCGTCCCTGTCGGCTGTCCGCGTCGCAGCTGCCCCGGGGCGGCGCATGGATCGGCGGGACCTTCGACCCCCTCAAGCGGCCCCGCGCCCGTCAACACCTGGTCTGCCACACACCAGCCGATCTGCCCACCGGCCAACCGATCGCGGGGATCGTCTTCGACGAGTGGGCCGAGGTGCTGCCCGGCGCCGATGCGCTGGCCGCGACGAAGACGGGCCAGGACCCGGTCCCGGTGGAATCGGAGATGACCGGAGTGGCGTTCCACTTCGACCGGCCCGACGCGAAGGCGCCGCAGGCCGTTCTGATCGCCGTGCCACCCAATCCCGTACGCGGCTGGACCGCGGACGGATTGGCCCTGGTGGTCCGCGACACCCTGGAGCTGGTCAAGATGCGCGCGGTCGACCTAGCCGATCTTCCGCTGATCGACGACATACTCCCCGCCTGCCGGGTGGGCGACTTCGGCACCACGGCGCTGGCGTCGATGCTGGAGGACTTCTGGATCGAGTTGGCGGAGGAGTAGCCGATGCCCCGGACAGCGTTTGAGCACAGCGGATTCTTCCGGTTCCGGCTGGAGCCGCTCTCGCGTACCCACGAGGTGGCCTCCGGGCTTGCGGCCCGCGTCCACGATCCGGCATGGGCCCTCGTCCGGCAGTGGCAGTTCGGCGAATTCGCCGGCCAGGACGCCGGCTCGCCCGTGCTCGCGCAGATCGACGGGCACAGCACCCTCATTTCCGCATGGCGGCCGGCAGGTCAGGGGGATCCGCCGACACCGGATGGTCCCCGGCCCTGGGTGCCCTACGACCCGACGACCGGTCCGCTCGATGCGCTCGTCGAGTCGGAGTACGGCGCCGGGCCGGACGAATACCTGCGCGTGGAAGGCGGCGCGCATTTCGTCCGGCTGCTGGACGAGGCGGGCCTGACGTCCAAACTCCCACAGGTCATAGCCGTATACGCGTTTGAGCCGATGCCCGCGGCGCCGACGAGCTTCGTCACGCTGCTCGCGCCCGAGGTCCCCGACGCGGTCTCACTGGCCAAGGATCTGGACGGCGACGGGCTGCGCGTGCCGGGGCTGGCCGCCGTCGGCGAACGGTGGATCGGCTGGTGGCACGGGGTCGCTCCCTCGACAGTCCCCGCCGGACCCGCTACGCCCGATGCGCTCGACACCTTCGATCCGCACCGCTTCGAGCACAGCGCGGACTTCTCGTTCGGCGACCGGGTCTTCCATGCCGAGGAGTACCTCGGTGACGGCCTGGACTGGTTCAGTGTGGATCTCGACCCCGCTGCCTCACCGGCACCGGCAACGTCCTCCGCACCCGTCAGGTCGTTCCATCACGAGGTGGTCCCCTCGACCGTATGCTTCGGCGGAATCCCTGCCGACCGCTTCTGGGAGATGGAGGACGCCCAACTGGACTTCGGGTCGACTGACGTCTCCGCACTGGACACCGGACGCCTGCTGATGATCGCCTTCTCGGAGGTCTACGGCAACGACTGGTTCCTGGTCCCGCTGGAAGTGCCGACCGGTTCGCTGACGACGCTGAAGCCGATCGTCGTCACCGACTCGTTCGGCGCCACGCACACTGTCGAACGCGCCGGGCGCGACAACCCCCACTGGAACCTGTTCACGGTCACCGGCGCCGACGACGGACTGCTGCTCCTTCCGTCCGGACAAGGCGCCGTCGGCGAGCGGCTCGAATCGGTGACGCTCGCTCGCGACGAACTGGCCAATCTCGCATGGGCCGTCGAGACGTCCTTCACTGATGCCCGGGGCGAGCACATCGACCGCAGGGCGCGCTGGCTGCCCAACGCCCCGCAGGGGCCACCGCCCAACCCGGTCGGTTCGTACGCGGTGCAGACGATCGTGCCCGACTACTGGCTGCCGCTCGTGCCGCACGCGATGACGGCGGCGTCGATCCGGTTCGCCCTCGTGCCACTGCTGCAGCCGGACGCGGAATCGAAGCCGCTCGGCCGTCTGCTGCACACCGACCACTGGGTGCACGAGGAGGAGGTGCCGAGGGAGGGAGCGCTGGTCACCCGCCGCCCGGTGCTCGCGCGGTGGTTCGACGGCTCCTGGCACGAGTGGGTCCGCCGCGAGAAAAACCCCAGCAGCGGCGAGAGTTCCAGCGGACTGCACTTCGACGTGGTCCGGCCGTCCGAGACATGGCCGTAGGCGGTACGTGCCGCGGCCGACGGTGGCGCGAAGCAAGTGACGGTGGCGCGAAGCAGCGGTTTCGTCATTCAGGCGGTTCGCCGACCATCGCGCTCGCCGAGAACGCCAGCTGGAACGGGCGCTGGAAGAGGATCCGCGCGAAATTCGAAGCGTCCAGGCCCTCCCAACCGGGAGGGTCCTGGCCGGGGCCGAGGGCGGGCGGGCGTCCGCCGGTCACCCTCGGTACGACGAATCCGTTCACTGTCGGGACCTCGTCCCAGGTGAGGTTGGCCCAGGAGTCGAACGGCGGGGATTGGGGCGTGCGGACATCGAAGCCGAACTGGGCACCGCGCATGGGTTCGCGCATCACGAACATCCAGTGCTCGGCGACGGCCTGCGCAGCGGTCAGGCCGGCGAACCCGTACAGGTTGGTGCGTTCGTCCACGGGCAGCACGAACCTGGGTTCCTTCCAGATGACGTCCGGGCTTTCCACCTTCCGGTCCACGGACTTGGCGGCGAGGACGACGGTGCCCGGATACCGCTGCAGTACCTCGCCGCGGATCAGGACGACGAGAAGGCTCGTGCCTCGGTCGGGGTCGTGGTCGCCCAGCTTGTCGTCCAGCCCCCAGCGGGCGATCTCGCCGTAGCCGGGGGCGGCGCCGCCCGGCGGCCAGAAGCGGGAGAACGGTGTGCCCGCCTCGTCCGTCGGATACTCGCGCCACCTGAGCTCGCGGTTGAACTCCTGGTTCAGTCCGACCAGCATCGCCTCCACGAAGGCCGGGTTGGGTTCGAGGAGCGTCGAAGAGTCGTCAGGGAAGGCCGAGATGCCCGGTACGGCCCATTCGGGCCAGCGGGTCAGCAGCTCCGCCCCGACCGGGAACCCGAACTCCGGGTGGGTCATGATCGGGCGCAGCGGGCGGGCATCCTGGTCGGTGCGTTCGCCCATCACCACCTGGCCGAGACGCGACGTCATGTGCCCCATAGCCTGCGGGACCGGGCGGATAGCGCTCCGGATGCGCTCGACGAGTGTGCCGGACGTCATGCCCAGACCGGCTGCGGCCAGTAGGGGTGTGGCTCGCTCCTCGGCGCTGATCTTCCGACGGATCCCGCGCAGGGCCCCCTGCCGCGCTGGCGGCCGCGCCGCCGCATGAGGCTCGCCCGGCTGTTCCCGTTCTTGCTTCATGACGAAGAGGGCTTCGAGCTCCTGTCTCGGGTTGCCGAACTCGGGGAACATCGGGCTTGCGATGCCTTCCTCGCAGAAGTCGACGGCGATCATCCACAGCCCGAACAGCACATCGTTGAGGGTTTGGGATGCGAAGGCGGCCGACGGGTCGCCGGCACGGGCCTCCGATGCGGCCATCGGCCCGTGTACGACTTCGCCGGCCGGCGGGGTTGCGGAGCGGTCGACCCCGGCAAGCCAGGTCGATGGCAAGGAGAGCTTCGAGGCGTTCAGGGCCCGGCTGAGGAAGGGCGCAGCGGCCGGCGCGCTCACGTCACTCGCCGGGACCGCTGCCGACGCTGGCACCGCGGCCGCCGCCACCTGCATGGCCCGGCTGCTGCGGCGGCGGAGCGCGCCGCCGGGGCGGGTCAGCCGGACGAAAGCCGTCGTGGCGACGCCGTCCGGGACGGCTGAGTGGCGCAGCAGCCTCGCGACCGGCTGTCCGCCCGTGCCCTCCTCCTCGGTCTCGACGACGTCACGGTAGAGCGAGGACAGTTCGGTAAGCGGGGCGGTCCGCATGGGGTCGAGGTGTTTGGCCTGTGCCGCCCGGGCGGCCTCGGCGGCGAGTTCCGTGGCCGCGAGGGCCTGGTTCGCCTCGTTGACCTCCCCGACCTGCTCCCAGGCGCGGGCCATCAGGAATTCCTGTTCCAGCTGGACGTAGCGGGCGCCGATCGCGGCCGCGATGCGATATTTCACCTGTGTGTTCAGCTCGTTCATCCAGCCGTCCGCGGGAACCTGCTGCGCGCCGGTGTGGTGGCTTCCGTACAGGGGTGCGGCGACGGCCTTCTCATCGCGGTCCGGCGGCATCCCCACCCGGTCGGGCTGCCGCCGGGCCGCTGGCGCGTCCAGGTGGTCGACGATCAGCTCACGGAACTTCTGCATGCTGGCCGTGTCGCTCCACACGTCTTTCGCGGTGTCGGTGTGCGGCAGCCGCAGGGCGCCGTGGACGGGCACGGTGACCTGCGCGGGTGCCACGCCCTGCAGTACGTCCTTGTGCGGCCACGGGTGGCGTACGTCCACGGTGCGGGAGCCGAAGCCGTCGAGGCTGTCTCCCTCGACCGGTGCGACCTTGCGGGCGAGGTCCTCGAACGATCCTTTCGGCCCGGTGCGAAAGTGCCACGAGTGATAGACGGGCAGCCGGGCGTGCGGCTGTCCGGGCGACCATGCCGGGGCGGTGCCGTCCGGCGGCGGTGTGTCGCCGAGACCGGCGGCGACGCCCGCTTTGGTGGCCGGGACCACGCACGCCAGCCAGCCTTGGCCCGGATCGAGCGCGCGCGGGCAGATCAGCCGGGCGACGACGTTGTCGACGCCGCTGCGTACATCCCGGGTGACGGCGCCGTCGGGGGTCTCGCCGTCCTCCACCCGCGCCTCGACGTGTACCCACGCCCAGGCGTCGCCCAGGTCGGGCAGTGCGGTCGCGGGGGCTTCGACTACGGGCAGCGGGACACCCTGCTTCAGGTCGCCCTCGTCGTCGCGCAGGACGAGCAGGGCCAGCCATGGCACTTTCCGGGCGGCCGGGAAGCTGAGCAGCCACGGGAGGCTCGCGTCCGAGAACTCCACATGAGCGAGGAAGTTGGCCGGGCTGTTCGGGCATCCCGGCGGCGGTTCCTCCCGTACGACCACCGCGCGGTCGAAGCCGATGGTGTCGCCGGGGCCGAGGAGCTGGAGGGCGGGGCCGGGGCGGTCGGGGAAGGTCTCGTCCTCCATGCCTTTGATCGCCCGGGTGATACGGACGGCGGGGCTGAACGACGGCCTGGAGCCCGTCACCGATGTCGCGTCGGCCGCGGCGCCGACCCCTGTGGACGAGATGAACCAACGGCGGGTCATCGCAGGATCTCCACCTTCATCGTGTCGATCGGTCGTTGCGCGGCACGCCACCGGTCGGCCCTCTCGGCCGCGCGCACAGGGCGGGCGAAGCCTTCGAGGACGAACGCTCCGGTACCGGCCAGGGCCCGGCCGTTCTGCGGCGGCGGACCGGTGAACCAGCCCGGCTCGACCTTGTAGCCGGTCTCGTAGCTCTCGTCGACGAGGTGCCGTGAGCCGATCCGGACGTCCGTATCGGACAGCCGGACGCCGCTCGTGCAGTCTTCGAAGGCCGGCCGGGACAGTTGCTCCTCGTCGTTCATCGCGAAGAACTCGCCGGGTACGAACGGCTCCGTGAGCGGTCCGAAGGTATCCATCGGTTCGTCCGTCGCACGCTCGACAGGGGTGATCCACCACGACTGCTCGGGCACACCCACCCGGTGGAACCGGGTGATCGGCCTCTCGAGCGGTACGACCTTCTGACTTACACGGAAGGTCGCGTCCGGTGCCGCCACCTCGCCGCGGGCCAGCGATTTGTTGGCCGCGTCGGTGTACCGGAGGCCGCTGCGGTCCGCCGGGCTGCGCTCGGCCGTCCAGGCGTCCGGCTTGGCCAGCGCGTCGCGCAACAGCGGGAGGATGTCCTCGGCCCGGGCAGCCGACGCCGGGAGTTCGCCCCACCGCTCGTCGAAGTCCAAGGACACGTCCCAGAACAGCACGGAGATGGTTCCAGTGCCGAACGCGTGCCAGGGCGCGGGCCCTTCCAGGGTGAAGTCGAGCCCTACGGCGGCCAGTCGCTCGCCGAACGCGAGGACGGCGACCCCGGCGTACACATGCACGGCGAAGGACAGCGTAGGCTCCCACACGAAGAGCGCGTCGAGGCCGAGGTAGCCCTCCACACCGCACCCGGCGATCACCGCGTCGAGGTGCAGGTTGGCGCCGAACTGCAGCGAGTTCGAGGTCAGCGCCAGATATGCCTCCGCGCGCAGACTGATGATTCCGTTGCCCAGGTCCATGGAAAGGCGCTGCAGTTGGGGTACGCCGGGCGGGCGGGCGTAGCGCGGGTGGAAGCCGCCGGCGGACACGACGAACACCGCCTCCCGGCCGCCGCGCAGCAGCAGGAAGAACTCACCGGCGACGGGCAGGCCGACGATGCGCGACCCGGTGAGGGTCGCCAGCAGCTCGACCGACGGCACACCGGGGTCGATCTTGCCGAAGACGTTGGCCTGGAGCCGGATGAGCGGCACGAAGGGATCCGGCAGGGCGATCGTCAGCCGGCCGACGAGGAAGGCCCGTACCGGGTCGGGCAGGTCCAGGATGAGCGCGGCGGACAGGGAGACCATCCGGCCGCCCCAGGTGATGCGCACCATCGGGCCGATAACGAACCGGCTCCTCGCGACCGGGAAACAGGCTTCCAGGGAGCCCGCTATCTCGTCGGCACGGGCGACGGCGTTGCCCGGGAACAGGATCCGGTCGGCGTTGCCGTCGAGGACCAGCCCGCGTAGACGCTCCTCGTCGACGCGCCGGTTGACGCCGACCAGGCCGCCGACCCCGTCGAGTGCGAAGCCGAAGCTGAGCTGGATCCCCGGATACCCGAACTCCGCACCGAGCAGCACCAGGAACGACAACTGCTTTTCATTCACGGGGAGTTGCAGCAGTCCGATCGCCTGTACGCGGACCACGCCGAGGTCGACGTCCAGGACGCCCGCGTACGCGCCACTGCCGGCTTCACCGCGCTGCTGCACCGCCCCGCCGCCGGAGACCGGGCCAGCGGCGAGCCCGATGCCCATTCCGGTGGGGAAGTTCGCCGTGATGCGCAGGGGGTCGACACCGATCCGGTCGGCGTCGAAGCTGACGGGCAAGCTGAGCCCCAGGCCGTCGAGGTCGGCGCTCAGCGGGAGGGCGGCCGGTTGCGCGAACAGGGACAGGGTGGGTCTGAGGACGACGCCGGTGCCGTCGTCGTTGAGTTCCAGTGCGAAGCGCCGTGCGGTTGCGCCCGGCAGGTTCAGGCTGACGCGGAGTTCGAGGCGGGTGCCGCCGTCCTTGAAGCGCAGGCCGTCCGCGCGGCTCGCCCGGATGGCGAAGTCGGTCTTGCGGGTGGTCGTGGCGCCGCTGTCGCCTAGGAAGGACGAGAGCGCGGGCGGCAGTACGGCGGCTTGGAAGCCCAGCACGCCGAGTTCGGCGGCGAAGGGGACCTGAGGTGACGCTGTCGCCTTGAGGTGGAGGGCGTCCATCGAGATGTGCGGCCCGTCGGCCGGGCCGCAGGTGATCTGAGCACGATGGGCCAGGGTGATCGTTGCGGTGCCCGCCGGTGTTACGGACGCGCCGCCGGGAGAGAAGGACGCGGTCCAGGCGTCCTGGGACTGCGCTTGGGCGGTGACGCTCCAGAGGCCGTCGGGGTGTGCGCGGCTGAACGTCACGCCCGGGGTGACGACGACATCGACGGTCGGTCCGGTGTCGTCCGGCCCGGGTGACACGGCGAGCACGGCGCGGGAGGCGCCGTCGGTCACTACGAGGGCCAGACCGCGTGGCGCTCCTGGTGTGCGCTCCCATCCGTGGGCGCGGACGGGTGATCCGGCGTCGGTGACGTCGCCGAGTACGTCGCGCATCAGCCGCAGCAGGGCATGGCTGTCGGGGAGGGCAGTCAGCGGCTCCAGGAGCCTGTCCTGCAGTGCCGAGTGCTCGCCGGTAAGCGCCTTGAGGCCTGCCAGCGGGTGCCGTAGGGTGCGGGCCGCGTCGTCGGCCAGCTTCCAGAACAGCACCGACACGGTCTTCAAGAGTGTGTTCGAGTCCATTTCCGCTCGCCTTCCCAGCGGAATCGCGGAAAATGCGGTGCTCCTTCGACAGTAGATCGCCCGCGCTTCCGTGGCGAGTTCACGGTTGTCGGTCGCGGATCGTGGCCGGTCCGCGACCGCCGGCGAGCAGGACGAAGCCGCGCACTGATGGCATGGTCAGACCGACGACGTTCAGCGCCGGCACCCGCCCCAGGCACGAACTCGAGGCTATTCGACCTGTGCGGGTCGCGCGGACGCTCGAGCCCGCGCTGACCCGGAACAACAACGGCAGGGTCGACAAGAGAGGAGGCGTCGCCAACTGGCGCCCGATCTGCTGCTCGACGGCCCCCTCACAGTCTGGCGAGGGGGCCGTCTATGTCGTGTACCCGGATGCCGTCGTGGCCCGTACCTCCCTGATCATCGGGCGACCAACGGTCGGCACCCGTGCGCATGGTGCACGACCTTGCGTCCGGCACCCGAACCAGCGTCCTGTTCACCGACGACATCCGCTGCCCCGTACACGTCAGCGACCTGCAAGATACCGACGGAATTCGGTCAATTTGCAAACCAGCAGGTGACCCCGGTTGACCCTGACTGACCTGAGTTCACAAGTTCGCGCAAGTTCGCCAAAACTCGCGTCTGCTCGCGTCCCGTGACCTGCCGAAACACGACCAACGGCCGAGAAGCGCACTGCCTGGCCACAGAACCAAGCAGACTCCCCTACCGTGGAACGGACCCTGATCCTTGGCCGATTCACAGCGGCGGGAACACTTCCAGGCCATGCCGGAAGACTGAGGCGGCCGCCGTTCCCTCGTCTTGATCGGAGCCGCATGCCCACGCCCCCCGAGCCCCTGTGCCGCAGCGATGCCACCGTAGAGCTGGTGAAATCTAGACGCTTCGGACGCCGACGTGCTCTTCGCCGCCCGTGTCTCCCACCGCCGGCGAGCAGTCCCTTGAGGATCTGAAGAAGGATCCCGAGCGCTCGCAGGGCTTGATCAACTACCTGATGCGGCATCGGCACCGCAGCGCGTTCCAGCACACATCGATGACGTTCTTAGAGGTCGTTTTCACCTTAACTGCCTTGGAGGATTTTTGTAGTGCCGGATGGCGGTGCGGAAAAGGCGGCAGATGCGGTCGGGGTTTGTGGTCCGAGTGGGGTGACGAGTGGGGCGGGATGCTGCTTGTTCCTGTCTCATCCCAGGAACGCCCGGTCTGTCGTCATGGCTGCGTGCTTCC
>NZ_JBEXRL010000034.1:0-37016 GCF_040613075.1 Streptomyces sp. NPDC006314 | reverse complement strand
TGCTGCGGCGCAGCAGCCAGGCCAACACCGACTTCACCGACCCCGACCACCTCATCAGCACCCTCCGAGACGGTCTCCGCCAGATCCAGTACCGCAGCAACCTCATCAACGGATGTCTCACCGAAACCGGACTCACTTTGACGACATCACGGCAACAACCTCAGTAACGGTGCCGGACGTGATGGAGCGGCTGAAGGTCGGTCGGTCCACGGTCTACGACCTCATCCGCTCCCGCCGCCTGCCCTCGATCACCATCGGCCGGTGCCGTCGCATCCCGGCGCGGGCCGTCCGCGAGTACATCACCAACGAACTGGAGGCAGCCGCCTGATGGTCCAGCAGCGCAAGCGCAACCCGAACGGCGCCGGCACCATCACCAAGCGCAAGGACGGCCGCTTCCAGTGCGCGGTCTACGTGCTCCAGCCGGACGGCACCCGTGCCCGTAAGTTCGCCTACGGCAAGACCTGGGCCGAGTGCGACGCCAAGCGCCGGGAACCGCTCGACAAGGTCGACCAGGGCGTCCCCGTGCCGACCCGTTCGGCCAAGCTCTCCGAGTGGCTGCCGTACTGGCTGGACAACGTCATCAAGCCCCGGCGGAAGCTCAGCACGTACGACAAGTACGAGACGCACGTCCGGCTCTACTTGGTGCCGCTTCTCGGCGCCAAACGGCTCGAATCGCTAGGGGTCGCTGATGTGCGCCGGTTCCTCGTGCGCCTGGAGATGGAGACCACCGCGGCGACGGCCAAGGAGGCACATCGCGTGCTGCGTTCGGCGCTGTCGTCCGCCTGCCGTGAGGAACTGATCACGCGCAACGTCACCAAGCTCGTCGAGCCTCCTCGCACCGACAACCGCGAGTTGAAGCCCTGGACTCTGGACGAGACGCTCGACTTCCTGGCGGCTTCGCGCAAGGACCCGCTCTATGCGGCCTTCGTGCTCGCCATCGCCATGGGCCTCCGCCCGGGGAGAGATTGTCGGGCTTCGCTGGTCGGACGTCGACCTCGACAACCGCGTCCTCTACGTCCGCCAGCAGACGCAGCGCCGCCGTGGCGTGCTGTACGACGACGCCCCCAAGAGCCGTCGCCGTCGAGCCGTCCCGCTGCCCGCCCTCTGCATTGCCCCGCTGCGCTGGCATCGGATGCGGCAGGCATACCATGGACGTGTACACCCACGTCGTGCAGGACACGCAGCGCGAGGCCATGAGTCACATGGACCGGCTGCTGCGGAAGAGGCGCCCTGATCGCGGGTGACCGCACCCGTTGATGTCAGAAGTAGATGTCAAAGGCCCCGGACCAAGATCGGTCCGGGGCCTTTGCCCTTGTGCCCCCGGCAGGATTCGAACCTGCGACACCCGCTTTAGGAGAGCGGTGCTCTATCCCCTGAGCTACGAAGGCGGGGCTTGTGCGAAACCTTGCACGGACTCGATGGACGAGCCGCGGCCAGGTCTCTTGGTCAAGCCCTGAGCGACCTGGGGCAGGTCGCTGGGGTGAGGAGGCAGGCTGAGCCTACGACGCACGCCACAGCGCCCGCCAGGACGCTCGATCCACAGGGTACCGGATCAGGGCTGGGGCGGGCGCTGGTGTCGGGGAGCCGAGTGGGAGAGGTGTTCGGGCCGTGTGGCTCAGCAAGGGGCTCCTCCCTGGTGCAGTGCACGGCTGGTCGAGTTCTGGACGAGGACGAAGCCGAGCGTCAGGAGTCGCCGGGCTTCCGTCCCGTAGGAGATGAGGCGCCCGCCCACCGGAACTCGAAGCCCGTCCTGCTGGGCGGCGCACCGAGATCACCACCCGGTGTCCCGCCCGGTTCACCAGCAGGGCGGTCGCCGCGCCGTTGCCCGCCTCGTCACGTCATCGGCCCTGGCGATCAGACCGGTGTGAGGGCGACCGGGAGGGAGTCGATCCCGGACAGGAAGTTGGAGTAGACGCGCCGCGCCGGGGCGGTGAGGCGCATCTCGGCCACCAGGTCACGCAGGTCACGCAGGACCGCACCGATCTCCGCCCGCGCAAGGAACGCTCCCAGGCAGAAGTGCGGGCCGAACGCGAACGTCAGATGCGGGTTCGGGGTCCGGGACAGCAGGAAGCGATCCGGTTCGTCGAAGGCCGACTCGTCCCGGTTGGCCGCTGTGTTCCAGAGCGTGACGACGTCACCCGCCCGGATGGTACGGCCCTGCAGGGCGATGTCGACGGCGGCCGTCCGTCCCGCGTGCAGCGTCGGCGTCGTCCAGCGCAGGACCTCCTCGACCGCCGTCTCCGTGGCGATGCCGCCCGCCTGGTAGGCCCGCCACTGATCCGGGTGCTCCAGCAGCGCCGCGACCGCCCCGGCCAGCGCCAGTCGTGTGGTCTCGTCACCGCCCAGTATCAGGCTGTAGCAGTTGAGGACCACCTCCTCGTCCGTGAGCTCCCTACCGTCGACCCGGCACCGGGTGAGGAGACTGACGACGTCGTCCCCCGGCTCGCGCCGTCGCCGTGCTGCCAGCTCGGCGAAGTAGAAGAGGATCTCACCCCGGGACACCCAGGAGTCCGCCGCCAGCCCTTCCGCGCTCTCCGCCCCGAGTGCCGACGAGGTCATGGCCAGCAACTGCTGCCGGTCCGCACGCGGCACCTCCAGCAGGTCGCAGATCGCCCGGAGCGGGAGCTGCCCGGCGACGGTGCGGGCGAAGTCGCACCGACCTCGCTCCATGGCTTCCGTGACCAGTTCCCGGGAGGCGCGCGCGATGCTGTCGACCACCGACGCCAGGGCCCGCGGCGAGAACGCCTTCATCAGCGCATGGCGCAGCTGCGCGTGCCGGGACCCGTCCATCACCGGCAGCATCCGCCCGGCCGCGTTGTCGCCGCCGCCCAGCAGGGTGTCGAGAACATTGCCTCCGTCTGAGCGGAACCGCTCCGTGTCCCGGTACGCGGCCGCGACATCCGCGTGCCGGGTCAGGACCCAGAACCCGGGCCGGGAGCCGCGCTCCGGCTGCCAGTGGAGGGGCTCCTGCGTCCGCAGCCACCGCCACACCTCGGACAGGTCGTTCTCCGCGTGCAGCACCGGATCGGCGAGGTCCAGCTCCGTCACACTTCTCATCGCAGGGCCGTCTCTCCGGCCGTACGGCCTCCTGTGGCCCGGTCCGACAGCACCTTGCCGATCGCGGTGAGCGGAGCGGGATCCAGCATCTCGTAGTGGCCGCACGCGATGTCGAAGGACGAGAGCCGCCCACCGCCGAACGTCTGCCACGCGCCCGGGTCGCTGCCCGAGCCGTCCCCCACGGCCCGGAAGTGGAGGATGTCGACACCACGCGTCCGTACGGGCGTGGTCCGCAGTACGTCCACCGCCGACCGCACCGCCAGCCGCGCGCCCTCCACCGCCCGCTCGCCGAGCAGCGCGATCTGCCCCGGTGGCGTCCCGTCCGGGGCGAACCCCGCCGAAGCGGACACATGCCGGTGCGTCTCCTCCCACCCGGGCAACAGGGCCTCCTCCGGTGGCGGGTACGAGTCCAGCAGGGCCACGAACTCCACGGCGTGGCCCGTCTCGGCCAGCTCCGCGGCCACCCCGAAGGCGATGCTGCCGCCGACCGACCAGCCGAGCAGCCGGTACGGCCCTTCCGGCTGCACCTGCCGGATCCGCCGGGCGTAGTCCCGCACCAGCTCATCGGGTGTGCGTGCCCCTCCGTCAGGATCGACGAGGCTGCGCGCCTGCAGACCGTACAGCGGCACGTCCGGATCCAGGTACGGCAGCAACCGGGCGTACGGCCAGGCCAGCCCGCTCGCCGCGTGCACACAGAACAGCGGTCGCCGGCGCCCGCTCGGCCGGAGCGGCAGCAACACGTCCAGCCCGGAACCCGCACCCTCGCCGTCGATCCGGCGCGCCAGTGCCCCCGGCGTCGGCGCCTCGAACAGGGCGCGGACGGACAGCTCGACACCCAGCACCGTACGCACCCGGCTCACCAGGCGGGTCGCCAGCAGGGAGTGTCCGCCCAGATCGAAGAACCCGTCGTCGGGGCCGACCCGGTCCACACCCAGGACCTCGGCGAACAGCGCGCACAGCGGCTCCTCGTGCGCATGGGCCACCGCCCCGCCGACGGTGCTGCCGTACAGGGGGGCCGGCAGCGCCGAGCGGTCCAGTTTGCCGTTCGGCATGAGCGGGAACCGCTCCAACTGCACCACCGCCGAGGGCACCATGTGGTCGGGCAGGACACCACGGAGGAAGCGCCGCAGCTCCGACCCGTCGAGCACCGTACCGGGCCCGGCCGCCACGGCGTAGGCGACCAGCCTGCGGTCGCCCGCCCGGTCCTCCCGTACGACCGCCACAGCCCGTGCCACGCTGTCGTGCCGCAGCAGGGCGGCCTCCACCTCGCCGAGCTCGATCCGGAAGCCACGGACCTTGACCTGGCCGTCGAGACGGCCGAGATACTCCAGCTGCCCGTCGGCCGCCTGCCGTACCTGGTCGCCGGTGCGGTACATCCGGCCGCTGGGCGCACCGAACGGGCAGGCCACGAACCGCTCCGAGGTCAGCGCCGGCCGGTCCAGGTACCCGCGGGTGACGCCCGCGCCCGCGATGTACAGCTCACCCGGCTGCCCCACGGGAACCGGCTGGAGCCAAGGATCCAGTACGAAGACCTGGGCGTTGGGCACGGGCCGTCCGATCGGCGGATCGCCGTCGGCGGGCCCGTGGCCGCTGCGCCACCAGGTCGAGTAAGTGGTCGCCTCGGTGGGACCGTAGATGTTGGTGACGGCGCAGCCGGGCACGCGCTGCCGCAGGTCGCGCAGCAGGGCCCCCGTAACCGCTTCCCCACCGAGCACCACATGCCGTGCCGACACCTCGAACGCGCCATCCGCCAGCATGCTCGCCATCGCCGACGGGACGCCGCTGACCAGGCTGCCCGACCAGCCCTCCCGCTCCAGCAGTCCGAACAGGTCGTCGACCAGTTCCAGCCGTCCGCCGAGCGCCAGGGTCGTGAGGATCTCGAAGACCGAGACGTCGAAGCTGAGCGAGGTGGACGCCAGGACCCGGGCCATGCCGTCGGGGCCGAAGTGGTCCTCGACGGTCGCCACGAAGTTGACGGCGTTCGCGTGTTCGACGACCACGCCCTTGGGGGCGCCGGTGGTGCCCGAGGTGTAGATCACATAGGCCGGATGCCGGGGGAGGAGCGGTCCGGGGCGCTCCGCGTCCACGACGTCTCCGTCCTCCTGCGCCGCGATGTGCCGCGCCACGCCCGCGTCGTCGAGGACGAGCGCGGTCGTCCCGTCCGGCAGCACGCCCCTGGTCGCCTCGGTGACGACCGAGAGCCGGGGCCGTGAGTGACCGAGCATCTGCGCGATCCGGTCGGCCGGATAGCGCACGTCGACCGGCACATAGGCGGCTCCGGCCTTGAGGATGGCCAGGAGGGCGACGACCATGTCCGCGGTCCTGGGCACCGCCAGCGCCACCCGGGTCTCCGGCCCCGCTCCCGCGGCCAGCAGCACACGCGCCAGTCGGTTGGCCCGGCGGTTGAGCTCGTCGTAGGTGAGGGACTGCCCCCGGTGGGAGAGGGCGCAGGCCCGCGGGGTCCGTGCGGCCTGCGCCTCGATCAGCGCGGGCAACGTGGCGGGGGCCACCGCGCGGGCGGTGGCGTTCCACTCCTCGATCAGCTGGTGGCGCTCGTCGGCCGACAGCACGGACAGGGTGCCGGCCGTGCGGTGCGGATCGTCGGCGATCGTCTCCAGGATCCGTACGAGCCGTTCACCGATCCGCTCCACCGTCTCGCGTGCGAACAGGCCGGGCCGGAAGTCCAGCCGGATCCCCAGCTCCTCGGCCGGCGTGCAGATAAGCGAGAGCGGGTAGTGCGTGGCGTCGAACCCCGTGACATCAGTGAGACGTGCCGCGCCGAGGCGCCGCTCGCCCGTGCTCATCGGATAGTTGTCGAAGACGGTCGTGGTGTCGAACAGGGCGCCGAACCCGGCCTGCTGCTGGATCTCCGGCAGCCCGACGTGGTGGTGCTCGAACAGATCGAGCTGCTCGTCCCGGACCCGCTCCAGGAGATCCAGCAGCGTGTCCCGGGGATCGATCCGCACCCGTGCCGGAAGGGTGTTGATGAGCAGCCCGACCATCGTCTCGATGCCCTCTACGTCGGCGGTCCGCCCGGACACCGTCATCCCGAACAGTACGTCGCTCTGCCCGGTCAGCTGCCGCAACAGCAGACCCCAGGCCACCTGCACCACGGTACTGAGGGTGACCTCCGCCTTCCGCGCCCGGTCCACCAGCGCGGCGGTGCACGGTGCGGACAGCTTCCGCACCACCCGTTCCGGCACCACCGTGCCCGCACCCGGCGCCTGCGGTGCCACCAGAGTGGGCCCGTCGATCCCGGACAGCGCCTCGGCCCAGGCGGCTCGTGACACGGCCGGGTCGCAGTCGGCGAGCCAGTCCAGGTACGAGGTGTACGAGGGGGCGGCGGGCAGCCGGTGCGCCCTCTCGGCCCCGGCGCCGTACAACTGGAACAGCTCGTCCAGGAGGACCGAGGTGGACCAGCCGTCCAGGATGATGTGATGGTTCGTCAGCGCCAGGCGCCACCGCTCGTCGGTCATACGGATCAGCAGAAAGCGGATCAGCGGGGGCCGGGCGGTGTCGAAGCGCCGCCGCCGCTCTTCCTCCACCAGCCGCGCGGCTTCGTCCTCCCGGTCCTCGGGAGCCGTTGCGGTGAGGTCGGCCGCCCGCCAGTCCAGCGGTGCGCTGGGCACCACGAACCGGACGGGAGCGCCCGACGCGTCCGTACGGAACCCGGCGCGCAGGCTGTCGTGCCGATCCAGCAGCAGCTGACAGGTCTCCCGCAGGGAGATGGGATCCAGGGGCCCCTCGAAGTCCAGTGCCAGCTGGGTGGTGTAGATGTCCTGGCCGTCCGCGTCGAACGCCGTGTGGAAGAAGAGCCCTTGCTGGAGCGGAGCCGGCCTCGACATCTGCTCGTGCTCTCGAAGTGGTGCGGTCACGCCGTCTCTCCCAGGTCGCGGGTGCGTGCGATGAGGGTGTCCAGGGCCTCGAACCAGGCGTCGGCCAGGGCCTCCACCTGTGGCCGGTCCAGGAGGGCGGTCGGATAGGCCCAGGTGACACGCAGTTCCGGCTCGTCTCCGCGGTCGAGGACGATCGCGGAGACCTCCAGCAGATGTGTCAGGGGCATCCCGGGATCGCCGCCGCCGGCGATCGCTCCCGCCTCCGGCGCCAGGCCCCAGTCGGCCTCGTCCGGTCGGTCGAACCGGCCCAGGTAGTTGAAGAGGATCTGCGCCCGGGGCTGTGCGCGGAGCGCGGGCGCGGCCTCCGGATGCAGATGACGCAGCAGGCCGAAGCCGATCCCCTTGTCCGGCATGCTCCCGAGCTGATGGTCCACGGCTCGTACGACGTCGACCGGATCGTCCGTCCGCCCCGCGAGCCGGACCGGGAACATGCTGGTGAACCAGCCCACGGTCGCGGACAGATCGAGACCGTCGGCGATCTCCTCCCGGCCGTGTCCCTCCACGTCCACCAGGAACGGCGCATCGGTGGCCGTGCCGGGGCCGAGCGCCGTACGCCAGTGTCCTGCGGCCAGGCTCAGCGCGCCGAGCAGCACCGCGTTCACTCCGACGCCGAGCCGGGCGGGTACGCGCGTGATGAGCGGCATCGTCCGGTCGGTGGGAAGGACTCGGGTGACGGTGCGCTTCGAGCCCTCGACATCACGGGTGGGAAGGAGAGCCGCGCCGGTGACGAGGTCGTCCGCTCCCTCGACCAGGTTGCTCCAGAAGGGGAGTTCGGACACCCGCTCGCGTGCCTCGCGGTGCAGACGCCGTCCCCACTCGGCGAAGGACACGGGAGCGAAGTCCGGCTCCGGCGCCCGGTCGTCGGCACCGGTGCTCAGGTCCTCCAGCAGGATGCGCCACGAAACGCCGTCCACCGCGAGGTGGTTGATCATCAGCAGCAGCCGGCCGGGCCGGCCGGGACCCGCGTCGAACCACACCGCCTGGAGCATGTTCCCGTCGCCCGGAGCCAGCCGCCGTCGAGCCGCGTCCGTCTCGTCACGGACCAGGGCGGCCAGTTCCCCGGGGCCCCGGCCGGCCACATCGATCCGCACGATGCGCCCGGCCGCGTCGACCGAACCGCGCGGCAGCACCTCCAGTCGCCAAGCGGGAGTGCGCGTCAACCGCATCCGCAGCGCGTCGTGCCGGTCGAGCATGGACTGGAGCAGCGTCCGCAACCGTGGCAGGTCCAGGTCAGCCGGGGTCCGTACCAGCACGGACTGGTGAAAGCCGTCGACGGGGCCGCCCCGTTCGCGCTGCCAGTGGACGATCGGGGTCAGCGGGACCTCGCCGGCCGGTGCTGTGGCCGGCCCCGCAGGTGCCTTCGCCGTCCGTACACGCGCGTGCCGTGCGAGTTCGGCGACGGTCCTGTACCGGAAGACGTCCCGCGTCGAGATGACCAGGCCCCGCGAGCGGGCCCTGGACACCAGCCGGATCGACACGATGCTGTCGCCGCCGAGATCGAAGAAGTTGTCGTCGACGCCGACGTCGGCCCGTCCGAGGATGTCGGCGAACAGGTCGCACAGGAGCTTCTCGGTGGGTGTGCTCGGTTCGCGGGTGATGGTGGGCGAACGGTGGGGTGAGGGCAGGGCGGACCGGTCGAGCTTCCCGTTGGGCGTGAGCGGCAGCCCGCCGGCAAGCGTGACGATGGTGGGAACCATGTACGGGGGCAGCGTCTGCCGCGCCCAGTGGGTGAGGTCGGAAACGAGTTCCTCGGTGCCGGTGCCGGTGCCGGTGCCGGTGCCGGTCGCTTGCCCCGCTACGACGTAGGCGACGAGACGGCGTTCGCCGGGCTCGTCCTCGCGCACGACGACCGCGGTGCGGGTGACACGATGGTGGCGGTCCAGGACCGCTTCGATCTCCCGGGGCTCGATCCGGAAGCCGCGTACCTTCACCTGGTCGTCGGTACGTCCGAGGAAGTCGAGCTCTCCTTCGGCGGTCCACCGGACCAGGTCGCCGGTGCGGTAGAGGCGGGTGCCGGGCGGACCGTAGGGGTCGGCGATGAACCGTTCGGCGGTCAGCCCCGGGCGGTTCAGATAGCCCCGGGCCACTCCGGTACCTCCGATGTACAGCTCACCCGGCACTCCCACGGGTACCGGCTGGAGTCCCTCGTCCAGTACGCACACCCGGGTGTCGCCCAGCGGGGAACCGATGGGCGGACGCCGCTTGTTGCGTGGGCCGATGGAGGCCGCCAGTGACCAGATGGTCGTCTCGGTGGGGCCGTACATGTTGGTGACGGTCCGGGCGAGGGCGGTCAGCCCGTCGGCGAGGGCGGGAGGCAGCGCCTCGCCGCCCACGAGCACCCGTAGCCCCCGGACCGCGTCGGGGACTTCGTCCACGAGACCGGACCACAGCGAGGGTGTCGCCTGTACGGCGGTGACCGCCTGCTGCCGGATCAGCCGGCCGAGGGAGTGCGGATCGCGCACCTCGTCCGGGGAGGCGAGGACGACCGCGGCGCCGTCGAGCAGCGGCAGGAGGAGCTCGAGATGGGCGATGTCGAAGCCGACGGTCGTCACGGCGAGCAGCCGGTCCGCGGGGCCCAGCGGCAACCGGCCCCGCATGGCGGCCAGCAGATGGGCGAGGTTGCGGTGGGTGACGGTGACTCCCTTCGGTCTGCCCGTCGAACCCGAGGTGTAGAGGACGTAGGCCGTGCTGTCAGGCAGTGCCGGCTCGTCCAGGTCGAGGTCCTCGGCGGCGGTGGCGCCGTCGGCGAGCCGGGGGTCGTCCAGGGTGAGCCAGTCGTCGGTGCCGATCGCGTCGCGGGTGGCGCGGTCGGACAGCACCAGGAGTGTCGCCGCTTCGGACAGCACCATGGCCACGCGCTCCCGGGGGTGGTGCGGATCGACCGGGAGGTATGCGGCGCCGGTCCGGTGCACGGCCAGGAGGGCGACCAGCAGATCGGGAGAGCGGTTCATGGCCACGGCGATCAGCTGCTCCGACCCGGCCCCGAGCTTCCGCAGGCGGCGGGCCAGCCGGGCCACCCGTGTGTTCAGCTCCCCGTAGGTGACCCGGCCGCCTGCGTGCAGCACCGCCGCCGCGTCGGGCGTCCTGGCGGCCTGCTCCCGGAACCACTGGGACACCGGGCCCTTCGGTGCAGCCGCGTCGGCCGGTCCGCTCCCAGCCGTGAGGACGGCATGACGCTCGGCGGGGGAGAGGATGTCCAGACACCGCACCGGCCGGGCGGGATGGGCCACCGCGTCGGCCAGCAGGCGGGTGAAAGACCCGGCGAGCCGTTCCGCGGTGGCATGGTCGAAGAGGTCGCGGGCGTACACGAGCCTGCCGTCCAGCCCGCCGTCGGACTCGGTGACGTCGAAGAGCAGGTCGAAGCTGACCGTCCGGTGCCTGCCGTAGTCCGGCACGTCGATGTGGAGGCCGGGCAGCTCCGCTGAGCCGGTCTCGTTGTTCTGCAGGCTCAGCATGACCTGGAAGAGGGGATGCCGGGCCGCCGACCGGACCGGGTTGACGGCTTCCACGACCTGCTCGAAGGGCACGTCCTGGTGGTCAAGCGCGGCGAGTACACCGGCACGGACCCGGTCGAGCAACGCACCGAAGTCCGGATCACCGGAGACGTCGGTCCGCAGGACCACGGTGTTCACGAAACACCCGACCAGGTCGTCGAGACCGCTGTCGGTGCGTCCGGCGACCGGGCTTCCGACCAGGATGTCCGTACCGGCGCCGAGTCGTCGCAGCAGGCCCGCCAGCGCGGCGTGCAGCACCATGAACACACTCGAGCCGTGCTCGCGTGCGAGTGCGGTCAGCCGCTCGTGGTCCTCCGGGGCGAGCCGGAAGGGCACCGTGCCGGCCCGACGGGTGGCGGTGGCCGGGCGCGGCCGGTCGACGGGCAGGGATGTTTCGGCGGGAGCACCGGCGAGTGTGCCGGTCCAGTGGGCGATTTGCCGGCTGAGCAGGCTGTCGGGGTCGTCGGGGGCACCCAGTTGCTCGCGCTGCCACAGGGTGAAATCCGCGTACTGCACGGGCAGTCCGGGCCACTCGGGGGCGCCTCCCCGCAGTCGGGCGGCATAGGCGTGGGAGAGGTCACGCAGGAAGGGGGCCGCGGACCAGCCGTCGAAGGCGATGTGGTGGAACGTCACGGCGAGCACGTGCTCCTGGGGAGCACTGGCGAACAGCTCGGTCCGCACCGGTATCTCGTGGGCCAGGTCGAAGACGTACTCCGACGCCGCGGCCACCGCCGCCTCGACGTCCTCCGGTGACACCTCCCGCACCGGCAGGTCGAGGGTCACCGCGTCCAGAACCCGCTGCCGCGGCGTCCCGTCCGTCACCGGGAACACCGTGCGCAGGCTCTCGTGCCGCAGCACCACGTCCCGCAGCGCCGCCGACAACGCCGTGACGTCCAGGGGCCCCGACAGCCGCAGGGCGGTCGTGATCGTGTGCGACTCGGCGTCTTCCGTCAGCTCGCCCTGCAACCAGAACCGCAGCTGGGAGAAGGACGGGGGCAGTACCTCCCCCCGCGGCCGGGGCCGCAGCAGGGCGCGGCCGGTACTCGCTGTGCCGAACCTCTCGGCGAGCCCGGCGGGCGTCGGCGTCTCGAAGAGCGTACGCATCCCGATCTCCGTGTCCAGCACCGAGCGCAGCCGGTTCACCAGCCGAATGGCCAGCAGTGAGTGTCCGCCGAGACGGAAGAAGTCGTCGTCGGTGCCTACGGCGGGCAGTCCCAGGACGTCGGCGAACAGTTCGCACAGGAGCCGTTCGGTGGGAGTGCTCGGCGGACGGGAGGTGGTGCCGGCCCGGGGGGCGGGCAGGGCGGCTCGGTCGAGCTTTCCGTTGGGGGTGAGGGGAAGCCCGTCGGGGAGCACCACGATGGTGGGGATCATGTAGTCGGGCAACGTCCGCCCGGCGTGCTCGGTGAGATCCGGCGTGGGATCTCCGGCCGCGGTGGCGGTGGGTACGACATAGGCGATGAGGGTGCGTTCACCCGGCTGGTCCTCGCGTACCAGGACGGCTGCGCGGCCGACGCTGTGGTGGTGTTCCAGGGTGGCCTCGATCTCGCGGGGTTCGATGCGGAACCCGCGTATCTTGACCTGGTCGTCGGTGCGGGTGAGGAAGTCGAGTTCTCCGTCGGCGGTCCATCGGACGAGGTCGCCGGTGCGGTACATGCGGGTGCCGGGCGGGCCGTAGGGGTCGGCGACGAAGCGCTCGGCGGTGAGTTCCGGGCGGTTGAGGTAGCCGCGGGCCAGTCCGGTGCCCCCGATGTGCAGTTCTCCGGCCACCCCCGCGGGCACCGGCTGGAGCCGCTCGTCCAGCACGTACACCCGCGTATTGGCCATGGGCCGGCCGATCGGCGGCCTGCCGTCGGCGTCCTGGGCCGGGTCCAGACGTCTGTAGGTGGTGAACGTGGTGTTCTCGGTCGGCCCGTAGGCGTTGGTCAGCGCGGTGTCCGGGAAGTCCGTCAGCATCTGCCGCACGGCTTTGGCCGACGGCGGCTCGCCGCCCACCCAGACGTGCCCCAGCCGAGCGAGTGCGGAACTGCGCTCCGCGACGAGCAGGTCGAAGAGCGAGGCGGTGAGGAACGCGCTGGTCGCTCCCCCCTCCGTCACGGTCCGTTCCAGTGCCTGTGCCGAGGAGTCTCCGGGCGGCACCATCACGACCGTTCCGCCGTTGAGCAGCGGCACCCACAGTTCGTACGTCGAGGCGTCGAAGGAGTGCGGCGCGTGGGCCAGCACCCGCGCGTGGCCGCCGTCCGCCGCCCAGCAGGAATCGGCGGCGAGCCCGACGATGCCGCGGTGGGTCACCACCACGCCCTTGGGACGCCCCGTGGAGCCGGATGTGTACATCACGTACGCGGCCCGGTCACCTGTGAGGTCCGGCCATTCGTCCGCATCCGAGGCGAGTGGATCGGCGTCCTCGGCCGAAACCACGGGCAGGCCGAGCGGCACGGCCGCGAGCGCCGCGGCCCGCTCCCTCGTGGAGTTGTCCGCCAGGACGAGGCAGGGGCGTGCCTCCTCCAGGATCGTGCGCAGACGTTCGTCCGGATTCCGCGGGTCCAGGGGAAGGTAGGCGGCGCCGGTCCGCAACACGGCCAGCAGGGCGACGACGAGGTCGGCGGAGCGGTCCATGGCCACGGCGACCAGCTGTTCCGGGTCCGCACCGTGCTTGTGCAGGTGACGGGCCAGGCGGTCGGCCCGTGAGGCCAGCTCCCCGTAGGTGAGCCGGGACTCCCCGCAGATCACTGCGGTGTCGCCGGGCGCGGCGGTCACGCGTCGCCGGAAGAGCTCCGGTACGGACTCCGCGGGGAGCGCCGCGTCCCGGCCGTTCCACGTCTCCAGCGTCGTGTGTCTCTCGGAGGGGGCGAGAAGGTCGAGCCGGCCGATACGCCGCGCGGGCGCGCCGACTGCCTGGCTCAGGAAGGCGGTGAAGTAGTGGGCCAGGCGCTCGGCGGTGCTGTGGTCGAAGAGGTCACGGGCGTAGACGAGGGTGCCTTCGAGCGCCCCGTCGGTTTCGGTGACGTCGAGGAGGAGGTCGAAGTCGATGGTGCGGTGTGTGCCGTAGTCCGGCAGGCGGGTTTCGAGGTGCGGGAGGTGCGCGGCGGCGGTGGCGTTGTTCTGCAGGCTGAGCATGACGTGGAAGAGGGGATGCCGCGCGGCCGACCGGACCGGGTTGACGGCTTCCACGACCTGTTCGAAGGGGACCTCCTGGTTGTCGAGTGCGGTCAGTACGCCGGTGCGGACGCGCTTGAGCAACTCGTGGAAGTCGGGGTCACCGGAGGTGTCGGTGCGGACGACCACGGTGTTGACGAAGCAGCCGACGAGGTCTTCGAGGCCGCTGTCGGTGCGGCCGGCGACGGGGCTGCCGACGACGATGTCGGTGCCGGCGCCGAGTCGCTGAAGGAGCCCCGCGAGCGCGGCGTGCAGGACCATGAAGGTGCTGGCGCCGTGCCGGCGGGAAAGTTGTGCGAGTGCCCGGTACTCCTCGGCCGGCAGGCGGAAGGGGACGGTGCCGGCGCGGTGGGTGGCGGTGGTGGGGCGTGGGCGGTCCGTGGGGAGGGGGAGTTCGGCGGGGGCGTCGGCCAGGGCCCGGGTCCAGTAGGCCAGCTGGTGGGTGAAGAGGCTGCCGGAATCGTCCGGCGCGCCGAGTTCCTCACGCTGCCAGAGTGTGAAGTCGGCGTACTGGAACGGGAGTTCGTCCCATGCCGGAGGGTTTCCGTCGAGTCGCGCGGTGTAAGCGTCGGAGAGGTCACGGAGGAACGGGGCGGCGGACCAGCCGTCGAAGGCGATGTGGTGCACGGTGATCGCCAGTACGTGGTGGCGGGGTCCGACGGCGAGCAGCACGGCCCGCAGGGGTATGTGGCGCTCCAGGTCGAAGACGGACTCGGACGCGGAGACCACCGCTGCCTCGACATCCTCTTCCGCGACCTGGACCACAGGCAGCTCGACCGTCACCGTGTCCAGGATCATCTGCCGAGGCACCTCGTCGGTGACCGGGAACACGGTGCGCAGACTCTCGTGCCGCATGACCACGTCCCGCAGCGCCTCCCGCAGCGCCATCACGTCCAGCCGGCCCGCGAGCCGGAGCGTTATCGACGTGTTGGGTGATGCACCTCCGCGGTCCATCTCTCCCTGGAACCAGAACCGCAGCTGCGAAAATGACAGAGGAATCACGGTGCTCCGCCTCTCAGTTCTCTACGGATGCTTCGCGGAGCGCGTTCAGATACCGCAGCCCGCCCAGAACGGTCTCGGTGTCGATGCCGAAATCGACCAGGCAGGCGATCTCGTCCACGCCGATGCCGCGCAGCCGCTCGACCGTGCCCGCCGCCTCCTCCACCGTCCCGAAGAGTCCTCGCTCGTCGAAGTAGGTGTCGAACGACTGGGAGACGAGGAAGTCGATGTCCTCGTCGTCCAGTACGTCGATGTCGAACTCCGGGTCGAGGGCGCCGACCGACCGGGCGATGAGACCGACCGAGCTTCTGAGGTAGTCGCGCAGTGGTCCTTCGACGATTCCGCGCACCTCGTCCCGGCCGGGCCCGAGGAAGGTGTGCAGCATCAGCACGACATGCCCCTCCCAGCCGTCGTGTCTCTCGCGCGCCGTCCGCCGGTACTCGGTGATCTTGGCGGCGAGTTCGCCGATGTCCTGGTGCAAGAGATGAGTGAGGACTCCGGCCCGCGCGGCAGCCGCCGTACGGAAGGTGTCCACCTCGCCTGCGCTGGTCACCCACAGCGGCAGGTCCCGTTGCACCGGCGGCGGGAAGATCCGCACGGTGGCCGGGGCGCCGTTGCCGTCCACCACCGCGTGGGCGTCACCTCGCCACAGGCCGCGGATCTGCTCGATGCTCTTGAGCATCGCGCGCTTGCGGTCGTCGTACGGCACCCGGCTCAGCGCGAAGTCCACCGGATGCCAGCCGGAGGCGAGGGACACCCCGGCCCGGCCGCCCGAGAGGTTGTCCACGACCGACCATTCCTCGGCGATCCGCACCGGATGGTGCAGGGGGGAGACGACGCTGCCGGCCCGGATGGCGATGGTGCTCGTGACCATGGCCAGTGCCGCTCCCACCACCGCCGGGTTCGGGTAGAGCCCGCCGAAGGAGTGGAAGTGGCGTTCGGGTGTCCACACCGCGCGAAAGCCGTGCCGGTCCGCGAAGCGGGCGCCCTCCAGCAGCAGCTCGTACCGTCCGGCGTCCCGGTCCCGTGTGCTGTCGTCGGCGAAGTAGAAGAGGCTGAAGTCCATCGAGAACCCTTGTCGGTCGTGATCTGTCGGTGCGGTGGGCCGGTTCCGTCAGCCGCGGCGGCGCATCCGGCGCAGGGGCGGTCTCGCCTTGCCGGCCTCCGCGAGCCTGGACGCGAGGCCGGCCACCGTGGGCGCGTCGAAGACCGTGCCGACCTGGATCTCGACCCCCAGTTCGGCGCGGATGCGGCTCACCAGCCGGGTCACGAGCAGCGAATGGCCGCCGAGCTCGAAGAAGCTGTCGTCGATGCCCACCACGTGGGCCGCCGGTCCTGCCGTGCCGAGCCCGAGAACGTCCGCGTACATCCGGCACAGCGCCGTCTCCTGCGGGGTGCGCGGCCGACGGCCGGCACCGGTCCGGACGCCGCCTCCGGGGGCGGGCAGCGCGGCGCGGTCGAGCTTGCCGTGGGGAGTCAGCGGGAACTCGTCGAGGACGACGATCGCCGACGGCACCATGTACGCCGGAAGGTGCGCGGTCGCCCGCCGGGTGACCGACGCGATGAGCTCGGCGTCGTCGGAGGCTGCGAAGGGGACGTTGACATGGCGCTCGGAATCCGTCGGCGGCTCGGCCCCCGCCTCCGGCGGACCGTCCTGCTCCCCGGGGAGGAACTCGGCGTCGAGGTGTTCCGGCCCGGCCTTCGCGGACCAGCGCAGCACCACTCGGTACCCCAGGTGCTCGCCGAGCCGGGCCAGCTCCTCCGGATCCGGACCGCAGCCCAGTGACCTGCCCGAGAGCCGCAGATCCACGGCCAGCCGCGCATTGGGCACACCGCTGATCCGGAGCGGTGTGCCGTGCCCCACACCATTTCGGACGAAGTCGGCCACGGCGTCGAGGGTCCGGACGTCCTTTCCCCACGTCACTTCCACCACGTCCACCCCGGCACCGGTGCGGGGCCGCGCAGGGCCGGTCCGCAGGACGACGTCGTAGCGGTAGCGGGTCAGCTCGTTGTGGTGGGTTCCCCGCTTCACCCGCACGTCACACGTCGCGAAAGGCGGTTGGGAGCCCTTGCCCGCCATCGTCAGCGACCGGAAGAACTCCGGATCCACCAGCAGCTCCGGCTCCCTGGACATGCTGTGCGCCACGGCCCGGCGGTGCTCCGCGCCACCCGGTACAACTCCCGCCCCACGGGCCGTGACCGCCGAGTGGAAGCACTCCATCAGCCCCAGGTGCCGTACGTCGCCGACGAACACCGAGCCACCGGGCGCCAGCGCGCCGGCCGCCTGCCGCAGCACCCGAGCGAGATAGCGGCCGCTGGGGAAGTACTGGGCGACGGAGTTGAGGACGACCAGGTCGAAGTAGCCCTTTGGAAGGCCCTCGTCGTCGTCGGCCGGCTGACTGCGCAGGACGACCCGGCCGGCGAGTTCCGGCTGCTCGTCCACATGCCGTCGCAGCCGCTCGATCACCCGGGGGGAGAGGTCGAGCCCCCAGTAGGCGTCGGTCTCGGGCGCCAGCCGGGCGAGCAGCAGGCCGCTGCCCACACCCAGTTCGAGCACGCGCCGGGGCCGCAGGGCGCGGATGCTGCGCACGGTCTCGTCACGCCACTCCCGCAGATGCTCCAGCGGCAGCGCACCGCCGTCGTATCCGCTGCGCCAGCCGGTGAAGTCCTCACCGAAGGGGACCGGCGCGCCGCCGGCGGGCACCGCGTCATGAACGCGCTGCCAGTCGGCCACGCGGTCCGCGTCGCTCGCGCGGGCGGCAGCGGACAGGGCGGACGGCTCCCGGCGGACGTAGGCGACCAGCCTCCGGTCGCCGTCCCCGTCCTCGTACACGGTCACCGCGGCACCGGAGATCTCGGGGTGTCCGGCGAGCAGTTCCTCGATCTCGCCCGGTTCGATCCGGTGACCACGCACCTTGACCTGGTGGTCCGCGCGCCCGACGAACTCCAGTTCGTCGCGGTCGTTCCGGCGGACCAGGTCGCCGGTGCCGTACATCCGCGCCCCGGCCGGGCCGAACGGGTCCGCGACGAAGCGCTGTGCCGTCAGGCCGGGCCGGCCGAGGTAGCCGCGGGCCAGCCCCGTCCCGGCGACGTACAGCTCGCCCACCACGCCGGCCGGAACCGGACGCAGACCGGCGTCGAGGACGTACAGCCGCGTCCCCCGGATCGGTCCGCCGATCGGCGGCGTGCCGGTTCCCTGTGCCAGCGGCCGGCTCATGGTGGCGCAGACGGTGGTCTCCGTCGGTCCGTACGCGTTGATCAGGGTCCGGCCGGGAGACCAGCGCCGTCGTTGTTCCGCGTCGAGGGCCTCGCCCGCGGCGACCAGGACGCGGACGCCCGGGAGAGCGTCCGGAGGCAGGGCGCGCAGCACCGACGGGGGCAGGGTGAGATGAGTGACGTGCTGTTCGCCGACGAGGCGTTGCAGGTCCGGGCCGGGCAGCAGCCTGCGGGCGGGTGCCAGGACGAGCGCGGCCCCCGCGGACAGCGCCATGGCCAGTTCCCAGAAGAAGGCGTCGAAGCTGGGGGAGGCGAACTGCAGGACCCTGCTGTCGGCGTCCACCGCGAGGGTGCCGCGCTGATGGGCGGTGAGGTTGGCGAGACCGGAGCGGGTGACGACGACCCCCTTGGGCCGGCCGGTGGATCCGGAGGTATGGATCACATACGCGGGGAGGGCCCCGCACGCCCGCCATGTACCGGCCGTCGGATTCGCCGCCGGGGCGAGCCGCAGCGCGGCGAGGGTCTCCGGCGCGTCCATGTCGATCCGGGGCACGGTGGTCCCTGCGGGGAGGGCCGTTCCACCTCTTGAGAGCAGCAGCGCCGGGACCGCGTCGTCCAAGATGTGGGCGATGCGCTGTGCCGGGTAACCCGGGTCCACCGGCAGATGGGCGGCCCCGGTCTTCAGCACCGCCAGGACCGCGACGATCAGCTCCACCGACCTGTCCAGCGCCGAGGCGACCACTGCCTCCGGTCCGGCGCCCCGGTCGGCCAGCACATGGGCCAGCCGGTTCGCACGGGCATTGAGCTCCGCGTACGAGACCCGCTCCGCTCCGAACACCACGGCCGTGGCGTCCGGAGCGGTCTCGGCGCGCTCCTCGAAGAGCTCCAGCAGCGGCCGCGCCGGGGCGCCCGGGGCCTCCGCCGCGACGAGCACACTGCCCCGCTCCTCGCTGACGGCCAGGTCGTGCCGTCCGATGGGCAGGTCCGGATCGGCGACCGCGCTGCGCAGCACATGGAGCAGCCGTGCCAGGAGGGTCTCGGCCGTACCGGCGTCGAAGAGGTCGGCTGAGTACTCGAGCCTGCCTTGCAGACCCGCGGGGGCGCCGTCGTCGTGCCGCTCGCCGACGGACAGGGCGAGATCGAACTTGGCGGCGGCCGGTGCGACGTCCTCGGTGCGCATGACGGTGGGCCCGAACTCCCAGTGGGCGTCAGCGTTGTTCTGGAACGCCAGCAGCACCTGGAAGAGGGGCTGACGGCCGGTCACCCGCACCGGGTTGAGTGCCTCCACGACGTGGTCGAACGGGAGGTCCTGGTGGTCGAAGGCGGCCAGGTCGGTGGCATACACCCGGGCCAGCAGATCGCGGAAGGACGGGTCGCCGGACGTGTCGGTCCGCAGCACCAGCGTGTTGACGAAGAAGCCGACGAGGTCGTCCAGCGCGGGGTCGTCCCGGCCCGCCACCACCGTGCCGATGGGGATGTCCTCCCCGGCGCCCAGTCGGGTCAGCACAGCCGCGAGCCCGGCCTGGACGACCATGAAGAGGGTGCAGTCGTGTTCCCGCGCCAGTGTCACGAGCGCGCGGTGCAGCTCCGCGTCCCAGTCGAGGGTCACGGACCCGCTGCGGTGGGTCGCCTTGGCGGGGCGAGGCCGGTCGGTGGGCAGCGGCAGGGCTTCCGGGAGCCCCTTGAGGGTGTGGGTCCAGTACGCCAGCTGCCGAGCGCCGAGACTGTCCGGATCGTCGGGTCGGCCGAGCAGCCTGCGCTGCCAGAGGGCGTGGTCCGCGTACTGCACGGGCAGCGCCGGCCAATCGGGACCGGAGCCCGCGAGACGGGCGCGGTAGGCCGTCGCCAGGTCGGCGGCGAGCGGGCGCAGGGACCAGCCGTCGCTGGCGATGTGATGCATGACAAGGAGCAGCACGTGGGTGTCCGGGGCGAGTGCGAACAGCACGGCCCGGAATGGCGGTTCGGTGGCGAGACCGAACGGTGCGGCGACGGCGTCGTGCAGGGCACCGGGCAACTCCGCCTCGGTCGTCCGGTGCACGGGCAGTTCGAGTCGGACCGCATCGGGACCGAGGATCTTCTGGTACGGCTCCCCGCCGTCGTCGGGGAAGAGCGTGCGCAGGGGCTCGTGCCGGGCCACGACGTCCCGCAGCGCGGCCCGCAGCGCCGTGGTGTCCACCGGGCCGGTGAGCCGGAACGCGACCTGTTCGTTGTAGGTCGGGTTCGGGCCCTCCAACCGGTCCAGGAACCACAGCCGGCGCTGGGCCCCGGACAGCGGCGGTCGTTCCGGCCGGGGCAGCGGTCGCACGGCGATCCGTTCCGTCCGGGAACGGGTGCCCGGACGGAGGCGGCCGGCCAGCAGCGCGGGGGTCGGCGCGTCGAACACGTCACGGACCATCAGCTCGGCGCCTGTCGCGGCCCGGACCCGGCCGACCAGCCGCATGGCGAGCAGCGAGTGCCCGCCGGCATCGAAGAAGTTCTCGCCGGCGTCGACGCGGTCGCGGCCGAGCAGCTCGGCGAACAGCCCGCACAGCAGTCGCTCGGCCGCCGGCCGCGGCCCCTGCGGGGCGGGCCGCTCCAGGGCGTCGGGGCCGTCGGGGGCCGGAAGGGCGGCCCGGTCGATCTTTCCACTGTGGGTGAGGGGAAAGGCGTCGAGCAGGACGACCGCCGAGGGGACCAGGGCGGCGGGCAGCCAGCCGGCACAGTGCCGCACCAACTCCAGCGCGCGGGGGGCCGGAGCGACGGTCGTGACATGGGCGACGAGCCGCCGCTCCCCGGACCGGTCCTCGCGGGCGGTGACCACGGCCCGGCGGACGGCCGGGTGCCGGCTCAGGACCCGCTCGATCTCGCCTGGCTCGATCCGATGGCCACGCAGTTTGATCTGGTCGTCCGCCCGGCCCAGGTAGGCGAGGTGCCCGTCGGGAAGCCGGCGGACCCGGTCACCGGTGCGGTACATCCGGCTGCCGGCGGGGCCTGAAGGGTCGGCGACGAACCGCTCGGCGGTCCGGCCGGGGCGGCCCGTGTACCCCAGGGCGACGCCGTTGCCCGCGAGATACAGCTCCCCTGGCTCGCCGTCGGCCACCGGCCGCAGCGCGTCATCCAGGACGTGGGCGCGCACGCCGGGCAGGGGTGAGCCGATGTGGGGGACGGGGCCGATGACGGGCGCGGCGGTGGAGTCGACCGTGCACTCCGCCGGCCCGTACAGGTTGACCGTGGTGACCCGGCCCTGCTCGGCGAGCTCCGTCAGGTCCGCCCAGATGGCCCGGGACACCGCTTCCCCGCCGAGGAATAGCCGTAGCGGAGCGGCGTCCCGGTCCTCCCGCACCACGTACGGGCGCAGGACCTCCCAGTGGGACGGGGTGGCGTCGAGGTCGGTGGCGTTCTGTTCCCTGAGGAAACCGGCGAGCAACCGTGGATCCGCGCGCAGTTCGTCGGTGGGCAGCAGCAGGGTGTCACCGCGGCAGATCCGGGCCCACTGCTGGAGGGACGCGTCGAAGCCGAGCCCCGCGTTCCACACCACGCGAGCGGGCGCCGGTGGATAGACGCCGCTGCGTTCCAGGGCGTGGACCAGGTGGGCGGCGTTGCGCCGGGTGACCGTCACTCCCTTGGGGCGGCCGGTGCTGCCCGAGGTGTGGACGATGTACGCGGGCGCCCCGTCCGGCACCTCGGGCTGCGGGTCGGACGTGGTGGTCCCGGCGTACCGGTCGAGGTCGCAGGTGAGGTCGAGGCGGAGCATGCCTGCGGGCCAGTCGACGCCGGCCCGGCCCGCGGTGAGCACCATGCACGCCCCGGACTCCTCGGCCAGAAGCCGCAGCCGGCGTGCCGGGTGGGCCGGGTCGAGCGGCACGTATGCCGAGCCGGTCCGCCACACGGCGAGCATGGCCACGACCAGGTCGGCTCCGCGGGGGAGGCACAACGCGACGGCCGAACCGGGCCGTGCCCCCGCGGCATTCAGTGCCCGGGCCGTCCGCTCCACCCGGGTGTGCAGTTCGCCGTACGTCACCGACTCCGACGGCGTCACGACGGCGGCCCGCTCGGGGTGCCGGGCGGCTCCCCGCACGAAGCGCGTGAGGAGGTCGATCGCTCCGGTGACCACGCTGAACTCCTTCCACGGGACGGGGGGTGGCCGTGCTCCGCGCCGATCACGCTGAGTCACCCATCGGGCGGGCCATGGCCGGCCGGCGCGGCGCTGGAAAGCCGAATTCCGGGGGATGGTTTTTCGTCATCGACCGGCCCCGGTATTGACTGGATTCATTCTCGAACGGATGGGCCATCCAAAAGGCCTTTATTCTGATCCGCAGTCAGAAATCCGTTGTGTTATCGAGTTCCGGAGGCCGCGCTGGAATCCGCCACGCCCACTGTCGCACAGTCCGCTAAGCGCAAGGGGCTCTCTCCGCAGGGGAACTTCAGGCTGCTGCTGATCGGGGAGACCACCAGCAAGCTGGGCACCAGCGTGACATCCGTCCTGCTGCCGCTCGTCGCCGTCACCACGCTCCGTGCCTCGCCGTTCATGATGGGGCTGCTCACCGCGGCGCCGTGGCTGCCGTGGCTGATCATCGGCCTGCCCGCCGGAGCATGGGTCGACCGTCTGGCTCCGCGCCGGGTGATGCTCGTGTGCAACGCGGTGTCCGCGGTGGCGTTCGCCAGCGTGCCGGCCGCCTGGTGGCTGGGGGCCCTGACCATCTGGCAGGTCCTCGGGGTGGCCCTGCTGTCCGGTGCGGCCTCAGTCTTCTTCTCCACCGCCTACTCGGCGTACCTGCCCTCCCTGGTGGCCACGGCGGATCTCATGGACCGCAACGCGAAACTGCAGGCCGGGGAGCAGGCCGCCAGGGTCGCCGGCCCCGGTCTCGGCGGGCTGACCGCGCAGCTCCTGGGCAGCGTCCCGGGCCTGTTGCTCGACGCGGCGTCCTTCGTGGTGTCGTCGCTCTGTCTGACGGCCATCCGTTCCGGCGGAGCGCGCCCCGTCAGAGGGCCCCGGCGGCGGCTGAGCCGCGAGATATCGGACGGTCTGCGCTTTGTCGTCGGTGATCCGTGCGTCCGGGCGGTCACCGTGTTCGGTGCGGCGGTCAACCTCGCGATGGCAGGCCTTCAGGCCGTCCAGGTCGTCTTCCTCGTACGGACCGTCGAGGTCGGCTCCGGAACGCTCGGCTGGCTCGTCTCCTGCGGCGGCCTGGGCGGTGTGCTCGGGGGCCTGCTGGCCGGCCGGATCGCCCGGCGTCTGGGCACGGCACGCGCGCTGCTCACCATTCAGCTCGCCGCCTCGCCCTTCGGCCTGCTCACCGCGCTCGCCGGTCCCGGTCCGAGGCTGGCGTACTTCGTGCTCGGATCGGTCGTGATGCTCGCCGGCGTCGTGGCCTGCAACGTCATCATCGTCAGCTTCAGGCAGGCGCACTGTCCGCCCGAGCTGCTCGGACGCGTCACCGCGACCACCCTGTTCCTGAACTACAGCACCATCCCGGTCGGTGCTCTGCTGGGGGGCGCCCTCGCCTCGCTCCTCGGCCCCCGCCCGGCCATGGGCATGGCGACCGCGGCTCTGGTGGCCGCCGGTGGTTTCCTGCTCGTGACTCCGCTGCGCCGCCTACGCGACCTGCCGGGCCCGCCCGCCTCCGGCCGACCCGGCTGACCTGAGGCGTCGGCGGCACCACGAGCGCCCACGGGCGCTCCGGGGCACCACGTGGCGAGGGCTCCGGGGATGCCCCGGAGCCCTCGCCACGGCGTGGGTGGCCCTCACAGGCCGCGGACGTCCGCCAGAACCTCGTCCGCGATGCGGTGCAGGATGTCGGGGTCGGCGGCGTAGACGCCCTGTTCCCGCGGAGCGTGCAGGACCAGATGGGTGATCCCCGCCTTCGCGTACTGCTCCGCCTGGGCCAGGAAGGCGGTGGGCGAGGAGAGGAAGTCCCCCGCGGGCGGTGTGACCACGAAGATGCGGTCCATCTCCGCGAACTGCCGGCCGTGCCGGGAGCACGCCTCGCGCAGCGCGGTGACCTGGGCGGTGACCGCGTCGAGGCACTCCTCCGGAGTGAAGCCCTTCGCCCAGTTCCTGGGGCCGGTCGTCACCCACGCCTGGCCGTGCCGGGCGGCGAGGTCGAGCCCACGCGGACCGCCGGCGGCGATGGCCAGCGGGAGCCGGGGTCGCTGGACGCAGCCGGGGATCATCCGGGCCTCGTACGCCGAGAAGTGCTCGCCCGTGAAGGTCGTCACGTCGGAGCGGAGCAACCGGTCCGTCAGTTCCACGAACTCGGCGAAGCGAGAGGCGCGTTCACTCGCCGTCAGGTCCTGCCGGGTCAGTACGTGGGAGTCGCCCGCCCCGACCGAGCCCGCCCCGATGCCCAGGACGAACCGGCCGCCGGAGATGTCGTCCAGGGCGACGGCATCCTTGGCCGCCGTCACCGGGTGCCGGAAATTGGGGGAGGTCACCATCGTGCCCAGGGTCATCCGGTGGGTGACGACCGCGGCCGCGGCGAGCACCGGGAAGGTGGAGAACCAGGCGCCGTCCTGCAGACTCCGCCAGGACAGATGGTCGTACGTCCAAGCGGAGTCGTAGCCCAGCTCGTCGACGGTCTGCCACAGTCGCGCGGACTGTGCCCAGCGTTTCTCCGGAAGGATCATCACACCCGTGCGCATGGCCGGCCCCGCCCTCAGTTGACGGCGTCGGTGACGACGGCGTCGGCCTCGACCTCCACCAGCAGCGAGGGGTGGGCAAGGGCCGACACCTCCACGATGGTGCTGGCCGGCCGGATGTCGCCGAAGAATTCGAGGTGGACGGCGCCGATGGCCTCCAGGGCACTGATGTCCGTGACGTAGAAGCGGGTGCGCACCACGTCCTTCAGTCCTGCGCCGGTGTCCTCGAGCGCCCCCTGGATCCGGCGCAGGCACTCGGCCGACTGGGCGACGATGTCCGGCCCGCCCACCGGTCCGTCGGGTGCGGCCGCGGTGCAGCCCGCGACGGTCACCCAGGGGCCCGTCCGGACGGCGCGAGAATAGCCGAATACTTTCTCGAAATGAGTTCCGGCGGCAATAAGCGTGCGCTGGTACAAGGTATTCCTCCTCTTCAGGGAAAACAGCGGAAGGGTAGCCGACCGCGGGCGCCCGTTCCGGGCGCTGTCCCGCCGGCGAGACAAGCAGGCCGACGGCGCACATTCGGACTATCGGCCGGTAGGTTGAGATGCGACCCAGGTCACGCTTTTGTACTCGCCAATACCGGAGTCCTTCTACCACACCAGAAAGCACTCATGAAATTCTCTGATGCAAGAGATCTCTCGACCGCGTCGCCGAGGTCGGGCAATTGGGAATATGGTGGCCATCTCTATGGCCTGGAGCCGCTCGCTCTCCCCGTCAAGTGGTCACAGTGGACCACCATGGAGAGCTCACTGGAGGACGACACCGCGGACACCTCGTCAGAGGGCCCCTCCGTGTGGGAGTGCGACGCCGAGACCGCGGCGGAGCTGCGGCCTGCCGACGACGGGGAGATGGAGCGACTGTTCTGGTTCCGCTGGATCACCGGTCATCAGACGACCTTCGTCGTGTGGCAGCTGCTGGCCGAGACCCTGCACCAGGCCCGGCTCGTGGACACCGGCCCGGCTGCCGACGAACTCGCCCGCAAGGCGCGCCGCCTGGTCCGCGCCTACTCCCTGATGCTGCTGTACGCCAGCTCCCCTCCGCCGGAGATGTACGAACGGGTCATCAGGGACCCCATGGCACGCCAGCATCCCAACCTCAGCGGCGCCTGGGCCCGCGACTACGCAGACGTCCGGCCGCTCATCCGGGGCAGGATCAGCATCGGCGGTGATCTGGAGGCGGCCGAACTCGCGCTGGAATGCCAGCTGAACGAGCAGATCCACGAAGGCATAGCGGCACGGGTGGTGCCCTCCGGTGTGTCCCTGCTGCTGTCCCCGAAAGCCCGCCATCAGACGCGGCAGCTGAACCGGGAGACGCTGCTGTGGCTCTACGACGGCATCTTCCTGACCAGCAGAGCGCCCGTGTCGCGCGACACGGTGGTACGCCAGTTCATCCGCCGGATCCACGCCATCCTCCTAGACATCCGTGCCAACGGGCTCTATCCGCTCGGCGACCCGGACGCCGCACCCGAGCCCCCCGAGCTGATGACCGACGGCGTCCTGGCGCTGAAGGACTCCTTCGCCGAAGCACTGCGCGATCTCGTCGACCTCTCGCGCGTGCCGGCGGCGGACACCGGCCAGCCCGTCTCCGCCTCCTGAACCGACACTCGACGAAACAGGTGTACCCATGACCACAGTCCAAGAAGTAGAGCAGTCGGCAGCCGAGGCGCAGTACTGCGCCGACACGTTCAACGGGGCCATCGCCTCGGCCGCGCTGAGCGCGGCGTGGGAGATCGGCCTGCTCGACGAGCTGGCCGTGAAGCGCCAGGTCGACATAGCGGAATTCGCCCGGGACCGGGACGCCCACCCGGAGACCGTACGCGCCCTGCTCGTGGCTCTCTCGGCCCGGCGCATCGTGTCGCTCGACCCGCTCAGGACGATGGCGTTCACCGACCTCGGCTTCGAGCCGGCCTTCAGCACCAAGGGCTTCTTCTACTGGCTCACCCGCGGCTGCGGCGAGCTGCTGACGACCCTGCCCACCAAGGTCAGGAACGAGGACAGGCAGGGCCACTACGCACGCCGTGACGCCCGTGCCATCAGCGTCGCCTGCCGCAACATCGCCCGCACCTTCTTCGATCCGCCGTTCCGGGATCTGGTCCGGGAACTCGACATCGACACGGTCGCCGACCTCGGCTGCGGCAGCGGTGACCGGATCGTGATGATGGCCGAGATGCGACCGGAGATCAACGCCATCGGCATCGACCTGGCGGAGGGGGCCATCGCCGTCTCCAAGGAAGCGGTCGCCGAGGCCGGGCTCGCCCACCGCATCACACTGGTGCACGACGACGTGCTGAGCCTGACGCCACGCCCCGAATACCAGGACGTGGACCTGGTCACCTGCTTCTTGATGGGGCATGACTTCTGGCCTCGGGAGAACGCCGTGCGCACCCTGCGTTCCCTCCGGGAGACCTTCCCCAACATCAAGAACCTCGTCCTGGGCGACACCTGCCGGTCCACGGACGTGGACGGCCCCGAACACCCCATGTTCACGCTTGGCTTCGAGACGGTGCACTCGGTCATGGGCCAGTACCTGCCCACCCTCGACGAGTGGACCTCGACGATCGAAGAGGGCGGCTGGCGCATCGCCGACCGCCGCATGATCGACCTGCCCGCCTTCAGCTTCATCTACCGCCTCACGCCGGCGTGACCACCGGGAGGACGCCCATGACCACCGAAGCCACTTCGCAGACCGGCCGGCAGCGGCCGCTCGTCGAACAGAACCTGCCCGTCTTCCAGACGATTCCCGGCCACTACGATCAGACCCCCTTCTTCCTCACCCAGGACATGCTCGGCGGGCAGCCGATCGAGATCGCGGGCGGCGAGATCAGCGACAAGGTCGGCAAACCCGTCGCCGCCCCGCACACACACGAGGTCCCGGAGATCTACGTCCTGATGTCGCCGGAGGCCGGCGGTGCGGTCATCGAGGTCATGGCCGACGGCGAGACGCACGAGCTCGTCTCGCCGGCCGTCATGCTGATTCCCGCGGGAACGGTGCACTGCTTCGTCACAAAGAAGGCCGAACCGGGCAGTTACTGCCTGGGGGTACTGCTCACCGGCGGCACGTCCGTTACCGCCGGCTGATGACGCTCAGGACGAAGAGGCCCTCGGCGCCGACCGCGCCGAGGGCCTCTTCGTCCCGCCGGAGCGGCCGGCCGCTCCGGGACCGACGCGGTCAGGCGACCCGGATCGTCCAGCCGAACGGGTCGGCACGACGGCCGTACTGGATGTCCGTGAGCGCGGTGCGCAGCCGCTCGGTCACCGGGCCCGGCCCACCGTCTCCGATGGGCAGGTCACCGATGGCGCCGCGGACTGCGCCGATCGGCGCCACCACGGCCGCGGTGCCGCAGGAGAACACCTCCCGCAGTCGGCCCGAAGCGATGTCGGCCCGCCATTCCCGGACGGAATAGGGCCGTTGCTCGACCGTCAGGCCCTCGGCCCGAGCCAGCGCGATGACCGAGTCGCGCGTGATGCCGGGCAGAATGGAATCGCTGAGGGGCGGCGTGAGCAGGGATCCGTCGTCGAACACGAAGAAGACGTTCATCCCGCCCAGTTCCTCCACGTCACGCCGTTGCGCGGCATCGAGATAGACGACCTGGTCGCAGCCGGCCTCCATCGCCCGCGCCTGTGGCAGCATCGACGCGGCGTAGTTGCCACCGCACTTGGCCGCGCCGGTGCCGCCCGGTGCCGCCCGGGTGTGATCGTCCGAGACCCAGACGGTGAGCGCCGTGCCCGTCCCCGCGAATGCCGAGGCCACCGGGCAGGCGATCACACCGAAGAGGTACTCCCGGGCTGGGCGCATTCCGAGGAACTCCTCGGTGGCTATCTGGAAGGGACGCAGATACAGGCTGGTCCCCGGAGCGTCCGGCAGCCAGTCCAGATCCGTCGCGACCAGGTTCCGCACAGCGCCCAGAAACACGTTCTCGGGGACGGCCGGCATGGCCAGCCGGTGCGCCGACTGCCGCAGGCGCCGTGCGTTGTCCGCGGGCCGGAAGAGCTGGGCGTGGCCGTCCGGCGTGCGATACGCCTTGAGGCCCTCGAAAATCTCCTGGCCGTAGTGGAGCACGGCGGTCGCCGGTGACAGGGGGAGCGGGCCGAACGGCTCGATCCGGGCGTCGTGCCAGCCCTTTCCCTCGGCATAACGGACGGTTGCCATGTGCTCGGTGAAAACCGTCCCGAATGTCGGGTTCCGCAGTCGTTCCCTCCGCTTCTCCGACGCCAGTGGCTTCTTCGTCAGATGGCGTTCGAAAGTGAATTCATCCGCGCTTTCCATGAGGTGCACCTCTGCAGATCGGCGAGAATTGGATGGCCACACGATAACGTCGTGTCCCGCTGGCGAGACGATGAGAAGGATGGTGGGCGGCAGCCATGGGAAACCCTTTTGACGACGAGAACGGCACCTTTCTCGTACTGATCAACGATGAGATGCAGTACTCCCTCTGGCCTTCGTTCGCGGACGTTCCACAGGGCTGGCGCATCGCCCTCCCGGAGGACAGTCGGCAGAACTGCCTCACGTACATAGAGGAGAACTGGACGGACATGCGTCCCAAGAGCCTTGTCGACCAGATGGAAGCCCAGGGCGGTGTGTCGCGGTGAACGCAGGACGCCCGGAACTCAGCGGCACCTTCGGTGCCGTCTCTTCCACGCACTGGTTGCCCACCGCGGCCGCCATGTCGATTCTGGAGCGCGGCGGGAACGCCTTTGACGCCGCCGCGGCGGCGGGCTTCGTCCTCCAGGTCGTGGAGCCGCACTTCAACGGACTCGGCGGCGACGTGCCGGTGCTGTCGTACACGGCGGCCACGGACTCCGTCCAGGTCGTGTGCGGCCAGGGACCGATGCCCGCCACGGCCACGCTCGAACACTTCCGGTCACTGGGGCTGAGCCACATACCCGGCTCCGGGCTGCTGCCCGCCGTGGTCCCCGGCGCTTTCGGTGCCTGGATGCGCACACTGGCCGAGTACGGCACGCTGCCGCTCGCCGACATCCTGGAGCACGCCATCGGGTACGCCGAGAACGGCGTTCCGCTGCTGCCCGGCGCGGCGGACGCCATCGAGGTGCTCGCCCCGCTCTTCGCCGAGGAGTGGACCGAATCGGGGCGGGTCTACCTGCCCGGCGGACGCCCGCCGAAGGCCGGCGCGCTGTTCCGCAACCCGGCGCTCGCGGACACCTACAAGCGCCTGCTGAAGGAGGCGTCCGCCGCCGGCGGCGGTCGCGAGGCCCAGCTCGAAGCCGCCGAAAGGGCCTTCTACCAGGGCTTCGTCGCCGAGGCCATCGACTCGTTCGTCACCAGCACCGAGGTCCTCGACTCCACCGGGCGCCGCCACCGCGGGCTGCTCACCGGACAGGACATGGCCGACTGGCGCGCCACGGTCGAGGCGTCGGTGAGTCTTCCGTACGGCCCCTACACCGTGCACAAGCCCGGTCCATGGTCCCAGAGCCCCGTCTTCCTCCAGCAGCTGGCGCTGCTCGACGGCTTCGACCTCGGCGCCATGGGACTGGACAGTGCCGACTACATCCACACCGTGATCGAGTGCTCCAAGCTTGCCTTCGCGGACCGCGAAGCGTGGTACGGCGATCCCGATCACAGCGACATCCCGCTCAACACCCTGCTGAGCCCCGCGTACACGGCGGAGCGCCGGGCGCTGGTGGAGGCCGGGGCCGCCGCCGGGTTGCTGCGGCCCGGCTCCCCGGGCGGACGCACACCCGTCGTGCCCGATCAGACCATGGAGACCTTGCCGCCCGGCGGTGAGTGGCGCGACCAGATCAAGAACGGCCTGCCCACCGTGGTCAAGGCCACCGCCGCCCGCAACGACACCTGCACCATCGCCGTGGCCGACCGCTTCGGCAACATGGTGGTCGCGGTCCCCAGCGGTGGCTGGCTCAAGAGCTCCCCGGTGGTGCCCGGTCTCGGCTTCTCGCTCGGCACCCGCGGCCAGACGATGACCCTGACCGAGGGCCACCCCAACTCCGTCGGTCCCCGCCGCCGGCCCCGCACCACCCTGAGCCCCACGCTGGCGCTGCGCGACGGCAAGCCGGCGCTCGCCTTCGGCACGCCCGGCGGCGACCGCCAGGACCAGTGGACCCTCGGCTTCTTCCTGGCCGTCGCCGACTTCGGCGCCGACCTGCAGACCGCGGTGGAGACGCTGGCCTTCCACACCGACCACTTCTCCGCCTCGTTCACCCCGCACGAGTCCCGGCCCAAGGTGCTCACCGTGGAGAGCACCTGTGATCCCGAGGTGGTGGAGGAACTGCGCGCTCGTGGACACGAGGTCGAACTCGCACCCGCGTTCTCGCTGGGCAAGGTCTGCGCCGTCGCGATGGACCAGGAGCAGGGCCTGCTGCGAGCCGCCGCGAGCCCGCGCGGTCGCCAGACGTACGCCGCATGCCGATGAACCCACGACCGAAGGATGTCGCCGTGCTCGACACCGCGCCCCAGCCCGACCCGGCACAGCTGACGCTCCACCACTTGGCCGTCCAGACCGCCGATCTCGATGCCAGCATCTCCTGGTACCGGGACTTCCTGGGCGCCGACGTCACCTGGACCCTCGACACGTTCTCCGACCTGAGCATGGAACGGCTTCCCGGACTCTCCGGCCTGGCGGAGGTCGTGGTGGGCGGGCTGCGGTTCCACCTGTTCACGCGCGGCCCCGAGCACGCCGCCGGACCGCCGGCGGACACGAACCAGTTCCAGCACGCCTGCATCGAGGTGCGCAGCCCGGAGCAGCTGCGGCTGTGGCGTGAGAGGTGGATCGAGGTGTACGAGACCGGGGGTTACACCTTCGTCCGGGACGTTCCGCCCACCGAGATCGTCGTCGACAGCGACGGGGTCGAGAGCTTCTACGCCTTCGACGTCAACGGCATCGAGTTCGAGTTCACTTACCTTCCGGGTGAGCGGACGACGTGATTCCCGGGTGCCGCCCGGTTGTCTGGCTCTGCCGTCCGGACTCCGGGCGGCCGGCTCAGGGATCCGGCCGGCGCCTTCAAAGGGTGCCGCCGGCGGCCTCGGGGCCGGGCCCGTCGGGGAGGAACCCGGAGGTGGCCAACAGATAGCCGAGCTGCGCACGGCTCCCGCTGCCGAGGTGTTCCGACACCTTGCGTACGTGCTCCGCGACACTGCGGCGGCTCATCCCCAGCCGTCGCGCGATGGATTCGTCGGTCTCCCCTGACACGACGGCCTGCAGGATCGTGCGCTGGATGTCCGACACGATGACGCGCGGTCGCAGCGCCGAGTCGGGGTCCTCGACCGGGATGCTGCGCTTCCAGTCACGGTCGAAGGAGCGAGCGAGGAAGCGGACCATGGCCGGATGCCGTACTTCGAGCGCCGCGGTGCCGCGGTCGTCGGACACCGGTATGAAAGCGACCTTGCGATCGCAGATGATCAGTCGCTCGAACACCTCGGCCAGCGTCCGCACCTCCGCGCCGGCTTCGGTGATCTGGCTGATGTAGGCCAGTGTCGGCCGGTGGTGGCGGACCGTGTGCTGGTACACGGTCCGCTGCCGCGTCCCTCGGGCGAGCAGGCGCATGTCGCGCTCGAGCGCCTGGGCGAGATCGTCCGCTCTCCGGCCGCCGCCGGGCTGAGCGGTCAGCAGCTCCTCCTGACAGGTGTCCACTGCGGCCACCAGCGCACCGTTGATGGCGGCTTCGCCGCGATGCAGCGTGAACGGTTGCTGCTCGCCCCTGCGGGTATCCGTGTACACCTCCTCGAACAACGAGAAGGCCGCCATGAGGGATCTCTCCTTCCTTCGCATGGCGGTCAGTTCCTCCTGAAGGGGCTGGAGCACGGCGAAGGCCGCCGCGTGCGGGGGTACCGGTTCCACGGTTTCCGCATCGTCGGAGCGAGGACGCACCAGGCCGAGCGTCACCAGACAGGCAGGCACCGACGCGGCCGCCGTCTCTCCCTTCTGCAGCGCCGATCGGTAGTGGCGCAGCGCAGCCGGACACATGCCCGAGCCAGCAGAGGTGTCGCATATGTCTGGTTTCGAGCACACTTGATCGTCGTTCACAAAGGTGCACGTTACCTTCGTGCACCAGTTCCTCTCTCGTCGGTCTGCGCGGGTGGCGGCCAGAATGGAGTCACGCCGGAAAACAAACCGCGAAGGGGGAAAGACTCGTGGTGAAAAACCTCGGGAAGGTAATTGTGGCGATGCTGGGTGCCCTTCTGGTGGCTCAGTTGTCCGTAACGCCGTCGCATGCCGAGGCGTCGACCACCGCCATCAGGCAGCCCTCGGAACTCGTTCTCTCTGACTCCGGCTGGGGGCCGTGACTTTCGTGCCGGTGAACCCGACCGAGAACACTGCGATCCAAGGGAATTGATCTGATGGCCACCCATCTTCTGAAAATGCGCTCCAGTGAAACGCATCGCCCGAGCGGCGGCCGCGTTCCTGCGGGAGTCACTTCCGGGCTGTTCCCCGGTGACCCGTCCATCTCCATGGAGCGGAACCGGCTGCGTCTTCCGGACAATCTTCCGCTGGACGAGTGGTGCCGCATCGGAGACCGTATTCTCTCGATCTCCGACTCCTCCGCCTGGTGGATCGGTGACTGGCTCGTCTTCGGCCAGCAGCAGTACCGCGATCGGTACCAGCGGGCCATGCGGGAGACGATGCTCGACTACCAGACCCTGCGCAACTACGCATGGATCGCCAGGAAGTTCCCGCACACCCGCCGCCGCGAGAAGCTGACGTTCCAGCACCATATGGAAGTCGCCGGCCTGCCCGAGGACCAGCAGGACCACTGGCTGGACTTCGCCGAGCGCTTCAAATGGTCGCGCAACGAGTTGCGCAGACAGATCAAGGCGAGCACGGCACCCGACGAGATAACGCCCAGGACCGGCGAGATAGAGCTGAGTCTCAGGCTGGCGGAGAACCGGGTCCGGCGTTGGGAGAGGGCCGCGCAGCAGAGCAACAAGAGTCTGACCGACTGGATCTCGGCGGTGCTCGACAGCGCCGCCTGACGACGGAGACGTTCTCATGGAAATACGAAGTGCCTATTCGCAGTCCGCGCGGACCGAGGTGGCAGAGCTGCGCGACGCGGATCTGATCAACACATGGCAGCAGTTCCAGACGTCCACCATGCCGGACCTCATCAGCGCCATGCATCTGTGCCATGCCATTCACGCGCTGTCCGACACCGGCCTGCTCCAGCGGCTGCGCGACGGCCGCAACAGCGCCGGGACGGGTCTCCTGGAGGGCATGAACCAGCGCATCGCCGCCAACGTGCTGCGCTACCTGGTGATCCGGGGGCTGCTGGAGGAGTGGCAGGGCACCTACACCCTCACCTACAAGGGTGAGCTGCTCACCTCGGAGATATCGCTCGCCCGGCTCGGCTTCTACGTGGAGGCCTATGGTCCGGTCACCCAGCGGATGAGCGACCTGATCACCGGCAAGGCGGTGTACGGCACGGACGTCCAGCGCAGCAACGGCCCCCTCAGCCGTCACTGCGGCACCGTGTTCGCGAAGTACTACACGCCGATCGTCCGGGAGGCGATGGCCGGCCGGGGGGCGAAGCGCATCCTGGATCTCGGCTGCGGCGCGGGCCAGCTGCTGATCGACGTCTGCCTCAGCGATCCCGAAGTCACCGGTGTCGGCTTGGACATCGCACCCGCCGCCGTCGAGGTCGCCCGGGAGCAGGCACGTCGGCATGGCCTGGAGGACCGGCTCGAGTTCGTGGTCGGCGACGCCTTCGACCCCGCGAGCTGGCCGGAGGTGTGCAACGGGGTCGAAGTCATCAGCGGCATCGGCGTCCTGCACGAGCACTTCCGCGACGGTGACCAGGCCGTCGTGGACATCCTCGACGCCTATGCCAAGGTCCTCACCGGCGAGAAGATGCTGCTGATCGGTGAGCCGGAGCCGTACTACGACGACCGGGAGAACGACTCCGACTTCTTCCTGATGCACGTGCTGACCGACCAGGGCTTTCCCGTCGACAGGTCGGACTGGGCCGATGTCATCGAGCGGTCCAGGCTCACCTGCCGACGCGTACTGACCCGAGCCACCGCGGGTCCCCGGATGTGCTTCTACGACCTCGCCCCGCGAGGCTAGCCATGACGCGGTACGACAGGCGGCGCCCATGCGATCCGCGCTCATAGTGGGAACCGGCGCGATCGGCACGTCGATCGCGCTGGCCCTGCGGGCAGGCGGCGTCGTCACCCATCTGCGGGACACCGACGCCGATGCGGCGCGAACCGCCGAGAAGGTCGGCGCGGGCACCACCGCCGCGCCGGCCGGCCCCGTGGACGTCGCCGTCCTCGCTGTGCCGCCGGCCGCGGTGGCCACCGCACTGGTGGCCCTTCAGCGGGAGGGCGCTGCCGGGTGCTACACGGATGTCGCCGGCGTGAAGGCGCTGCCGGAACGTGAGATCGAGGCCCTCGGCTGCGACCCGACGTCCGTCGTGGGCGGGCACCCCCTCGTGGGCAACCCACGCCCGGGACCACTCGCCGCCAATCCCGACCTCTTCGATGGACACCCCTGGGCGCTGGTGCCCACCGAGCGCACCGCCAACCGGTCGCTGAACATCGCGCTGGAGCTCGTGTCGCTGTGCGGCGCCACCCCGGTTCTGCTGGACGCGGAGCGCCACGACCGGGCCATGGCACTCGTCTCCCACGTCCCTCACCTGATCTCCGCCCTGCTGGCCGGCCGGTTGCGTGACACCGAGGCCTCCGCCCTGCGGCTGGCCGGACAGGAACTCCGGGACGTCACCCGGGGCGCTGCCGCCTGCCCTGAGGTGTGGGCGGACCTGCTGTCCGCCAACGCCGCCACGGTGGCGGACGTGCTGGAGACGTTGGCCGAGGACGCCCTCGGCGCCGCGGCCGTTCTCCGCGCCCGTGGCGCGCAGGGCGCGGATCCGCTGCTGGACCTTCTGCGCAAGGGGGCTCAGGGCCAGACCACCGTGCCCGGGAAGTACGGCGTGCCGGCCGCCTCTCTCGCCACCGTGGAGGTCGTGGTGAGCGATGACGCCAAGGAGTACGCCCAGCTCTTCGGAGACGTGGCGGACGCCGGCGTGTCCCTCCACGACGTCGCCGTCGAGCGCTCCGCCCACCGGGGCACGGCGCGGGTGTCTCTCACCGTCTCCGTCGCCAACGAACCGGTGCTGGTGTCGAGACTGAGACTGCTGAACCGGCCCGTTCGGAGCAGGTGACCGCATGGCGCGCACGGGACCGAGAATGTCGGTCCCGTGCGCGCCATGCCCTGTCCTGCCATGGTGACCCGGAGGCGGGCCGGCGTCACGCCGGTGGCGTCCACGCCCCACCGAGTGCCGGCGGGTCACCGCCGCACCCCGTTCCTGGCTGTCCGGCGAGTGCCGTGCACAGTGCCGTGGTGGTCCACCGTGCGTGGTCAAGGGCCTCCAGGGCATGCGTGATCGAGCTGGAGCCGTGCGCACCCTCCTGTCGCAGCGAGCGGATGGCGGCCAGCCGGGCGCCTGCCGCGGCGATCACGTCGTCATCGCCGCCCGGCCCGCGGTCCGGCCGCCGCCCCTGCGAGGAGCGACCGCCGTGATCCCTCGCCCGCAGGGCCGGCCGCAACTGCTGCATGGCGAAGAACGCGAGCATCCCTGCCCCGCGTACCTGGAACTCCGACGCCCGCACGATCGCCCGAGCCCGATGTTCGGTCCGGCACTCCGCCTCGTGAACCAGAAGATCGCCCTGCCGGATCACCTCGTCGAGCAGCGCGGACAGCTCCCGCTGCGCGGGCCACAGCGCGTACGGGACCTGGAGCCGGGCCTCGGCGGACATGACCGGCGGATCCGATGGCGGGTCACGCACCACCAGGGGACGCAGCCGCGCGCAGCACTCCGTCACCGTCTCGGTCAGGGATCGAAGGCGAAGATGGTGGTGGAGGGCGCAGGCGAGTTCCGCTTCGTCGCCACGGACGAACTCCCGGACGAACACAGGGTCGCGGGGCACAGGATCGACCCGAAGCCCGCGCAGCACCTGGTCGGCAGGTGCCTGCTGCCAGCCGCTCGGCAGCCGCCGCCAGGCCAGGCCGTGGCCGGCACAGCTCCGTGCGGCGTGGCCGAGGGGCGTCGTGCCCTGGCCTCCGGGCCAGGGCACGACCGGTGTGTAGCTGAGGTTCCACTGCCTGGCGAAGGCGCGCCATACGACCGCGGAGGGTCCCCGGATCTCGCCGGCCAGGGCCCGCAGCCGTGACCACACCATGGTCCTGACGACCTCGGGCGGCAGGACGCCTGTGACGGTGGCCGGACCGGGAAGAGCGACCGGCTCACGTGCCGGCCCCCCGTCGCGGGTGGCGTGCCACGACCCGAGCCAGGGGGCGGGGACGATCCTTCTGCCCCAGGCGGACTGCTCCAGGAAGGCGGCCACCGCGCAGGGCGTGTGCGAACCCGGCGCCCGCGGGGAACGGTCAGGCACCACGGTCGTTCCTCTGGATTTCCATGGCGGATCAGGCCGGCCCATCGGTGCCCAGGTAGCGGGCCGCAAGCATGCGCCGCACGTCCTCGACCGGCAGCCCCGTGACATCCGCGGTCACCGAGACCTCCACCCATTGGGCGAGTTGGTGGATGGTGGGGTTTTCGAAGAGGGTGCGGACGGGGCATTGGATTTTGAAGGCTTTGGTGATTCTGGTGGTGATTTG
>NZ_JBEXRL010000033.1:0-46393 GCF_040613075.1 Streptomyces sp. NPDC006314 | reverse complement strand
CACTGTCTTCAGCACCGCAAACTATGCGACGAACAAACCGCCTTCCCTGTCCAACTCGCTGCCGTCGCTTGACGAGTTAGAACCCTGAGGTGTCTGCTCCGCGCGCCTACGGGCCTCAACGGCTACAGCATGGTCACGCCCCTCCGGGGCGCGTGACCTGACCAGCCGGCCGACGACACGAAGCCCTCTCTCCCGCTGAAGAACACGCTGACGTGGTGCTGTGCGCCGACCTGATGCGCGCCGGCGGGGGTGGGCAGACTGCACAAAGACAGCAGCAGACGCCGCACATGCCGCACAGCCTCTTCGAAGCCGACGCATACGTGGCCGAGGAAGTGATCGTCTCCGGCGATACGGCCGCCGACCGGACTTGCCTCTCCGGCCGCCACTAGGGCGAGATCCCGGAGTGCCGCCCACACGTCGAGATGCCGACCATGGAAACGCACCGCACGGACGCCGGCCGTATCACTGACCTGCACTCAAGATCACGCGGGCGTACTCCAGTCGAACCCTGCGCTGCGGCCCGGCCCAAGCAGGCAACGTGGCCAGGGCCGCAGCGCAGAGGCCCGGTCCCCGCGCCGGCTAGAGTTTCGTGACGTTTTCCGCCTGGGGGCCCTTGGGCCCTTGGGTCACGTCGTACTCCACCAGGTCGTCCTCGTACAACTCCTTGAAGCCGGTGGACTGAATGGCGGAGAAGTGGACGAACACGTCCGGGCCGCCATCGTCCTGCGCGATGAAACCGAAGCCCTTGTCCGCGTTGAACCACTTGACCTTGCCAGTTGCCATGCTGCTCTCCTCCAGAGTCGGTCGGCGACACCGTACCGCCCCGGAACGACCTAAACCGTGAATGGCACAAGCTCGACCTCGCCGCGATCCAGGTCTGCGGCGACTGCGAGTCACCCCACCACGTTCAGCAACCGCGATCCGGGCCGGCCTCGCGCAGTGCGTCCAGTAGCTGCCGCGTCGATGCGGCCGACCAGGCCAGCAGGGCCTCGCGCTCCCGAGGCGCGGCCGGGGCGCCCTCCGATGCGGAGTTGGCCGAGGGAGTGGCGGCAGGCCCTGCGGTGATGGTGGCGGCCCAGCGGCGGCGCCCGTCGCCCAGGTGCTGCACCAGATCGAACAGCGTCCACTCGGGGCAGGTCGGCACCTGCACGTCGAGGCTGGACGCGGAGGCGACCGCGGCGCGGAAGGCGGTCGATCGTTCGTCGATCAGTCGCAGTAGATCGGGGAACTCCAGGGTTTTTTTCCACTCCGGCTGTCTACGCACCGTGCTCCAACCGGATAGCGGTTTCATAGCCGACGCGGCGGGCGCGCGGCACGGGCCGCGCTGGCTGCTTCTCTTGACGCGGCTGTTGACCCGGGGGACTGGTCCTGCCACTCGCCGGCGTGCGGGAAACCTTCCTCGCCGGCGGACTGCTGACCGTCGGGTCCTGCGCAGTGCTGCTCGGCAGCCGAATGCTGCTGCCTGCGCAGCGTCGTACAGAACGCTCAGTACGCCGATGAGGGACGCCGGCTTGTATCCGTCGGTCTGGCCAAGGGGGCGGTCTGCGCCGACGCCACCAGAGACGTCGTAATAGGGGCTGGAAGGGCGGCGAGCAGGGCGGTCGCAGCGGTACGGCGAAGCGCACATGGAGAAGCCTTTCGAGGATCTCGGACATTCCGTGATCTTCGTAGCGGCTCCCCAGGGCGACCCGGCCGGGGACCGGCAGCGGCTCTACCCGATCCGGCGGGAAGTCCGTTCGCCAGCGCACGGGCGGGGCCGCTCAGGCCCCGTGACCGTGGCAGAGGTCCCCGATGGGCTGACCAGGGTGGAACCATCCGTCGAGGAATAACCGCGAAGTTCGCCGGCCTCACCGGCGACGACTGCGACTCCCGGTGGTGCCGCCGGCGCGCGGTGTCCGCGGCCACAGGCGACTCCTCCCGGCCGACAGGCGCTGCCCGGGTACGGGCTTAGATGGCTGTTGACCGGTGCTGGTGCGGCATGTCCCAGCCATCGGCGAGTCTCGACGGGTGGAGGTTGTGTCCGCCGCCGAAGAACTCGCAGAATTTCATGATCAGCGGATCCCAGCCGAGCGGGTCCACGTAGTGCGTCCCCGGGATCACGAGTTCCTCCTCGACATGTGCACGAAGGACCTCGACCTGGAAGGCGGTGGCGAACGCCTCGGGACTGCCGAAAGGGTGGGACGAGACGACCCGGCACTCCAGCTGAACCGGACACTCCGCGACCCGGGGAGCTAGGACCAGATCGGATGCCTGCCTGGTCAGGGATGCGGCCGAGAACTTGTCCGGCTCGTATCGGTAGCCCTGCTTCGCCTTGTGGTCCGGCACGTCCGGTCTTCCTGTGGTGAGCGCGATCCGGTCAACAGCTTCAACCATCGCCGATGAGGGCAAGTTGAGTACGCATTCGCCTTCCCGTAGCAGATTCGCCGTGGTCTGTGCGCTGTTGCCGAGACCGAGCATGCAGGACTGGTTCAGCCACCACGCGGAGGACATGGGCGCAAGGTTGGCTGTTCCGTCTTCGTTGAGCGAGCTGATCAGCACCACCGGAGTTCCGAAGTACAGGACCTTGAGCCCGGGGACGACATGCATGTGCTGTGCCTTTCGCAGAGTGTCAGATAGGCGGGCCCGGGATCAGGAACACGAGCCGTCGTCGACCCTCTCGTGGGCAGGGCCACCAGTGCTGGCGGAAGTACGACATTGCGTTCCGCACGATTGGGACGTCATCGTCCGCGCCCTCAACGCCGTGTGGTGCTGGATTGGGTGAGCCGGGCCAGAAGTTCGTTGGCTTCTTGGTGGTTGAGCCAGTGCAGGATCCTGATGAGGCGGTCGGCGCCACTAAGTGGTCGGCTCCGGAAGTCCTTCGGGGGTTGATCATGCTGCCAGGCTGGCGGAGGATTCTTCCTGGTGATCGGCGGCGTGCCGGTCGAGCCTGGCCAGCAGATCGTCCAGGTCGGAGGTGGTGAACTTCCACTGGAACGGCTGTGCCGTGGCGTTGTAGCGGTCTTCGAAGGCTCGGAGCCGGTCCCCGACCTGGGCGAGGTCGGTGAAGTCGTTCGGCGAGACGACTTTGCGTTGCACGACGGAGAAGAAGATCTCCACCTGGTTCAACCAGGAGGCATGCACGGGGGTGTGCACCAGCACCGCGTTAGGGAAAGCGGCAGCCAGCCGGTCGGAGGCCTTCTTGCCGCGGTGGGAGGAGCCGTTGTCCACGACCCAGAACACCCGCTTCGCGCTGGCGTACGGCTCTTGGGTCATTACCTGGGCGACCAGGTTCATGAACGGGTCGATGCGAGTGCGCGGTTCGGTGCGGCCGAACACCTTGGCGGCGTGGACGTCGTAGGCGGCCAGGTAGGCCAGCGCGCCGCCGCGTCCGTAGGTGTGGTTGACGCGCATCGCCCGGGCCTGGCCGGGGGCGAGCGTGGGGTGGCAGCGGCAGCGAGCCTGGATGGAGGTCTTCTCGTCCGCGCTGACCACGTACTCGTCCGCGCCGAGCGGCTCGCGGTCCCAGGTGCGGGCGTACAAGTCCAGGACGCGGGCCGCCTTGGGGTGGAAGCCGGGGGCGGTGATGAAGATCCAGGAACGGTACTGCCAGGGCTTGATCGCGTCCTGGTCGATCCAGCGACGCACGGTGGAGGTCGACACGAACGCGGTGATGCCCCGCGACATGGCCTCGCGGGCCAGCTCCGGGCACGACCAGCGCGACAGCGGGGTGCCGGTCTCGACGGGAAGCTGACAGGCCAGCGCCTTGATCTGCGCGACCTGGATGGGCGTGAAGACTGGGGGCCGTCCTGGGCGCTTGCGGTCAGAGAGCCCGGAAAGACCCAGGGCGGCGAACCGGCCCCGCCATGTGCGCACGGTGTCCACGTGCACTCCCACCTCGACGGCGATACGCGCATTGGACCTGCCCCGCGCCACCAGGAGAACGATCCACGCCCGCACCCGGGCCCTGTGCTCGGTCCTGTGACCGTAGGCGGCCTTCTTCAACCGGTGCCGCTCGGCGGCGGTCAGGACTATCAGGCGCGCAGTGACAACAGGCAAGGCAGGCAGGCCGATCAGCAGAAGTGGATCAGGGCCGCCACAGCCTGCCGCAACCGGTCCGACTCCGGACGACGTGGCTGGATCCTGAATAATCCAGGCCATGGAGACGAGTAGAACGAAGAGGAAGCCGCTGACGGTGGCCACCGTCCAGCCCGTGTGGGCCGGAGCGGACGTCATGGCGAACGTCAGGGAACATGCACAGGCCATCGGGCAGGCACACGCGAGATTGGTGGTCTTCCCCGAGCTCTCCCTCACCGGATACGACCTCGGCGCGCCCTCGCTGGCTGTGGACGACCGTCGTCTCAGGCCCTTGGTGGACGCTTGCCGTGTCGCTGGCTCGGTGGCGCTGGTCGGCGCGCCGATCGGCGACGAAGACGGCCGCGAGTACATCGCTACTTTGGCCGTGACCGGTGACAGCGTGACCGCGGTATACCGGAAGATGTGGCTGCACGGGGCCGAGTTCGACCGGTTTAGCCCCGGCGAGAAGCCGGTGGTGGTCACCGTCGACGGATGGAGACTCGGATTGGCCATCTGCTATGACGCTGCCGTAACCCAGCACGCCGCCGACTCGGCAGCACTCGACATCGATGCCTACGTGGCCAGTACCCTCTACGGCCCTGGCTCCGACTCCGCGGCTCGCCGAGATGCCCATATGCGAGAGCGCGCCGCTGCCCATGGCGTTTGGGTCGTTCTTTCCACCGCGGCCGGCCCCAGCGGCTCCTTCGCGCAGACCTCCGGCGGTTCGGGCATCTGGGGACGGAGCGGAGAACTAGTCACCCAGGCCGGTCGTAACGCGGGCGAGATCACGGCGACTCAGCTCAGCTGACGAGCGATTCGGAAACTATCTCACCGTCTTCGACCCCGACCCGCGAACGCACCCGCTGACGCCGGGGGTCAACCCCCGAAGGACTTCCGGAGCCGACCACTAAGCGCTGTGCGAACGGCCAGGCCTGTAAGGGCAGTTGTGTTCTGGGACGTTCTGATCAGCTTGCTCAGCCGCTGGTCAAGAACGCAGCGGGTGCAGTAGCCCCTCTGAGGGAACTCACCGCTGATGCCGCATCCCAGGCAGGTGTATGAGCGTTCATCGCCGGCGCACGGCCCGCGGGTTCTCGCGCCGTTCGGGCGAGGACCGATGCGCCGCCGTGTCAACCCGCAGTCGTGTGGCGGGAATCCGGCGTGTGGCGGACCTGGCCATAGCGGGCGTTGCAGACGTGGCTGAGGGCCATTGTGCCCAAACGGGGAGAACGCGTCGGCGTAGGGCGCATGGTTGGGACGGACGCGGCAGACACGGTCCGCAGATCGGTGCGTCCGTCGATGAGCTCAGGCATGGCCTGGTGTACCCGCACTGCGAACAGGTGACGGTCGGCAACCGGTAGCAACTGGCCGCCGCGCCGTCGAAAGTCGCATAGACGCCGGACCGGACGTCCTCGTCCTCCAATTCGTGCAGCGCCTCCAGACGCCCGCGCGGATCTGGGTCCGCGGCGACCTGGACGAACTGGGCTGCTGAGCCCGTAGATGGAGAAGAAGCTTCAGTGCCTGCTCAACTTGCTGCTCGGCTTTCCGGTCCAGCGTCAGGGTCTGCCAAATGGTCAGACTTGCTGTCGTCGTGGGCTGGTCAAGTCAACTACTCGGCTCGGCTTGCATGGCTCCGCGCTTCGCGGGCATTGAGGCTCAAGAAAGGGCGGTCGGTCTGCGCGGAGGTGGCACCGCCCGCAGAAGTTCCCAAAAGAGGCGTGGAGCCCGAGGCCCAGATCCCGAGTGTCTGGCGGTCCACCACGTGCAGCCGCTGCTGCTTGGCGAAGGCCACGGCCGGCGCGGTCACCCGTCCGTTCGTGACGATCACCGCGACGTCCGCCCCGTGCACCGGGCGGGCCGTGCCGTTGAGGACCTGCAGGTCCGGCGTGCCCACAGCGGAGCCGCGTGTGCCGTTGCGGCGGTGCTTGCATTGGATCACCCACCGCCGCCCATACGGATCTGTCGCCTTCACATCCGCGCCAAGGTCTCCGCCGCCGCCCACCCGGATCGCATCCGTGCAGCCGTCGCGGCGCATCAACTCCCGGGGACGTGTTCAGCGGGGTCGACTCACACGCCGACACGATCCGCGTCGCTGGCATCAACGACAACGGCGGCCATCTCGCAGACGCCGAGTTCGCCACCACCTCCGCTGGACACACGGCGGCCCCTGGGTTTCCTGACCGCACACAACGCGTGACCGCGATCGGGGTGGAAGGCACCTCCTCCTATGGGGCCGGCTTCACCGGACCGCGTCTCCCAGGCCATCCTGGACGGGCACCATGCCGGCGTTCCGATCACCCACCCCGGGGTGTTCCGGGCGCTGGTGGCCTCCGCGTTGCTGGCTCCGGTCTGCGCGCTGGTCGGTCTGGGCCTCGGCGTTCTGCTCCGGCATGGCGCCGGGACCATGGTCACCAACGTCTTCACCCTGCTGGGGTGGCCCACCATGTTCTCGGAGAGCAACCGCTGGTCGGTGGAGATCAAACACGCGCTGGTGTCGGCCGCCTGGAATCGCCTGGTCCAGAACTGGGAGCCGGATCCCGGATCCCTGGGCTACACCGCCACGGTCGCCGGCTCCTGGATCGTGTACGCGCTCTGGCCGCTGATCACGGTCGCACTCGCTGAACTCGTCATGAGGCACCGCGACGTGTGAGGGTGCCTCCAGGGCGTGAACATCGCACCCTGGAGGCACGCTTCAGGCGCGAGGACCCGGTAGCTCGTCGCGGTCTTGATGACGCCACTGGCCCCCGGCGCGTGCCGCCGGGGGCCAGTGGCTCGGCGTAGTCAGCGCTCCGTCGTGTCGCTGCTTCCATAGGAACGGCGCAGCGCGTCGGCAGCCTTGTCGGTCTGGGTGTCGTACTTGTCGCCCGTACGCTCATCGACCACCCGCTCGGCGCTCGCAACACCCTTGTCGGCCTGGTCCGGGTGGCCCTTCGCCATCTCCTTGGCCTTGTTGGCCATATCTCCCAGCTTGCCCATGGGCACCTCCCGCGATAGTGCGTGCGTCGTACCCAGCCCCAGGTACCCTCCAGGGCCCGCCCCTCACCCCCGATCTCTCACAGACAGCACAAGTCGGGGACAACCGCACTCAGCCGGTCGCCACCCGTGCACCGACGGCTCGTAGAAGCTGTCCAGCCGCTGGAATTACGACTGAGCACGTTGGTGTGGCCGCTTCGTTGGCGGCTTCTCGGGTCCGGCTCTCGACGCCGTTAGCGGTGCTGCTCAGTGCTGTGACCGCACAGGTTCACCGGGTTACTCGTTGTGCTGGTTGGAAGTGACGACTTCCAACCAGCAGGGGAGGCGGGGTGGCACACCGGTCAGGGTCCGGAGGCTGAGGAGCAGGAGGGACAGAAGGCTCCGGCAGATCGCTCGGCGGGGCAGCACGAGCTCGGTACGGTTTCGACGGGCGATGCTGCTGGCCTCGGCCGGCGGCAGCACGGTCCCGGTGATCGCGCGTCTGGTCCAGGCGGACGAAGACACCATCCGTGACGTGATCCACCGCTTCAACGAGATCGGGCTCGCATGCCTGAACCCTCGGTGGGCGGGAGGCCGTCCCCGCCTGTTGAACCGTGACGACGAGGACTTCGTCGTCCAGACGGCCACACCCCCACCGCGCTGGGCAAGCCCTTCACCCGCTGGTCGATCCGCAAACCAGTCGATCACCTGCGGCGCAATATCGCCAGGCTCGTCAGGATCGGCCGGGAGGCCCTGCCGTGCTTACTGGCCCGTTGCGGGATCACCTTCCAGCGGACGAAGACCTGGAAAGAATCCCCGGATCCGGCCTTCGACGTCAGCTGGAGCGGATCGATTACGCGATCAATGAGCGTCCGGACCGCACCTTCGCCTTCGACGAGTTCGGGCCGCTGGGCATCCGCCCACCGCCCGCTCCTGCTGGGCTGAACAGAGGCGTCCGCTGGGGTGGACGACCTCTCAGTGCAGCCGCCTGACGGCCCACCCCGGTTGAAGCATCAGGCCGAGTGCAGAGGCGGGACATTCCTCACGATGGCAGCGGCGTGCAGCAGGATGCTCGGCTCGTCGCCGGGGTCCTCCTCCACGACGACGCCGGCCGCCTGGATGTCGAAGCCTGTCGGCCAGACGGTGACATCGCTTGCCAGCGCCCCCTCCAGCTTCGCCTCTGTCAGGTCGGCACTGGTGAGGTCGGTTCCTCGGAGGTCAGCCAGTCTCAGATCCGCGCCGCTGAACTTGGTTCCATGGCCCCGCGCCTTGCGCAGATTCGCCTCCCGCAGATCGGCCCCGGAGAAGTCAGCCTCGCGGAGGTCGGCCCTGACCATACGAGCACCGCGCAGGTCGGCTCCGATACAGCGGCTCTGGTGGAGAACCGACGTCCCAAGCTCCACGTGCCGCATGTTGGCCGCGATCAGGGACGCCTTGGTCAGGTTGACCTGGTAGATGCTCGCCGCTTCCATGCAGGCGCCGTCGAAGTTGATGTGATGCAGCCACAGTCCGTCGCAGTCGGCCCGCCGCAGGTCGGTGTAGCTGACGTTGAGCCAGCCGGGCTGGCGTTCCTGGCACAGGACTCCGAGGCCGGTAAGCGCCACTTGGGCATCCGGGGCACGGGTTTCCAGCGGAGGCACGGAGTTGATGGACATTTCCGCCGCCGGGGAGTCCTGCCCTTGCGCAGGCCATGGCAGGTGGGTTCGGAGGAACGCGGCCTTGATCGAGATGACCGACTCCCGGTCATGAGCCGAATGGTCCGCAATCCGCCACAGCGCGTAGAGGCCGCCGATCCGCACATCCGTCTTCTCGCTGCCAAGCTGGTCGACCGCCCGGCTGAAGCGGTCGGTGATGTGCCCCTCCCGGGTGGCGTTCAACCCCTCCTGGTTGACCCTCAACTGCCGCCAGGTGGCGTACGCGCCGAAGAAGACTACAGCACCACCGACCGCCTGTATGAGCGTCGTGCGTACGTTGTTCACAGCTCCGAGTCGTTCAGCGGCCGAGATCCGATCCCCACCGAGATCGCGCTCGACCACAAGGCCCGGCAGCACCACGACCACGACGGCCAGCGCCGCCAGCACGGCCAGCACCGCCGCCACCCAGGAAAGAGCAGAACTGAATCGACGCCGCCGAGAGACGACCGGCATGCGACGGCCATGAGTAGATTCCCCCGTATCCATGCGCACATGATCGCAGGGCGGCGCCGAAGCCGGTGTACCTCTCCGGTCAGAGCACTTAGGATCACGGGCACGGCATCGCGTGCCGGTCACCGGCTGGGTGAGGCATGGAGGTGCCCGTGAGATTGCCTTGCGGAGGCATTCCACGAATGTGAGTCGAGTTGTAGTGGAGGCCCAGCAGCACCCCGCGAGGACAGGAGCGGGACGGTGCCGGATCCGCCCCGCGACACGCAACGAGGCCCGCGACGCGCTCCGCCAGCGGGTACGTGACTGCCGGCAGGCCACAACGCAGTGCATCCGTGTTCCCTCCACCAGCTCAGCAGCTCCGCCGGTACCCCACGCCGTTGACGTAGGTCTCCCACTGGGCTCGGGTCAGTCCGGCTCCCACCTGTCCGCACAGGTCGGTGGCCACCCGGGTGGGTGCCAGGTCGTAGGCCACCAAGGGCATGTGTTCACCCGAGGCGTACAGGGTCCGGTCGTCCGTGGAGAAGGTGAGTGCCTCGACGGCCCCGGCGGGCACGTGCAGAGTTCCCCCCAGGAGTTTACGGGAGGTGACGTCCCACAGGCGGACGGTTCCGTCCTCGGCACCAACGGCCAGGGTCGTACCATCACGCGAGAAGAGGAGCGCGGACACCCGTGCTGCCAGTTCGTTTCCGGTCGCGTCGGCGGGCTCGGTCGGATCGGGGGCGGCTGTGAGATCACCCAGGCGGTGAGTCGCGATTCCGTCCCACAGCGTGACCCCGCCCGCCTCGCCGGCCGCGAGGTGGCCGCCGGTGGGATCGACGGCCACCACGGTGGTCTGATCCGAGGTAAGCGTGTGGTTGGTACGCCGTCTGGACGGCAGCCGCACCACGTCCCCTTCGGAAGTGGCCAGTATCCGGCCGTCGGGACGCAGGGCCAGACTGCCGGTCACGTCGGGCAGCCCGGCGATCTTGGTCGCACGGCGCAGGTCCCACAGTTCCGTGTGATCCTGGGACAGGGAGAGCAGCACTGAATGCCCGTCAGGGGTCACCGCGAGGTCGTCGACCGTGTCCGCCTCTTCGCCGGCACCAGGCAGACGGAGCACCTGACGGCGGGCCATATCGTGGCTGTCCAGTACGGTTAGCGTCGTCGCGACGTCCTCTTCTCCACCGCCATCCGAGTACACAACAGTCCGGTTGTCCGGTCCGAAGGCGAGAACGTCCTCGCAACTCGGGCTGAAGTCGCCGTCCAGGGGACAGGGTACGGTCGCCAGCGGAATGGCCGTGCTGTGGCCGGTCCGCACGTCCAGCAGAGCCAGGCGCTGTGTGCCGCCGGCCTGTCGCGCTGTGACCAGCCGTGTGCCGTCAGGGCTGAAGGTGGCGGCCGTTGTGGCGTCGGTGTGCCAGCCGTTGTCGTCGGCGTGCCCCAGGGACGCCGACCAGACGGTGGTGTCGAAGGCACCGCTGGTGTAGCGGATGACTCCGTCGGCCTGGTCGAACCGCACCATGCCCGGTGACGACTGGTGCGGCAGCGTGGAGCCCAGTACCGGCGCCGTCGGGTGATCCGGCCGCCACAGCAGGACATCGCGGTCGTCGGATGTGGCGAAGAGCCGTCCGTCGGGGCTGAACTCGATTTCCCGCACGCCCTTGTGCGGAAAGGTGGCCAGCTTCCGGCCGGTGGCCGTGCTCCACATGGCCGGCCCGGCACCGGTGCTGAGTACCAGGGCACGGCCGTGCGGGGCGAAGGCGGCGGCCGTGGGACATCCATGGTCCCAGTGCACTTTCTCCCATCGTCCGGGCAGCCGCCGGGGCCGCTCGGCGACCTCCCACACCTGGACTCCCCCAGTGGGGCGGCAGACGGCCACCGAGCGGTCATCGGGGCTGACCGCGAGGATGCCGCTGACGGTGATACCGACGAAGGTCCGCGGATCACCCGTCCCCACGTAGACGTCGGCGAGGGACCCGTCATCGGTCCATGGGGCGCCCGGGCACGCGTCGAAGAGCATCGTGCGCCGTCGCACGTCCCACAACTGGGCTGCGTGCGGCGGTACATGATCCCATGTGAGCGCCTGCCCGGTCGTCTTGCACTCTGCTCCGGTCACCAGGAGCGTCCCGCCACTCGGGCTGAAGGCGGCCCCGGTCACCTTTCCGGGTGTGCGCAGCACCGGGCCGTCCGGCCGTCCCGTCACGGTGTTCCGCAGCTGGATACCTGACGTGGTCGATACAGCCAGCCTGCTTCCGTCCGGGGACAGGGCGAACGCCGGATTGTCATCGGTCGGGACCGCGAAGCGGCTCAGCCGGTGGTGGGTTCGCACGTCCCACCGCTCAACCCGACCGCCCCGCAAAGTCACCAGCGTGCGTCCGTCCCTGGTGAGGTCGGCTTCCGCCGAGGCGGAGTCCGGCACGCGGAAGGCGTCCCGTGGTATCTGGACCAGGGCCGCCAGCAGGGCCGAGCGTGTCTCGGGGAGGTCCGCGACCTTCCAGGCGGCCAGGCTGAGCTTTATCGCCGTGGCGGGGTCCGACAGCCGCAAAGTGTCGGCGACCGCGGCCAGCCGGCGGGCCTCGGCCCGTACACGTTCGGTGTCGGCCGCCCTGCTTTGCTGCCAACCGAGCAGCCCGGCCAGCACGGCCAGGACGGCCAGGACCGAGACGGAGACCAGGAGCCGACGCAGCCGCCGGGCCGAGCGGACCGTGGCGCGCTGCTCGTGTTCGCGTGCTTCGAGCCCGGCGGCCAGAAAGGACCACTCCAGGGGTGTCAGATCGGCACACCGTCCAGGCGCGGCGAGGGTGTCCTCGGCCGCGGCCAGTCGCGTACCCCGGTACAGCGCTCCCGGGTCGCGGCCCAGGTCGTCCCATGCTTGTGCGTCTTCGGTCAGGCGGCGGTGCAGGCGTAGCGTGGACCGTTCTGTGTCGATCCACTCGTGCAGTCTCGGCCAGGCCGTGATGAGCGCTTCGTGCGCGAGGTTGACGCTGTCGTCGTCAAGGGTCAGCAGGCGCGCGCGGGTGAGGCTGTCGAGTACCGTGCCCGTGTCTGCCGCGTTGGCGAAGTCCAGTTCCTCGCGTCGGACGGGGCGGCGGGTGTCCGGTGTCCCGTCGCCAGGTGTGATCAGGCGTAGCAGCACGGCACGGGTGAGTCCGGCCTGGGCGGAGCTCATGCTGGTATAGACGTCCTCGGCGGTACGGGCGATCGCACCCCGCAGGCCGCCGGCCGCCTCATAAGCGGCCTCGGTGAGCGCGCGGCCCTTGCGGCGCTGCCAGGTCTCGAACAGGGCATGCGACATCAGCGGCAGAGCGCCCGGCTCGCCCTCGACCTCGTCCAGAAGGCGAGCGGTCAGGGCGCGTTCGACGATCAGCCCTGCGGCCTGGGCGGGTTTGACGATCGCTTCACGAAGCTCGTCCCGGCTCATCGGACCGGCCAGTACAGTCCCCTCCTGCAACGTCGCCGTCAGTTCAGGGTGTTCGGCGCATCGGCCGAGAAAGTCCGCCCGTACCGCGATGACGACACGCAGCCGGCTCGCCACATCGGTGGCGGCCAGCAGTCGGTCGATGAACTGCTTGCGTTCGACCGGGTCGGTGCAGAGGGTGTAGAGCTCCTCGAACTGATCGACCATCAGCCACGTCTCACCGTCGGCGTCCTTCGGCACCAGGTGCTGCTCGTGGGTGCGCAGGGGGTGCTCGCCAGGTGTGAGAACGCGCAGCGCGGCCGGCTGAGGGATGGCTTGGTCCGGGACGCGGAGGCGGGGAATGAGGCCCGCGCGCAGCAGGGAGGACTTACCGCTGCCCGACGGACCGAACACCGCGGTGAAGCGCCGGGAGCCTGCCTGCTGGAACAGGCGCTCAGTGAGCTCGTCACGACCGAAGAACAGAGGGGCGTCGGCAGGTTCGAAACGGGACAGCCCCCGGTAGGGCGGATCGACGTCCTCATCCTCGGCGCGCGGCTCGGCAGCCACCTCCGCGGCCGCCTCACGCCACCGCGTCTCCCACTCCGTCTCATCCCCACCGCAAGCGCGGACATACGCCAGCACGACCGGCAGCGTCGGCAGCCGCTCCCCCGCAGCCGCCTGCGACAGAGTGCTCGCCCCGTGGTCGGTTCGCTGCGCCAGCACCCGGTACGTCGGGCTGCCGGCCTGCGCCCGTAACCCGCGTAACCCGGCAGCGAACCGCGCCACCGGCCCGGCACTCGGATCCAGCGGGCTTTCCGGACGCCCCGCCATCAACGCCTCCCCTCCCCGTCCCGCTTCCCCCGTGGACGCGGCGCTGAGGCCGCAGAAGGTACGCGCGCCCATGGCAGAAGGGCAAGCCAGAGGCGTCTGCTTTGGCCAGCGCCCCGCGCCGCGCCCGTGAACGCACCGCTGCCATTGATCAGGGTTGTGGCACCGGCTGCCCATTCAATCCCCTGACGGGAAAAGTCGAGGTCACCGGTACGGGTCGGCCATTGCGGGCTTGCCCGGCCGCTCCGAGCAGAAGGGAAGCGCAGTATGAACGTGCACAAGCGGCTCACGCTCGCGGCAGCAACCGCAGCGCTGGGCGCCGGCCTGATGGGAATCGCGCCGGCGCAGGCGACCGATGGGCACCGCCCGGCGGCTCAGGTCGCGTCCGGATCCCAGAACTGGTCGTGCGGCTACAACCACGGCAAGGGGCTGGAGCCCCGTCATCTTCCGCATGCCACCACGGACCACAAGCTCACCGTGGGACCGACGCTGGTCGAGTTGCGGAACGCCAAGTCGCACGGCACCTGGTTCGCCTGGGCACGGGTGAACGCCGGCATCGACGCCGCGACCGGGCCCGGCACCCAGGTCTGGTTCGACTGGTCAGACGACCACGGCCGCACCTTCCACGCCTGTGGCAGCCCGTACCACAAGGTGATGCTGGACGCCGGCGTTGTCCAGCGCGAGAACGGCCCCACCTTCCAGGCGCACACGAAGGCGGTCAACTGGGTCCGGGGACGCTGGGTGAGGATCTGCGGCGCCTATTGGCGCATGTACTCCAACGGCGTTCCGTACGTCGCGAAGAGTGCCTGCTCCAAGTGGTACGCCAGCTGACACGTCATCCCGAACTCCCACGCTGAGCCCGCCGTCCACACACGGAACGCCATGGCGGCTGGCACAGCAGACGGCGGCACGCCGCCCCCCAGGGGCTAGCGTGCCGCCGGGACATGACAGCCGGTCTCCCTTCTCAGCGATCACCAGGGACCGTCCAGCGGTCAGCGGCGGACACCGCCGCAGTCGTGGCCACCGCGGTCGCAGGTGGGCACGGCCCCGGGCGTAGACGTCACCGAGCGGCTGGAGCTGCCGAAGCACTCGACAGTCGATGCGGTGCTCAGGGACTCCCGGCTGTCCGACACTTTCGCGGCAAGGCGGCCACGAGACCGTCGACGGAGGTGGACATCGACCACGTCGTGCCGCTCGCCAACGCCTGGCGCTCCGGCGTCGGCCCATGGGACACCGCGTGTCGCCGGCAGGCACCAACGGCCTTCAGGTCCGCGGTTCCTGGCGGTGCTCGGGCCTGATGACCCGGCTCGCCGCGGCGCGCTGTCCGCAGTGGTGATGAGCCGGCCGCGGTTCCGAAGGGATGACCTGGTCCGGTTCACGGCAACGGCGTAGTGGCCGGGGTGAAGCACCACAGCAGGCCCCACCCGGTCAGGCGGGCTCCCCAAGGAGGTCCAGCGCCCGGCGATACTGCTCCTCCACCCGCCCCAGCCCCTCCTCCTGCTCCGGAAGAACACGGACGACCTGCGCGTAGAGGGCCACGGCCTCCCTGCCCAGCCGGTGGATCTCCCCCGACGCGCTCGGGCCCTCGGCCTCAGCCAGCAAGGGACACAGCCGCGCCTTCACATCCGCCGCCCACATGGCCACCTCCAGAGCTGTCGGCCACTGCGGGCGCAGCACCGCCTGCCGGGAGGAGTGGTGGACCAGCGCCGCAACCCCCTCCGCAGAGCTGTCCGGCAGCAGCGACTCATACAAGGCCAATGAGGTCCGTGCCGCCCGGACCCCTTCAGCCGGAGTACCGGACGCCGCAAGGAAGGCCGCATGGTTGTAGAGCACCGATGCCAGAGCCAGCGTGTGGTCGACATCCTCCGGCTCGGCTTCCCGTAACTGCCGCACCGCCTCCAGCGCCTTACTGCTGCTCACCAAGGCGCGCTCGGGGTAGCCGCGCTGCAGGTTCCGGATCGCGGCCTCGCTCTCGCGGTCCGCGATCTTTTGCAGCTTCCTCGGACTCGCCGCCATACGCCCCCCTGCTCCACGGACCGGGAGGCCACCCCCCGGTCGGTAAGACAACGACTTCTGCGATCACGCCTGGGGGCAGCGTAGGCGGCCGGTGCGGTGACGCGCTACGGTCCGCGAGGCCCAACGGCTCTGGGCGTCGCGTCCGTTGGGAGGTCCCGTACGTTCGGCCCATGACTGCGTTCCCCGATGAGGTCGGCGGCGCGTGGGGTGCCGCCCGCAACCCGCGCGCCGGCGCGCAACCGTGCCGAGCTGCGGGCGGTCTCCGCGTCGGTGACCAGGTTGTTCAGGACCGCACGTAGGGGCTCCGCGGTGGCGTCCTGGTGTCGATGCGACGGGCCGGGCCCAGTACCACGAGAGCGGGTCGGCGTTCATGAACGCGGGTTTTCCGGGGCGGCGGCGGCCTCCAGATCGGTGATGCTCCCCGTCATGATCGTCCGCACGTGTTCGGTAATAAGTTCGGCAGGCCAGTCCCACCAGGCCACCGCCAGCAGCCGGGCGACGTCCTGTTGGTTGTACCGGGTACGGATGAGCCGTGCCGGGTTACCGCCGACGATGCCGTAGTCGGGTACGTCGCTGGTGACCACGGCGCCGGAGCCGGTGATCGCGCCATGCCCGATCCGCACCAGGCATCACCGTCGTGCCGTGACCGAACCAGACGTCGTTGCCGACGACGGTGTCCCCTCGGTTCGGCAGGCCGGTGAGCAGATCGAAGTGATCGGCCCACGAACCGCCCATGCTGGGGAAGGGAGATCACGTGCGCAGCCGGATGGTGAGTGCGGCGGTGGGGCCGTACCAAAGCCGTCCGCGGGGTGAATAACCGGAGGAGGACGGGTCTGTCGACATGACACACTGCGGGGATGGCTGATCATGATCAAGGCGTTCCGGTCCCCGGGTTCCGCTTCAAGCCCACGCTGGACGGAGCCCTGGTCCTGCTGCGGCCGGTCACGGTGAACGACGCGGCCGCGCTGATGCCCATGGCGCGGGACGCGCAGGTGGCGCGGCTGACCGGCAGCCATGGCGAAAACGAGCCCGACGAAGCGCGGCTAAGGGCGTGGTACGGCACGCGTGCTGACCAGGGCGACCGTCTGGACCTCGCTGTGGTGGAGAAGGCGACGGGTGACGTCGTGGGGGAAGCGGTGCTCAACGAGTGGGACGCGGGCAACGAGAGCTGCAGTTTCCGTATCGCCTTCGTGCCCGGCGCCCATGGTCGTGGTCTGGGGACCGAGGCGACCCGGCTGATCGTCGGTTACGGCTTCGAGAAGTTGGGTCTGCACCGCATCTCGCTGGAGGTGTACGCGTTCAACCCGCGGGCCCGGCGTGTCTACGAGAAGGTCGGCTTCGTCCCTGAGGGCGTGCTGCGGGACGCGCTGCTGTGGGAGGGCGAGCGGGTGGACGCCGTCGTGATGTCGATCCTCGCGCCGGAGTGGTTCGAGCACTACGGGCGGCCTGAGCGGGCGGGCCGGGCGCCGTCCTAGCCGTGCCCCTTCCACCGGGCTGCTCGTTGTCCTGGTCAAGCTCAGCAGGGGGATTTGACCGACGAGGAGTGGACTGTGCCGGAGCCGCTGGTGCCGGTGAGCAAGACCGGTGCGGACGGTGGCGGCACCACCGTCAGGTGATCACGGGGATCGTTTCACCGGCTCGGCACCGGGGGGTAGGGCGCGAGTTGCCCGAACGCTTCGGCCCGCGGCACACCGTGCACAAGCGGAGGAGGAACACAACGCCTCCCGCAAGGTCCGAAGGCCTGGGAGGTCCTCCTCGACTGCCGTCCGGAAAGGCGAGGGCGTCCACCATGCCCTGCTCGGTATCGCCCGCCTCCACAACCTCACCCTGTCGGATGACCGAGATCAGCACATGCGTCCGAGACCGTTTACGGGAGCACCCCTGGGAGATCGAGCAGCTGCGGGCCGGGGGCTGCCCGCGGAGTCGTGACCGGCGCGCTGTCGACGGACCGGCGCGAGCGACTCGAGGGGCTCGATCCGTCCTGGTGACCCACCTGGCGGACGGAGAGGCAGCGCGCCTTCCGCCTCACCCCGCTCCACCTGGAGGAGGACACGGTGCGCTACCCACGTCATCGGGCGGCGTCGTACGCCAAAGCGAGGACCTCGGGCGGTGGATCAAGTCGGTGCGCCCCGGGGGGCTGTCCAGCAAGGTGTGCGAGCACATCCTCGGAATCGGGCCTGCCACCGACGATGGGAAACCGCGGTGCGGGCACTACTGGCGGGCACTCCGCGGCCGTGGCTGCCGACCGCGCCATGGGGGTGAGGGGAGGATGCCCCTGCCGGCGCCGTGTGCCGAGAGCGACTGCAGATTGCTGTTCAGCTCCCGTAGAACGTCCTGAAGGGAAAACGTCGCGAAACCGGATCCCGCGGCGGGCTCGCCGCTGTCACCGGGTGGTTGTGCATCATCCATGCCAGGGACCGTACGAGAGCAGCGATGCGGTTGCTGTGGAACACGCGCAATGGGCCCGTCGCCAGGTCAACACTGCGGCCTTGGCGTCGGCATCGCACCACCAGCCGAGTGGCGTCGGCGCATCATCAACCCGCGCCAGGCCGACCTGGACGGCATGCGCGGCGCCGCGGGGTCGTGCCCGCGGCCACATCCATCCGCGGGCCTACTCCGGGGGACGCTGCTGCTTCGTGCAACGTGTTGAACCGGCAGGATGCGGCGAGCCATTCGGTGTGCAAATCTGACCAAAGGGGTCCGAACGGGTGGTGTAGGGAGGAGCGGCCATGGACGCCGAGAGGATGAAACAACGGGCCAGGGAGATGGCCGACAAACTACGGCAGAAGCGCACGGCTGAACAGAGCAGCAAGGGGCGGCACAAAGCCGGGAGTCATCGCGGCAGCGTCATAGAGTCGCAGATGAAGAAGTTGCAGGAGCGTCGGCACCGGGGTCGGTGACTCGGGCGCACAGCCGTGGGGCGGAGGCTGGGTCGGGCCGCTGGCAGCGATGAGGCGTCCGCGGATTCTTCCTCGCCGCCCATGCGGCCCGAAGGCGGTCGGGTGTCCGTTACGGCCCGCCGGGAAGGCCATGTGGGTCGAGCAGTAGGCGTGTGCGCCCAGTGTGCGCCTTCTGCCACCAGCTCGCTGCCTAGAGCCGCGCCCTGCGGATACCCGAGTGTCATGGCACGGACAGTGAAAGCAGGCAGGAACACAGGACGCGAGCCGGAGGCAGGGGGCCGCGACGCTACCGTGGGACCGGACGAGGAGGTGGAGGAGCGTGCTCCGGACGCGCCCACCGAGCTTCCGAGGCGATCGTGGTCTGCGGTGCTGAAGGGAACACTGAAGGAGTTCAGGGACGACGAGCTCGCAGACCGGGCCGCGGCCCTGACGTACTACGGGGTGCTGTCCCTGTTCCCGGCGCTGCTGGTACTGGTGTCGCTGCTGGGTGTCGCGGGGCAGTCGGCGACGCAGCAGGTGATGGACAACATCAACACGCTGGCGCCGGGTTCTGCGCGCACCATCATCAGCAACGCCGTAAAGCAGTTGCAGGGGCACGGCGGTGTGGGTTCCGTCATGGCGATCGTGGGTCTGGTGCTCGCCGTGTGGTCGGCCTCGGGCTATGTCGCCGCCTTCATCCGTACCGCCAACGCCGTGTATGACATGCCGGAGGGGCGTCCGGTGTGGAAGGTGCTCCCGGTCCGTCTGGGTGTGACGGTGGTGCTGCTGGTCCTGGCGGTGATCAGTTCGCTGATCGTCGTGTTCACCGGCGGCCTGGCGCGTCAGGCGGGCGCCGCGCTGGGCGTGGGGAACGTGACGCTGACGGTGTGGTCGATCGCCAAATGGCCCGTGCTGGTGGTCCTGGTCACGATCATGGTGGCGATTCTGTTCTGGGCCACGCCCAACGTGAAGGGGCGCGGCTTCAAGTGGGTCACACCGGGCAGTTTCCTCGCCTTGCTGGTGTGGATGGTCGCCTCTGCCGGCTTCGCGTTCTACGTCTCCAACTTCGCCTCGTACAACAAGACCTACGGAGCGTTGGCGGGAGTGATCGTCTTCCTGGTCTGGTTGTGGATCAGCAACGTCGCGATCCTGCTCGGCCTGGAGTTCGACGCCGAGATGGCCCGCCAGCGTGCGGTCGCCGGTGGTCTGCCGGAGACTCAGGAGCCGTACCTCCCGCCGCGGGACACCCGTAAGTGGACGGAGGAGGACCGACGCCGTCTCGCCTGAGGCGGGCCCCGACGAGCGTCGGTCTCGCCCTGAGCGCGTCGATATTCGTCATGCGTGACCGGATTGGCCGCCTCATCAGGGGACACCCGAGAGGTTGACGTGTCCGGCCCACGCTCAAAGGAGGAGGAAACGATGGCTGCGCGCTTGAGGTCCGGCACACCTCGGGCAAGGGGTGTCACTTCGTTCCGTTCGCAACGAACGGGCAGGTGATCGCCATCAGCGAGCACCACGAAACCCACCGGGCCTGCCTGGGCGGCATTGACTCGGTCAAGCGCAACGCCGACGCCCCCATCCAGGACAACCCCACTCAGGACCACTGAACAGGCACGCACAGGAGCTGATCAGCATGGCGCACGCCAACCCCTACGGCGCCGAACACCCCTCCCCCGAACCCTCATCGGGCCATGAGCCCGTCGGCGAGCTGGTACAGCGTGCTTCGCAGCAGCTCACCGAGCTGGTGCGCGGGGAGATGCGGCTGGCGCAGGCCGAAATGAAGGAAAAGGGCAAGCGGTACGGCAAAGGTGGCGGGCTGTTCGGCGGCGCGGGCATTGTCGGCATGCTGACCCTGCAGGCCCTGGTGGCCACCGTCATCGCCGCCATCGCCCTGGCACTGCCGGTATGGGCGGCGGCCCTGATCGTCACCGCCCTACTCGGCGTGATCACCGCGGTGATGGCCCTGGTGGGCAAGAAGCAGATCGCCGAAGCCGGCGCACCTGCTCCCGAGCAGGCCATGGACAACGTCAAGGCCGACGTGGCACAGATCAAGGAGAGCGCACACCGATGACCCAGCCCCCGCACGACGAACAGACCGCTTCAAGCCCCGAAGAGCTGCGTGAGCAGGTCGAACACACCCGTCAGGAGCTTGGCCAGACCGTCGAGGAGCTGGCCGCCAAGACAGACGTCAAGGCCCGCGCTCAGGAGAAGGCAGCCGCCGTGAAGGAACAGGCAGGGCAGAAGGCCGCCGAGCTGACCGGGCAGGTCAAGGCCAAGGCGGCCGACGCCACTCAGCTGGTACGGGACAAGCTGCCCGACCCGGTGAAGGAGAAGGCCGCCCAGGCGGCGCAGCAGGTGAAGGTCAAGGCTGGCCAGGCCGGCCAGGTCCTGCAGGACAAGACCCCGGAACCGGTGCGGGAGAAGGCCGGACAGATCGCGCCGGTCGCGCGGGAGAACCGAACCGCCCTGTTCGCGGCCGGAGGCGTGATCCTCGCGGCAGTGCTGTTGCTGCGCCGCGGCCGGGGAAAGAAGTGATCTTGCGAAGGCCTCGAAGATCGGCCTGCAAGTCGGCCGGTTCCGCCCTTGGCGCCCCCGGCGGCGTGATCGCCGGCGCCGCTTGGAAACAGGCGTGAGAAATGCCGGGCCGCGACGAGGACGCCCCCGATGCCATCCTGGGAGGACCGCACCTGGCAGGACGTCCTGCTCGCGCGGCCACCCTCCAGGGGGCGATCTTCGTCGCGGTCAAGGCCGCCCTCGACCGCGCCGGTGCCGCCGCCACGCGTCGCTTCGCCGGCGCCTGGCCCGGTTGACGCGCTGAGTCGGCGCGGTGTTGACGCCCATGCGTCAGCACCGCACCGAACCTTTCATAGGGGATGTCACGTGCGCGTCTCAGTTCGCCCCCCGTTGCCTGCGCTCACCGCAGCGGTCACGATCGCTGCCGTACTCGGTAAACGAACTCTCCTGCGCCGCAGGACACGCCCCGCGTCCCCGAAGCCGCACGTCAGCGCGCCGGACGCGGCAGCCGAGGCAACCGACATGCGCATCCTGGGACAGACCGAAGAGCACCTGCGTCGCTGCTGGCAACGACTTGCTCCGCTGTACCCGGATCCGCCCGCCGACTGAGCGTGCGTTCCCTGCCAGGCAGGGCGAGGTCATTGAACCAGCTGCCGCGTACGTTCCGTGCGAGAGCCGTGCCTTGGACGGCCAGCTGCTCTACGGGCACATCGCGGCCTGCCTGACCGCGTTGATCCTCGTCCTCCCCGCAGGTGCGCCACCAGTGAGACGGCCGGACGTCTCGCCGGGCTGGCGTCGGCGGAACACCTGACGGTGCGCGACCGCCGGGGTCCACCAGCCGGCGCCGATGAGGACGCACGCGCACCAGCCACCGGCGTAGGCGGCGGCCACGGCGATGGACCGGACGGTCTCGTAGCCGGGACGCCTGTTCATCAGGCCGGTCTCGGCGATCTTCTTGGACAGGCGGGCGAAATCGCCGCCGCCCACGGGGCGGGAGGCGGGCGACGGGTTGGGATATGCGTGGTCCGTGGTTCCGCCCGCCGCCCACATGGTCAGGCGCGGTGGATGGCGTGCATGCGTCCGTCTTGCAGGGTGATGGCTGGCGTTTGTCAGATGCCCCGCGGCTATGCAAGATCACGGTCCGGTGCCGACCGAGTCCACCGCCGCAACCCCTCAGCCCGCCGCGCGTTGGCCTGCACGTGAATGACGAACCCAGCTCCGCCGGCACCGCCCGCCTCCTGGGCTCCTACTGGCTCGACTCCTCCTACTGGCACACCCAAAGGCCATGCTGCTGCTTCGCCCCACCTCCGCAACGGCGTGTGCGCGGCGCGTATCTCGCCAGGACCGCCCTGACAGTGGCCGCCTATGTCCTCGTCCTCACCGCACTCGCCCTCACCGCTGCCGGCTGACACTCCGGCGCTACGAACGCCGCACCCACCACCCACCCGAGCGGCGGGACGGTGAGGTCTTCCTGGACCGGGAGGATCGGGTGGCGCAGCTGTGCGGCGCCCCGCGGTATCACCTGCCGCAGGCGCTGTCCGCTGCGGCGTCGGAGGAGCCCGGCAGGCGCATCACCTCAGCGGCGCGGTTCCACCGCACGGCAGAGAAGGTGTTGCTGTGCAGCCGGCACGCCCCGGTATACGGCACGACGGGCTGGGGGGGCGCGAGAGGCGCGTCTGCTAGCGGTTCCTTCGAGAGGGGCGAGTGCCCGGCCGAGCTTCTCCTGGAGCTTCCGGCCCAGTTCCACTGCGACGTGGCTCCGAGGAGGAGCCCCCACGCCTGCGGCGAGGACAGTAACCACCTGGGCCACGTGGCCGGCTGTATCTCCTGATGTGCCGTCAGGGTTGACCGACGGGCTGGATGAGCAGGAGCACCAGGCCTTGCAGGAGCCTCACCCGGAGCAGGAGGTCGCACAAGACGCGTCCTTCGTGCAGTGCATCCGTGACCGGTCGGGCAGGGGGCCAGGCGGCGTCTGGATCACTGTGGGAAGAGCCTGCTGACCGTCCCCGCCGCGGGCGGCGCGGAGTACACCGATAGGCTCGGCTCCTGGGCGCGACACGGGGACAGCACCACCCGGCATCCGACATCGCCCGGAAGGCAGTACGACCGAGCCCTGGGATGGGCGCTGTCCGCCGAATGAAGTGCTCGGACCTCGGGACCGGTGGCCTGGTGTCCTGGTCCCCGCGCCAGTCCTTCGAAGGAGAGCCATGTCCTTTCCCGAGCTTGTCCAGCCTGCGCCTGGTGAAGTACTGCTGGTCTGCACGTGCTACGAGGACGGCAAGGCCCAGTGGGGCGGGTTGCTCGACGGGATCGGGGGCCGCCGGCAAGGCGACGCGCTGGTCCTCGGGGACAGCGGGGTGAGACTCCACCTGGTCGAAGGCCACGGATGGGACTACCTGCACGGCGGTAACGTACCGGCGCTCGTCCCGGGAGGCGGCCTCGTGCCGCCGGTCGTCGTCCTGGCGGACATCCCTGCGGTGTACGGCGGGGATGGGCCGTTGCTGGTGGACCTGGTGGCGATACCCGGGCGCGGCGTCCGGGTCCCGCCGGCCCGGCTCGGCGAGATTCTGGCCGCTGTGCTTGGTGGCGCGCTCGCTTTCGACGACCTGGTGCGCACCATGGACAGGTGCGGCATGTACCAGGGGGACGGTGGCCGACCGGCCTTCCCCGCGCCGACGGTGCCGCCGCGCCGTTCCTTCCCGGCGCTGCCCCCCACGCCCGCCGCCCTGCTGGTCCGTACCTCCTTCGACGACGAGGGAGGCTGGCGCGCCCTGCTCGACGAGCTGGGCGGGGCCGACGACGACGGCTGGGTCGGCGCGGACCTGGACCCCGACGAGATCGACGCGGAGCACTATCCGTTGGCGGCGCTGGTGGTCGACGACCCAGCCTTCGAGGGCGTCCTGCCGGGCCAGGTCCCGGCGCTTGTCCCGCCCGAGGAGCACACCACGCTGGTCGCGCTCGCCGACGCCAGGACCTTCACCGAGGCCGGCCGACCGCTGACCGTCGTCGACCTGTACGACACCCCGGGGAACTCGGCCGTCCTTCCGTGCCGTGAGGTCGGATCGATGGCGTGCAACCTGGAGATCGGCAACATGGACTTCCACGAGTTCGTCGCCGCGGTGGGCGTGGAGCCGTGGTGGGAGGAATGATCAACGCAGCTGCGCCCGGATGAGGTTCGGCCGTGGTCGCCAGAGGTCATCGGCTCCAGGTCCCTTCCGCTTCCGTGACCAGCCGGGGCGTTCTCGTCGTGGTAGCCGAGCGACTTCGCGATGACGCGGGCCGATTCGCACTCCGGCAGAAGCCGAGATCGGAGGGACCCCCTGATCGGCGGCGCGCCGCCAGGACCCGCGCGCCGTCTCCGACGCTGAAGGCCGACTCACGTGCGCAGGTGCCGGATGAAGCGCGCGGTCCCAGGCGGCCGCCGAGCGGTCGTAGAACCGGCTGGGTCAGAGATCGAACTCGAGGTGTTCGACGTCGGTGAAATCGACTTCGAGGCCGTGGGCGCGGCGGCCGCTGTCGCGGAAGTACACCTCGCCCAGCGCCTCGGCCGCGATGTTCCGCAGCTGTTGCTCGGTGCCTCCGGCGTCCTTGGCCTCGAAGAGGCGGGCGGCGTAGTGCGGGGGCAGGGCGACCGTGAGATGGCGCAGCCGGGCGTCGTCGGTGGTGCCGGGAGCGGCGGTGTAGCCGAACCGGGCGCGCGTGTCGATGACAATGCCCGCGGTGGTGGCCGCGGTGCGCTTGGCCCTGGCCCGGATCTGTGGCTGCCAGCGCTTTCTGACCTCGCGCTCTATGCGCTGCGCGAGGTCCGGCCGGGGCTTTCTGATCTGGTCCTTCACATACCGTTCGACGGTGCGCTGAGTGACGCCGAGCAGCCCGGCAACCGACCTGGTGCCCTTGAGCTGCCTGACCAGATAGCGCATCTGCGCGCCCGCGCTCTTGGGGATCGGGCGCGTGAACGCCTTGTGCAGCGCGGCGTCGAGACCGTCCCCGACCGTGTCCATCGGCCCTCGTCTCCTACTCTGCGTCATCCTTGGCGGTGACCTCGCCCGTCTTGATGTAGCGGGCAAGGTTGAGGACCTGGCCGTGCGTCTCGCGCACTTCCTCGGCCCACAGGGTGGTCTGGGTGCCCTCATGCTTGACCATCCCGGGCGACACCCCGAGCCGGAAGGATCCGGGGGCCGTCTTGCCGTCGGCGTCGTACGGCAGGACGTCCAGCGGGGACGGCCCGTCGGCGGCGTACACGACGCAGTCCGACAGGACCGCCACGGGATACCGGCCGGTGACCGCGGCCAAGTGGAGCATCTTACGGTGCAGGTTGATGCGTGCCCGGGAGATTACGGCGGCGCGGATGTCGGGCCGCCAGGTCGGCCTGGAGAGGGCCGGCCACGCCTGGCCGGGCTTCCAGCCGCCGCCGCGCGCCCGCTCCCTGAGCTTGCCGATGCCGCCCTTCACCGTGGACTTGATGGCATCCAGCACGATCGCCATCTCCGGGTCGCGCTGCTTGTAGCCGTCCATCGCCTGCAGGAACTGCTCCGGGGGCAGCTTCTCGACCACGCCCAGGTCGTTCATGGTCTCGACGTAGGCGTCGCGCAGCCGCTTGTACCAGCCGTCCAGGAACCTGCCCCTCTCCTGCCTCACCCAGGCCTCGACGGGGGCGACGTCGTAGCCGAGCTCTATCGCGTACGCCACCGTCGGAGTCGCGTACCAGGCCGGGCCCGCCGGGCGTTCGCCGTTCGGCGTGAACGGGCTGGGCAGCAACGCGCCGTCGAACTGCCGCCACTGTTTCGCGAGGAGGACGCGGGAGAGGTCGACGTGGGAGAGGTCGACCAGCCACGCCCCGGGCAGTGTCGGATCGAACTCGGGGTTGGTGACATGCACGGGCGGCGTCGCCAAGCCGACAAGCGCGCCGTTCGCGGCCGCACCGAAGGCGAGGTTGACGTCGATGCCGACCAGGTAGCGCTGCATGCACTCGGCGTCGGTCAGCTCCCGCGCCCAGTCGTACGCCTCCTCGAACAGCATCTCCGCGGGTCCCCGCTGGTGGAAGCGGGGCAGATCGGCGAGCAGCGGATGCCCGTCGGGCGCCTCGCACGGCGCGCACTCGATCGGGTGCTCGCCCAGCGAGCCGGGCCGGTGCTCCTTGTGCCGCTTTCCCGTCTCGTCCGGCTCGCTCGCCCGGGTCGGTGGGTTGAGGGCGGTCATCAGTTCCAGGCCGGTGACGGCCGTGGAGCCGCGCGGCGTCATCACCCGGGCGGCGTAGGCGCCCAGCACCCGGGCGAGTTCCGCCGGCGGCAACTGCGCGGCGTGCCCCCACGTTCGTGTGTCGAGCGCGTTCCACGACGGGATGCACAGTTGCACGCACTGCCGCTGACGGCCCTGTGCGGGCCGGTAGATCCGCGCCCACGGCCCGAACCCCCGCTTGGTCAGATGCCAGTCGGCGCGGTCCAGTTGCCGGCAGACCTTGTGTCCGTCCGGGAGCCGCCCGGCGAGCCGCTCGGACTGAGACAGCCGTGCCGGGAGCCCGTACCGCTCCAACGCGGCCGCGGTGAGCACCAGCAGTGGGTCGGCGTCCTTCCCGGAGCTATGCAGCCTCGCAGCCCCGAGCTGCGCCTCCTTCAGCGTCCACTCGACCAGCGCGGGCAGTGACTTGGCGGGCACGTCCAGGACCAGGCCGCCGACGCAGTACGCCACGACCTGCCGGTCGGTGTCGGCGTCGATGACCGCGAGCGGGCCGTTCGCGAACCGCGGATCAACGACCGCCGCGGCGGTCTTCCTCGGGGCGGCCTTCGTCGGGGCGGCCTTCGTCGGGGCGGCCTGCGTCGGGGCGGCCGGGCGCCGCGACGTCGACGACGGTTTGGCCGTGGCCACCGGACGCGACGCGGGGGCCGGGGCAGCGGCAGAGGAGGGGGTGGGGCGCTGCGAGGCGCCCTCAGCAGCAGTCGCCGCCGCCACCTGGATCGGGCCTGCGGTCAGGGGCCGGGCTTCTTCTGCCGGCTCGGCCGCCGACGGCGCCGACGCGGACGCGGACGCGGCAGGACCGGTGAACGTCTCGGGCACCGCAGCGTCCTCCGCCGGTGCCACGGAGCTGGCGGGGTAGAGCTCCGCGAGCTTGGCCAGCAGCCGTGCGTACGCCTCGCGCTCCGGTGGCCGCGGCTCCGTCTTGCCAGCCTCCCAACCGCTGACGGTGGCGCGCCGCACCTGCAGCGCACTGGCCACCTCGTCCAGCGTCAGTCCGTGCGCATGACGCAGCCGCCTCCGCTCGGTCGGCGGGGGCAGCGGGGACCGGGACGCGACCAGCGCATCGACCGCGTCGAACAACTCCGACATGAAGAACCTCCGTCCTTCAACCGTACCGCGATACGTACGTTTCACGTACTAAGCGCGTACCGAGTACGTGATCTTTGGCTCGCTCGGCTCCGCTGATGGGGGTGGCGGTGCCGGGGGTGCGAAACGCTTGGATGCCGGTGACCGGGCTCGATCAGCGCCTGCCCCGGCCCGGTCGCGCAGCCGAGGAACACGCCGGCCTGGCTGTTCTCGATGCGTCCTGCGGTGTCCGCGTTGCCCAGAGGAACTGCTGCACGCGCCCTGAGTAGTGCCAGATCAGAGGTACCGCCGGCCGTTGTGGACGCCCTCCTCGTGCTCGGCGGCAAAGCCTGGTGGCCGGCCAGCGCCGGGGCTGTCGCTGCCCTGTGGGGACGGCCCGCAGGCCGACGCCCTGAACGATTTCGAACCCAGCGGCGTCACAGCTGTAGCCGACTCAAAGGGGCCACCATGATTGCCGGACACTCCCGTGCCCGTTTCCTGTCTACTGCCGCGCTGATCGGGACGCTGCTGTGTCTAGTCCCCGCATGTGACGCCGGGAGTTCGGCGTCCTCCAAAATCGCCGAGGGCAGTGAGCCCGAGCGTGCCGGGGTCCAGGGCACAGCCGCCTGGGAGGAGCCTGACTCCTACGTCTACACGCTGACGTCGACCACACAGGTCCTGGCGGGAACCTTCCGGGTCGAGGTCGGGAACGGCACGGTGACAAACGTGGTCGGGCTCGACGAGGACAGTCGGCGGCAGGTACGGGAGCACGTCGAAGTACCCACGCTCGGCCAGCTGTTGAAGAGGCTGGAACAGGCCCGCAGGGACAACGCGGAAACAGCGGAGGCGACGTACGCGGCCGACGGGCACCCCGTGCGGATCTCACTGGACTGGGACGAGAACGCCATCGACGATGAGTCTCTCTACGTCATCAGCGCCTACCAACCGGCCTCTGCCGGGCGGGTTCATGACGGAAAGAAGGAGAACTGAGGCCGGACGCGGGCCTACGCCCGCCCCTACCGCTCAGAAGCCGAACGACGCGACGCCTTCCCGCAGTGGCTGCACACCTACAATCACCACCGCGGACACACCGCACTCGCAGGCAAACCACCCCCCGCCAGCCGCGTCCCCCTCACAGGGCAACACACAGGAGTGAGGTCGAACGAACGGCGTGACTCGGTCGCGGTCCATTCGCCGTCCGCGCCGGTCGTCCAGCCCTCTGAGAATGACAAGACGCATTCGGCCGAAGCCGGCCAGCGGCCGTGATCAGGGACCTGTCCGGGACAGGTTTGTGTCCGCTGCCTCCACTTCGGCGGTGGCCCTGGACCGCAGCGAGGCATGGCGGAAACCATCGTTGCCCGATGTGTAAGGGGCACAGCAGTATGACGTTCGTGGGGGAACTGGAGGAGTTGTCGCCGTACGCAGCGCGAGAGGCTGCCGGATTCGTCGAGACGATGAAGCGGCTCAAGGAGCAATCGGGGCTGACGTACCGGGAACTGGAGGAGCAGGCCGCCCGAAACGGCGACGTGCTGGCGCGCAGCACACTGGCCGACATGCTGAGGCGCACCAGCCTGCCGCGGCCCGACGTACTGGCCGCGTTCGTCCGCGCCTGCGGGGACGGGCAGCGGGTGGGCGACTGGGTGGACGCCCGGGACCGGATCGCCGCACAAACCGTGGCCGCGGCCGACACGGCGCCCGGGGCCAGGGGTGAGAGTGCGGCCGAGGTGGAAGCCGGCGCTCAAGCGGAGATCGAAGAACCCGCGGTGCCGTGGCAGCGCCGGCTCAAGGGCCGCATGGTCGCGCTCGCGGCGGCGCTCGTCATCCCGCTGCTCGCCGTGATCGCCTGGCGGCTACTCTCCGACGGCTCAGACAATCCTGGCGCACCGGGGGCTGCGGCCACCGCGTCCCGGGCTCCAGCCGACGGCTGGGTCACCATCCGCCCCGCCCGAACCCCCGATCTCTGTCTGACCGACGGACGCGACCGCGACGGCGCCTACGCCAACGCCGTCGCCGTCCAACTCCCCTGCATCCACGCCACCGTGCCGCGCACCTATCTCGAACCCGCCGGCGAGGGCCTGTACCGGATCCAGTGGCACCATCCCCAGGAGGGGAAGGGGTGCCTGACCATCATGAGCACCGGCCCGGTCAAAGGCATGCTCGAACCCCGCATCGACTGCACCCAGGGCACCCTCTTCCGCCTGGAACCCACCCCAGACGGCAACAACGGTTTCCGGCTCCGCCCGGCCACCAGCAGCCAGTGCGTCGGCATCAGTGACAACGACACCAAGTCGGGGGCCGAAGCAATCGAAGAACAATGCACCGGCGCAGCCGATCAGCGATTCATCATCCGGACGAGCTGAACACTCCCACCACGGTCGGGGGCCACGGGGTTCCGCAAATCTCCATGGCTGTTGTGGTACCGATCTTGAGGGCGGTGTTTTTCGCTACTCGGGCAAAGGGCTGGCGGTCCCGTGGGAGCGGTGGCCTATGTCGTCGCTGCTGTCGGGGTCGTGGACGCCATCGGCGCACAGGCCGCCGCGGGCTGGCCGGCCCCACGCCTGCGGGGACGGTCTCCATCTACGGCCTGCGTTGGGCGTGCTGGCGCTTGAGGCGCCAGCACGCCCCGGCGGCGCCAATCATCGGTCTCCAGCAGGGACGCGAACAGCGCGGCCTCGCGGCCCTCACGCAGGGGGAGCGGGAGGCGTACCGGTCTGGGGTGTCAGCCGACCTGCGGATGACCGTCACAGAGGGCATGGAGCTGATTGCGCCGCTGACCGGCGCGGGACTCCACACGGCCCGCGGCGGCCCCGGCCGTGGCCTGCCTGGACGCGGTCACCTTCGTGCTCGTGGCCGGACTGTGCGCGGCGCTGCGGGTGCGCGAGGAGCGGCCCGCGCGGTCCGGGACCGGGTGGTGGGAGGAGACCGCCGCTGGCGTACGGCACCTGTGGCGACACCCGGGCTGCGCCCGCTGGTGGGCGCGGGCGGTACGGCGGATGCTGCTGGCCTCGCTGGACAGCACGACGGTGTACGCGGTGGTCGACCGCCTCGGCCACTCCCCCGCCTACGCCAGATGGAGCTTCGTCGTCCACCCGTCCCGGGGCCGGCCCAACGCTGGCCGGCAGGCTCGTCGCAGTATCCGCCGGGTGGTGAAGACATCACGGGGCGCCGCCCTCGGTAAGGACTCAGGAGTGGGCCGCTGCGGATCATCACTGCGGGCCCGGTCTGGTTGCGGCCGATCGGCGGCGATTGCCGTGCCAGTCCAGTATCAGGACCGTGGCGTCGTCCTTGAGGTTGCCATGGCAGGCATCGAGCACCGCGGCGGTCAGGCTTCGGACGGCTTCTCTTGGATGCAGCAGGCGGGTGTCGTGAACGACCGAGGCCAGGTCGACGGCTGCGGCACCGCGCTCCTGCATTCCGTCGGTGATCAGGATCAGGCGGTCCCCGGGATTCAGTTGCAGTTCCTGTACGCGGTAGGAGGTGGGTGCCGCCACACCGAACGGCAGGTTGACGGCGAGCTTGACCTCTTCGACGGTTCCGTCGCGCAGCCGCAGTGGCCAGGGGTGGCCGGCGTTGACCAGTTCACAGAGGCCTGTTTCGAGGTCGACGCACAGCAACTGTCCGGTGGCCAGGCCGCGGCTGTGGCTCAGCAGGGCCTGGTGGGCGTGGTGGGCTTGCTTGAGGGCGTCACAGCCGCTGCGGCGTGCCCGCCGCAGTGCGCCGACCAGCAAGGTGGCCAGCAGAGCGGAGTTCGTGTCGTGGCCCATGGCGTCGGTGATGGACAGGTGCAGGGTGTCGCGGTCGAGGGTGTAGTCGTAGGTGTCGCCTCCGATGTCGTCGGCCGGGATCAGCCCGGCGGCGAGGGTGAACTGGGCCGCCTCGCAGCAGGGGGCCGAGGGAAGCAGTTGGTGCTGGATCTCCGCGGCCAGACTGGTCTCGGTGGTGCGCCGTCCCAGGTGGTACAGATCGGTGAAGCGGCGGTCCGTGACGATGATGTAGGCCAGAGCGTGTGCCGCGTCGCGGACCTGACGGAGCACGGTGTCGTCGGCGGACTGCAGGGTCACCTCCAGGACGCCGATGCAGTCGCCGCGGTTGGTGACCGGCGTGATGACGCGCCGTCCGCCCTGGCCGTCCGGTTCCACATGCTGGTGCTGGCTCTGCAGAACGCTGTCGTAGACGCTGCCGTGCAGGTCGATCGGCTCGGCATGATCCGCGGCATCACCGCCGGCCGCGGCGAGCCGTACCAGCCGCTGGCCGATGAGGTCGGCGAACAGGAAGGACACATGCTCCGCACCGAATCGCTTTTGCAGGTCGTGTGCTATCACGTCGACGGACTCACCGGGCGGAGCCGCCTCCGCAGCGGCCAGCAACTCGCCCAGTTCCAGATCTCCACCCTTCACGGCACCCTCCCATCGGCTGCCGCAACTTCTTCCCCGAGACTCCGCCACATCACCCAACGTGCTCATCTTCGCTGGTCAGGGCGGCATGCCAGATCGGTGCCAGTAGTCCCAGTCCGTCAGTCGGCGTCCGTGGGCGGCCGGGCGGCCAGTGTGTCGGGCTGCCCGCGCGCCGACCGTGCCACACAAGGGAAGCAGCATGCCGACGTATGGCGAGCGGTCCGGGAACGGGCCGATGCCGCTGCGGTGCGCGGTGGTTGCCGGACCGCCGCCGCTTTCGCTACGCCGCCGTGATCCCGGTCGCCTCGGCAGCCCACTGTTCGAACTGGGTCCGGTGCGGGTCGGCGTAGCGTCCGTCGGCCGCGAGCAGTTCCTTGTGCCACGTTCAGGATCGGACCTGCCTCGACGACCGTGACGGGGTCCGCGGTGCGACCGTGGACAGCCGGGGCGCGATCAGGATCGCCGTCCTGCCCTCCAGTACCTCGGGGGCACTTCCGGGGCAGCCCGGTGGTCCACGCCGTTTCGCGCCGTCGACCGGTTCCCGCCGGATCAGCTGTCGCGCTCAACCGGGCCCCAGGGGCCGGGTTGGTTGTCGACCTCCTTCACCGCCTCCTCGATGACCGCCGGGGCGATCCAGGCCAGTGGCACGATGTCGTCGACCAGCGGTTCGTTGTCGGGTCCGCGTCCGCTCTCTCGGCCGCGCAGCAGCCAGGGGCGCACGCCGTCGCCCCGGTGGCGGGGCAGGTGGCAGTAGTCGTAGAGGCGGCGAGCGACCCAGATCCGCATCGGCCGGTCCTCCCACCAAGGTTCGACATCCAGTGAGCTGACGGACAGACCGGGCAGGGGCACACCGGTGAGTTCGTCACGGCTGGACGTCTCGTGCAGGTCCTTTTCCGGTCCGAGGGACCAGCGGACGTAGAGGTGTTGTTGCCGACGCACCCAGTCGGTGACCTCGTCGAGGGTATGCAGGGTGGTCAGTGGCATGGTTTCACTTGTCATGGTTCTCCCGGTAGGGGCACCGCCGACTCGACCAGTCATGCGTTGGCACTTCCCCGCCCAGATGGGGGGCACGGTGTGGCCGACTCGTCATGGGGCGGGATCGCCGCGGCGTTTTACCAGCCCGGCCGCGCGTGCCCCGTCGCACGCTGTTCGCATACGTCGTACACCGGCCCCTGCCCCAAGCCCTGGCCGCGAGTCGGAAAAATTTCCGGGCAACCGCCAGGGCCTGTCAGCGGCAGGGCCTCAGTCGGTGGACAGAGCCTCAAGCAGCTCGCCCACCTTGGGGTCGGGCAGGGAACGGGCGACATCGGCCTGGGCGACCATGCCGACCAGGTCGTGCCCGTCGATGACCGGCAGGCGGCGCACCTTGTGCTCGGTCATCGTGCGCAGAATCTCCTCCACGTCGTCGTCGGCACCGATAGTGACGACCTCGCCCTGGGCCAGGTCGCCGGCCGGACAGGTGGCGGGATCCTTGCCCGCACCGAGGACCTTCACGACGATGTCCCGGTCGGTCAGCATGCCCTTGAGCCTGTTGTCGGTGCCGCAGATCGGCAGGGCCCCCACCCCGAGGTCCTTCATCTTCCGTGCCGCGTCCAGCACCGTCTCCTCGGCGCCGATGCACTCGGCCCCGCCGGTCATGATCTCCCGCGCCTTCATCATCAAACCCTTCCTGTCGGGCGGCCCATCCCCATCGGCGACGGCCGCGGTCTCGGCGGATGTGGCATGTGTTCCCAGACGTCACGAGAGGTAACAGCTCGTACTCGACGCCCAAGGCGTCTGATCTGCGCATGTCACTGCCTGCCCGGCGACGAGTGACCGCGCCAGGCGTTCCTGCCTTGCCCCAGCAGTCGACAGTCAGCAGTCGGTGCACACGGTGGTCCGGCGCAGGTGCAACAGGGTCCGCGCCGATCGGACGGGTTATGTGCGGCCCGAAGGGAGATGGCCTTGGCGCGGCCATCCCCCGCAGGGCACCACGACCAGCCACGGCCCCTTGGAACCACGTGAAACATAGCCAAACCGGACACGCATGTCTAAGATGATGCGCAGCCTCTGCCGGGTCTGCGGCGCTGTGTGCTGCAGCCTTCCGAGACACGTGCAACAAGGGCTAGCAGAGGTGTTTCGATGACCGGCCCAACCCGCGAACATCCACCGGCATACGACTGGCGCGATCAGGCCGCATGCGCCGGTGAAGATCCCGAGATCTTCTTCCCCCTGTCCGACTCTGCCGCTCCCGGCTCGGAAGCCTCCCTCGCCCGGGCCATATGCCGGCGATGCCCCGTACTCCTCCCGTGCCGCACCTGGGCGATTCGGCACGGTGAGGACGATGGCATCTGGGGCGCCACCACCGCCGCTCAACGACGGGCCATCCGGCGTGCAGCGACAGATGCGTACGGCCGACCCGTGACAGGAACAGAAGGTGACCGTCACTGCGACGAACTGGACGGGGAGTTACCGAGCGGGGCAGGCACTCGGAGAGACACCTTGAAAGTGGCCGGAGCCCGCAGAAAGGGGCCCCGGCAGGCGAGCTGGGCGACCATGCCATCTGCCGGTCCCGCGGCGGGGTGACCCGAAAATCCATCCGGTGGCTGACGGACGCTGCCGACCTCCGGCCTTCGTACTGACCGCTGGCCAGGCCGGTGACGCACCCGCTTTCGAGGATCTCCCCGCCTGCGGGTCCCCCGGTGGCGTGGTCGGCCTCGCACCACACCGGACGTGATCCCGGCCGCCAAGGTGTACTCCTCTCGCGCCATCCGCAAGCACCCGCGCAGGCGCGGTATCCGTGCGGTCATTCCCGTCCCGGCCGACCTGCAGGCCCACCGGCTGCGGCGCGGCAGCCGGACGGCAGGCCGCCCGCCTTCGACCGCAGGACTTGTAAGCGGCGCAATACCGTGGAGCGGTGCATCAAGCGCCTCGAGCGGTGGCGCGGAAGTCGTCGCCGATGTGTGTGGTGCCGGTGCCCGACTTCCCTGGCCGCCGGCGCCTGCGGCAGGCAGCCAGCGCGGACACCGCGGCTCGGTCGCGTCGCGATCGTCGTCGAGGCGGGCGCGGAGTTCGGGCGTTGATCACTGCACGAACGGGTACATGGGGCGCATGCCGGAGGTGCTTCAAGCAGGTGGTTGGGGATTGCTGGCAGGGTGCGCCCTGCTGCTGGGTGCAGCATGCGGCTACGCGCTGCGCGTGCCGCAGAAAGTCATCGCGCTGGTGATGGCCTTCGGTGCCGGGGTGCTGCTCTCGGCCGTCTCCTTTGAGCTGATCGGCGAAGCCTACGAAAAGGGTGGGCTGGGCCCGGCAGCCGTCGGAACACTGGCCGGGGCAGCGGCATACACGGTCGGCAACCTGTGGCTGGCCCGCCGTGGCGCCCGCCATCGCAAACGGTCGGGTCACCACAAGGAGCAGGTGCAGCCCTCTGAGGAGCAGCAGAGCGGCTCGGGCACGGCGCTGGCGCTGGGTGCGCTACTGGACGGCATCCCGGAGTCGGCGGTGATCGGCGTCAGCCTGCTCGACGGCGGTGCCGTCAGCTTGGTGACGGTGGCGGCGGTGTTCATCAGCAACGTTCCCGAGGGACTCTCCAGTTCCGCCGGGATGAAAGAAGCCGGGCGCAGCAAGAGCTACATCTTCGGTGTGTGGGGAGCGATCGCCGCGGCCAGCGCCCTCTCCGCGGTGCTCGGCTATTCCGTGGTCGGCGGCCTTTCGACAGCTGTGATCGCCGCTGTGACGGCCGTAGCCGCCGGCGCCATCCTGGCCATGATCGCCGACACAATGATCCCCGAAGCCTTCCAGGAGGCCCACCTGGCCATCGGGCTGGTCACCGTCAGCGGCTTCCTGGTCTCCTTCGCGCTGTCCCACGCCTGACCTCCCGTCCCCCAAGGACTCGAGCCAATGGCCGTGAAGAACGCCCCACGCCCGGCTTCAGCACCTCGGCGCGGCCCCGGTGGCAGCAGGCGGCCCGTCCGGCGATCGACCGCACCTCTACCCGACCGGACGGTAAGTCCGGTCGCCGACGCACGGACCCGGCCGCCTAAGATCCATGACCGTGACAAAGGTTCCCGATGAGTTGATCAAGCTGGAACGATCCACTGAGGAAGAGCGCGCGAAGCTCGCCGGGCTCACCGGTGACGAGTACGACGCGCAGTGGCGCCGCTGGCGCGAGGCGTCCGAGGCGGTGGAGGCGGGCATCACCGCGCACGCCGAAGCTACCGGCGCCAGCCGATACGAGGTGGAACAGGCGGTGAGGAAAGCCGTGCAGCATGCCCAGGAGGACCCGGCCGTCGAGTAGCCGGCGCAGGATCCACCACTGGTCGAGCCAGATGGCCGGCACGTCACCGGCGCCCCCGTCGGTGAGCGTGACGTGGACGCCCGGCATGCCGCCGTGCCCGCCGACCCGTCGCCGGAACTTGTTCCCGCGACGGCCGGCCGATGCGACACGGCTGGTGGGGGCATGAGGAGATGGGGCGCGGAAGCGTTCGATCCGGTGGGGGAACGTCGTCGCCTAGGCGTAGTAGTGGATCGTCCCGCGCAGGGCCGGCTCGGCCCCCTCGCAGTGCTGGACGAACGTGGCCGCCAGCGCCGTGACCTCGCCGTCGGTGTCGCGGGCCAGCTTGGTGATGGTCAGCGAGCCGTTACTGGCATTGCAGCCGCCGAAGCCGGAGACGTCGAGACCAGCCGTGCCGGGGCCGTTGCCGCGTTCGGCCGTGTAGGTACGGCCCGCCTCGAAGGTCTCGCCGCTGGGCGGGACCAGTAGAGCCGACCACTTCTCCCGCTTGCCGGAGGCCTCGTAGGACAGGCCTCCCGCTCCCCAGGAGCGGAGGGAGAAGAGGCTGGTGGCACCGGTGTGGGTGCCGGTGCGGCCCTGGCCGACGTAGTCGCCCGGCTCGCTGGCGTAGGAGAAGGACAGCGGGTACGCCCGGTACTTGATCACACCCTTGAGCACAGGCGCGCCGGCGGACTCACAGCGCTGTGTGTAGGTGGCGTCCAGGGTGGTGATCGCGCCGGAGCCGTCCGCCTCGATCTGGTTGACCGAGAACTGGCCGTAGACCTTGTTGCAGCCGCGTGACTGACCACCGACATCCAGGCCGGGGGCGCGGCCGGTGGCGAAGCCGGCCCGTTCGGCGTCCCGGTAGACGCCGGGGTGGAGCTTCTCCCCCGCCGGGGCTTCGAGTTGAACGGTCCACCAGTCGGTGTCGTTCTCGATCCGCACGGTCAGCGTCTCCAGCGCCCCTTCGACGGTGATCGTCGCCGTCTTCGAGGTGTACGCCACGCTGCCGCCCTGGCCGACCCAGTCCCCGCTCTGGCTGGTGTGGCTGTACTTCGTCACGGCGACGGGCGTCGTAGTGGCCGCCTCAGCGGGCGAGGCCAGCCCGGCCGTCAGGCCGATCGTCGCCGTCAGGCCCGTCAGCGCGCCGAGCAGGCCGCGCCGCCATCCTGTGCGGGTACGCACGGGTGCATTCCCCCTCCGTCGGTCGGGGCCCTCTCCGAGGATCCCGAACAAGTGTCGTAACGACTGACAGAGAACTCTCCCCAAACCCATACCTCAAACCACTGGAATCCCTTGCTCCTCACAGGAGTTGAGACATCAAGACGGCGCACAGAGGCCTTGCCAGTGCCTGTCCTCCGGGCACCGGCATGGCGGCCCGGCCGTTCCCGACCCGCGGCCCAGGCCGGCCACCGACCCCGGCGGGGGGTTCGCCACGACGGCGTAGATGGCTGTCGCGGCGTTCCAGGGGCTCGCTCTCCTACGGGCCCCCGCATGCCTCGCGGGCGTCACCGGGGGCGCTTCAGATGTCACCGAGCCACTTCAGGCAAGGCGGACAAGACTACTGTTTCCGGGTACGGGGACAGGGGTGCCGCCGTCGGTGGCCGACGACGAATGAGGATGGAAATGCGCGACATCTTCGATGTAAGCGGACGCCGCTCCGCTACCGGCGCACCTCTGTGCGGGCGGGTCGCGGTCGTGACCGGCGCCGCACGCGGAGTCGGTGAAGCCCTGGCCAGGCGCCTGTCCGACGCCGGTATGCTCGTCGCCCTCCTCGGGCGCGAGGAGGAAACCCTTCGCCGTGCGGCCGCCTCCTTGCCGAACCCGAGCATCTGCGTCGAGGCCGATGTCACCGACCACACCGCCCTCGAGGGCGCCGCCCGGCAGGTGGAGAACGCACTGGGCCCGGCGAGCGTGGTCGTGGCCAACGCCGGCATCGCCGCCGGCGGTCCGTTCATCCACACCGCGACCGACCTGTGGCAGCGGGTCGTCGACGTCAACCTCGTAGGATCCGCCAACACCGCCAGAGCATTCCTCCCGCAGCTGGCCCACACCCGGGGCTACTTCCTCCAGATCGCGTCTACGGCCGCCTTCGGCGCCGCCCCCATGATGAGCGCCTACTGCGCCTCCAAGGCCGGCGCGGAGTCCTTCGCCCAGGCGTTGCGTGGCGAGGTCGAACCCGACGGGATCACCGTTGGCATCGCCTACCTCCACTGGACCGGCACCGACATGATCGCCGGCATCGACGAGCACCCCGTCCTGCAAGCCCTGCGAAGGCACCAGCCACGTTTCGCGCGCCGAGTCCACAGCCCAGCCCAGGTCGCCGACTGGCTCGCCACCGGCATCACCGAGCGCACCCACCACATCTACGCACCGCCGTGGCTACGCTGGTGCCAGCCTCTGCGGCCGCTCTTCCCGGCGGTCGTCGCCCGGATCACGCGCCGCGAACTGCGGAAGCGTTCACGCGCCGAACTGGCAGCCGATGTCGAGGTCCTGGGCGCCGGCGGTCGCGCCGACTGGAACTCCTACCGGTCCGCACGCCCGTAGGAGCGCCTGCTTCGGTGGCGGCTCCCGGGGTGCCGGCCGCCACGTCGATCGCGTTCCGGGATGAGCGGCAGGCTGCCGTCCGGCTCACCAGGTATCCGAAGGTTCACCGGTCCGAGTAGCGCAGGCCGACAGCGTTCACGGATGTCACGGGACCAGTCGAGGCGCCCCAGTTCTCTCTGGAGGGCGACGTCGGCGTCAACGTCGTCCCTCCTCCATCCGGTGATGTCGCGCAGCCGCCCGTCCAACGGCCGGCCGTTCCAGGTAGCGCTGACCCGGCGCGGCCCCGGGTGTCACCGGCGCGGTCACGACCCCGGCAGCGCAGAGCTGCTCGTCGTCGGCGCCCAGACCAGTCGGTCTCCCCGCCGTCATCGACAGCGGCTGCGGCCCCAGGGCGCCACGGGTTCGACGCGGTGGGGCGTGGGCGCACGAGCCAGTCACCGGAGCACGTGCTCCGGCCCGTGGAAGCTCGGCCCCGGCAAGCGCCGTCGCCGTGTCGGCACGCTCTGGGCCCGAGGGCTGCGCCAGTGCCTGGAGGAGGGCCCGGGGACCCACCCTCGCAATCGTCAGTCGACAGCCGGACCTGCCTCCTCCGTGCCGGACAGTTCTGCCAGGAATCGGTGGCAGCGGGCTGCGCGCTCGGAGTCCTGCTCCATGATCGCTCGGAAGAAGTCAGCGATCTCCTTCTTGTTCGCGTTCTCGGCGTCCCGCACGTACTGGCCGTAGTCGTGTCCGGCCTTCAGTGAGTGGTACTGAACGGAAATGAGGTCGTACACGATATCGCTGAAGCCGGTTTCGCCTGTCGCCATGGTTTCTCCCACGATGTGCGGAAAGTAGGGCAAACGCCGAGTATCACTTCCTCGTCGGCCCAAACTCGGGGGCGACCACCGCGCTGCGTTGCATGAGTACGACGCGCACCGGGCGACGCCCCTCAGGGCCCACCCGGGACACCGCGCGCACTCCCCCTGGGCACCCCCGCCCGTAGCCCCCACAGCAGGACGCCATGCCGTCCGGCAACTCGTGAGAGCCAGCAGGGCGCCGAGTCCGGTCGTCCGGCAGAGCCGGACCGGCCCACACCCCGGCCGCCCAGCACTTCAGCGCCCGTCGAGCGTCAGGGCCTATTCGAGCCCGGCCCCGGTTTTGGCCGCGTGCTTCTCGGACTTCTTGTGCGCCTTCTTCCGGGCCTTTTCGACTGCCTTAGCCTCGCCGGGCTGTTCCTTGGACACCTGCGGTTCCTTGGACGCCTCCGGCTTCGTCTCGGCCTGCCCTCCCCTGTCGGGCGTACCGTTGAGAGAGATGCCGGTTGAACCGACTGGTTGTCGACTCGGGCCGTCATGAGCAGGACGGTCGCTCCGCCCGGGGGCGGCAGCAGCGCTGAGCAGCCCGGCGGAAACGTCGTGGGTGGAGGACGGCGGAGCCACAGGTGTCGCGGAGGAGTCGTTCCTTCCTGCGGCGGAGTCGTTCCTTCCTGCGGCGGGGCTTTCGGGGCCGGCTTTCTCAGCAGTCCGGCTGACAGTCCGAGTCGCTTTCCCGTCGCTTCCTTGATGGACGTCGGTGACGGCGAGAGTGGCGGCCACGACAGTGGCCAGCGCGACGGTTCCGCCGGCCACCAGAACGCGGCTACGTGCGGGCGCGGTCTTCGCAGCGGCCAGGTCCGGGGCGGGCAGCGGGTTCATGTGTGTCGGGTTGTCGTCCTGCGCCCGTTCCCGACTCCGAACGACGCCCGTGGCGTTGGCCACGGGGACGGTGGGCCTGGAGAGCGCCGCGCCGGCCAGGGCGGTCAGTGTCCGGGCGCAGTCGAGTGCCGACGGGCGGATGTTCTCGTCAAGGGCGGTCATGTTCCGCAGCAGGACGGCGAACTCTTCCGGCACGGAGCTTGGCAGTACGGGTTGGCGGTGGAGCCGCGCTATCGCCGCTTCGAGGGGGCCGCCGTCGTATTCGAGCCTGCCCGTGAGGCATTCGAGGAGCACGAGACCGAGGGCGTAGATGTCGGCGGGCCGGCCGACGGGCTGGCCGAGCACCTGCTCGGGGGACAGGTACGCGGCGGTGCCGATGAGTGTGCCGGTGGCGGTGCGGGTGGTGGCGTCGACCAGCCGGGAGATACCGAAGTCGGTCAGGTAGGGGTGGCCCGACGCGTCGAGGAGGATGTTGGACGGCTTGACGTCACGGTGGACGATCCCCGACTCGTGCGCGTGAGCCAGCGCCTGGGCGAGGGCGGCGCCGAGTGCGGCGGTGTCTTCGGGGAGCAGGGGGCCTTCGGCGATGCGGCCTTTCAGCGTGGGCCCTTCGATCAGTTGCATGACCAAATAGGCGCGGCCGTCGTGCCATCCGGCATCGTAGGCGGTGACCAGCCCGGGATGGTGCAGCCGCGCCAGGATCACCGCCTCGCTCCCGGAGCCGTTCTCCGTTTCGACGCCGATGCCGGGCCGGAAGACCTTCACTGCCACCGGTCGCCTCAAACGCAGGTCGAAGCCACGGTGGACATCCGCGGCGCCGCCCGAACCGATGAGAACGTCCAGACGGTAGCGGCCGGCCAGTATCTCGGCGGAACACCGGGCGGCCAGCGCCTGAGCCGACTCGCGGAGCCTCATTCCATCTCCCCATGCTTCGAAGGACGATTCCTGCGGGCGCCCGTTGCCGAAATGAAAGGGCGTGCCGCATGCAGGTACCCGCGAGATGCCGGACTACCCCCGGACCAGTCCTGACAGGGGGCGTGCTCCAGGCGAGGTGCCAAGCGAAGGTACGCGGAACGTCCCGCCGGCCATTCTCACAGCAGGTCGCCCCTTCGCGTGGCACGTGGCCTCCACCGGCCGCCCAACGCATCGGGACGGAGACCGGGCAGGCTGGTGACGGAAGTCCCCCGAGCCGGCGCGCGCACGGCCGGCTGGGGCGTCCGGATCCCGAGCCATACGGACGGGGGTCCGGCTTTCCCCCAAGGGGGTTCGCGGATGCAGTTCCCTCGTCCGCGTAGTCAGCCGCGCCATGCCGGCAACAACAGGTCACTCGGTAGGGAACGTCGGCGGTTCCGGTGGTTGTGGCCGGGACCACGCTCTGGCGAAGGGCGCCCGGACGAACCGCTCGGCGCGCTTACTCTGCCGCAAAAGTCAGCCGCCGACGTGGATGCCGGGGCGCCGGTCGGGGTCGGATTCGTTGCTGCGGATGATTTCGCGGGTGACCGGTGCGGTGTCGCCGCGGCCGAGCAGGAAGTAGCGGAACATGTGCCTCAGCGGGCTGCCCTCGGCCCAGGCGAAATAGCAGTGCGGGCGCACTCCGGTCACCTCCCGCAGGGCCAGCAGGATGGCGGCTATGGCGTTCGGCGCGGCTGGAGCCTCGGCGCGCAGGATGCGGTGGCTGTCGACTGTGACTCCGTGCACGGTGAGGGTGTCACTGAAGTCGGAGGGGTCGACCACGTCGATCTCCAGGAACAGTACGTCGGCCGGACCGGGCACGGGGTTGGTCCCGCGCTGTTCTCGCTCTTTGGCGCTGTATTCGGCGTCGTCCCCCGCTTCGCGCCGGTTGGCGATGATGTTGATCGCGTTGTCGTGGGCGAGGGTGTCGGTGATGAACTGCCGGGCGGATTCGTCGAAGACGATGCGGTCCGCACGCAGTTCGGTGGTGCGCGCGACGCGGGAAATCAGCGACACCAGGATGATCCCGGCGATGAAGAACCCGGAGATGGCGATGCCGTCGGGCTTGTCGAAGATGTTGTACGCGAGGGCGTAGAGAAGGACCAGGGTCAGGACGCCGAACCCGACTGCCACTGGCCGGCGGCCATGGCGCGTGACGGAGACGGTGACGGCGAAGGCCCCCGAGACCATCATGGCCAGGATTCCGGTGGCGTAGGCGCCGGCCTGGGCATCGACGTCGGCACCGAACGCGAGGGTGATGACAACGCACAGGGCGGTGTAGACCAGGACGACGGGCCGTACCGCACGCCCCCACTCGGGGGCCATGCCGTAGTCGGGCAGGTAGCGGGGCACGATGTTGACCAGCCCTGCCATCGCGGACGCGCCGGCGAACCAGAGAATCAGGATGGTGCTGATGTCGTACACCGTTCCGAAAGCTTCCCCGACGCGTTCGTGGGCAAGCCAGGCCAGAGCCCGGCCGTTGGCGCCACCACCGGGTTCGAACTCCTCGTGCGGAATCAGCACGGTGGTCACGAAGCTCGAGGACAGCAGGTAGACGCTCATGATGAGCGCTGCAGTGGTCAGCAGCCTGCGGGTATTGCGGATCCGCGAGCGCAGCCGCTGCTCGTCATCGGCGCCGCCGGCGGCGATGAGAGGCATCATGCTCACTCCCGTCTCGAAGCCCGACAGGCCCAGGACCAGCAACGGGAACGCCAAGAGCGCGGGAGTCACCAGCTCACCGAAGCCGCCTCCGCCCTTGACGAGCTTGTCCGTCCAGTCCGTGAACGCCCCAGGTGCGGTGAACACATCCACCAAGCCAACGGCGATGACCACCGCGTTGAGTACCAGGAAGAGCATCACCAGCGGGATGGCCACGCTGACCGCCTCACTGAACCCGAGCAGGAAGACACCTCCCAGGACCAGCAGCAACACCACAGTGAGGGCCACTTCGTGGCCATGCAGCGCGGCCGGGAAGAAGGGGTCCTCCACCACGTGCACGGACGCGTCCGCGGTGGACAAAGTGATCGTGATGAGCCACGACGTGGCCACAAAGCCGAGCAGGACCAGAACGAAGAGTTTGCCCCACCAGAACGGAAGCAGATCCTCCAGCATCGCCACAGACCCGGCGCCGCGCGGACTCGCCTTGGCCACCCGCCGGTACATCGGCAGCATCCCCAGCAGAGTCAGCGCCACGATCAACAGCGTCGCCAGGGGCGAGACCGCCCCGGCCGCGAGCGCGGCGATCGCCGGCACATACGCCAGACTGGAGAAGTAGTCGACGCCGGTCAGGCACATCACCTTCCACCAGGCGTGCTGCTCGCTGTGCCTCTCACCGGCCGCCCGCCCGACCGGCTGCACTCGGTGGCGAAGCAACCACCGCGCCAACGTGCTCTTCGGTTGCGGCGACAGGGCAGGACTGTCCACCACTTCCGGCACCGCTGATTGTCCGTTCGTGTCCTTCATAACCCCCATCAACCTTCTTGCCCGCCTCGTGCCCGGGTCACCTACGCGACGGCAGCGACGGTCACCGAGCACGCGGCCCTCCACCGCTGCCCCGCGCAGGCGTTTCTGGGCGCCTCCCTCTTGTTCCCCGATCCCTGCACTCCATCTCCCTCGACAGGGGGTGTGGCATCTGCGGGCCAGGGCGCCGGCGGTCGCCTGTACGCGCTGGACGCCTGTGCGGAACCGGCCAGCCATGACGAACCGACAGCTCCGGCGACGCACCCCCCTGCAGCTGACGCCCCGCAGTGCCGGCCGGCACCATGGCCGCGGGTTGCGCGCGGGACACTTTCGGAGTGCCCGCCTCCCAGGCGCCCGCCGGTCCCCTGTCCAGTGAATTGAGCCTGCTCCCGCGTTGCGGCTGCATCAGGCCCACGTGTTGCACGGCCTGGTCGTGGTCAGGGCCACGTTTCCATGGGTCACACTCGACGGACGGTCCCGCCCGGCCTCGCTCGGTGGGCAGGATCAACAACCCGGAGGCCGCCGGGTGGTCCAGGCCGGGGCTGTGCGGGGTGAACATCGACCAGGACGGGTTGTGGCGAACGCGTGGTGCGGTCCCTGCGGCGCGGTCTCGTCCGCCTGTGTGTGCGTGCCGCACCTCACCAGCCTGGCCAGATGTCGACATTTGCCACATCCGCCCGGACACCGGTGATGACAGCTGCGACCCGTACGTCACGCACTGCCATGGGCGTTGGTGGCAGTCGCATGGCGCGGCCCGCCGAGTGGTGCAAGCATGGAGGTGGTGCTAGGCGCCGCTCCGCGCACGCGCGAGGAGGGATCGTCATGGCCAAGCGTCTGGTCGTCTGCTGCGACGGCACGTGGAATTTCGCCGACCAACCGAGCAAGACCAACGTCGCCAAGGTCGCCCTGTCCGTCCGCCCCGGGTCCGCGGCCGGGAAGGAACAGCGCGTCTACTACCACAGCGGCGTCGGCACCCAGCGGCTCGATCGCCTGCGCGGCGGCGCGTTCGGCGTGGGTTTGTCCCGGAACGTCGTCGACGCCTACCGCTTCCTCGTCGAGACGTACGAGCCCGACGACGAGTTGTTCCTCTTCGGCTTCAGCCGGGGCGCGTTCACCGCGCGCAGCCTGGCGGGGCTGCTGCGCAACTGCGGCATCCTGCGCCGGGACCACGCCGACCGGATCCCGGACGCCTGGGCTCTGTACCGCGACCGGATCGAGCAACCGAACGGCTCGGCCGCCACGTTGTTCCGCCGCTCGTACGCGCGTGAGACGGAGATCCACTTCATCGGGGTGTGGGACACCGTGGGCGCCCTGGGCATCCCTGCCCCGGACGCCCCTTGGTTCCAGCCGGCGGCGAACCGGTTCAACCGCCGCTGGGCGTTCCACAACACCGAACTGAGCCGCTGGGTCAGGGGGGCCTTCCACGCACTGGCCATCGACGAGCAGCGCTCGGCGTTCCGGCCGGCTCTGTGGCACCAGCAGCCCGGCGCCGCCGAGCGGGGCCAGGAGCTGAAGCAGGTGTGGTTCGCCGGCGTGCACTGCGATGTCGGTGGCGGCTACAAGGAGACGGGGCTGTCCGACATCACCCTGCTGTGGATGGTCGGCCAGGCCAGCAGATTCGGGCTGCAGTTCGATGTCGATGCGCTCAGTGAGGCCGGGCCGAGCGAGATGAAGCCGGACGAGAGCATCGATTTCCGTGTGCGGCCGGACGGCGCGGGCGAACTGCACTCCTCACGGGCGGGAATGTACCGACTGGCCAAGCCGCTGCACCGGCCGCTCGGAAAGGCGGTGAACGACGACGGCGAGCCCAACGGCAACGAGTTCCTGGCGGTGCCCGCCAAGGAGCGCTACGACCGCCACGCGGGCTACCGGCCGCCGGAGCTGGAGCGGTATCTGGGCGGTCAGGAGCGGGTCCGGCTGGAGCCCGTCCTGCTGCCGGGCATCGCCGCGGGCCTGCCGCCCATGCCGCCCGCGGCAACCGGCCCGGGGGCGTCGCCCGGTACGCCGGACGGACTCGACCGCGCCACGTGACACCGCGGCCTCGGCCGCCCAAGCCGGGGTTCCTCCTCAACGTGCGGGCGCCCGACGACTTGGACGCCCGGGCCCTGGTGATCGTCGAAGGCGACGAGGAGGGGACCGGCCGACCCTGGTCTGGAGCGCGGCGTATCCGCCATCCGTCCGCCAACGGCCCCACCCCTGTGCCAGGCCCACTGGCAAGCCTCCGACACGGTCCGGAAACGCTCATGGCTACCGGTCCCGAACATGCGAACCAGAAGCGCCGTGTCGCCCTGGTGTGCTCCCGGGCGAGTGCGCGCCGGGCCGGCCCCGGCCATGGTGCCGAGGGGCTGCCCGTGCCCGCGGCCGCCATGGAGCGGTCGCGGGTCAGCTGGTTGCCCTGACGGGTGCACTGCTGCGTCCGCGGTCTCGACCGCCGAGCTCGGCGTCGAGTGTCTCCTGGGCCACGCGCATGGCGTCGGCTTACACCGGGTCCTGCAGCCGCTTCCACATCTCGCCTTCAGAGACGTCCTCAACGCGGCTGACCACCCACCAGATGTTGCCGAAGGGATCCTTGATACGCCCTCCGCGCTGCCCGAAGGCGTCATCGGCCGGAGAAGTGACGACCCGGCCGCCGGCCGCGACAGCTTGCGAGAACGTCTGGTCCACGTCGGCGACGAACACGCGCAACAGGCTCGGCATGGCGGGCCAGTCCGCGTGTCGGTCGAAGGCCAACACAACGGTGTCGCCGACCCGGATCTCACCATGCCCGATCAAACCGTCCTCGGTCGGCACCCTCCCGAGCTCCTCGCCCCCGAACGCCTGGGCGACGAAGTCGAGCCAAGCCCCCGTGTCCTCGGTGACGACCCAGGGGGCAACGGTGGTGTAGCCCTCCGGCGCGGAACTGGTCTGCTCGGGCATCGCGGTCCTTTCGCTGATGTGGGTCGCCAGTGGCGACGATAGGCGCCAACTACTGATCTTTTCGTTAGTTCAGTGGGTATGACGGGCTAGCTGGTGGGAGCCTGATGTTGTGTCTTTCAAGCCTTCGCCCGTTGTCTCCAG
>NZ_JBEXRL010000032.1:0-53149 GCF_040613075.1 Streptomyces sp. NPDC006314 | reverse complement strand
AGTTCCAGACGGGCACCCCCTACGGCACCGCCACCGGGGCCGGCGCGCCCAGCGACGAGACTCTGCAGGCGATCCGTTACCAGGCCCGGCGTGTCGCGGACACCGCGGCCGCCCTCAAGGCCGGCCGCGCCGCCTGATCCGGCACCGAACGCCGACGGGCCGGTCGCGCCGCGTGTGGCTTTCAGAGAGTGGATCCGAAGGCCGGCGCACGCGGCGCAGATCGCTCCACTCCGCCTCGGGTGAGGAGGAGTGGAGCGTAGGCCGGCGTGTTTCCTGGTCACGGCTTCCGGGCGAGTCCGCCGTGCTCGGCGACGATCTCAGGGGCGGGCGATCCGGGCTCCGGGCGCCACTGCGTGACGGACACGACGCCGGGCTCGATGAGCTGCAATCCGTCGAAGAACGCGGTGATCTCATCGACGGTGCGCAGGTTGTAGGGTGCGGCGCCACTGTTGTTGTAGGTGTCCTGGGCCTGTTCGAAGACCGGGTCGATGCCGCGTGAACCGTCGTTGATGGAGAGGTAACTGCCCGAGGGCAGGGCGTCCATCAGGTGGGTGACGATGGAGCGGGCCCGGTCGTAGTCGGCGACGTGGCCCAGGATGTTGCTGAGGATGAGGGCCGTGGGCCGGCTGAAGTCCAGCGTCTCGGCGGCCGCCGCGAGGATGCGGTCCGGGTCGGTGACGTCGGCGTCGATGTAGGCGGTCGCGCCCTCGGGGGAGGAGTAGAGCAGGGCGCGGGCGTGGGCCAGGACCATGGGGTCGTTGTCGACGTAGACGATCCGTGCCTCGGGGGCGAGCCGCTGGGCGACCTCATGGGTGTTCTCGGCGGTCGGCAGGCCGGTCCCGACGTCCAGGAACTGCCGGATGCCCGCCTGGGAGACCAGATAGGCGATGTTGCGGCGCAGGAAGGCACGGCTGCCGCGGGCGATGGTGACGATGCCGGGAAAGACAGCGGTGTACGCATCCCCGGCCTCCTCGTCGACGGGGTAGTTGTCCTTGCCGCCGAGCCAGTAGTTCCAGATACGGGCGGAGTGCGGCACCGAGGTGTCGATCTTCTGGTGCACCGCTGGTCCGGGCGTCGTCGCGGGGTCGGTCATGAGTCGTGTCCGTCTTTCAGCCGATGTCTGGATCATTCACAGGACAACCTACGTCGAACACTCGCCGCGCACCTGCCAGTTGCCGTCAAGAAGGCCTGCACCCGGCCGACCGCGACGGGCTCGGCCCTGAGGTGATCCCGGCACCCCGCACCTGTCCACAAACCGTCACGGCTCGTAGGAGCGGACTTACGCTCGAGTCATGAAGAGGACTGCACACGATGCGACGGTGCCGGCCGTGGCGGGGACGGTCGTATACCGGCTGGCGCGGCCCGAGGACGGCGAGGCCCTCGCCAGGCTCGACGGGTCGTTCACCACGCATTCCGTCTTTGCGGTGACCACGGGCCACGAGGGCTTCAGGATCCGTGAGACTCCGATCGACCCTCCCCTTCGCAAGGTCTTCCCCGAAGAGGACGACGGCGAGGACGACGACACCGATCCCGAGCAGAGCCGGACGGTGGCCGCCTTCGACGCAGACGAGCTGTGCGGGTTCGTCAAGGCCTCCTTCGACCCGTGGAACGCCCGTCTGAGCATCTGTGACATCGAGGTCGCACCCGCGTGGAGGGGCAAAGGGGTGGGGCGGACCCTGATGCATCACGCCTTCGACTTCGCGAGAGAGTGCGGGGCGGTGCATGTGTGGCTCGAGGTCAGCAACATCAACGCTCCCGCCATTCACGCCTACCTCAAGATGGGCTTCGCCTTCTGCGGGCTGGACACCTCGCTCTACGACGGCACCGCCTCGGCAGGCGAACAGGCACTCTTCATGAGCCGGTACATCAGCGCGCCCACCCCGGGCTCACCACGCCTCACCGGCAACCCCGCCTGCCCGTAACGGCGTCGGCGTAGCGATCGCGGCCTGCGTCCGGCAGCGACGTCACCGCTTCGCGACCGGGACGACGGGCATGCCGGTGACGGCGTTGTCCTCTCCCGGCGCCGGCCGACCGGTCACGCCGGCTCGTCACAGGGGCTTGGGAGGGATCGGGTGTCAGGCGGCCGCTCTCATTCCCAGGGGTCGGTGAACGCCCGTCCGGGGACCGGCTTGGCGATGAGGGCGATGGGGATGAAGAAGCCGACCTGTCCGATGGCGATGGTCAGGGTCGTGAGCGCCGTGTCGTCGTAGTGCTCGGACACCTGGGCGTACAGGTCGTCGGAGACCCGCTCGCCGTGTGCGGAAGGGTGGAGCACGGCTTCCACGAGAGCGAGCGCGGCACGCTCGGCACTGGTGAAGTACGGTGCGTCCTGCCAGGACGCCACCGCCGTGATCCGCTCCTCGGACTCTCCGGCCTTGCGCAGGAAGCCCGTGTGCAGGACGGTGAGGTAGGTGCTGCCGACGATCTGCCCGGCGCGCAGCTGGACCAGACTGATCGTGGTCCGCGGTACCGAGCGGTTGCCGGTGGCCTTGAACAGCGCCGCCGACACCTCCGCCAGTTCGGGCACGAGCTCCTGAGGATCCCGGGACATCCGCGGACGCATCGGCACCTGCGCAGTGATCGAACGTGCTGCCATCGTCGTCTTCCCTTCCACTTCACGTTGCGGTCACTGCCCTGACGGATCACCGCGCAGGAATGTGACCGGTGGTAGAGGTCCGCCGACACACACCCCGGTACAGTGTCGAGCCCGCGTCACGAGCCAGACGGCGCCCCCTTCGCGACGGCCTTGCCTAGGCGTTCGTCGGTGGCGTGCCGGTCCCGCCGGACGACCCAGCGGCGGGTCAACCCCTCGAACAGGGCTACGCCTTCGAGGCCGTTCCCGCACTGGGTTCTGTCGTCACATGTCGCGCCCACATCAGCAGGGCTGCGCGGGTGACGGCTGCTTGGTAGGACTCGGTGGACTGTCATATCGGGTGGCGATGCCGCGCCACTGCCTCAACTCGTCGAAGCACCGTTCCACCACGTTGCGCCGCGTGTATGTGGCGCGGTCGAAAGCCGGGGGCCGTCCGCCACGGCTGCCGCGGTTCAGCCGGTTGCGGGCCTGCTCGGCTCGCTCGGGAATGGTGTGGCTGATACCTCGCCGACGCACAGCACCGTCGAGCGGGCGATCAACGGGTCGGGGCCGGGTGGCCGTCCGCCGCGTGAGCCTTTGCCCCGGCGGGCGGCCTGACTGTCGGACTTCTCCGGGATGGTGTGCTGGATGCCCCGGCGCCACGGGTACTCACGAGGGGGCGAAGGGTTCCTGTGCAGCTCAGGCGCATACTCGGTGGTGCAGGCAAGTTCGGCAAGCAGCAGGAGGTGTTTGTGTGGAACGCCCCCCGGGGGAACTGGTCGAGAACGCCGGCCCTGTGCGGTTCCCCCTGTCCCTGAGGGAGGGCTGCCCCTTGCCTGTGTTACCGGCTGTCAGTTGAAGATGTCCAGGAGGTCCAGCCAGGAGCCTGCGTCGTCGGCGGGGCGGCGCCGCATCGGGAGCGGATCCGGGTAGGTCTCCGCTGCGGCCCTCGCGCGGACGATGTCGGGCCCGCCGCACGCCGCGACCGCGAAGGCGCCGAAAACCTTGGCGAACGCGGCCGGGTCGCGGAACTCCACGCCGAACGCTCGGCCGTCCCGCAGCGGCACCCACACCACCCGGTCGGACCGTGTCCATTCCAGCACCGGCCGGTCGTCCGCGGTCGACCGCCCCTCCAGCCACAGCCGCGCCACGTGCAGCAGGTTCACCCTCTCCATGGGCAGCCGCTTGCGCCGCACCCGCAGTTCACGCGCCGTCAGCTCGACGCGCTGGTCCTTCCTCGGGTACCAGACGACGCCGATCCCGAACGGCACCCACAGCAGGATCCCGATCATCGGCCAGACCAGAGCGTCGCCCCACGACCGGAGGAGCCCGCCGTCCAGCAGGTACAGGGCCCCGAAGACCAGAACCCACTTCGCCGTCATCCGCCAGAACCCGCTGCCCTGCCGGTACAGGACCCGCCGCTTCTCCGTCATCGCCATGCCCGCACGCTACCCGCCGCCCCGCAGGTACCGTTCGGCAGCTCGGTTGGCGGGTGATCCTGGTGGCTCACCTACCGATCACGGGCTCCCTGGTCTTGCTACAAGCGACTCCTCCGCCTCACCACATAGGACACGCTCCCAAACTCCAGCAGCGGTTCGTGTCCCCCGGCCAAGGCCTGTTTCCTGACCACCGCCCACGGCCTGCACGGCGATCACGGTGTCGCACTCCGCATCAACAAGGCACCGTTGAGGCTGCCACCGCCGCTGGACGCTCGTGTTCCTTCACTCGTCGACATTGCCCACAGCCACGAGCACACGGTGAACAGAAACGAGACGAACACCCTGGGTGTCCCGACTCAATGCCCTGAACGCGGACTCACAGGGGTCACCGGCCGTGCTGCAACGGCTGCTCCGTATTGTCGCTCGTCCCCACCGGCAGGGGCCAGGCCCGCTGGACCATGCGCTGGAAGACCGCGCTGAACGCCTTCGACATCACCCTTCGACAGCCGGCTCTCAGCAGCCGTCAGTAACCCAACCACCCTGTTTGAACCGTTCGGTTTGACAGACCCGGCACACTGCGCCGACAGACGTATGTTCCGGCGGCCCCGGGGGTCACGGGCGGATGCCGGCTGCGGAGGCGGACGGAGACGTGTGCGGTGACGGCTCCACCGTGCGCAAGCGTGAGGTGGGGGCCGAGGGCGGGGGTTCTGTCGGCGTTGTCGAGCGGGCAGCGGAGGGCGAGGCGGCGGTGGCCGGGGGGCGGGTGGGAACGGTCGTCGTACCCGTCGAGGGGCGGGCGCTGGGGCGAGGGGTGACACCCACAGGAGCAGATTCGGCCGGGGTCGGTACGGCCGCGGGGCTGCTCGCGGGGGGTGGGGCAAGGGGGGCCGTCGGGGAGGCGGGTTCCTGGTGGGTGGTACGCAGGAGCGGTACGGCGAGGAGGGCAGCGACCGCGCAGGTCGCGCCGGCTCCGACGGCAGCGCGCAGGATGCGGCGGCGGGCCGCGCCACGGCGGATCTCGTCGTACCGGCCGGGGGGCGGGGCGAGGTGCTCGGAGGGCGGCCGCATGATGACGGCGAGGGGGTCGTCGGGGTCGAAGTCCGGACCGTCGTCATTGTATGTGATCAAGACTTCTCCTCAGGTGGGCGCGGAGCAGCTCGCGGGCCGCGTGCAGGTCGGCCTTGACGGTTCCTTCCTTGCGTCCGGTCAGCACGGCCACCTCCCGGATCGGCATGTCAGCGTAGTAGTGCAGGAGGATCGGTATGCGCAGTCGTTCGGGGAGCGCCTGGACGAGCAGGCGGACCGAGGGGTCGGTCTGCTGGGTGGGCGGGCGGACGGACGCTTCCACGGTGGCGCGCTGCACCGCCTTGCGCTCGCGCTCCAGCTTGCGCCAGTGGTCCCGGACGATGTTCGCGGCTGTGACGTAGAGGAAGCCCCGGGGCTCCGATACGGACGTCCAGCGGGCCCAGAGGCGGGTGAACGCCTCCGAGGCGATCTCATGGGCGGTCTCATCGTCGTCGACCAGACGGCGGCACCAGCCGGCCAGGCGCGGGTAGAGAGCAGCGAACAGCTCTGCTGCTGCCTTCTCGCGGGACCGTTTCAACGCTCTCCATGGGGTGGGGGGCACTCGTCGCGCTCGGGGTGCGCGGGGCGCCCGTGGGGAAGATCCCGGACCGACAGGGTATGTTCCATCGGTCCGGGATCGGGGTGGGTGGCGGCCGGTCAGTTGCTCGCGCTCAGTGCGGCGAAGACGATCACGTTGTCGAGGTAGCCGTCGCCGGTACGGGGCCCACCGCACGTGATGAGCCGCAGCTCCGGCCGGTCGACGTCGCCGTAGACCTCCTTCGTCGGGAAGGCGGCCTTGGCGACCGTTCGCGTGGAGGTAACGGTGAACGCGGCTGACGTGCCGTTCTCCAGGCGCACCGTGATCCGTTCGCCCCGGCGTAGCCGGTCGAGGTGGCGGAAGACGCCGTCCCCGTAGGCGCCGACCGTGACATGGCCGAGGATCACCGACGGACCGGTCTGGCCCGGCATCGGGGAGTGCTGGTACCAGCCCGCCTGGTCGTGCGCGGTGATCGGGGGCACCTGCACACTGCCGTCCTCCGCCAACCCGAGTCGCATCACCGGGGTGTCGACGCCGATCTCTGGGATCCGCAGCCGCGCCGGGACCGAACGGCCCAGCGACTGCGGCGCGTTCGCCCGGTCCGCGGAGGACCTGGCAGGCGCGTGCTTACCACTGGGGCGGGTGGCCGACGCCCTGTCGCTGCCGCGGCCGGCGCAGCTCACGAGCAGTGAGGGCAGCGCAGCGGTGACGAACACGCGCCTGGACAGGTGGGTCATGCCCCGGTCGCCTGTCGGCGGCGTACAAGGAAGATCGCCACGCCGCCCACGGCGAGGGCACCGGCGGCACCGCCGCCGATCAGCATGCCGTCCGAGCCCGAGCCATTGGAGCCGGTGGTCACACCGGTGTTGGGGGCCCCACTCGGTACGACGCCGACCTGGCCGGGCCCCTCGCTCGGCACGGCGGTCGGGGCGGGGGTGGTCGTCCGGCTCGGTTCCCGGGTGGGGACCGCGCTCGGCTCCGTGCCGGCCGGCGCGCTCGGCCGCGCCGACGGCTCGGACGTGGCCGAGGGCCGGGTGGTCGGGGACGCGCTGGCCCCGTGGGCGAACGCGGGCACCGTGCTCGCCAGCACGGCGGCGCACGCGGCTGCCGTGGCGCTGAGGACTGTTCGGCGCATGAATCGCTCTCTTTCGTCGGCCGGCCCGGTGGGGACGGGCGGGTGGCGTGATGGATCGAGCGGAGAGACGAGACAGGATCAGCACCGGTTGTAAAGGACTGGCAAAGTTGCGCGGGGTGCGGACGGGGAGGACGGTCGCTCCCCGCCCAGCACATCGCACACCAACCCTTTGACCTGCGACTTTCAAGTCTGCGGCCCGGCCGCCGGGGGGCGGCTGGGAGGGATCGGGCGGCATCGTCCGCGCCATCAGGGACAGATGCCCCGCTGCGGCTCGTGGCCGGCCCGTGGGGCGTACCGCGTGACTATTCTGAACGTCGGTCAGTGCGCACACCTGGGCCAGGGTGTCGACCGCCACCGTTTGGCCCAGCCAAGAGCCACGCGTTGTCCTGGACGTTGTGGTTCACCAGCGTGGCTCGGTCACCTCGAACGCACGTCGGGGGTGAACCTGGGGCACAGATCCCGGATGGTGTCGCGGTGATGCGTGAGTCGGCCGACTCCTGCTGAACGGCTGGCTCGCCGTGTGCCGTGGCGGGGATCCCGGCGTTCCCCGGGAGGGTCCACCATGGAGGTCGTGCGGACGCAACCTGTGCTGGTGTACGACGGTGGCTGCGGCTTCTGCACGGCCTCCGTGGCCTTCGTGCCCGTTACGACGAACGGGCCTACGTCTGCCACGGCACCGTCACCGCAGCAGCGATCCGCTTATGGCTCCTCTCTTGATCCGCCGGACAGTGCCTAGCCCGGAGGGTGTCACCCGCGCACGTCCGGGCGTCGGCGATGCGCCGCCCGCGCCCCGGCCGCAGCCGCCTCCACCCCGCCCGGAACGGAGGTGCGTTCAATACCGCGCATCGACGGGATCGACCGTGAGTTCCGTGACGCGTGCGTGAGCGGGGCGGCTCATCACCCATTCCACGCCCGCGGCCACGTCCTCGGCGAGCAGCGGGTGGTACGGCCAGTCCGTGACGTCGTGGACGCGCGGTGTCCGGGCCCCCGCCAGAACCGATGCGAACTCGGTGTTGGTCGCGCCAGGCGAGACCAGGGAGATCCGGCAGCCACCGGAGGGCCGTTCCTCCTCGGCCAGCGAACGGACGAAACCCGCCAGCCCGTATTTGGTCGCCGCGTACGGCGCGTAGCCCGGCGAGGGCCGGGTGCCGAACAGGGAGCCGATCACCACCAGATCCCCGCCCGTGGCGTCCAGTTCCGGAAGGAGCCGACGTACCAGGAGCATCGGTGCGAGAAGGTTGACCCGCAGCTGCGACTCCCACTGCCCGGCGTCGGCTTCCCGCACCGGCCCGTGGCCGCGGCCGTGCCCCGCGGCCAGCACGGCGGCCGTGAGCGGGCCCGGTGCGGTGGCGAGCATGCCGGTCAGCGCGTCGGACAACTCGTCCGTCCGCTCCAGGTCGAGGGGCAGCGTGACGCCGGTGACGCCGTGCTCGGCCGACAGTTCCCCCGCCAGCGCCTTGAGCCGTTCCTCGCGCCGGGCGACCAGCACCAGGTCGTATCCGCGGGCGGCGAGCCGGCGGGCTGTGGCCGCGCCGATGCCGCTGCTCGCCCCTGTGACGAGCGCCGTCCCCGCTGTACCGGACATGCGCGTGCTCCTGTTCCTCGGTGACTAGGACCTTTCCGCCGCTCGTTCGACCTCGGCGAGCAGATCGCGCGGGAACCACAGGCTGCTCGCGCCGGCCAGGGCCACGGCCGCCGCCCCGGTCAGCACCGGCACGATGCCGACCCGGGAGGCGAGCCAGCCTCCCGCGAAGGCGCCGACGGGCAGGGTGGCGGTCAGGACCGCCTGGAGGAAGGCGTTGACACGGCCGAGCAGGTGGGTCGGGGTGATGAGCTGCCGCCCCGTGGTCATGGCGATCGACCACACCGTGGCCAGCAGGCCGAACAGCAGCTCATACAGCACCAGCACCCCGAACGCCAACCCCAGAGAAGCCGCGGGGATGAGGAAGAGGGTTGCCCCCGCGCCCAGCGCGCACACCTGGATGGCCCGGGCCATGCCCAGCGCCCGGGTGGCCGTCGTCGCGACGAGCACACCGGTCCCCATGCCGACGGCGTACGCGGCGTACACCGTGCCCAACTGCCATGGCGGCAGTCCCAGTTCCCGGTCCGCGTAGAGGACGAACAACCCGCTTCCCGCGCCGCCGCCCAGGTTGAGCCCGGCTGCGGCCAGGGCCTGCCGGCGCAGCAGCGTCTCGCGCCGGATCACCGCCAGTCCTTCCCTGAGGGCGTCGACTCGGGACTTGGCGTTCGCGTCGGCGTCGTTCACCGACTTGTTCAGCACCGCCGGCAGCACGAGGAACAGCGCCCCGCCGACGACGTAGGCGGCGCACTCCACCAGCAGGGCCGGCGCGGGGTCGACGATGCCGACCAGGATGCCGCCGAGCGCCGGCCCGCCGATCAGGCCGACGGTCCGGGCCCCGGTGAGTGAGGAGTTGGCCGGCAGGAGCTGTTCCGGAGGCACCACGCGGGGCAGGCAGGACTGCAACGCGACGCTCTGCGTGGAGGTGAGGGCGCCGGAGACGGCGGCTGCGGCGAGCAGGTGCGGCCAGGTCAGGCCGTCCAGCGACACCGCGAGCGGCACACTGCCGATGACGGGGACCTGAGCCCAGCCGACGCTCACCAGCAGACGGCGCAGCGGGGCCCGGTCGACGATGACTCCGATCAGCGGACTCAGCAGGACACCGGGCACATAGGTCATCGCCATGAGCGCGGAGGCGCCCATCGGACCGGCACTCAGATGGGCGATGGCCAGGAGCGGGAGGGCAAGGGCGGTGACCTGGCGTCCCACTGAACTCGTCAGCTGCTCCGTGACCAGGAGCATCAGGGGACGGTGCCGGCGCAGCTGCCGGCTCCCGCGGTCCGGGGGAGCCGGTGCGGGCGGGCCGGACTCCGGGGGCACGGACGGTTCGGTGGCCGGGGACGATCCCATGTATCAGATTCCTGTGTCGGGCACGGACCAGTGGCGGATGCGTGGCGGCAGGGTCACCGCCCAGCCCCGGGTGACGAGTACGAGGCCCTCGGCGGCCAGTACGGACACCGCCTCACGCCCCGTACTGCTGAGGTCGTCCAGAGCGGTCGGGCGCAGGCAGGTTCCGAACGTCGCCACCAGGTCGGGGTGGTCCAAGGTGAGCCGGGCCGCAGCGTCCTGGTCGCGGCGGTCCTTGATGTGGATGAACCCCGGTCCCTGCCGGTGGTAGAAATGCCCGTAGGCGTACGAGGAGCGCCAGTCATCCACCGCCGGCCCGTCCGGCGGCGGCAGATGGTGGAGATGGTGCAGCGCGAAGTCCAGGGCCGACGGGGTGGAGCGTACGGCGTCGTCCTGCGGTACGGACCACGACACCGTCAGCGCATGGCTCTGGCACTCCCGCAGGAACTGGACGGCCTCGGCCGTGGGTCTGCCACCCGCGCCGAGCGGCACCGGCTCGGCGACGGCCACGTGGTGGCCGTGCATCCGGTACGACAGGACGTCCGGCAGGTTCGGCCGGTCCGGCGCCGCCAGCGACGGCTTCGCGGTGCGCATCACGCCACCCCTTCGGGGGTGGGGCTGCCGGTGCGCAGCCAGACGTCCTGGCCGGGGGCGCGGATGGCCACCGCCTGGGTGGGCAGCGCGAGGTACGTGTCCCCGTCCCGGAACACCAGCCCGTCCGCGAGGAGTTCGCGCCCCCACTGCGTGAGCGTGTCCAAGGGGACCTCGTACCCGGCCTCGGCCAGGTGCCGCTGGAGGGCAGGGAGAGTGCGGCCGTGGTCCAGCTCCCGGAACGCCGCTGCCCGCCAGTGCGTCAGCCGGTGTGTGCGCTGCGGCCAGCCCTGGCGCTCGTCGTGGACGACCAGGGCGTCGTCGCCGTCCGCCGACGGTTCGAGAAACAGCCGGGACGACGGGTAGGCGGACGCCCACCGGTCGATCTCCTCCACCAGCCGCCGCTCCACCTCGCCCCGGATACCGGCGGCCGGCGTGTCGAACAGGAAGACCAGGTCTTGCAGTTCCTCCGTCGGCAACTGGTAGACGTGCTGGTAGATGTCGGCCGGGCGGCGGGCGGCGAAGCCCAGAGCGGGGTTCGTGAAGTGCGGGCTGAACCGCTCCAGCGCGATGCGCGTGGCGCCGTTCGGCGGCTGGAGGTGCCGCAGGGCCGGTAGCTGGTCGATGATGTCCGTGTAGTCCTCGTCGCGTTCGCCGGGGAAGCCGTAGAGGTAGTTCCACACACAGGTGAGTGCGTAGTTTTCGCACTCGCGCATCGTACGGACGTTGCGGGCGCCGCTGACTCCCTTGTCCATCAGGCCGAGCACCCGGCTGTTCAGGCTCTCTATGCCGGGCTGGACGTGGGTGACCCGGGCGCGGGCCAGCAGGGCGATCTGTTCCCTGGAGAGGTTGGATTTCACCTCGTAGTGGATACGCAGGTCCCATGGACACTCGGCCGCCCGAGGCAGGAAGTCACGGAAGTAGTCCATGCTGATGATGTTGTCCACGGTGATGACGTCCAGGAGTTTGTGCCGCTCCACCAGCCGCGTGATCTCGCCCCACAGTTGTTCACCGGACTTCGCACGGAACTCCATGAGGCTGCCGTTGAGTCCGCAGAAGGTGCAGTGGTGCTTTTCGCCCCACCAGCAGCCCCGGGCGCCCTCCACCACGAGCTTCGGCTCCACGAACTCGGCCACGGGCGAGGACTCGATGTCCTCCTGCCAGGCGTCGTAGTCCGGGCTGGGCAGGAGGGCGACGGGTAGGGTTCCCTGGGCCTCACGGTTGGCGTGCGAGGTGCCGCCGTCCCACCAGCAGACTCCGGGGACGTCCGCGGGGCTGGTGCCGTCCTCGATGTGGGCGAGCAGCGAGGGGAAGGACTTCTCCGCCTCACCGCGTACGACGTAATCCAGGAACGAGTGATTGCGGTGCAGGGCGTGCCCCATGACGCCGTCGCAATTGCTCCCACCGAGCACCGTCACGACCTCGGGCCGGAGCCGCTTGATCTCGCGGGCGAGGGCGAGCGACGGCACGTTCTGCAGGAAGGTGCTGGTCATACCGACGACATCGGGGTCCGAGGCGAGCACCTCCCGGACCGCTTCGGCGATGAACCCGGAGGCGTACGGCCGCATGCGCAGCACGCTCTCGACGGAGGTTCCCGTCCTGGCGGCATAGGCGGTCAACTGGTCAACGCCCCATCGCTCGTCGTCGTACAGACAGCCTGAGAAGACCCAGTCACCGAAGCCGTCGAACACCTGGTCGTCCGCGACGGTCATGTACTCCTGCGGCGTCAGTTCCCCGCCGCTGTGCGTCAGCAGGAACTCGGCCCAGCGCAGCCATCCGTGGTACTCCGTGACCTCGTCGGCCGGTCGTTCCTCGGCGATGAGAGAGTGCAAGAGGCCCACTTGAAGTGACGGCATCTCAAGCGCGTGCCAAGGCATGGAGACGAGCGCGATACGCATTCCTGCCCTTTCCGGGTGTCAAGAGGCGGCCGTACCCTCGCGGTACGGCCGCCTTGGTGCCGACTAGCGCTTGGCGTTGTCGTTCACGCGGCGGGTCGTGCCCACGCTGTACTTGTTGGCGGCCTTCGTCTGGGCGCGGACCGCAACCTTCTTGATCTCCATCACACCTCCCCGATTTCTCGAACCTGCTCGCGGTGCCGGGACAGTTCTTCACGGTCGTCCCGGACATTCAGGAGCACCCGCATACGGGTGGCGTGCCGTGCTCTGAGCCAGGAGGCGACCCGCTCCGCCGGCGTCCCGGGAAGGAGACGGTGCACCAGCGAGGCCAGGCCCTGCACGTCGTTGTGTTTCAACACGATCTGCTCGCTCGCCAGCAGCAGGTCGGCCGGCAGACGGCGCAGCCGCTCCGCGCCGGGGCCATGCGTCAGGTAGGCCATGCCGAGTGCGACATGGCGGGACTCGTCCCGGCGCACCAGCCGGTACACCTCGCCGAGGCCGTCCTCGCGCAGTCCCTCGACGAACCACCGGAACTCGTCGGCTGCGAACCCCTCGGCCAGGGTGTGGGCCAGGAAGCGAGCGGTGTAGTCGTCCAGGGACCACAGGTCGCGCGACAGTTCCTGCTGGGCCTCACCGGGCTCTTTGACGGATCCGGCAACGGCATGTGCGTAGTGGTGGAAGACAGCCGAGTGTTTCGCCTCGTCGGCCACGGCTGTGGCGAGCACCAGTTTCATGTCGCCCTCGGAGCACTCGTGCAGCAGCCCGGCCGCCACGTCCATGCCCACCTGTTCGGCGTACGTGCTGCCGCTGGCGAGCAGCCAGGAGAGTTCGGAGGGAGGCGCGGCCTTGGCCCGGTCGCGCAGGGTCCGGCGCACCACTTCGGCCGGTTCCCAGTCGTGCGACCTGGCGTCACGGATGAACCGGTGAAGCAGGTCGGGGACGCCGCGCGTGCGGTAGCGAGCGACCGTGGGCCGACGTGGCCCACGGTGAGCATCTGCGGTCCCAGCCATCCCTCTCCCCGTTGCTGGTTGATGCCGAGCGCAAGCAAGCAAAACACGACGTGCCCGCCAGTTCGACCCCGTCCGTCGCTCAGGCCATGGGAATGCGCCACCGTCCCGGTGGCCGCGGATTTCTCCGATGAGACACGGATGATCCAACGCTGAACTGCGTCACTTACCCGTGACCAAGCTGCTGACGGTGGCCGCCGGGACAGGCGCGCGACGGTACCGATGATGGCCGGAACCGGACGACGAACCCTCCGCGAGCGGCGGTCCGACGTCTTTGCGTCAAGTCGTGGATCACGGGGTGGCCTGTCCTCGGTGACGGGGCATGCTGATCTCACTCGTCTGCGAGGGAGAGATCGCCACATGCAGGAGGACAGTTCTCGGGGACCGGGCTTGCCCGGACACTGGTTGAGCCCCGGTGACCCGCGTTACGACGAAGCTCGAACGGTGTGGAACGGCATGCACGACCGGCATCCCGCCCACATCGCCCGGTGCCGTTCCGCGGCGGACGTGAGCGAGGCGCTGCGGTACGCGGCGACGCGGGACCTGCCCGTGACCGTGCGGGGTGGAGGCCACAACGTCGGGGGAAGCGCGGTCGCCGATGGCGCCGTGATGATCGACCTGTCGCCCCTGCGTACCGTCACCGTCGACCCGGAGGCCCAGGTCGCCGAGGCCGGAGGAGGATGCCTGCTGCGTGACCTGGACACCGCCACGGCTCCCTACGGGCTGGCCTGTCCTTCGGGCGTCGTCTCCCACACAGGCCTGGGCGGACTGGCCCTGGGCGGCGGATACGGATGGCTCGCCCGTCAGTGGGGGCTGACCTGCGACCACATCCTCGCCGCCGAAGTCGTCCTCGCGGACGGATCGGTAATCGAGGTCACGGAGGAAAGCCATCCCGAACTGCTGTGGGCGCTGCGCGGCGGGGGCGGCAACTTCGGTGTGGTCACCCGCTTCACCCTGCGGCTCCGTCCCGTCGGGCCCGTGCGGTTCAGTCTGGGCGTCTACGCGCTGGACGAGGTTCCCGATGCCCTGGCCGCATACCGGAAGTACACCGGGCGGCAGCCGCCGGAAATGCACACGGTCGGCGGGCTGAAACGGGCGGGACACCAGGAGTGGATCCCTCCCCACCTGCGGGGGGAACCCGTGCTCTTCCTCATCGCGGTGTGGTCCGGAGATCCCGAGGAGGGCCAGGCGCGGACCGCGGCCCTCTTCGAGGAGGTCGTGCCCGCGGCCCACGTGAGCCACACCATGACGTATCCCGCACTGCAAGCGCTCGGCGACGACAGCCAACCCAAGGGTGACCGATACTTCATCAAGTCCTCCTACCTCGACGACCTTTCCCCCTCGGCCGTACGCCGGCTCGTCGCGGCGGCCCTCGACGAGCCGACCGCGCTCTGCTCGATCGATTTCGAATTCCTGCGGGGAGCCATTTCCGACGTGCCGGACGAGGCATCCGCGTTCCCCGGCCGCGACGCCCCCTATCAAGTGACGGTGGTGTCACACTGGACCGACCCGGAACGCGACAGCGAGCACATCGTCTGGGCGCGGGAAACGGCCGAACGCCTACGGGAATTCGGTACCGGGGGTGCGTACGCCAACTACGTCCAGGGCGAGGGCGACGGGAGGGCACCGGACATCTACGGGCGAGACCGCTACGCCCGGCTCGTGGCCGTGAAGAAGAAGTACGATCCGGACAACGTCCTGCGCGGCAACCTCAACATACGGCCCGAGGGCGCCCTCTGAAGCGGGCTCGGAAGGCCGGCCCTGTGCTGACCTGGTGGCTGTGACGCGGGGAGGCCGCGGTGTGGTCGCTGCTGCGGTGGGTGGTCGCGTCCGTGCCGGGGCTTGCCACCTGGTGGCAGGTCGCCCGCCGGGCGGAGTGTGTACCTGTCGCGGCGTGTCCTGTACGCCGGGCTGCCGGTGAGCCGTGGTCGATCCGGCAGGCACGGCTGAGGTATGCCCTTCATCGGCGGGGACCCCATGGGGATGTCGTACGGGATCCGGCCCCCGACGCGCCTACGGAGATCCATCACCTCATGTCCAGGACCCCTTCCACTTTCCGCCGCGCCGGCACCATCACCGCGCTGACCGCCGTCGGCCTTCTCGCCGCCGCGGGTGTCGCGGCCGCGCACGTCACCGTCCACCCCGACAGCTACGCCACGGGCGCCACGGACGGCGCCCTGGCCTTCCGTGTGCCCAACGAGGAGGACAAGGCCAGCACCAGCAAGGTGCAGGTGTTCCTGCCCGCCGGCGCCCATCACGACGGACGACGGCACGATCACCGACGCCGTCTCCGAGATCACCTTCACCGGCGGGGAGATCGCTCTCGGCCAGTACGAAGACTTCAACGTCGCCTTCGGCCGGCTGCCGGACGACACCGGCCGGCTGACCTTCAAGGCGCTGCAGACCTACTCCGACGGGAAGGCCGTCCGCTGGATCGAGGAGGCCCAGGGCGCTCAGGAGCCGGAGAACCCGGCGCCGGTGCTCAAGCTCACGGCCAAGGCCGCGGAGGAAGACAGCGGTACCTCGACCGCCTCGTCGGCGAGCGCGAAGAGCTCCGGCACCACAATTGGGTGCGGCTGTCACTTGAGTGACGTGCGCCATATCTCTGCTCCGGAACTCGCCCACAGCTCCATACGACTCCTGAAGCGGTACGGCTCGATCCGGCCGACGCCGTACGGACGTGATCTGGAGACGCGGTTGATGCACGAGTCCCGGCAATCCTCCTCCGGCGCGGGTGCGGTGTCGCTGCGCAAGGTGGCACCCCCGCCTGCTCTCTGCGGGTTCCTCCTGCTGCTGGCGCTGATGTTCACGGTGTCGTACGCCGTCGGTGCCGCTGCTGGGCCCGTCGCACCCAGCATGCATGGCACCGGCACGAGCCGGAGCGGCAGCGGCAGCGGTGGCGATGACGGCGGGGGAGGAGACATGGACGACATGGGAGACATGCACGGGGGGAGCCGCTGATGGGCGCGGAACCCATGGTCGCCCTGATGACGACCGACCTGACCGTCGGCGGGATGACGTGTGCGGCCTGCGTGAAGCGGGTCGAGAAGAAACTCGGCAAGCTGGACGGGGTGACAGCCACGGTCAATCTGGCCACCAGCCGGGCCCGGGTGAGTCACCCGGCACAGATCAGTCCCGAGGAACTCGTCGCGGCCGTCGAGAAGGCCGGCTATTCCGCCGCCCTGCCCGAACCGCCCAAGAAACAGAAGCGTGACGACGGCGAGGAGGCCGAGCGTGCGAAACAGGAGCGTGACAGGCTCCTGATCACGGTCTTGCTCGCGCTGCCGGTGCTGGTGCTGTCGATGGTGCCGGGCCTGCAGTTCCGGAACTGGCAGTGGCTGTGCTTCGTGCTGGCCGCGCCGGTCGCCGTGTGGAGCGCTTGGCCGTTCCATACCCGAGCCCTACGGGGCCTGCGGCACTCGGCGGCGACCATGGACACCCTGGTGTCCCTGGGCGTAGTGGCCTCCTTCTCCTGGTCCACGTACGCGCTGTTCCTCGGAGGTGCCGGCCAGCCCGACATGCGGATGCCGTTCACTCTTGTGCCGTCGGCCTCGGACGGGGTGGCGCACCTCTACCTCGAAGCGGCTGTCGGCGTACCGCTGTTCGTGCTGGCGGGCCGGTTTCTGGAGGCGCGGGCCCGACGCGGGACCGGGGCGGCGCTGCGGTCGCTCGCCCGACTGGCCGTCAGGGAGGTTTCGGTACGGGAGGACGGCTCCGAACGGCTCGTTCCGGTCGAGCAGTTGGTGCAAGGGCAGGTCTTCGTCGTGCGGCCTGGTGAGCGGGTGGCCACGGATGGAGAGGTCGTGGAGGGCAGCTCCGCGGTGGACCTGTCCCTGGTGACCGGAGAGAGCGATCCGGTCGAGGTGCAGCCCGGTTCCGCCGTGGTCGGCGGGGCCGTCAACGCCGGTGGGCTGCTGCTCGTGCGGGCGACAGCCGTCGGGGCCGACACCCAGCTTGCCCGTATCACCCGGCTGGTGACCGAGGCGCAAGCGGGCAAGGCGCGGGCGCAGCGGCTGGCCGACTCGGTGGCCGGCGTTTTCGTGCCCGCCGTGCTGGCGCTGGCCGTCACCGCGCTCGGCTTCTGGCTCGGCGCCGGGGCGGATCCGCAGGCCGCTGTCACCGCGTGTGTGGCGGTGCTGGTCGTGGCCTGCCCCTGCGCGCTGGGTCTTGCCACGCCGACCGCTCTGATGGCCGCGACCGGGAGGGGCGCCCAGCTGGGTGTGCTCGTCAGCGGGCCACAGGCGCTGGAGGGCTTGCAGCACATCGACGTGGTGGTGCTGGACAAGACCGGCACGCTCACCTCGGGCCACATGACCGTCGCACGGGTCACGGCCGTACCCCACGGCCTTGGGAAGGAGGCGGTGCTGCGGCTGGCCGGAGCGGTCGAGCGTGGATCGGAGCACCCGCTGGGACGGGCCATCACCGCGTACTCCGAACGAGCCGTGCCGGATGAGCCGTTGCTCGAGGTGAGCGACTTCAGCGCCGTCCCCGGGCGGGGCGTGCGCGGCCGGGTCGACGGACGGCTGGTCGAAGTCCTCACGCCGGACGAGGCGTTGTCCGCAGTCCTCGCGGACGCGATGAGCGCGGCGGAAGCGGCCGCCCACACATCCGTCCTGGTCCGCGTGGACGGCGTGGCCGAGGCCCTGATCGAGATGGGGGACGTCGTACGGTCCGGCAGTTACCGTGCCGTGGACCGGCTGCGGCGCCTCGGCGTCCACCCGGCGCTCGCCACGGGGGACCGGGAGGCCCCCGCGCAGGCAGTGGCCTTGGCCTTGGGCATCGATGAGGTGCACGCCCGCTGCACGCCCGAGGGCAAGGCGGATCTCGTACGCAAGCTTCAGGAGCAGGGGTACCGGGTCGCGGTCATCGGCGACGGCGTGAACGACGCCGCCGCGCTCGCCAGCGCTGATCTCGGCATCGCCATGGGCAGCGGTACCGACGTGGCCATCGGAGCGGCCGACGTGACGCTGGTGCGCGGGGACATCGAGGCATTGGCGGATGCGGTCCGTCTCGCCCGGCGCACGCTGGGCACCATCCGCGCCAACCTCATGTGGGCGTTCGGCTACAACGTCGTCACCGTCCCGCTCGCCATGGTCGGCCTGCTCAACCCCATGCTCGCCGCAGCCGCCATGTCGGCCAGCTCGCTGCTGGTGGTCGGCAACAGCCTGCGGCTGCGCGCCTGGCAGCCCTCGCCCGCCCGGAGGCGTTCCACGCGATGACCAAGCAGAACATGTGGCGGCCGTCGCGCCGCCGACTGGCGGACGCCTTGCTCGCCGCGATCGCACCCGTGGCCGCGTGCATCCTTGCTTTGGGGGGCCTGAGCATATGGACCGCATACGGGAGCGCGGGTACCCCGGCGCAGATCACGGTCTCGTCCGGGCGGGTCTTCCTGCCCTACGGCGCCACCACGGAGACCGCGGCGTTCTTCGATGTCGCCAACCTCGGCGGCGCGGACGACAGGCTGGTCGAGGTGACGTCCAGTGCGACACGCGGCGAGATCACTCTCAGCCGGCATCACATGGCCGGCGGCGCAGCCGCCTACAGGACCGATATCGACTCGGCCGCTGTCCCCGCGGGCGGTGAGCTGTCCATGTCCCCGGTCGGCGTGGACGTGACCCTGCGGGCCGGGGCGGGGTGGCAGGCAGGCGACCTCGTGGCATTCACGCTGCACTTCGAGCACAGCGCGCCGGTCAGGACGATCGCCGTGGTGGTCCGCCCGAGCGACAGCGCCCGGTGAGCGCCGGCTGCTTGAGGGAACCTTCACCCTGGGGGACCACCACCTCTCGGCATGTTTCGACGGCACGTCAGGCCGCCTCCGTGTACCGGCGGGGGTGGTGCGCCGCGGCGCCCGTACCGGCACCCTCGTTCAGGAAGGCGTGCTGCTGTCTCATGGGGGCGTGCACGAGGTCCGTCCGCAGATCCGTTCTCCTCTAGAGAGTCGGGTCGGATTATCGGTCAGTTCCCGCCTTCTCCCGTGGTCCAGATCACACGGAGCGGGTTGAGTGCGGGTCCTGGTGGATTTCCGTACCTCCGCATGACGACCGAGGCCCGGATGCGAGGATTAGGCGCCATGACAGCAGGGTGGTGTGCTCGCACGATACGGGCCGCGGTGTTCGCGGCCTACTGCGTGCTGCTCGCCGCCCTGGGCCACGTCCTGATGTCCGGAAGCGACGTGCCCGCGTGGGCGCTGGCCGCCGGCGGGTCCGTGACCGGTGCCGTCGGCTGGTGTCTGGCGGGGCGTGAGCGCGGGCTGCCGCTGATCGTGACGGTCGTGGTGGCAGCCCAAGCCGTGCTGCACGAGGCGTTCGCCTACGCCCAGTCGGCATCCGGCGGTTCGGCCTCCGCGGACATGAGCGGCATGGACTCGATGGACATGGGCTCGATGCCGATGGGCTCCATGGACATGGGGCACATGGGCATGAGCCATATGGGCCACGTGGGCCACTCCGTGGGTGGCGGCTTGTCGTCGTTCGGCATGTTCGCCGCCCACCTGCTCGCCGCGGTGCTGTGCGGCCTGTGGCTGGCGTACGGCGAGAAGGCCGCCTTCCGGATCCTGCGGGCGGTGGCCGGCTGGCTGGCGGCGCCGATACGGCTGCTGCTCGCCCTGCCCGTCACCCCGGAGCGCCCGCGTCTTCACATCCGGCGGCGCCGCTCAGGTCCGGCACCGCGTCTCCTCCTTCTCGTCCACGCGATCACTTCCCGGGGCCCGCCTGTGGGAACGGCTGTCGTCTGAAGACAGCCGGCATCCCGAGGCCGCCCGTCGGCGCCTCGGGCCTCGGCCATGCGACCGCACGTGTGGCGGGCGTTGTAACGCCACAGCGTCGTAGGGCCGTCTTCCCACTTCACCGGACCGCACGCGGTGTCTTGCGTGCCGTGGTCCGGATCACGGTCGACCCGAGAAGGACACCAGGTGACTACCTCTGCCCTGCCCACTTCGCGTGCCAGAAGCGACAAGACGAGCGGCACGGCGACCGGCAACGTGAGCGACAGAACGGCGGCGCTCGACGACTCGATCACCGCATGGGCGCTGGCCGCCCGAGGCGGTGACGCGGACGCGGTCGAGCAGTTCGTGGGCGCGCTGCACCGGGACGTCCAGCGCTACGTCGCCCATCTGTGCGGCGATCCCCAGGCCGTGGACGATCTGGCGCAGGACACGTTCCTGCGGGCGCTCGGCAGCCTGCACCGGTTCGAGGGCCGGTCCTCGGCCCGGGCCTGGCTGTTGTCCATCGCCCGACGCGCGGTGATCGACAGCTACCGGTACGCCGCCGCCCGGCCGCGTTTGTCGGACGTACCGGACTGGCAGGTGGCCGTCGAACTGTCCCAGCCGTGCGACCTGCCCGGCTTCGACGACGGCGTTGCCCTGCTGGATCTGCTGGCCTCATTGCCTGATGACCGGCGGGAGGCGTTCATCCTCACGCAGCTGCTCGGCCTGCCCTACGCGGAGGCGGCCGAGGTCAGCGACTGCCCGATCGGCACGGTCCGCTCCCGCGTGGCCCGAGCCCGCGCGACCCTGATGGACCTGCTGGACGAGGCGGAAAGGCCCGCAGCCCTGGCGGCAGCCTGATGAACAGGGAGGGTGTCGGTGCCGCCGGAGAAGCCAGGCGCCGACACCCTCCTCCCTCACCACCGACGCGGAAGCGAGGCAGCGGGGCAAGGTGCGAGTTCGGCTCGGCGCGGGCAGCGGTACGCAGTCGTGATCCCGCTTGCCGACGGGGGCCAGAGCCTCACCGTCTCCGGCCCTGTGGACGTCCTCACCGGCGCGAGCACGGAGGACTTCCGGTATGACGTCGTGACGGCATCCCGCGATGGTGTCCCCGTCCGTACGTCCAGCGGGCTCACGGTCCTGCCGGATCGCGCCCTCGCGGACGTGACCGGCGTCGGCACGGTGATCCTGCCGGGAGCGGACGGTGTTCCCGTGATCGAGAAGGGGACCACCGAGGCGATCGGCGCCTTGGTGCGACGCGTTCGCCGGGTTGCCTCGGTGTGTACGGGGGCGTTCCTGCTCGCCCAGACAGGGCTCCGGGACGGCCGCGGGGCAGCCACACACTGGGCGTTCGCCGAGGAGCTGGGACGTCGGTATCCGGCCGTCGAGGCCGACGCCCTCGACACCGTGGTCCGGGACGGCCCGGTCACCACCGCCGGCGGAGGCGCCTCCGGCGTCGAACTCGCTCTCGCACTGGTGGAGGACCTGGGCCGAGCGACCGCCCAGCGCATCGCCCGACACCTCGTGACCCATACGAGCAGCCCAGACGGTCAGGCGCAGTTCGCCGAACTGCGGACCCGCGACGCACGGAGCCCGGCACTGCCGAGGTGCAGCGCCTGATCCTCGCCACTCCGACGCCGATCTCGCTCTGCGGTCACCGTCCCGGCACGCCGGTCTTTCCGAGCGGCACTTCTCCCGCTTGTTCCGCGCCCAAGTCGGTATGTCGCCCAGGGAGCACGTGGAGCGGGTCCGGGTGGCCGTGGCATCCCGTCTGCTGATCGAGACGGCGTGCAATCCGGACGCCAGAGCCCGCGAGGCCGGCTTCGGCATGCGGGCCACCATGAATCATGCCTTCCTCAGGGGTGCTGCACCAGATCTCGCCACTGCAGTGGAGGGAGAGGTTCTCCCGAGCCACATCGCCAACTGCCCGAAAACTCCCGGGAACTAGGGTGGTGTTCGCTCCGACTTCTGGACCGGGTGACGGAGGCTCGCCCGCGTACCGAGTGGATCCGGGAGTTGTTCGATGCGTACTCGTGTGTGGGGCGGTACGGCGGCCGTCGTGCTCGGCGGCCTGCTGGTGGCCGGCTGCGGCGGCGAGAAGGACACCGGGAGTGACAGCGCGGGGAAGGGCGCGAATTCCGTCTCGGGCGCCTACCCGGTGTCCGTCACCGACTGCATGGGTGCCGAGACCACTTTCTCCGCCACCCCGAAGAAGATCGTCACTAGCAACGCCTCCGGCCTGGAGCTGTTGCTGCGCCTCGGCGCCGGCGACAGGGTGATCGGCACCGGCTTCCCGCCCGGCAAGGGCACGCTGCCCGGCGCCCTGGATGCACGGGCCCAGAAGGTGGAGGTGCTCGGCCAGACCGTCATTCCCAAGGAGAAGCTGCTCGGCTCCGGCGCCGACCTGTACATCGACACCTTCGCCTCGATGGGGAGCATGGGCGGCGGAGGAATGGGAGACGCCCCTACGGCCGAGGAGTTCAAAGCGGCCGGGATCAAGCACATCTACCTGAAGTCCACCGCCTGCGCCGCCCAGAGCAAGACCCCGGTGACCGACCTGTCCGCGGTGGAGGCCGACATCACCTCCCTCGGCGCGGTCACCGGCACCAGCGCGCGGGCGAGGGAACTCGTCGCCGGGATGAAGGAGAAGGTGGCCGCCGTCCGGAAGGCGGTCGGTGGCACCCCGGAGAACAAGCGGCCGACGTACTTTTTCTTCGACTACGACGCCGGCACCAAGCAGCCCACTGTCACCTGCAACCGCCAGGTCGCCAACGCTGTGATCACCCTGGCCGGCGCCCGCAGCGCCTTCGCCGCCTGCGACGGCGACTACAAGCAGGTCGGCTGGGAGAACGTGATCGCCAAGAATCCGGACTGGATCCAGCTCGGGGTCCGCAACCGGGGCAGCGAGTCGGCGAACAAGAAGGCGTTCGACGAAGCCGAGCAGTGGCTGAAGTCCAACCCCGCCACCAAGGGCCTCAAAGCGGTCAAGGAAGGCCACCTCCTTCGCATCGGCTCGGAGCAGACCACCATCGCCGGTGTCGAGAACGCCGACACGGTGGAAGCCATCGCAAAGGCCCTCTACCCGGGCAAGGTCGGCTGACCGTGGCCCTCACGTTGGTACGCCGGAAGGCCGCGGCCTCGAAGGCGCGTGGCAGCCTGCCCGCCGGACCGCTGGCAGTGATCCTCGCAGCGGCGCTGCTGGCCGCGCTGACAGCGGCCGTGGCCTGGGGCTCGACGTCCATCCCGCCCGGCGAGGTGTGGGGCGTGGTGTGGCGGAGACTGTCCGGTGAGGCGCCGCGGCCCGGCACGGACGACCTGATCGTCTGGCAGCTGCGGGTGCCCCGCGCCCTGCTCGCCGCTCTCGTCGGCGCGGGACTCGGTCTCGTCGGTACGGCCGTGCAGGCGCTGGTGCGCAACCCGCTGGCCGACCCCTACCTGCTGGGCATCTCCAACGGCGCCTCACTCGGCGCGGTCGCCGCGATCGTGCTCGGCCTCGGCGCGGGCGGGACCCTGGGACTGGGCCTGTCCGGTGCCGCCTTCGTCGGCGCGCTGGCCACCTTCGCGCTGGTGTGGGCAGTGGCCCGGCGCGGTGGCGGCTTCGCGCCGCTGCGACTGGTGCTGGCCGGAGTGGCGATCGGCCAGTTCCTGTCCGGCTTCACCAGCTACCTGGTGTTGCAGGCCGGGGACGAGCAGCAGACCCACAGCGTGCTGTTCTGGCTCATGGGCAGCCTCAGCGGCGCAACCTGGCAGCTGCTCGCGGTACCCGCCGTCGCCGTACCCGTCGCCCTGCTGTGGCTGCAGGCGCGCGCCCGGGGCCTGAACGCCCTGCTGATGGGCGACGAGACGGCGGCCGGGCTCGGCATCGACGTCACCCGCCTGCGCCGCGAACTGTTCACCGTCACCAGCGTTCTCACCGGCGTCCTGGTCGCCGTCTCCGGCGCGATCGCCTTCGTCGCCCTGATGGTGCCGCACGCCTGCCGCCTGGTCGTGGGCGGCGACCACCGGCGCCTGATGCCGGTCTCGGCCCTGTTCGGTGCGGTGCTGCTGGTCGTGGTCGACATCGTCTGCCGTACCGCCATGGACACCCAGGAGCTGCCGGTGGGCGTCGTGACCTCGCTGCTCGGGGCTCCGGCCCTGCTGTATCTGCTGGACCGACGTTTGGGGAGCGGCAGTTGAGGATCCACATCGAGGACCTGCACGTCGCCTACGCCGGCCGTATGGTCGTCGCGGGCGCGCACCTGATCGCCGACGGGGGCGAGATCACCGGTCTGATCGGACCGAACGGCAGCGGCAAGTCCACGCTCCTGCGCACCGTCTACCGGCATCTGAAGCCCACCGCCGGCCGAGTACTGCTGGCCGGCACCGACCTGCGCGAGCTGAGCCCTGCCCAGTCGGCGCGGCACGTCGCCGCCCTCCCGCAGGAGCGCGGAAGTGACTTCGAGCTGACCGTGCGCGAGGTCGTCGCCATGGGCCGCACCCCCTACAAGCGGGCCTTCGCCGGTGAGGACGCGGTCGACCGGGACATCGTCGCCCGCGCCCTGACCGACGTCGGCATGGATGACCACGCAGAACGCCGGTTCACGGCCCTGTCCGGCGGCGAGCGCCAACGTGTCCTGCTGGCCCGCGCCTTCGCCCAGAACCCCGACGTCCTGGTCCTGGACGAGCCGACCAACCACCTCGACATCCGCCACCAGGTCGAACTGCTCGCCCTGCTGCGTGCCCAGCGCCGTACGACCCTGGTGTCGCTGCACGACCTCAACGCCGCCGCCTCCGTCTGCGACCGCCTCCACGTCCTGCACGCCGGCGCAGTCGTCGCCTCCGGCCCGCCGCGCGAGGTCCTCACCCCCACCCTGATGGCCAAGGTGTTCGGAGTGCGAGCGGCGGTCATCGACCATCCCCTCACCGGTGACCCGCTCATCGCCGTCGACCACCAGGCGCCGGCGGACGACCCCGAGACGGCCGTAGCGGTAGAAGCGCGCTCTGGAGCGTGAACGCGGTGGGGCAGGGCGGCGGTCGAGCTTCGCAGCCCTGCCCGTCCAGCCGCGTGACGGGATCAGGCGGCGATCGCGTCGCCGACGCCGTACCCGGCCTCGGTGATCGCGGCGCGCAGCCGTTCATCGTCGAGGTCTGTGCCGTGCACGGTGACGGCGTTCGCGGCGAGGTCGACCACGACCTCGCTCACCCCGGGCACCTCGGAGACCTCTTCCCTGATGCTCGCCGCGCAGTGCTCGCAGCTCATTCCGGTGACGTTGTACTGCTTCCGGTCCATGGCACGGCTCCTTGAGGCCGATGGGATTGTGGCGCGGCGTACGGACGCACGAACACGGAAGTTCAGGCCTACGCCGTCACCTCAGTAGTCGGATGAGCGGAGCCTGAAGTTCCGCCGCGAACCAGCCGATTCCGACGCTCCGCGGAAGGGAGGAAATCCTCCGCAGCAGGCACCAGGCACCCGGGCGTGTTGGGCACTGCAGGAGGCACTCCGATGACGGATCTCCGGCACGAGGTCCACGACGGGGCCCACACTGTACGGCCTTGGGATTCCGAGCCCAGGAGCGTCCGGCGCAGCTGAACGCGGATCACGGGGGAGCCTGGCCGCTACCGGCGGCCACCGTGGCCGTTCTCGACGGCGGACACGGCCGGCTGGGCTCCGTCCTCGACGGCGCGCTCCGCGCAGCTGTCGGCTGTGTGCCCGGTCTGGTCTCCAGCACGCTGCTGCCTCTGCTGGTGGAGTCGGTCATGCCGGGCAGGCCACTGTTCCGCCGCCGCGGTCGCACCGCACCACTTCCCAGACGCTCCGCTCACTGACGCGCACCCCGCCGCCCGGGGACGTCCTCCCCGACTGATGATGCGGTCAGATTGTGTCTGCCCGCCGCGATTTTTGAACCAGGTCCGGGAACTCACCCGCGATTCTTCCCGACGTGTGGGTCGAGGCTGCCATCCGGCAGCCCGCCCACAAAGGGGAGGGGCGGGACAGTGATACGACGCAGTGCAGGTTCGGAGCAACCCGGGCACATACCCGACGGCCAGGACCGCTGGCTGCTGGTGGCCCTGGCGGGCATGTTGTCGTTCCTTGCGATGCTCGACATGAACATCGTCAACGTGGCGCTCGCGGACATCGCCAAGGGCCTGCACGTCTCCGCCGCGACCGCCCAGTGGGCCGTGCTCGGTTACCAGCTCCCCGTTGTCGCCCTGCTGTTGCCCGTCGGACGCTGGCTGGACGGCGTGGGGATGCGCTCCGCCGTACTCGCCGCGATCGCCGGCTTCGCCCTGTGCGGCGCCCTGGCCGCCGCGGCTCCCTGGGCCGCCTGGCTGATCGCTGCCCGCCTAGCGCAGGGCACCTTCGGAGCGGTGCTGTTCGTGCTGATGCCGGTCCTCGCGATCCGCTCCGTTCGTCCCGAGCGGCGAGGGCGGGCGATGAGCGTGCCCGCGACCCTGGGCCCGCTGGGCGGGGTGTTCGGGCCGGCCGTGGGCGGGCTGCTGCTGGACCACTTCGGCTGGCACTCCGTCTTCCTCGTCAAGATCCCCGTCTGTCTGCTCGCCCTGCTGGTGGCCTGGCGTGCGATGCCGCCGGACGGCGGGCTGCGCCGACCGGATCGGCAGTCGGCAGGGGACGCTCTCCTGGTGGCGTGCGGTGTGGCGGTTCTGCTGCTGGCGCTGACCCTGGGGTCGGACCGTCCGGTGTGGCTGGTACTCGCGCTCGCCGCCATGCCGCCGCTGTGGTGGTGGCTGCGCGGTCCGGGCGGTCGCCCGGTGACCGGCGTGCTGCGCGTCTCCGGACTGCTGCGGGCACACGGGGCGGTGCTGGCCCTGGCGGCCGGCTTCGCCGCCATGCACTACGTCGTCGCCCTGCACCTCCAGCGCGACGACGGCATCAGCGCCACGGCCACCGGGCTCACCGTACTCGCCTTCCCACTCGGCATGGGACTGGCCGGACCGCTCGGCGGACGCCTGGCGGACGGCTATGGCGCCCGGCCGGTCGCGGCCACCGGGGCCATGCTCACCGCCGCCGGTCTGCTCCTCCTCCTACCGCTGGGCGGCGACTGGTCACCGCCGGACATGGCCTGGCGGCTGGCACTGGCGGGCATCGGCATGGGCCTGAACGGCGGCCCGGCCCAGGCCCTGGTCATGGGCGCCGCCCCGCCGGAGCGGACCGCGACCGCCGGCTCGACCGTCCAGCTCGCCCGCAGCCTCGGATTCACCCTGGGCCCCGCCCTGGCCACCGCCGCCTGGGGCCTGGCCGGCACCGACGTCGGTGTGCACGCCGGGCTCGCTGTGGCCGCCACCGCCGCGTGCCTCGCCGTACCGCTGCTCGCACTACCCGCCCGGCGCCCGGCTGCCGTACCCGAGAAGACCGCCGGCGCGGCGCCCGCCGCCCACCACTGACCGAGGAGTCATATCCATGTGCGGAATCACCGGCTGGGCGTCCTTCCACCACGACGCCCGCACCCAGACCCCGGTCATCGAGGCCATGACCGCCACCCTCACCCCCCGCGGCCCCGACGCCGGAGGCGTCTGGCTCGGCCAACGCGCCGCGATCGGCCACCGCCGCCTGGCCGTCATCGACCTCCAAGGCGGCGTGCAGCCGATGGCCGACCGGCCCGACCAGCCGGACGTCGTCCTCACCTACAGCGGCGAGGTCTACAACCACCAGGCACTCCGGGCCGAGCTGCGCGGCCTGGGTCATGTCTTCTGCACCCGCAGTGATACCGAGGTGGTGCTGCGGGCATACCAGGAGTGGGGCGAGGATGTCGCCGACCACCTGGAGGGCATGTTCGCCTTCGCCGTCTGGGACGAGCGAACCCAGCAACTCCTGCTGGTCCGTGACCGGCTCGGCGTCAAACCCCTGTTCTGGGCCTCGGTCGACGGCGGACTCGCCTTCGCCTCCGAGCCCAAGGCCCTGTTCGCCCACCCCGAGATACGGCCCCGGGTGGACGCCGACGGGCTGCGGGAGGCGTACAGCCTGCTGTTCAACACCGGACCGACGGTGTGGTCCGGGGTAAGGGAGATCGAGCCCGGCGGAGTGCTGGTCCTCGACCGGGACGGCATCCGAACGCGCCGCTACTGGCAACTGGAGGTCAGGGACCACACCGACGATCGGGAAACGACGGTGGAGCGGATCCGCGCCCTGGTCGGCGCGTCGGCCCGCAGCCAGCTGGAGGCCGACGTCCCCCTGTGCAGCCTGCTCTCCGGCGGGATCGACTCCACCATCCTGACCGCCCTGCTCGCGGACGAACTCCAGCGACGCGAGAGCCCGGACGCCCGGATCCGCTCGTACGCCGTCGACTACAGCGACCAGGCGGAACGGTTCACCGGCGACGTCCTGCGCACCGGCCACGACACCCCGTACGCCGCCGAAGCCGGCGCCTTCATCGGCACCGACCACAGCACGGTCGTCCTCGACCCGCGCGACCTGCTCGACCCCGAGCACCGCAAGGCCGTCGTCGTGGCCCGCGACTCGCCGATCGGCGTCGGCGACATGGACACCTCGCTGTTCCTGCTGTTCGGGAGGATCCGCGAGCACTCCACGGTCGCCCTGTCCGGCGAGGCGGCAGACGAAGTGTTCGGGGGGTACCCCTGGTTCCACAACCCCAAGGCACTGGCCGCGGAAACCTTCCCCTGGCTGCTGGTCACCGGCGGCGAGGCAGCCATGCCGCTCAACCCCGAACTCGACCTGCGCATAGGTGAGTTCCGCGACGACACGTACCGCAGCGCGCTGGCCGCTGTACCGCACTTCGCTGGCGAGAGCCCCGCCGAGCACCGGCAGCGCGAGATGCAGCACCTGTCCCTGACCCGATGGCTGCGCCAACTGCTCCACCGCAAGGACCGCCTGAGCATGGCCCAGGGCCTGGAGGTACGCGTCCCGTACTGCGACCACCGCCTCGTCGAGTACGCCTTCACCACACCGTGGGCGCTGAAGAGCTTCGACGGCCGCGAGAAGAGCCTGCTGCGCGCCATCGGCACGGGCCTCGCCCCGGACTCGGTTCTGTACCGCCCCAAGAACCACTACCCGGCCACCCACCACCCCGACTACAACCGCGGCCTGCAGGACATGACCCGAGACGCACTCGCCACCGAACAGGTCAGGGCCCTGGCCGACGAAACCCGCATCAAACCCTGCCTCGACACCCCACCTGACCAGCTGGAGTGGGGCCACCGTCTCCGCCTCGAACGCGTCGTCGACCTCGCCCTGTGGCTGGACCACTACCAGCCCGAACTCGCCCTTTGAGGAGCCTCCCATGACTCTCCAGGAACCGATACCCGCGACCGATCCGGACGCCCTCCCCGATCCGGTCCCGCTGATGGGCTGCCCCTACAAGGCCAACCCCTACCCCCTGTACGAGCAGATGCGCGAGGCCGGTCCCGTCCACCGAGTGCTCTTCCCAAGCGGCGTGCACGCCTGGCTCGTCACCGGCTACGACGCCGCCCAGGCGGCGCTGAACGACGAGCGCCTGGGCAAGAACCACGATCGCGGCAACGACCGCTGGCGCGCCCGCGCCTCGATCATGCCCGAGCCGCAGCACTCCCAGCTCCAGGTCCACCTCCTCCACCAGGACCCTCCCCGGCACACCCGCATGCGGCGCTTCGTCACCGACGCCTTCACCCCGCGCCGCATCGAGCAGCTCCGCCCCCGCTTCCAGGAACTGGCCGATGCGCTGATCGACGCGCTGCCGGAATCCGGTCCCGCGGACCTCGTCACCGGCTTCGCCGCCCACTTCCCCTTCCAGGTCCTGGCCGAAGTCATCGGCCTTCCGCAGGCACTGGTGGTTCGCTTCGACCGCGACTGGGGCAAGGTCGTCCAGCCGGTCGGCCCCACCGACCCCGGCCGGCCGCTGTATGAGGCGCGCCTGCACGGCCTGCAGAGTTACATAGCCGACGTCGTCGCCCACAAGCGCGAGCACTGGGACGACGACCTGCTCAGCCGCCTCGTCGTGGCCCGCGACCGCCGCGAACTGTCCCAGGAGGAACTGGACTCGATGATCTTCCAGCTTCTCGTCGCGGGCCAGGAACCGGTCACCAACCAGATCACCACCGCCCTGATCGCCCTCTTCCGCCACCCCGACCAGCTCGCCCGCCTGCGCGACGACCCCGGCCTGTTGCCCCGCGCGGTCGAGGAACTCTTCCGCTACGACAGCGCCTTCGAGCTCACCACCTGGCGCTTCTTCGACCAGGACAGCGACCTGCACGGCACCGATATCCCGGCCGGCGACTCCGTGATCGTCTCCCTGTGCGCCGCCAACCGCGACCCGCACCGCTTCCCCGACCCCGACACCCTCGACCTCGACCGCAGCCCCAACCCCCACCTCGCCTTCGGCCACGGCATCCACTTCTGTCCCGGCGCCGCCGTCGCCCGCGCCGAAATCCAGATCGCCCTCGGCACCCTGATCACCCGGCTGCCCGGCCTGCACCTCGCCATCAGAGACGAGGACATCGAGTGGATCCCGGCCGTCCTGGGTCGCGGCACCAACCACCTGCCCGTCGGCTACGACCGACGCCTCTGACACCGATCAGTGACTGACCCGGGCCGGGCACACCGCCCGCCCCGGCTCCCGCTGACCGACCTCACTCACCCAACGGCGCCCGGCTGCCCGCCACGGCGCCATGCCGCCATGTCCTCATACTCCTTGGAGATCTCCCATGCCGCTGACGACCACCTCGGACACGCGCCCCACGAGCATCAGCGCCGCGATCCTGAACATGCTGCTGCCGTATCACCGCACGACGGACCGAGCCCCCGCTCCAGCGGAGGCGTTCCCCCACCAGTTGCGCCGCATCACCGACTTCATACGCGACGGCGCCCCCGTCGTCTTCACGCTGCCCGGCTTCCCCTGCAAGTCGCCCAACCGGGCCAAGGTCCTCGGCCACCTGCCCGACCAAGGCGAACGCCTCTCCCTCACCTTCTTGAACACCCTCTGCACCGAGATCGAGCGAATCTACCCACCCGGCGCCCACGTGATCATCTGCTCCGACGGCCACGTCTTCGGCGATCTCATCCACGTCCCCGACGAGCACATCGACGCCTACGCCGACGAACTCCGAATACTCATGGTCCAACAGGGCCTGACCAGACTGTCCCTCTTCGACCTGCGCGACGTCCTCGGCCATCTCCCGCACGACATCAAGCGCGCCCAAGTCCACCAGCGCTACGCCCCCACCCTGGACGCACTGCGTGCCGAGATCCGCACCGACGACCACACCCTCGCTCTCTACCGGGGCATCACCCGTTTCCTCGTCGAGGACACCGCCGATTGGACCGGCACCCGCTCTGCCCTCCAACGCACATGCCGGCAACGTGCCTACGGCGTCATCCAGCGCAGCCGCGCCTGGGGAGCCGTGATCGCCGAGCACCACCCCCACGCCGTACGCCTCTCCATCCATCCCCAACCCATCGGCGCCGCGAAATTCGGCATCCGCCTTCTCAAGGCACCGGACGCCTGGACCACTCCCTGGCACGCCGTCGCCCTGCAGCGCACCGACGGCACCTGGACCCTCATGCCCAGGGCCAAGGCTGCCCAGGTGGGTCGACTGGTACAGCAGAGTGGCCGGGCCAGTCACTTCACCCAAACCGATCGAGGCTCGTCCTGAAGCGGTCCGGGGTATTGCCCTACGTCTACATCGTGGATTGTGTTCGTAGCGGGGACTGAGCCGGCGGTAGCCGGACAGCCAGGAGATGGTCCGCTCGATGACCCACCGGCGGCGGCCCAATCGTTCGCCGGACTCGATGCCTTTCCGGGCGATCCGCACGCCGATCCGCTTGCCGCGTAACCGTGTGCGCAGGTGAGGCACGTCGTATGCCTTGTCCGCATGGAGGCGTTGGGGCTTGAGGTGGCGGCCGCGGTAGGGGTCGTGTCTCGTGTGGTGGCCGGCCACCATTGGCTTCAGTCCTTCGCTGTCGTGGACGTTCGCGGCTGAGACGCCGACGACCAGGGGCAGTCCGTTCGCGTCCGACAGGACGTGCATCTTGGAACCCGGTGGTCCTCACCGGCCCACCTTCGCCCGCCCGGACGGCTCCGCCTTCGCCGCGTACCGCGAAGCCCTCCACGCCTACCTGGAGGGCACCGATCCCGAACCGGCCGCGCAGCGGGCGCTGCAGCAGGACGAGAAGGCCAAGGGCTGGGGCTTCGCCATGCCGCCGGCCGTGCTGCTGTCGCAACTCCTCGAGGGCGACGAGGAGAGCTTCAAACTCGCCCTGGCGGACGCCCTCGAAGCCCACCGCGACTACTACCAGGTCCCCGACCGCGCTGACGATCCGGACGCCTCCGTCAATCTCGACATCCTCGCCTTGGCCTGCCACGCCCGGCGCCGCGGCTGGGATATCCGCGTGCGCCAGCACCGCACCGGTTGGGACTCCCGCCGGGACCGGACCGGGTCGTCCGCCAGGCGCCGGCCGACGTCACCGTGGTGTCCATCGGCCGCCTGCATGACGAGGACCAGGGCGAGTGGGCCGACGTGCTGCAGCGCGCCCCCATCGCGCTCGACCTGCGCGAGCACTTCTTCTCTGCATGGTTCGAGGGTGTCTCACCGCTAGGGCGAGTGTGAGTCCCGTCCGTCCATCGACGGACGGGACTCGCTTCTCAGGCGGCGCCGGCCTTCGCGGCCTCTGCGACGTCGGCCGCCTTGGCGGCGGCCGGTTGTGGCTTGCGGACGAGCGGGACCGTCGCGCACGCGGCGAGCAGGGACGCTGCGGCGACCGCGTACCAGCAGTGCTGGAACGCGGCGACAGCGTGTCCGGGGGCCGGGGTGCCGAGGACGCCGACCAGGATCGCGACGCCGAGGACCGCGCCGATCTGGCGGCCCATCGAGGTGATGGCCGAGCCGGTGGCGAAGCGGGCCGGCGGCAGGGCGGCCGCCGACGCCCCGGTCAGGACAGGCAGTGTCATGCCGACGCCGAGGCCGGTCAGTATCATGCCGGGCAGGAGCGAGGCCGCGTAGGCCGAGCCGGTGTCGAGCGTGGCGGCCCACCACAGGGTGCCGGCCGCGAACAGGACGGTTCCCGCCAGCGCGATGCGGCCCGCACCGAATCTGGCGACGGCGGGCCCGATTCGCAACGCGACCGGCGGCACCAGCAATGGTCCCGGCGCGATGGCGAAACCGGTGCGCAGAGCCGAGTAGCCCCACACGCCCTGACACCACAGCACCGTGCCGAGCAGCATTCCAGCGAACGCGACGGTGAACAGCGTCAGGGCGGCCGCGGCTGATGTGAACGCCGGAACCCGGAGCAGCGGCAGCTCGACGATCGGCGCGGGGTGGCGGGCCGAGCGCAGGACGAACCAGACGCCGAGCAGCACCGCGGCAGCCAGGCCGCCGAGGGTGCCGGTGCTCGTCCAACCCCAGTCAGGAGCCTTGCTCAGGCCGAGCGCGAGCGTTGCGATCGATCCGGTGAGAAGGACGGCGCCGAACAGGTCGGGCAGCGGACTCTTCTCCGCCCCAGCGCGTCTGGGCGACGGCAGCACCTTGACACCGAGCGCGAACGCCGCTATCCCCACTGGCACGTTGGCGATGAACACCCAGCGCCATCCGGCCTCGACCAGCAGCCCGCCGGCCACCGGCCCGAGTCCGGCGGCGATTCCTCCGATCGAGGCCCAGGCCCGCACCGCCCCGGCGCGCTTTTCGGGTGCCGTCGTATCGAGCAGCAGCGCGAGCGACGTCGGCATCACCAGCGCTGCGCCGGCGGCCTGCACGAGCCGTGCCGCGACCAACGTCCCGACGTTGGGAGCGAGCGCGCAGCCGACCGAGGCGAGGGTGAACACCGCCAATCCGGTCAGGAAGACCCGCTTGTGGCCAGAGCGGTCGGCGACGCGGCCGGCGACTACGAGGAGCGCCGCGAAGACGATCGCGTAGCCGTTGAGGACCCAGGAGAGGGAGCCGAGGCCGCTGCCGCCGAACGAGCGGCCGATCGCCGGGAGGGCCGCGTTGACGATGAAGAGGTCGAGGTTCGACATGAAGACCGCGGCCGCGACCGTCGCGAACACGGCTCGGGACGCCCTTTGTGGGTTTGGAATTCCAACTGTCATGGATCGGAGGCTAGCCATGTGGGTTTGAAAACGCAACGAACTCGGGAGAGGATGGGGACGTGACCTCGAACGCGAAGCAGGGCGAGAACTCGGTTCCGCACCCCGAAGTGCCCGGTCGGCCGTGCTCTGTGGCTGCCGCGCTGCAACTCGTCGGCGAACGCTGGGCCCTTCTGGCGATCCGCGAGATCTTCTACGGCAACCAGCGCTTCGACCAGATCGTCCGCAACACCGGTGCCCCCCGCGACCGCCTCGCCGCCAGACTGCGCGCACTGGAAGACGCGGGCGTGGTCGAGCGCCGCGCCTACAGCGAGCGCCCATTGCGCTTCGAATATCACCTCACGGAGGCCGGCCGCGATCTCGCACCGGTGATGCGCGCGCTGCTGGCCTGGGGCGATCGCTGGGCGGTGGACACGCCGCCGGTCGCCTTCCGGCATCGCGGCAGGCCCGGCTCGGAGCACGACGCCGAGCACGACCTCGATCTGACGTCGATGTGCCGGACCTGCGGTGAGGAGGTCGGGCCGGGAGGTCTCACGATCGACGTGCGGGCGCCTGGATGGCATCGGGCCGGACCGATCGAAGGCTCCTGAACTCAGCAGCGATCAAGAGTGTCGTCCCTCCTGCAAGGAGCACTCAGGGGTGCCCGACCCCACCGAGGTCGGGCACCGCACGTGGGCCGCCGAGGACCTGACCGACTGGAGAGCGTCGTCGTCCGGATGGCCTGGCTCGGCGACGACGCGGTCGATGAGTCTCACCATGGGATCCCGCCGACGACCATGATGCCCGGCACCCCGCCCACCAACAGAAACGGCCTCTGGGACGTCCGGCGGTCCGGCGCGGGGCAGGGCTTCCCTACGCACCTCGGCCAGGGGGTCCGCGAGCGGCGCCCGGATCCGGGGGCGCTGGGGCCGCCATGCCTCGTGCCACCCCGCGTCCACCAGCCCCGGGTCGGCTTGGGCCACCGCCTTGGACGAGCTCGCCAGTAGCTGGACGAGCGTGGTCCGGGCGCCCATGTCCGGATCGCCGACGAGTGCAACGACGAACGGCAGCGCGGCGGTTGCGGCGGAGGTCACGCGTCCGGTGCCCAGCGCGAAGCAGTGGAACAGGGGGTAGCAGTCTTCCTCGGCAACAGCACATCGACCGTGACCGCGAGGACCTGGCCGATGACGAACGCGGCCCGGCCGAAGTCGCTGAGCGGGAGCGCGCGCAGCTGCTCGCCATCATCGGCGGGCGACCCGGCGGCCGACGCCGTCGTCCGTGACGAGCTCGCCGCCGACCGGAACCGGCTCGAACAGTGCCGCGCGGTCGCCACCCGCTACGACAAGCACGGCTACGTCCACGTCGGCACCACCACAGCGGCAGCCCTGGTCATCTGGCTCCGGTCGTGATCGGCCGGACAAGTGCTAGCCGATTCCACGGTCCAGGACGCGGCGTGCCGCTTCGGCCTCTGCGGCAGGAGGGGACAGCTCGTCGAGGGTGTCGAGCTCGTCGTCCGCTTCCAGTTCACGTTCCCAGGCCGCCGCGAGCAGTTCCTGTTCCTCGCGCGGCTTGGCGCCGATGGCCTCCCGGTGATCGGGGTCCAGGGCCGCCAGGAATCGTCCGACCGGGTCCGTCGGCATGCGGTGCTCCTTGTCGCCGGGAAGGGTGCCCATCCCCGCCCAGCATGGCCAAACGGTCCCGCGCCGACCGCCCGACACGGCCTGGGACCACCCGGATGGCCCCGCGCCCGCCCCACCCTCTGACGGAGGGCCGAGGGGCAGTTCGGTGAGCGGCCCGCGGGCGACCGGCCGGCACCCATTCCAATCCTCTGGCACGGATCCCTCCCGTCGCCGGGCCCGTCCGGCCCGGAAACGCTGCCCGTGAAAAGGGTGATCGAGCGCTTCAGCCGGCCTCTGCGGCCGGCTGAAGCGCTCACGCGGTCAGCGCTTTGTGCAGTGTTCCCGTTCCACCGGGAGCCACAGCTCAGCATCGGCTTCTGTCTTGTCCGAGGACAGGCGGGTGCGCAGGATCTGGGGGCCGGGGCGGCTGCAGGACGGATTGGACGGAAACCACTGCGTGAATACGTCCCGCCACAGCTCCTGGATGGCCTGTGGCGTCGGCCCGGAAGTGGTGAAGGCCGCCCAGGTGCCGGCCGGGACAGGGAGAACCGTGGTGCCTTCCGGGGCAGCCGCTGATGTGATCACCCCGTGGTAGTAGTCGAGTTCGGTGCCTTCGGCGCGGCTCGGGTCCAGGTCGTCGCAGACCGCGACGATGCCGTGCGGCTCCTGGTCGGACAACTTCTCCAGGTGCTCCACGACCTGCTGGTCGTTCCCGCGGACGAAGTCGATGAACACCGCGTTCGGCCCCGTGTGCACCAATACGAAGGGCCTTCCCCGGCTCACGCCCGGGAAGGCCCTTCGCAAATACAGGGGAAGGAATGCTGTCAGTGCTTGAAAGCGTCCTTAGCCTTTTCCTTGGCCTCACGGGCATCGCCCGTGGTCTTTTCTGCCTGTCCTTCGGCGGCCATGCGGTCGTTTCCGATGGCGCTGCCCGTGGCCTCCTTGACCTTGCCCTTGGCCTGCTCGGTCTTCGCCTTGGCCTTCTCGCCGGCAGTCATGAAATGCGCCTCCTCAACGTTGCTGTGCCGATTGATCGACAAGCATCTGGTGCCCTGGCTCTCCCTGTGCAAACAGGGTGCAGGTGGTGATTGAAGGAAGATTCGCGGGGCAGACGGGCGCTCAGGAGGTTGATAACTATGGTTCCCCTGCTGCTTGTTCTGCTTCTCGCGCTCGTTCTCTTCGGTGCCGGATTCGCCATCAAGATCCTTTGGTGGGTCGCGCTCGCCGTCCTGGTTCTGTGGCTTCTCGGCTTCGTCATGCGCTCCAGCACCGCCGGCGGTGGCCGCGGGCGCTGGTATCGATGGTGACCTGAACCGCACACGAAACGCCCCCTTCGCAGGGCCCGGCCAGCAGGACGGCCGGGCCCTGCGGGCATGCCGCTCATCGCAGGCGATCCGTCTGCCCCTTGACCTCGGCAGCGGGCACCCGGAGGGACGCGTCCGTCGGAGGAGGTTCGATGTCCGGCGCCATGCCCTTCGCTCATAAAGGGCTTGGCAGAGGAGAGGCGGCGGCTGCCTCTCGTGCTCCCCCTCACGAACCGCTCGGAGCGGCAGCGCACGCCTGCCCCAGGCGGCCGCCCTGGCCGAGGCCCGTTGTCGGTGGCGCCTGGGAGTCTGGCTCGTATGGACAACAACGATGAGCAACTGCTGCGCGGCCGGGTCTACGGTCAGGACCACGACCACCCTGGCCCGCGGCCGGGGCAGCGCTACGTCGAACTGGTCGGGGGGCCGCTGGACGGGCTGCTGCTCGATATCACCGGATGGACGCAGGGAGAGATCGACGGCGGCGTCGCTCTCCCAACCGAACTGGGGCAGTTCGGCGCCGGCGGCCGGGCGATGTACGACCCGCGCCCCGGTGACCGACGCCGCTTCGACTGGTCCGGCGACATCCCGTGAAGACTGCCCGACCGATCATCGAACCGACCACGGCCGGACCCGGCCCAAGTACTGCACCGCTGCCGAAGCCGCCGAACAGCGGCACCCGCTGGACTTCGATATCCGCTTGCGAAGCGGTCATTTACCGGAGGTGTCGTTGTGGGGGGAGCGCCGATCCGAGTGGGGTAGGGGTGTTGATGACTGCGGTGCCGGTGATGCCGATGAGTCCGGCGTCGCGTAGAACGGGGTGTGCTGGCTGGCCGGGGGAGTGAGGTGCCGACGGGGCGGACCGTCCCGAAGGTGGCCGGGCGTCGCGGGCTGGCCACGACGGCGGCGCGGTGCGCACCAGCAGGAGCCTAGCCCTGTTCCTTCTCTTCGGGCAGGTGGAAGCAGGCGATGACGGTCTTGCCGCGGGGGCAGGGGCGGGCTTCCCACTCGTCGGCCAGGGCGTCGACGAGGAACATTCCCCGCCCTCCGACACGTTCCGCGCTGGGCGTGCGGGGCGTCGGCAGTTCGCTGGAAGAGTCGTGGACCGCGATGTGCAGGCAGCGGTTGTCCCAGGTCAGTATCAGTTGCGCATTGCTGTGTGCGTGGACATGGGCGTTGGTGACCAATTCTGAGACGGTCAGCAGGACTGCGTCCACCGTCTCGGGGGTGCTGGTGGTCCACCCCAGAGAGTCCAGGTGCTCACGCGCCCAGTCCCGTGCCGTTTTCACTTCGTTGTTCAGTGGCAGTGAGCGTGCCCAGCCCACTGCTCGGAGCGATGATCCATCCACTGCGAGACCTTTCCTGATTTTCCCTGACACAGTCCAGGTACCCAGGGACCCGGCCGACATGGTCGTTCGTCTACGTCCAGCGCAGGCCGATGGCGGACAGCTGTCCCCAACGCTCTGGCGGCAACAACGCGGCCTGGCTCCGGTTGTTGAACCAGGTGCAGAGTTCGATGAGCCGTTTCTTCGTGTCTTCGCCTTCACGGCGACGCCGGTCTTACGAGTGAAACCGCGAACACCCTTGCGTTCGTCGACATCGCTGCAGCCCTCCCGGCCGACGTCGTCTGTGCTGACCGTCTGCGATGCCGGGGGGGGGGGCGACCGCTGGTGTGAGGCCGGCATGAGAACTGCGGCGTCTCCCGAGTTGGCTGCGGCGGGGAAGGAAGCCCGCAGCGATGTCGGTCCGTCTCCCGTGGCACATCGGGCATCAGAAGGAAGCCGGTGACGGTGCCACGGGCCTGCACCACAACGGTCCAGGCCCAGACCGGGGGCGGGGCCGCGCCTGGCGATGAGCGGCTCGATGCCGCGCTTCCATGACAGGCGGCGGTACGCGTAGTCGTCATTGCAGGAGCCGATCACCCGCATGCTCGCGGTGTGCAAGCGGCGGCGGCCGGCCGGGTTCCTCGAAACCTGGCCGGCCGCCGCCGCTGATCGGTGCCGCACAATGCCGTTCTGGCGGGCAGCGGCGTGGCCGGTCAGACCTCGCCGCGCCAGGCGCCGGTCTCGGTCCCGCCGCGCTGCTCGATGAACTCCTTGAACCGCTTCAGGTCACCGGTGACCTGGCGCTTGACGAAGCCGAGCTTGTCGCCGACGGTCTCGGCCAGGCCCTCGGGGGCGTAGTCGAGCTGCATCATGACCTTGGTGGTGTTGTCGTCGATGTAGTGGAAGGTGACGACGCCGGCCTGCCTGGCCTCGCCGCCGATGGTGGTCCACGCGACGCGTTCGTCGGGGATCTGTTCGGTGATCTCCGCGTCGAATTCCCGCTCGACCCCGCCGATCTTCGTCTTCCAGTGGGTGAGGGTGTCGGTGCGCTGCTCAATGCGTTCGACACCGTCCATGAACTGGGGGAAGTCCTCGAACTGGGTCCACTGGTTGTAGGCGGTGCGGACCGGGACGTTCACCTCGATGGACTCTTCCACCTGTGACATGTCGGATCTCCCTCGGTTGTTCGGGACTCTGGTCGGGCCGGCCGGGCACCCGGCCGGATGGTGTTTGCGATCACTTCCCGGGTGCCACCGGCTCACTGGCGTATGCGCCCGTGCGCCGCCCGATCGGTCGTCTCCGGGCATCCAGCCGGCCCATGCAGATGCAGTGGGGCCGGGGCTGCCCGTCATGGCGCCCACGGGTGGAGGAGCCGGGGTGCGCGCCGGATCAGCCAGGCGCTGCCCACGCCGACGAGGGCGCCGGTGACGACATCGCTGGGGTAGTGGGCGCCTGACTGCACGCGCTCGAGGGCGACCAGGGTGGCGGGCACCGTGCACACCACCCCGGCTGCCGGCCAGTGAGCAGCGACGGCGGCGGTGAAGGCTGCCGCTGCCGCGGTGTGCCCGGAGGGAAACGACGACGACTCGGGCCGGTCATGGACCTCGTCGTGCGGAATCCACTCCTCGGGTGGCCGAGGGCGGTCGGTCACCTGCTTGCACACCCCGTTCGAGATCAGCTGCGCCAGCCCTACGGCGGCGAGACCGGCTGCCGCCGCCTTCCGGCCGCGCCACCCTCCGGCCACCGCCATCGCCAGGGCCGTGGCACACCACAGCTTTGTTCCCTCGGCTGCCTCCTCCACCGCGGAGAGCACGGCGGCCATGCCGTGCGGTATCCGGGAAGCCGCTTGCTTCGTCAGCAACCGGTCAACGTCACGCAACCCCGTCTGCAGTCTCATGAACAGCGGATATCCCCAGCTCACGAGTCCAACCACGACCGCAAGCGGTCGCAGCCGATTCGTGCACAGAGCAGGTATGGGTGCACCATGAAGGGGTAGACGCGCCGTCACCGGCCACTTCGGCCGGTGACGGCACTGCAGCAGTGGTCAGCTCGACTCAGGGGAGGGGCATCATGACGTTCACGAGCACGGCGGCACCCAGCACGCAGTCAGCCGAGCTGCCGGAGGTCGCCGACCCCTCCAAGGTGGCGCCGAAGGATGCCCGGGAGCTGTCGCGTCTGTTCTTCGACCGGCTGACGGTCCTGGATGAGGGCACGCCCGAGTACAGCTACGCCCGGAACACGCTGATCGAGATGAACATGTCCCTGGTCCGCTATGCGGCCGGCCGGTTCCGCAGCCGCGGGCCGGAGGAGATGGAGGACATCGTCCAGGTCGGCATGATCGGGCTGATCAAGGCGATCGACCGGTTCGAGCTGTCGCGTGAGGCGGAGTTCACCTCCTTCGCGATCCCCTACATCGTGGGTGAGATCAAGCGGTTCTTCCGCGACACGACCTGGGCGGTCCATGTGCCGCGTCGTCTGCAGGAAGCCCGTGTGCAGCTCGCGCGGGCCACCGAGGAGCTCCGCGGCCGGCTGGGCCGGACCCCGACGGTCAAGGAGCTGTCGGAGCTGATGAGCCTTCCCGAAGAGGAGGTCATGGAGGCCCGGCTCGCCGCCAACGGCTACAACTCGACGTCGCTGGATGCCGCACTCAGCACCAGCGAGGACGGCGAGACCGCCCTGGCCGACTTCATCGGCACCGAGGACGAGGCGCTCGAGCTGGTGGAGGACTTCCACGCCCTGGCTCCGCTGATCGCCGAGCTCGCTGAGCGGGACCGGCAGATCATCCACATGCGGTTCGTGGAGGAACTGACCCAGGCCCAGATCGGCGAACGCCTGGGCGTGTCCCAGATGCACGTCTCCCGACTTCTGACGCGCACACTCACCCGGCTGCGCGAAGGCATGCTCACCACTCGCTGAAGGTACGAGCTGCGATCATCCGGGATGCGCGCACGAACCGCTCGGGCCGTCAGGAGCTTGAGCGGCGGGTGCGCTGGTGCGGGGCCTGATCATGGTCGCGGCGGCGGAGATGCGCATGGGCGGCGAAGAGGCACCGTAGCCACCCAGGGGCGCGGCGGCCGGGCCGTTTCTTTCGGATCGTCGCGCTGACCGGAGGAAGACGGCGGCGACGTGGAGTCCGGCGAGGTGGACGGGTGACGGTCGGGTCGTAGCGGTGGCCAGGCCGCGCCACTGCCTCACGGCGCTTGTGTGCCTCGGAACCGAGGCTCGAAGTCGGCCAGGCTGCGGCCGCCGCTCCGTTCCAGGGCGGCCTCCGGCGCGGGAAGGCTCGGGTGCTGGTGGGCGGTCTCGCTGGAGGGATCCGATCAGGAAGGGCACCTCGCCGCCGTGATCCCGGTCCTGCCCGCGTCGAACGGCAGGGACGGAGCTGGTGATGGCGGTCGGCCATGGACATGAGGTCCGGCCGGAACCTGACGCGAGCGCGCCACCGCGCCGGTCGCGCCGGCTGACGCCCCCGGCGGCAGCTTCGCGGGCCGCATCGCGCCAGAGGCGGTCCCTCGGCCGGTCGCTGTGGACGTCTACTGGGCGGGTCGGGACGGCGGGCCCGGGCGGACGAGGAGCAGGGCGCGGTCGTCCGGGTAGTCGGCATCGGGTTGGTGGTTGAGGAACAGCTCGCACAGATCGTGCACGTTCAAGCCGGCGCCGCGGCGGGCTGTCCGGGTGAGGCGGTCCATGCCGGTGTCCAGGCGTTCCCTGCGGCGTTCGATCAGGCCGTCGGTGTAGAGCAGGACGGCATCGCCGTCGGCCAGGGTGGTTTCGCCCTGGCGGTAGCGGGCGCGGGGGACCGGTCCCACCGGGGGGGAGATGGGCCCGTCGAGGTAGCGGCTGGAGCCGTCGGGGTGCACCACGAGCGGCGGGGGATGCCCGGCCTTGACGTAGGTCAGGGTGCGGGTGGGCCGGTGGTAGAGCAGGTAGGCGGCGGTGGCCATCTGGCCGCGGTGGTAGAGGTGCAGGTATTCGTTCAGCTCGGACAGCACCGCCTCCGGGCGGGTGCCGCAGCGCAGGACGATTCCGCGCAGGGCGGCGATTATCTGTGCCATGACGGCTGCCTGCGGCAGGCCGTGGCCGGCGACGTCACCGATCGACAGGCCGATGTGGTCCTCGTCGAGGTTGTAGAGGTCGTACCAGTCGCCGCCGACCATCACCCTGTCGCTGCCGGGCGCGTAACAGGTCGCCACCTCCAGACCGGCGACATCCGGCAGTTGGGGGAGGAGGCTGAGCTGGAGGCGTTCGGCCACACGGTGTTCGTGCTCGTACAGCCCGGCGCGGCGCACCGCCTGGGCGATCTGCTGGGCCACCGCGGTCCGGTGCTCGGACTCCGGTATCCCGCCCGCCCCTGGGCGGACGGTCAGCGCGCCGAGTACGACTCCATCGGCCTCCAGCGCGATCCGTAGCACTCCGGTGGCTGCGGGGCGCGCGTTGTCACGTGGCCGGTCGAGGTCTCTCCACGCGGTTTCGGTCAGGGCCCGCAGATCCTCACCTGGTTCCAGGGCGGGCATCAGGCGGCGGGAGTGCAGCTCCAGGGTCACGCCGTCCACGTCCAGCACCCGGGCGGCGGTGGTCGCCACGGCCTCGGCGACCTGGGCGAGGGTCGCGGCCGATGCCAGCGCCGCGGTCAGCTGGTACAGGCGTTGCAGACGGGCGCGGGCGGCCTGCTCGGCGAGCAGCAGTTCCTCGCGCTGGGCTTCGGCGGTACGCCGGATGGCGATTTCCCGGTTGAGTGCGCTGACTTGCTGACTGAGAACGACGAACCGGTCGGCGTGGTCGAGACGGATGAGGTTGACCTGCACCACCGTCTCGGGCCCCTGCCACCAGGTGGCGCGGACGCCGTGGCAGCGATAGCGCACCCGGCTGCCGTCGCTGTCCTTGAGGACGAGCGCGCCCGGCAGCGGGCTGCCGCTGCGCAGCCAGTTGCGCAGATGCGTCCGCAGGACACCGGCGTCGTCCTGGATGAGGGCATACAGGCTGGCGCCCGCGCACAGCTGGGGGATCGAGGCGGAGGCGGCCGGATTGGCCGCCAGGATCGTGCCGTCCCCCGCGCACAGGATGACGGGGTGGGGCAGGGGTTTGGTGATGGCCTCGAACAGGCCAGGGCTCACGCAGGTACCGTACCGGTGTCCGGGCCGGCGACGGGCAGTTCCGCGTCGGCGAAGTACTCGCGTCCGGTCACCGGGCCGGTGCCGGGCACGAGGTGCACGACCACGCGGCAGCCGGCGTCGCCGCGGGCGATGGTCTCCTGCAGTTCGACGCTGGCGTAGCCGAGATTGCGGGCGGCGATCGTCCCGAAGACGTTCGAGGTCATCATGCACATCGACTCACGGCCCAGCACCTTCTCCGCGAAGGGACAGGCCCGGTTGCCCAGGACGATCTTCGTGTCGTCCTGCTCGATGACGAAGAAGTCGCCCATGATCCGCCGCTTGAGATCCACCAGCGCCGCCGCGACCTGCTCCCGGGACAGCTGGTCGGTGCCGAGGGCCTTGAGGTACATCTCGTCGATCTGCGTGCCCACCGCCTGGCCCACCAGGCTGATGTAGCCGGATGCCTCCTCCAGGCCGATCACCGACTCCAGCGACGTCGCCAGCTCCCGCACCAGAGTCCGCAGGAACACATCACGGTCCAGGTCGATTGTCACATCCACCGGGTGACCCATAGTGCCGCCCTCCTCATCTCTGCACGCCCCCGTGCCGCGCGAGCGCCCGGCGGTCACCCAGACTAGAGACTCTGCGGCACCCGTAGCCACCTGCTCGGAGCTCCGCCGCTCCACCGCCGAGCAGGGCTTGCCCGTCTCACGGCCAACGTCCCCGTTCCGGCGGCGGCCCGTGGCCGGCGCCGGAGCCGGAGCCGACTGTAAAGGTGACCACCCCCGTACTGCCGCGTTCGCCGGTGAGAGATACTACGAATTCAGTCGGCAGGTGACCCAGGGGCGGTGGCGTGGACAGTTCGGGGGAGGGGGATGCGCTGACAGCATCGCCGGCCCGGTCCACGGGCGTGTTGCGCGTGCACCCGTTGGCGGACCGGCCGGGCTGGCAAGCGGCCGGCGAGATCAGTCTGGTCACGCGCCCGGCCTGGGAACAGACACTGCACCAGCTTGCCCTGAGCGATGAAGAGGCGTGCCACTTGGAGCTTTCCGCAGTCACCTTCATCGACGTCGCTGGAGTCTCGGCTCTGGCGGCGGCCGCCCAGGGCCTTGCGGAGGGGCGACGCATCGTGCTGGAAGAGCCACCTGCCGCCCTGCGGCGCGTGCTGGACCTGTTCTGGCCGGACCTGCCCGCCGTCGAGGTGGTGGCATGATGACTGCCCCGACCACCGAACCGTTCGTTCATCCCGCCTTGTTCTACCGAGGCGAGAAGGAGTACCTGCACGGCACGGTGACCTTCGTCCGGGACGGCCTGAAGGCCGGAGAACCGGTGGCGGTCGCCGTACCCGGGCCGAACCTGGCAATCCTGCAGACGGCCCTGGGTGAGGATGCCGCCCACGTGCATTTCCTGGACATGACCGAGGCGGGGCGCAACCCCGGCCGGATCATCCCCAAGGTGCTGCGTGCCTTCGCGGACGCCCATCGCCAGACGCGTGTGCGGATCATCGGTGAGCCGATCTGGGCCGGCCGCAGCAGCGTGGAGTATCCGGCGTGCGTCCAGCACGAGGCGCTGATCAACCCGGCATTCCAAGGCCGGGACGTCACCATTCTCTGCCCGTACGACGCCGACCGCCTGGACGAGCGGGTACTCGCCGACGCGTACGCGACTCATCCCGTGGTCATCTCCGGCGGCCACGAGCGGCCCAGCCCCGCCTACGCACCCGAGCAGGTGATCGCTCACTACAACCAGCCCCTGGCACCAGCAGCCACCACCGAAGAACTCGTCTTCGACGCCGACGGACTGCCGGGCGCCCGCCACTTCGCGGTCGAGCAGGCCGCGCAGTTCGGTCTGTCCGGTATCCGCCTTGAGGACGTGGCCCTGATCGTCGCCGAGCTGACCACCAACAGCGTCGTGCACGGTGGGGGTTCGGGCCTTCTACGGGTGTGGACCGAGGACGGCCAGGTGGTGTGCGAGGTCCGCGACCGCGGGCATCTGAGCGATCCGCTCGCCGGCCGCCGCCCACCCACACGGGACCAGCAGGGGGGCCGGGGCCTGCTGATGGTGCACTACCTCGCCGACCTCGTACGCATCCACACCCGCCCCGACGGTACGGCCATCCGCTGCTACATCGGCCGCCACTGATCCCGCCTCTGCCGAGAGTGACGTCATGCCGCGGTCAGAGGCTGGTGAGCAGGCCGTCGAGTGGGGCGGGTACGCGGTCGGGGTCGAGGGCCTCGACGAGGACGCGGCCGTAGCGGATCTTGCGTCCTTTCTTCGTGCCGAGGAAGCGCCGCAGTTGCTGCTGTGAGGTGCGGCCCCGCTGTGCGGGCTGGCGCAGGAAGGAGTGCAGGGCGCGCAGGTCGCCCTCTGCCCGGACGAGCTCCTCCACCCGTGTCACGCCCAGCGCGCGAATGAGCTCGTCTTCCAGATCCGCCGCGCAGACGAAGAACCCTTGCTGTGCCGCACCGGCCCGCTCCAAGCCGCGAGCGTAGTAGCGACGCTCCGCCTCGTCGCACAGCCCCGTGAGGCGGAGGCCCAGGCCGGGTGGCCCGAGGAGACGGGCGAACCGCCCGACGCTCATCGCACCGCCCATGGGCAGGACGCAGACTCCTTCGGCCGCCAGGTTCCGGCCGCGGCTCGCGGCCAGTGCGCTGACCGCTGCCACATCGCTCGGCCCTTCGAGCAGGACGGCTGTCCGGACGGGCAGCCGCACGGCCAGCTCGCGCGCGGAGTCGCCGGAGCCACCGGCCGCCCACGTGGTGACCGCATCCCGGAACGCCCCCATGTCAGCCATGAGAAGAGTCTCCGCCCTCTACGGCCACCACGGTAGGGAATTTCCCGGCTCCACGATCCACACGCTCCCGGCCTCCCGCAACGTTTCGCGTCCTGAGCCGGTGCTTGCCGTTGACCTGGGACGGAGGGAATGACTGAAGTCGACAGCCGGGCCGCGGAGTCGGAGCCCGGTTCACTCGCGCGGCGGGCGGGTTCGTCAGGGTGGTTGCCTCGCGAATCCGGCCGGCGCGGTCAGCGCGCGTCGTCGCCGGCGACGAGGAACCTGTCGGAGACGCCGTCGAAGCAGCGGAACGGCGGACTCCTCGCCCTCGGCGATCTTCCGTGGCTCGTACTCCTCGGCGCCAGACGCGGGTGGCCGCTTTCACCGGGCGGAAGGGCGAGGAGCACGCCGCGGTGCCGTTGAGGATGCGCTCGCCCGGCAGGGGGCCTGTGGTGAGGTCCACGCCGCCGATGTGGCAGCAGACGGCGAGGGCCGTCTTCGTTGCCGGTCACGGAGCTTTTCACTTGAGGCCGCTGAGCATGACGCCGCGGATGTAGTACCTCTGCAGCAGCAGGAAGAGGGTGAGGACCGGCAGGATGCTCAGCACGAGGCCGGCCATGACGATGGGCATCGTGCGGGTCGGGTCGACGTAGTCCTGCAAAAGCTGGATTCCGACGGGCAGAGTCATCACGTCCGGGTTGGCGGTCGAGACGAGCAGCGCCCAGATGTACTCGTTCCAGGCATCGACGAAGGTCAGCAGTCCGAGCGTCACCACGACCGGCTTGGTCTGGGGCACCACGATCCGCCACCACACGGCGAACTCGCCGGCCCCGTCGATGCGCGCGGCCTCAAGGACCTCGTCCGGGATCGAGACCATGAACTGGCGCATCAGGAAGATCCCGAAGCCGTTGACGAGGAACGGCATGGCGAGCGCCGCGATGCTGACGGTCAGGCCCGCGCCGCCGCGCCCGAACAGGTCGTTGCCGCCCGCCAGCGGCCAGTGCACCAGGATCAGGAAGTGCGGGATGAAGAAGAGGAACGGCGGGAACATCATCGTCGACAAGACGAGGCGGAAGATGAAGTTCCGTCCGGGAAAGCGGAGTTTGGCGAGGGCGTAGCCGGCGAGTGACGACGTGAGCAGCACCGATCCGGTGATCACGGCGGTGGCGATGACGCTGTTACGGAAGAGCACCGGTAGATCGAGCTGGTCGACCGCCGCCCGGTAGTTGGACAGGTCGAGCGCCTCGGGCAGGAACCGGTACGGCAGCGTGCCGGACTCTCCGGGCCCCTTGAAGGACGTCATCACCATGTCGAGGAACGGCACCACCGTGAGCACGGCGCCGGTCACGACCACCAGATACGAGAAGCCCGGGAAACGGCGGCGGGTCATGCGTCCTCCCCCTTGCGCCGGAAGATCCACAACTGCATCAGGGTGACCATGAGGACCACCACGAACAGAACGAAGGCGGCGGCGCTCGCGGTGCCCCAGTCGCCGTGACTGAAAGCCTGCCGGTACATCTCCAGGGCGGCCACATTGGTCGCGTCGCCCGGCCCGCCCTTGGTCATCACGATGATCAGCGCGAACGACTGCAGGCCGGTGATGAACTGGGTGATGCACACGAACAGCAGGGACGGCCGCAGCAGCGGCAGTGTGATCTTCCAGAAGACGGTGACGGGCCCGGCGCCGTCGAGCGCGGCGGCCTCGTAGTACGACTCGGGAATGGACTTGAGCCCGGCGGTCATGACGAGGATCGCCGTGCCGATCGAAGCCCAGGCCTGTACGACCACGACCGAGGGCAGCGCGGTGTCCGGGTCCTGCAGGAACGCCACCGAGCCGAGCCCGAGGGCGTTGAGGACGCCGTTGGCGAGCCCGCCCGGCTCGTACATGTACTTCCACACGTTGCCGACGGCGACGACGGTGGTGACGATCGGCAGGAAGTACAGGGTGCGCCACAGCCCCTGGAACCGCAGCTTGTCGATGCAGGTGGCGACGAGCACGGAGCCGGCGAGCGCGAGGGCCACGGTGCCCAGGGCGAACAGCAGCGTGTTGGTGAGGATCGGCGCCAGGAACGTCGATCCGTCCGCGAAGAGGCCGGTGAAGTTGTCCATGCCGACCGGATCGATGTCACCGAGGTCGAACCCGGCCCAGCGGGACATCGACAGCAGCAGCGCGAAGCCGAGCGGCAGGATCAGGAAGACCGCGAAGAACAGCAAGGTCGGCGCCAGGAAGAGATAGGCGACGACGGCCTGGCGGCGCCGGGTCCGGCTGTGGCCCTCGATGGCGGGCCCGGCGGACCGCGGGCCGTGGTCCCGCTCGGTCGTCTCCGGTACCAGGGTGTTCACCATGAGCGCGACACCTCCTGATCGACCTGACGGCGGGTGGTGCGCAGTGCCTCGTCGACCGACTTCTGACCGGTCCACAACGCCTCGATGTTCTTGCGCAGCAGCGACTTGGCCTGCTGCGCGCCCGGCACGTTCGGCTCCGGCACCGCGTACGCCAGCGCGTCCAGGAACGGGCGCAGGTTCGGATCGCCGCCCTCGGTCAGGAGCGTCCGCATGTCGTCGGCGCGGCCGGTCAGGGAGCCGACCGACACCTGCAGGGAGCTCATCCGGGTCGCTGTCGCGCCCGTCTTGGCGCTCTTCACGCTCACCTTGTCGGCGTTGAGCCAGCGCAGGAACTCCCATGCCTCGCGCGGGTGTTCACTGGCCGTGTTGACCCCCAGCATGAAGCCGGTGGAGAGCGTGGCGCGCGCGTCGTCCACCTCGGGGACGGGCAGCGGCGCGACGCCGACATCGCGGTAGTCCTTGCCCATCAGGGCCTTCAGGCTCCCGGTCCACCAGCCGGCGCTGACCACCATGGCCACCTGCCCGGAGGGGAACGCCTTGTAGACGTTGACGCCCGGGGCGCTGGCACCTTCGACGACGAGCCGGTGCTCCAGATCGAACACGGCCCGGCCGGCCGGCGAGTCGATGGCGGTACTCCTGCCGTCCGCGGAGACGAACGTTCCACCGGCGGCGTTGAGCAGGGCGAGCGTCTGGCCGACGGTGGTGGAGTCGTCGATGGTCGACAGCCCGAACCCCTGGACCAGCGTGTTGCCGTAGCGGTCCCGCTTGGTGGTGCGGTGGGCCGTCTCCTCCAGCTCCCGCCAGGTGCGCGGAGGGCCGTCGATGCCGGCCTCGCGCAGCAGCCGCTTGTTGTAGTAGAGGGCGTACGTCTGCACCTCGGTGGGGTAGCCGTAGACCTCGCCTCCCACCGACGAGGAGCCGACCGCGGCCTCGCCGTAGCCGCGCGTGATCTCCTCGGCGTGGTCGGGCGGAGCGGGCCGCAGGACGCCGGCCTGGACGAGCTGGCCGTTCCACAGGCAGTACGGGTGGATGATGTCGGCGCCCTGGCCCGCTGCCTGCCGGACCATGAACGTGGTCAGCAGCTCCGTGAACTCGACGGCCTTCGTCCGCACCTTGACCCGTTCGTGCATGGCGTTCCACTCGTCGACCGGGCCCTGCAGCGCCTCCTTGAGCGCCCCGCTCGCGTAGTGGGAGAGCAGAGTGAGGACGATCGGATCCCCGGGCCGCCCGGTGCCCCGGTGCGGTGCGGCGCATCCCGAGGCGAGCAGCGCCGAGGGGAGAGCGAGCGCGAAGTGACGGCGGCTCAGGCCGCCCGTGCGGCGCGACGGCGTCATCGAGCGGCCTCACGGCGCATCACGCGGAACACCCGGGTCGTGGTGAAACCGGCCTTACGGTACAGATGGGCCGCCGGGGACTGCTCGCCGGTCCACAGGAACCAGGCGGAGTGCGCCCCGCACGCCCGCATCCGCTCCAGAACCAGGTGGAGCAGGACCTTGCCGAGTCCGGTCCCGCGCATCTCCTCCAGCACGCCGAACGGACCGAACCGCTCGTCCACCGACTGGTACGCGCCGTGCATCGCCCAGCCGACCAGACGGCCCGAAGGGGCCCGCGCGACGACGATCCGGTCGAGCGGCGTGCCCGCGGTCAGGCACTCCCGGATCACACGCGCCCAGTCCGGGTTGAAGCGGTTCCCGGCGAGTGCGACGAGTTCCACGAGGTCGTCATCGGACGGGGTCGCGAAGCGGTAGCCCTGGGCCGTCAAATCGTCCAAGCGACGCGTGACATCGTCCGGGAAGCGATAGCCGACCAGGCCGCGGTCCATCGCCGCCGCCTCGTACAGCGTGCGAAAGCCCAGTGACTCGAGGAGCCCGAGTGCTTCCGGGTACACCTCGGCGTCCAGGCCGGGGAGGATGTAGTTGGGGGTGTACGAGGAGAAGTCCACCCGGGTGCGGCCGTGACTGTGCAGCCAGTCGAGGGTGTCGGTCAGCAGCCGGCGGCCGAGGCCACGCCCGCGAGCGGCCGGGGAGACGAAGAAGAACGGGATCCAGCCCTGCTCCGGCTCCAAGTCGCTGCCGGTCATCGGCGTCAGACGGCGCACCGCGTAGGCTGCGCCGACGACACGGCCGCCGTCGACGGCGACCCGGAGCCCCTCCGGATCGAAGTTGGCGTCGAGCAGCACCAGGGAGCGGAAACGGTCCGGGGTGAGGGGATCGGCCGGCGCACTCCGGCGCCAGGCCTCCACCAACTGCGGGCCGTCGCCGGCGCGAAAGCCCCGAATCCCGGCCCGGGTTTCCGTCGTACGATCGGTCATCTACGGGGTTGTCCTTCCATACGCAGGTCGCGGACGGCGTCGAAGGCCGCCCGCAGCCGCCTCGGTCGGGTGCGAGGTGTGCTGCGCCACGGCGGTCCGGACGCGGTCCACGGGGGCGAGTTGGGGGACGCGGCCGACTTCCGCGCCCGAGCGCGGTCCCGATGCGCGTACCACGGGGGTGAGGACAGCGTCCGCGGCGTCGGCGTCGGCGTCGTCGACGAGGCTTGGCGCGGCGTCGGTGATGGGGCTGGGCAGGGCGTTGGTGAGGGCGGCGGGCAAGTCGTCGCGTCGGCGGGTCAGGCCGAGGACCATGACGGTCTCGGCCGCGGTCCCCTGGTGGGACACCCCGATGTGTACGTCGCCGTCGCCGGACGGCCCGTCCTGGGCCGGCGCCGCGTGGGAGTCCTCGAAGGCCGCAGCGGGTAGTCCGCTCCGGTAGTGCTCACGCCACAGGTCAGATGCGGTGAAGCCGCTCGCACCGACCCCGGAGAGGTTGATCCTGCGGGCGGTGCTGATCGCGGCGACGAGCTGTTCGAGCCGCTCGAGGTTCTCGATGGTGTCCGTGACCTCGCGGGCGTCCGCGCGACCGATCTTGCCGACGAGTTCGCGGAAGGCGCAGTCCGGGCCGATGTCGCTGTCGGACACGGACCGTTGACGCTTCCGGGCGGCCTCGTGGGCGACGCCGGTGGCCAGGGCCATCCGCAGCTCACGGTAGCCCCGGCGGCCGACGGCGCGGCTGCCCCGGACCACCGTCGCCCCGGAGCCGGTGACGGCCGCGGTCGGCTCGGAGACGCTCTGCCCGTCGGCCCCGGCCGGTTCGGCCAGGATGCGGTCCGTGACCCGCTGCTCGGCGGTGGCAGGGGCGGCCCGGCCGGCGCGGATGCACAACCGGGTATCCGTGGGCGGTTGTCGCGTCTTCATGGGCATCTGCTCCTTTCAGGGGCAGAGCAGCAGGTCGCAGCGGTGAGGCGGAAGGTCTCAGGGGTAGAGGAGCACGTCGTCGCCGGCCCACCGACTGGTCGGCGCCGGCGGATCGCACAGCGGCAGCGGGTCGTCACCCGCGTCGACGGCGCGCCGCAACCGGTCGGACCCCCACAGCAGGTCGATGAAGTGACGGTGGCCGTTCCCCTCCATGTCGCCGTTCGCGGTGCGCCAGGCGAAGCTGTCCGGGTACAGCCGCCGCAGCGTGGCGAGCATCGCGACGGCGGTACGTACCGGAGCGAACACCTCGCGGTCGGTGATGTGGAGCTGGACCCCGCGCAGTGGCCGTCCGGCGTGTTTGTGGAAGGTCGGTACGTACCGCAGATCACGGAAGCGCACTCCGGGCAGGGCGAGTTCGGCGAGCGAGGGGGCGAACCGCGTGTCGATGTACGGGGCCCCGACGATCTCGAAGGGCTGGGTGGTACCACGGCCCTCCGAGAGATTCGTCCCCTCGAACAGACAGGTGCCGGGGTAGCAGGTGGCAGTGGCGGGCGTCGGGATGTTCGGCGAGGGTGCGACCCACGGCAGGCCCGTGGCCTCCGCGTCCATGGCGCGCTGCCAGCCGGCAGCCTCGATCACCGTCAAGTCAGCGGCACTGCCCGCCACTTGGGGCACAGCCGAGGCGTTGAGATGCCGGGCGAGTTCGCCGCAGGTGAGGCCGTACCGGACGGGTAGCGGGGCGCGCCCGACGAAGCTGGCCCACGCCGGGTCGAGCAGCGGGCCTTCGCTGACGAGTCCACCGAGGGGATTCGGCCGGTCGGCGACCACGAACCGCACGCCCGTACGGGCCGCCGAGACCATCAGGTCGAACATCGTCCACACATAGGTGTAGAACCTGGCCCCGATGTCCTGCAGGTCGTACACCAGGGCGTCGACGCCGCAGTCTCGCAGCAGTTCGTCGAGGCGCTCGCCGCCGCACCGGTATGTGTCGTGGACCGGCAGACCAGTGGTGGGATCCGCCTGGGCGGCCTCGCTCTCGCCGGCCTGGCCGGTCCCGTGCAACCCGTGCTCGGGACCGAACAGGGCGACCAGCCGCGCGCCGGCCTCGAGCAGCGCGGGCGCGGCCGGGCGCAGGTCGGGGAGGACGCCGGTGTGGTTGGTCACCAACCCGAGCCGGCCGGGCCCGGCAAGTCCGGGCGACTCGTGCAGTCGTGCGATCCCGGGCGTCACCGTGACGCGGTCGTCCGTGCTCATCCTTTGCCCCCGTCTGCCGGTGACATCTCGAAGCGGCGGTCGGAAACTTACATACCTGCCGGTCTTGGAACTTAGCAGTGATTTGTCAGAGTTCGTACGGAGGGCGCCCGCCGGATCTTTTGTGGCGTCCGGCGCATCCCACCGATTCGCTCGTGTCGGCTCCGCGACCCCGGATCGCCCTTCCACCGCGGACCTCGGTGCCCCAGTCCCTTGGTTGCGACCAAGCCCGCCGCCGTCTAGGACAGCAACTGACCTACTGATCTTTTCGTAAGTTCGGTGGGTGGGGTGGGTGGATGGTGAGTCCGGTGTGGGCGAGGAAGGACCACGGCAGTTGTGGGTTGTGGTTG
>NZ_JBEXRL010000031.1:0-67278 GCF_040613075.1 Streptomyces sp. NPDC006314 | reverse complement strand
GGACGATGCACCACCGCCCGCTGAAAACCGGCGCGCTCCTCGTCGAACCCCTCCTGCCCCGGAACGAACACCTCACCCGCAACCCGCCGGGCAAGGGTCTCCACTCCGGTGATGCCGGCGTTCTGCGGAGCCGACGAACCCGGGAATTCAGTCATTCTGTACCACCCTTTCCACAGAGACCGGAGCGCGGCCCGGTCCCGGTGATCGATGTTGGCTGCGGCAGCCGTGCGACGTCCAATACAAGGGACTTCTGGCTGCCAGCAGCATTCGCTATGAGCTCATAACGAATGCTGCTGGCAGCCAGAAGGGCCGACTATTGGACGCGGTACGAAGCCGTGTTCCACGATTGCAGGCGCCGCTGAGCGGTGGCCCATCCGAATTCCTCCCGGCAAGGAGCAGTTACGTGGGAAATTCCGAGAGCACGGCGGAGATGCACCGGGTCTTCAATACCGCGGCAGCGGTGTACGACCAGAGCGGCGTCGAATTCTTCGGCCCGATCGGCCGGCGACTCGTCGAATTCTCCGGAATCGGTGCCGGACAGTCCGTCCTCGATGTCGGCTGCGGCCGCGGTGCCGTCCTCTTCCCGGTGGCCGAGGCGGTCGGACCGAGCGGTGAGGTCGTCGGCATCGACCTCTCGGAGGAGATGGTCAAGTACGCCGAGAACGACGCCCGCGAGCGCGGTCTCGGCCAGGTGACCACGCGCCTGATGAACGGGCAGCAGCCGGACTACCCCCGGGCCCGGTTCGACGCCGTCATCGGGGGCTTCAGCGTCTTCATCTGGACCCACGGCCCGGCGGAGCTGAAGCCGTACCGCGAACTCCTGCGTCCCGGCGGCATCTTCGCCGCGAGCGCCCCTTCCTTCTTCCCGACCGCGACCGGGAAGTGGGGCTTCCTCCCCGAGGACGTCCACGACCTGCTGCTGCCTCACATGACGCAGCCCAAGGAGGGGGACGCCTACGACTGCCCCTTCACCAACATCCACAACAACTGGCTGGTGACCGAGGAGGCCGTCACGAACACGCTGGTCGGTGCCGGCTTCGTGGACGCGGAGGTCATCGAGGAGGACCTGCTCATCACCGTGGAGTCCGGGGACCAGTGGGTCCGGTGGACCCGCACGCACGGGATGCGCCGCCTCTGGGACCGGCTCGCCGAGCAGGAGGCCCAGGAACTGGCCGCCGAGGTCGCCCGTAGGCTGGACGCTCTGCGCGGGGCGGACGGGATCATCACGCTGCCCACCCCGATCGTCTACATGCGGGCCCGCGCACCCCGGGACTGATCCCACCGTCCAGTCGTGGAAGCCGGCCAGGGCGTCGACCGAGCCGGTGCGCGCCCACCGCCTCATGCCGTGGCGGTCATGCGCCGCAGGCCGGCGGACTCCAGTACGGCGTACACGGTCACGACCAGGGCGCCGATGAGCATGAAGGCGACGCCGAAGCCGGTCAGGTCGACCAGGTCGGCGAAGGCCACCGTGACGCAGGCGACGGCGGAGGCCGCGTTCACCGCGATCACGGCCCGGACCAGTCCGGGCGGGATCACCGGATAGCCGGCGATCAGGGCGAGCGCGGCCGCCCCGCCGAGCTGGTAGATCCCGAACCCGACCGTGAACCCCACCGGCATCCCGGTGGCGGAACCGAGTGGCACGCAGGCCGCGATCAGCACGGCCGCCATCACCGCGGTGCTCGCGCTGTCGACACGCAGCACCAGGCGCAGGAAGCGCGCCGCGTCGAGCGAGGGCGTGGTCGTGCCGGCGGTGGGCAGGGTGTGCGTCATCGCGGATCTCCTCCAGGTCGGTTCGCGGGCCTACCGTGGCACGCCACACATCGCGAACTCCATGACCTCAGAGGTCATGGTCCGGTGACCTGGTACTGACTACTGTGGAAACATGCAGACGGACGAACTGCCGCGCGTGGGGCTGTTACTGCGGGACTGGCGACAGCGCCGCAAACTCAGCCAACTCGACCTGGCGGTGAAGGCGGACACCTCCACCCGCCATCTGTCGTGTGTCGAGACGGGCCGGGCCAGGCCCAGCCGGGAGATGGTGCTCCGGCTCGCCGAGCACCTCGATGTTCCCCTGCGTGACCGCAACGGGCTGCTGCTGGCCGCCGGTTACGCGCCGGCGTACCGGGAGACCTCGCTGGACAACGACCGCATGGCGATGGCGCGCGCGGCGCTCAGGACCATGCTGGCGGGGCACGACCCCTACCCGGCGGCTGTCATCGACCGCATCTGGGACGTCGTCGACTGCAACCGCGCCATGTCCGTCCTGCTCGACCTCGTCCCTCCGCATCTGACGGACCCGACGGCCAACGTCATGCGGCTGATCCTGCACCCCGACGGCCTGGCGTCCCACTGCCTGAACTTCGCGGAGGTCCGCGCCCACGCCCTCAGCCGCCTCCTGCACCAGGTCAACGCCACGGGCCACCGCGACCTGCGCGACCTGTACGAAGAGGTGTCCGACTACGCGGCTCCGCCGGGCACGGCCCCCGAGCCCGCGCGCGTCGACCCCATGGGGATCGTCGTACCGCTGAGAGTCCGCACGCCTTACGGTGACATGTCCTTCTTCAGTATGATCGCCACCTTCGGGGCCCCGGAGGACGTGACGCTCTCGGAGCTGGCGGTGGAGGCGTTCTTCCCGATGGACCGCTCAACGGAAGCCCTCCTGCGCCACCGGGCGTCGGCCGGTGGCGAGGGCGCCCTCCGCACGGAGTGACCCGACGCCAGCACGCTCGAAACGGCACGTCGCCCTTACCGCGAGGCCGGCGGCGTCCCGTGGCGCCTCCTGCGCGAACCCGCCGCCTGCATCCGCTGCCGCAGGCGGACGCAGACCGACCGCCGGTCTTTCGCGTCTGCTGTTGGGCTGGTGCCTGTGCTCACGTGCGGATGTTGGTGTAGACGTCGTGGCAGGCTCCAGGAACGGGGCCGGGCGGAGTGGGTGCGGTCGTGACCTCGACGGTCGTGGTGCTGTGGGAGGCGTCGCACGTTCCGTTGCCGTTGTAGGCGGCGGTGATCGTGTGACTGCCGGCGGGGAAGGTGGCGGTGTAGTCGGCCTGGCCGTTGGGCGCCACGGGCACGGTGACCAGCAGGTCGCCGCCGTCGAAGAACGTCATGCCCAGACCGCCGCTGGGATCGGAGGCGCAGGTGACTGTCGCTTGCAGGTGCACCGGTGAGCCGGCGGTGGTGGACTGCGGTGTGGCTGTAACGGTGGTGCTCGATGGCACGGCAGCGGCGGGCGAGGCCAGTCCCAGTACGGCCGCCAGCGCGGTGGCAGTGACCAGCATGCCTCTGTCTCGCGTCGTCCTCACCGGTTCGGCTCCCTACGTCGATGAACAGGCCCGTGGGCCATACGTATTGTGGTGTTTTCACACTATGGTGATGTTCTTCCTCGTACGGGAGGCCGCGCGCAGGGGCAACCCGGTTGGCTCAGCAGCTCCCATCGCCGGCACACGGCATCCTCACGTGCTTGGGCCGGGCTCAGGAGCAGCCTCGGACGTGGCCGTCCCTCAGATGCCAGGTGCGGCGACACGGGTGTAGGTCAGGCCGGCGCTGGTGCCGCCCGCGGTGGTGACGCTCACCGTCGCCGGTCCCGCGGGCCCGGCGGGCACCGTGGCAGTGATCTGCGTGTCGGAGACAACCGTGAACCCGGCGATCTGAGAACCGAAAGTGACTTTTGAGGCGGTGGCCAGATTCGTACCGGTGAGAGTGACGACTGCGCCCGCGGAGGTCGGGCCGTTTCCGGGCGCAACGCCGGTCAGGGTGGGCGCCGCGACGTACGCGAAGGGAACGGGGTTGCTCGATCCGCCCGGTGTGACCACCGTGATCTGCGAACCACCCGTGCCCGAGGGCGCCGTGGCCGTGATCTGCGTCGAGGACACCACGGCGAAAGACGTGGCGTTCGTGGAGCCGAAGCGGACCGCGCTGGCGTTGAGCAGACCGGTCCCGGTCAGTGTCACCACCGTTCCCCCAGCCGCCGGGCCCTGGGCGGGGTCGGCGGTGTTCAGTACGGGAGGCGCGGCGTAGAAGAAGTAGGCGCCTGAGGAAGCGGCACTGGTACCCCCGGGCGTGATGACAGTGACCGCGGCACCGCCGGGGCTTCCGGCCGGCGTCACGGCGGTGATCTGACCGGCCGAAATGACAAAGAACGATGCCGCTGGTGTATCGGCGAAGCGCACCGCGGTGGTGCCGGTGAACCCGGTCCCGGTGATGGTGACGCTGGTGCCGCCTGATGTCGGACCGCTGCTGGGCACCACCGCCGTGACCACCGGCACCACGGCCGTGAGGTAGGTGAAGGTCACCGCGTTGCTGGTGCCGGTCGGGCTGACAACCGTCACGGCCACCGCGCCCGTGCTGCCGGCCGGGCTGACGGCGGTGATCTGGGTAGCCGAGTTGACGGTATAGGAAGCGGGCGTACTGCCGAACCGCACGGCGGTGGCCCCGGTCATCCCTGTGCCGGTGAGGGTGACGGCTGTACCCCCGGTCGTGGGGCCCTGCGCGGGATTGATGGCACTGATGGTGGGCGACATGAGGTGCTCCTGTGAGGGCCTGGGCCGGAGCCTGGAATCAGGCGAATGCTTCCCCGAGGTGAGGAGGAGATCGGCGCCCGTGGGGCACTGCTGATGATGGTGGGCCTCCGCGTCGGAACCCGTGGAGAGGCGGCAGTCCAGGCGATGACGATCGAACGCGTCTGCGGGGGGTGTGCGGTCACGGCAGTGCCGCCGCCCGGTGGTGGACCGGGCGGCGGCATGACGGGTGCTCAGATCCCGGGGGGCGCGACGTAGGTGAAGGCGTCGGTGGCCGTGTCGGCGCCGGCCGGGTTGGTGACCACCACGTCGACCGGGCCGGCGGCACCGGGCGGGGTCACGGCTGACAGCGTGGTGGCGTTCACCACGGAGAACGGTGCTACGACGCCGCCGAAGCTGACCGAGTCCGTGGTGTCGAGATGGGTACCGGTGATCGTCACACCTGTGCCGCCGGACGTGGGCCCGGAGGACGGGGCGACACCGGTCACGGCGGGAACGTCGACGTAGACGTAGGACAGGCCGTTGTTGGTGCCCCCCGCGGTGGTCACGCTCACCCCGACGGGGCCTGCCGCCGCACCTGCCGGCACCGTGACACTGAGCTGGGTGTCGGAGAGGACCGTCGGGGTGACGGTCACCCCGCCGAAGGACACGCTCGTCGCAGTCGACAGTCCCACACCGTTGATGGTGATTGTGTTACCGCCGGCCAGCGCGCCGGAGGTCGTCCCCAGCGATGACTTGAACGGGGCGCCGACGTAGAAGAACGGCACCGGGGCGCTGGTGCCGCCCGGAGTGGTCACGGTCACCCCGACCGTGCCGGTCCCCGACGGGGACACAGCTGTGACCTGGGTCGGAGAGACGTTGGTGACGCTGGTGGCCGACTTGCTGCCGAACTTCACCGCAGTGGTGCCGGAGAGGTTCGTACCGGTGATGGTGACCAGTGTGCCGCCGCCGGTAGACCCCTGGTTCGGAGAGATGGGCATGGAGAGGCTCCTCGCTGACAGGACAGGGACAGAGGACGCAGCCAACCGGTGGGTCACTGAGGCGCCGGAGGCACGCCGGTTGAGGGCACCGAAGTGGCGGGCATGCGTTGGCCACGGAAGCCCTCGACGGGGAGAGGACGGCTCGAGCACGCTGGCGAATCCGCGGAGTGCTGTCGTGCGCACTCAAAGGAAAAACCGGCAGACACCGCCCTTACCACGATCCCCCGGATATGGGATGGGCGGCCCACCGGTTCGCTGCCACAAGTGACCCATGGGGGCGTAACACCGACAAGGCGCCAACTCTACTTATCACCCGATCGGGGGAGCGCACAGCGGTAAAGGGCCGTGTCCATGTACCGCCCGCGCATCCCTGTGCTGCGCGCCTGTGCTGCGCCGTTCGTCTCGTCATCGACGCGTCGGCGCCGCCGGCGTCGCCCGTGGAGCGGGCGAGGGGGCCGAACAGCCAGCCAGTCGGCGCCAGATGAGTGGCACCGACTGGCGATTCCACCCCCCTCGGGTGTGCCCATCGCGCTTCGGTAGGTCGTGACGCCTTGACCGCAGGCCATACCAGTGACACGCCCCCCGAGGGGAAGGGCTGCCCACCGGTTGGATACTCAAAGGCGGTGTCTTCGGCGGTGACGCCGGCGCCAGGGGCTCGGGCACTCCTACCCGGCTGTGACGCTTGGTTATTATGCTCACTTCATAGCCGGAGGCCGGAAGCAAGGGGCGCACCGCCATTGACTGACTGCTGGGGCTACAGGGAGACGGGCATGTCAGTCGAACTTCTCAGATCCTCCCCAGGGCTGATCGGGGGGCCTGGAGCGCAGCGCGTTGGGGCTAGCCATGAAATGTAAGACAAAAGAGCCGTGGGGCCTTGGAAGATGTTGAGGAAGGTCGCCGCAACCCGTTACATCGAGCCCCTACGGTCCGGCGGCTCCGTGCCCGGAGTCGTCGAGGCCGACGACCTGGGCACCTACGTCGTGAAGTTCACCGGTTCGGCGCAGGGACACAAGGCGCTGGTCGCCGAGGTCATCGCCGGCGAACTGGCCCGCGCGCTCGGCCTGCGCTTCCCCGAGCTGGTCCTGGTCCACTTCGACCCGGCCATCGCCGCCGGCGAGCCCCACCAGGAGGTGCGGGACCTGCACACCGCGAGCGCCGGCGTGAACCTCGGCATGGACTATCTGCCGGGCGCACGGGACTTCACCCCGGACATCGCGAAGGTCTTCCCGGTGGACCCGCTGGAGGCGGGCCGGATCGTCTGGCTGGACGCGCTGACCGTCAACGTGGACCGTACGGTCCACAGCTCCAACCTGATGGTCTGGCCCACGTTCGGTACCGCACCCCCGCGCCTGTGGCTCATCGACCACGGCGCCGCCCTCGTCTTCCACCACCGCTGGGACACCACGACCCCCGGCAAGAAGTACGACTTCCGGCATCACGCCCTCGGCCACTACGGCCCCGACGTACGGGCCGCCGACGCCGACCTGGCGCCCCGGGTGACGGAGGAGCTGCTGCGCGGGATCGTCGCCGAGGTGCCGGACGCCTGGCTGGCCGAGGACGCCGGCTTCGCCACACCCGACGACGTCCGGGACGCCTACGTCGACTACCTCCTGGCCCGTGTGCGGCTCTCGCCCGAGTGGCTCCCCACCGACTTCCCGAGCCGCGAGGAACTCGCGGCCGAGGAGGCCGCCCGCGCGGCGAAGACGCAAGCGAGCCGCCCGGACTGGCTGAAAAGGGTCCCCGACCTGCATGGAAAACCGGCGGCGGAACAGGATGGGTCGGTGCACCTGGGATGACGGATGGACAGCGGGTCCAGATCGAGTACTGCACCCAGTGCCGCTGGCTGCCCCGTGCGGCCTGGCTGGCTCAGGAACTGCTCACCACCTTCGAGGCAGAGCTGACGGAGCTGTCGCTCAAGCCCGGTACCGGCGGCGTCTTCGTCGTCCGCGTGAACGACGAGGTGGTGTGGGACCGCCGCGAGCAGGGCTTCCCGGAGCCCACGGCGGTCAAGCGGCTCGTACGTGACCGAGTGGCCCCCGGCAAGCCCCTGGGCCACTCGGAACGCTCGTCGTGAGGGTCAGCCGGCCAGTTGCTCGTACGCCGGCAGGGTGAGGAAGTCGGCGTAGTCCTCGTCGAGGGACACCTTCAGCAGCAGGTCGTGCGCCTCCTGCCAGTGCCCGGCCGCGAAGGCCTCCTCGCCGATCTCCCTGCGGATACCGTCCAGTTCCTCGGCGGCGACCTTGCGGGCCAGCTCGGGCGTGGCCTTGTCGCCGTTCTCGAACTCGACGCCCGCGTTGATCCACTGCCAGATCTGGGAGCGGGAGATCTCGGCGGTGGCCGCGTCCTCCATCAGGTTGAAGATGGCGACCGCGCCGAGCCCGCGCAGCCAGGCCTCGATGTAGCGGATGCCGACCTGAACGGCGTTGACGAGACCGTTGTACGTCGGCTTGGCGTCCAGCGAGTCGATGGCGATCAGGTCGGCGGCCTCGACGTGCACGTCCTCACGCAGCCGGTCCTTCTGGTGGGGCTTGTCGCCGAGGACCTTGTCGAAGGACTCCATGGCGATCGGCACCAGGTCGGGGTGGGCGACCCACGAGCCGTCGAAACCGTCGTTCGCCTCGCGGTCCTTGTCGGCGCGGACCTTCTCGAAGGCCGTCTTGTTGACCTCGGCGTCCTTGCGGGACGGGATGAAGGCCGCCATGCCGCCGATCGCGTGGGCGCCGCGCTTGTGGCAGGTGCGGACGAGGAGTTCGGTGTACGCCCGCATGAACGGGGCGGTCATCGTGACGGCGTTGCGGTCCGGGAGGACGAACTTCGCCCCGCCGTCGCGGAAGTTCTTCACGATGGAGAACAGGTAGTCCCAGCGGCCGGCGTTCAGGCCGGAGGCGTGGTCGCGGAGTTCGTAGAGGATCTCCTCCATCTCGTACGCGGCCGTGATCGTCTCGATCAGCACGGTGGCGCGTACGGTGCCCTGAGGGATGCCGGTGTAGTCCTGAGCGAAGACGAACACGTCGTTCCACAGCCGGGCCTCGAGGTGCGACTCGGTCTTCGGCAGGTAGAAGTACGGGCCCTTGCCGAGGTCGAGCAGCCGCTGCGCGTTGTGGAAGAAGTACAGGCCGAAGTCGACGAGGGCGCCGGGCACCGGGCGGCCGTCGGCGTCCACGAGGTGGCGCTCGTTCAGGTGCCAGCCGCGCGGGCGCATGACGACGGTCGCCAGCTCCTCGGCGGGGCGCAGCGCGTACGACTTGCCGGTGCGCTCGTCCGTGAAGTCGATGTTCCGGGTGTAGGCGTCGATCAGGTTGGCCTGGCCGAGGATCACGTTCTCCCAGGTGGGCGCGGAGGCGTCCTCGAAGTCGGCGAGCCAGACCCGCGCACCGGAGTTGAGCGCGTTGATGGTCATCTTGCGGTCGGTCGGGCCGGTGATCTCGACGCGCCGGTCGTTCAGCGCGGCCGGGGCCGGGGCGACCTTCCAGGAGTCGTCCGCACGGATGGCGGCCGTCTCCGGGAGGAAGTCGAGCGTGGAGGTGCGGGCGATCTCGGCGCGTCGCTCGGCCCGGCGGGCGAGGAGTTCGTCACGGCGCGGGGTGAACCGCCGGTGCAGCTCCGCCACGAAGGCGAGCGCCGCGTCCGTGAGGACCTCTTCCTGCCGGGGCAGGGGCTCGGCGTCGACGATGGCCAGCGGGGACGGCGCTGGTGCGGACATGAGCTGTCACTTCCTTCAGCGGTGGCACCGGGTGCCAAGTGGCACGAACAGGGCGATCAGCGCCGACTGTGCGGACAGGCGCTTCTGATCGGTGGATAGTAGTTTCCTCATTGTGGAACTTCAATGTTTTGTTGATGTCGAGATTCTCCGGGTCGAGGCAAGGTGGCGCCCAGTGCCACCCCGTTCACTCAAGGTGGCTCAGATCGGCCTCGGTGTCGATGTCGTACGGGTCGGCCACGTCCGCGCACTCCACGAGCCGGATACCCGCCCGGTGCGCCTCGAGGTAGGCGCGTGCCCCGCGGTCCCCGGTGGCGGTCGCCGCGATGCCCGCCCAGTGGGCCGCGCCGAAGAGCACCGGATGCCCGCGCTTCCCGTCGTACGCGGCCGACACCAGCGCATCCTCACCCTCGTACGCACCGAGCACCCGGGCCACCGCAGCGGCCCCGATGCCGGGCTGGTCGACGAGGCTCACCAGGGCCGCGCGCACGCCCGTGCCCGCGAGCGACGCCAGGCCCGCGCGCAGCGACGACCCCATCCCCTCGGCCCACTCCGGGTTGTCCACGAGCACGCAGCCGCTGAGCTCGGCGCGCCTTCTCACCTCGTCCGCCCGGGCGCCCACGACGACGTGGATCCGCCCGCACCCCGCCGCGCGCAGCACGCCGGCCGCGTGCTCGACCAGGGGCCGCCCCCGGTGTTCCAGCAGGGCCTTGGGCCGCCCACCGAGCCGTCTGCCCCCGCCGGCGGCGAGCAGCAGCCCGGCGACGTCCCCCCGATGATCCTGGTTGACCGTCATGGGTCCTGCATACCCGACGACGGCGGAAGCGTCCGGATTTCCGGCGCCGATTCCGTTGGGCTGAATTTCGGTCCGCGTGGTGGCGCTCCCGCACGGGGTGGCGTTTACTGACCCGCGCACGACGGCGTGTCAGGGGGGAGGGCTGTGTTGCGGAGCTTGGGGCAGAGGCCGGTGACCGGCAGCGGCGAGGACCCGAGAGTGGCGGAACTGCGGACCGCGGTGTCCCGGCTGCGCCGCGAACTCGCCGCGCACCCGGCGGAGTTCCCCGACCGGGCCATAGCCGAGGACGAACTGGCGGCCCTGGCCGCGATGGCCACGGGCGGTATACCCGAGATCCTCCGCCTGCGGAGGTCCCTGTTACTGATCGCGGGTGCGATCGGCTCGGTCAGCGCGCTGGCGAAGGGCTTGTCGGGGGTCCGGCAGGCGGTGGACTTGTTCGGGGGGCCACCGCAGCGGGGCTGAGTGTGCCTGCCCGGGGGTGCGGCGCTGTATCGATGGTGCGGCCCCGCCGCGTGGGCGCGACAAGCCGCAGCGGACCCGCAGCCGCCCGCGCACCGCTGATGGTCCCCCCTCAGGCGCCTGAACCGGCCAGAGCCTGAGACAGCTCAAGAGCGACCTGCTGCAGCACCGGCACGATCTTCTCGGTCGCCGCTTCCGTCACCCGTCCCGCCGGTCCGGAGATCGAGATCGCCGCGGCCGTAGGAGACTCCGGCACGGACACCGCGAGGCACCGCACCCCGATCTCCTGCTCGTTGTCGTCGACGGCGTACCCCATCCGCCGTACGTCCTCCAGCGCCGCCAGGAAGCCGTCCGGGGTGGTGATGGTCTTCTCCGTCGCCGCCGGCATCCCGGTGCGGGAGAGCAGTGCGCGCACCTCGTCGTCGGGCACGCTCGCCAGCAGCGCCTTGCCCACCCCCGTGGAGTGCGGCAGCACCCGTCGGCCCACCTCGGTGAACATCCGCATCGAGTGCTTCGACGGCGCCTGCGCCACGTACACGATCTCGTCGCCGTCCAGCAGTGCCATGTTCGCCGTCTCGCCGGTCTCCTCGACCAGCCGGGCCAGGTACGGCCGCGCCCAGGTGCCGAGCAGCCGGGAGGCGGACTCCCCGAGCCGGATCAGCCGCGGCCCGAGCGCGTACCGGCGGTTCGGCTGCTGACGGACGTACCCGCAGGCGACCAGCGTGCGCATCAGCCGGTGGATCGTGGGCAGCGGCAGCCCACTGGTCGCGGACAGTTCGCTCAGGCCGACCTCGCCGCCCGCGTCCGCCATGCGCTCGAGCAGGTCGAAGGCGCGCTCCAGGGACTGGACCCCGCCTCCGTTGGAGGACTTGGCGGAGTCGGTGGTGCTGGCGCTGGACGTCGGCACGGCGCGTTCCTTTCGGGGCGGGCGGGAGGGCAGAAGCCTACCCGGCAGCGGGTTGACTCCCTGTTTGTACGTAGCTGCATTCTGTCAGCCGGAATTATAATTCCGCCTTGTGGAAAGGTCCAGGGTGGCGCGGGTGGTGTCCCGTCCAGAAGTGTGCCTCTTGACGGCGGGGGAGCGGGAGTGAAGACTCCTTCAACAGAACGTTGAAATCCGTTACGTGGGTGTAAGTCCCGTTTCCTGTGCGTAAACGGCGGTACAGAGAGGGGTTCGGGTGTCCGACGCTGAGCTGGTACTGCGCTCGACGCGCGTCATCACACCGGAAGGGACACGGGCCGCCACGGTCACCGTGTCCGCCGGGAAGATCACGGCCGTTCTGCCGTACGAGGCCGAGGTCCCGGCCGGCGCCCGGCTGGAGGACCTCGGCGACCATGTCCTGCTGCCCGGCCTGGTCGACACCCACGTGCACGTCAACGACCCGGGCCGCACCGAGTGGGAGGGTTTCTGGACCGCCACGCGCGCGGCGGCGGCCGGCGGCATCACCACCCTGATCGACATGCCGCTCAACTCCCTGCCGCCGACCACGACCGTCGAGCACCTGCGGGTGAAGCGGCAGGTCGCCGCCGACAAGGCGCACATCGACGTCGGCTTCTGGGGCGGCGCCCTGCCCGGCAACCTCAAGGACCTGCGCCCGCTGCACGACGCCGGTGTCTTCGGCTTCAAGGCCTTCCTGGCCCCGTCCGGCGTGGACGAGTTCCCGCACCTCGACCAGGACCGGCTCGCCCAGTCCCTGGCGGAGATCGCCGGGTTCGGCGGCCTGCTGATCGTGCACGCGGAGGACCCCCAGCACCTGGCCGCCGCCCCGCAGCACGGCGGCCCCAGGTACGCCGACTTCCTCGCCTCCCGCCCGCGCGACGCCGAGGACACGGCGATCGCGGGCCTCATCGCGCAGGCCCGTCGGCTGCACGCGCGCGTGCACGTCCTGCACCTGTCCTCCAGCGACGCGCTGCCGCTGATCCGGGCCGCGCGCGCCGAGGGTGTCCGCGTCACCGTGGAGACCTGCCCGCACTACCTCACTCTCACGGCCGAGGAGGTCCCGGACGGCGCCAGTGAGTTCAAGTGCTGCCCGCCCATCCGCGAGGCCGCCAACCAGGACCTGCTCTGGGAGGCCCTCGCCGACGGCACCATCGACTGCGTGGTCACCGACCACTCGCCCTCCACCGCCGACCTCAAGACCGACGACTTCGCCACCGCGTGGGGCGGCATCTCCGGCCTCCAGCTGAGCCTGTCGGCGGTGTGGACCGAGGCCCGCAAGCGCGGCCACGGCCTGGAGGACGTCGTCCGCTGGATGTCCACGCAGACCGCCGCTCTGGTCGGCCTGGGGCACAAGGGCGCCATCGAGGCCGGCCGCGACGCCGACTTCGCCGTCCTCGCACCCGACGAGACCTTCACCGTCGACCCGGCCGGCCTTCAGCACCGCAACCGGGTCACCGCGTACGCCGGAAAGACCCTGCGCGGCGTCGTGAAGTCCACCTGGCTGCGCGGCGAGCGCATCACCGCCGACGGCGAGTTCACCGAGCCGAAGGGCACGCTGCTCAGCCGCCCCCAGTGAGCCACCGCCAACCTCTCGGCTTCTCCCCCGCTCTCGGATTCGCTCGAGCGGGGTGGCCCCCCATGAGCAGGGGAAACCCCCATGAGCAGGGGAAACCCCATGAGCAGGGGAAACCCCCTACCGCATCCGCACCCGCCGACTCCCGAAAGGAACCCCTGATCACCGTGACGGCGCAGCAACATCCGAGTTGGGCCGGCTTCACCGGCGACGCGAACCCCTACGGAGGCGGCGACCCGTACGCGGACTACCGCACCGCCGATTTCCCCTTCACCCGGTACGCCAACCTCGCCGACCGGCAGCTCGGCGCCGGTGTCGTCGCCGCCAACGACGAGTTCTTCGCCCAGCGCGAGAACCTGCTGGTCCCCGAACCGGCCGAATTCGACCCCGAGCACTTCGGGCACAAGGGCAAGATCATGGACGGCTGGGAGACCCGCCGCCGGCGCGGTGTCTCCGCCGAGCACCCCTGGCCGACCGCCGAGGACCACGACTGGGCGCTGGTCCGCCTCGGCGCGCCGGGCGTGATCCGCGGGATCGTGGTCGACACGGCCCACTTCCGCGGCAACTACCCGCAGGCCGTCTCGGTCGAGGGCGCCTCCGTACCCGGCTCCCCCTCCCCGGAGGTACTGCTCGGCGACGACGTGCAGTGGACGGCCCTCGTCCCGCGCACCCCCGTCGGCGGCCACGCGGCGAACGGCTTCGCCGTCTCCGTCGAACAGCGCTTCACGCACCTGCGCGTCAACCAGCACCCCGACGGCGGCATCGCCCGCCTGCGCGTGTACGGCGAGGTCGTCCCGGACCCGAGGTGGCTCGAGGCGCTCGGCACCTTCGACGTGGTCGCCCTGGAGAACGGCGGCACGGTGGAGGACGCCTCCGACCTCTTCTACTCTCCGGCCACCAACACCATCCAGCCGGGCCGGTCCCGCAAGATGGACGACGGCTGGGAGACCCGCCGCCGCCGCGACCAGGGCAACGACTGGATCCGCTACCGGCTGGTGTCCCAGTCCCAGATCCGGGCGATCGAGATCGACACCGCCTACCTGAAGGGCAACAGCGCCGGCTGGGCCTCGGTCTCCGTGAAGGACGGAGAGGACGGCGACTGGACCGAGATCCTGCCGCGCACCCGCCTCCAGCCCGACACCGATCACCGTTTCGTCCTGCCGCGGCCGGCCGTCGGCACGCACGCGCGTGTCGACATCTTCCCCGACGGCGGCATCTCCCGCCTGCGCCTGTTCGGCTCCCTGACCGAGGAGGGCGCGACCCGGCTCGCCGCCCGCCACCGGGAACTGGGCGGCTGACCCACCCGCGCGCGCGTGGGCGCCCCGGCCGGACAGCACCGGGGCGCCCGGTGTGCCACTCGCACGGACCCCGTTCCCCCGGTCCGGAACTCTTCCGTCCGTCTCCCGCGTTCTCTCCCACGTGACCCTTCAGCAAGAGATCGTCGGCAACGCCATGCAGATGGCGGTCGTCAACCTGAACCCCGGCCAGACCGTGTACTGCGAGGCCGGGAAGTTCCTGTTCAAGACCACGAACGTGACCATGGAGACGCGGCTGTCCGGCCCGTCGGACAAGGGCGGGCAGCAGCAGAACGGCTCGGGCGCCGGCATGGGCGGCCTGCTGCGTCAGGCCATGGGCACCGCCATGCAGGTCGGCCAGCGCGTGCTCGCGGGCGAGTCGCTGGCCTTCCAGTACTTCACCGCCCAGGGCGGCGAGGGCACGGTCGGCTTCGCGGGGGTGCTCCCCGGCGAGATGCGGGCCCTGGAGCTCGACGGCACGCGCGCGTGGTTCGCGGAGAAGGACGCCTTCGTGGCCGCCGAGTCCAGCGTCGACTTCGGCATCGCCTTCGCCGGCGGTCGCACCGGCAGGAGCGGCGGAGAGGGCTTCATCCTGGAGAAGTTCACCGGGCACGGCACGGTGATCATCGCGGGCGCGGGCAACTTCATCGACCTGAACCCGGCGGACTTCGGCGGCCGCATCGAGGTCGACACCGGCTGTGTGGTCGCCTTCGAGGAGGGCATCCAGTACGGCGTCCAGCGCGTCGGCGGCCTCGACCGGCAGGGGATCATGAACGCCGTGTTCGGCGGCGAGGGACTGTCCCTGGCCACCCTGGAGGGCAACGGACGGGTGATCCTGCAGTCGCTCACCATCGAGAGCCTCGCCAACGCCCTGAAGAAAGCCCAGGGCGGCGACAAGCAGGGCCCGGCCGGCGGACTGTTCTCCACACACGCCGGCTGAACCGATGAGTTGCGGGAGTCTGCGGGGTCTGAGGTGATGACAGCAGACCCCGCACCCGGAAGAAGGCACCCGCCATGGGCAAGCTCGTCTCCACCGTCTTCGTCACCCTCGACGGCGTCTACCAGGCGCCCGGCGGCCCCCAGGAAGACCCCAGCGGCGGGTTCGAACAGGGCGGCTGGAGCTTTCCGTACGGCGACGACGACTTCGGCCGGTTCGTCAGCGAGGTCTTCGACGGCGTCGGCGCGTTCCTCCTCGGCCGCAGGACGTACGACATCTTCGCCTCGTTCTGGCCGAAGGTGACCGACCCCGCCGACCCGGTCGCCTCGAAGCTGAACACCCTGCCGAAGTACGTCGTCTCCTCCACCCTCCGGGCGCCCGAGTGGTCCGGCACCACGGTCGTCAGCGGCGATCTCGCCAAGGAGGCCGCGGCCCTCAAGGAGCGCACGGACGGCGAACTCCAGATCCACGGCAGCGGCGCCCTGGTCCGCTCGCTGGTGGACCTGCGGCTCGTCGACACCCTGCACCTGCTGACCTTCCCGGTCGTCCTCGGCGCCGGCCGCCGCCTCTTCGTGGACGGCGCGGTCCCCACCCGCCTCACGCACAGGGGCGGGCGCGTCACCGGCATGGGCGTCTCCATCCAGACGTACGACGTCGCGGGTGGCCCGGAGTACGGGTCGTACGGCCTCCCCGAAGAGGCCTAGCCCACACGTCCTTCGTGGTGGCCTCGCCCCGCGGCCGAGGGCTGTGTGGTGAACGCGGGGCGAGGATCCGCGGGGCGCGGACGGTGCCGGTCGTACGCCGGACCGGCGGGCCTCAGCAGCCGAAGTCGACGAGCTTGAACGTGGCGTAGTGATCGGACGTGTAGTAGTCCTCCTTGGACTTCTCACCGGTGACGATGCGGCGCGCTCCTCGTGTGGGGCTGTCCGGCGTGATCACGGTGTACTCGTGGTAATAGCCGGACGCCTGGCCGGGCAGGACGCCTTCACGGTTCGAGAAGACGGTGCCGTCCTGCGAGGACGGGAAGGGACCGCCCTGCTCGATCAGATCGAGCGTGTCGTGGGCCTGGGAGGGCAGGGCGCTGTGGCAGATGCTGCCGACCGCGGCGTTCGCCGTGGTGGCGGAGACCGTGCCGCTCACGAGGAGGGCGGACAGAAGAGCGGCTGCGGCGCCGATCCGAGCGGCGCTGTGGGGGATTCGCATGCCCTCATGGTGACGCGCGTAGAGCCTGACATGTCAACGACAACATTGGAGTTTTGCCCGTCAAGTCCGCTCAATTTCCGGGAAGTTCACCTGGGCGCTCGGCGGCTCCATGGAACCTGCACGGGCTGTTCACGATGCGCGACCGTCAGCGGCAGGGCGGCGCACCCACTCAGCCGGACCCCCGGCCCTCCGCGGCGGCGAACAGCGCGAACGCCAGCACCACGAGCGCGACGCTCGCGTAGACCGCGTGGCCGTCGAGGAACCCGAGCCGCTGCACGAGCCCCACATGCCAGTGCGTGAACTCGTGCACCAGGCCCAGTACGCCCTGCACCAGGGCGAGGAATCCGAGAAGTTCCAGCAGCTGTCTCATGGCACGACTCTCGCCCTGCGGCGTCCCCCGGCATATCGGCCGTGGGGCGGTCCCGTACCGCCACAAGGCTGCTTCACCGCGGTGCCGCGCCATCGAAAGTCCATGGTGGTGCGACTTCGGTCGGCGATCCCGTGCGCGCAGCGGCCAAGGGGGCCTGCCCTGCGTAGAGTTGCCCACCGTGAGCAATGACGAGCCGGCCCGGGCGCCGCAGGGATTCGCGGGTCGCCGGTGGCTGTTCCCCTCCGCCCTGGTCCACGAGCTGGACCCGGACGCCCGCGCCTCCGGCCGGCGGCCGAGGCGCACCGCGCGCGACTGGGTCGTCGACTTCTCCTGCTTCCTGCTGGCCGTCGGCCTCGGCCTGGCGGCCGCACAGTCCCTGCCCGACGAACCCGACCTGCCGCACTCCCTCGCCGTCCTCGACCAGGCGCTCGGCGCCCTCGCCTGCGCGGCGGTCTGGGTGCGGCGCCGGTGGCCGGTCGGGCTGGCCGTCGCGATGGTCCCACTCGGCCTGCTGTCCAACACCTCGGGCGGCGTGGCGATGGTCGCCCTGTTCACGCTCGCCGTCCACCGGCCCTTCCGGTACGTGGCCTGGATCGGCGGCGCCGACCTCGCGCTGCTTCCGCTCTTCTTCTGGCTGCGGCCCGACCCCGAACTGCCCTACGCCGGAGTCGTCGCGTTCACCGCGCTGCTCACCGTGTCCATCACCGGCTGGGGGATGTTCGTCCGCTCCAAACGGATGCTGATGCTGAGCCTCAGGGACCGGGCCCACCGGGCGGAGACCGAGGCACGGCTGCGCGCCGAGCAGGCCCAGCGGCTGGCCCGCGAGGCCATCGCCCGCGAGATGCACGACGTCCTCGCCCACCGGCTCACCCTGCTCAGCGTGCACGCGGGCGCCCTGGAGTTCCGGCCGGACGCGCCCCGTGCGGAGATCGCGCGGGCCGCCGGGGTCATCCGGGAGAGCGCCCACGAGGCCCTGCAGGACCTGCGGGAGATCATCGGGGTGCTCCGGGCCGGCGAGTCCGACGATGCGGCGGGCGGCCGGCCGCAGCCGACGCTCGCCGCGCTGGACGTCCTTGTCGCCGAGTGCAGGCAGGCCGGCATGAAGGTCACCCTCGACCACCGTGTCGCCGACCCGGCCGCCGTCCCCGCATCCGTCGGCCGCACCGCCTACCGCATCGCCCAGGAGACCCTGACCAACGCCCGCAAACACGCCCCCGGCACCGAGGTCACGGTCCGCCTCACCGGTGCTCCCGGCGACGGCCTGACCATCACCGTCACCAACCCGGCCCCACCGTCCGAGGTCCCACCGGTCCCCGGCTCCGGCCAGGGCCTGATCGGCCTCACCGAACGCGCGACCCTGACGGGCGGACGCCTGGAGCACGGCACCACGGCCACCGGCGGGTTCGAGGTGCGGGCGTGGCTGCCGTGGGGGGAGGCGTGAGGGGCCCCGTCCGGGACCCGGACCCCGCCTCCGTCCCGGCCGGGACATCGGCGTCCCCTGACCGCTCCGCCGCCCCCATGATTACGTAATCCCATGACTGCGACGCCGATCAGACTTCTCCTCGTAGACGACGACCCCCTCGTGCGGGCCGGGCTCGCCCTGATGATGGGTGGGGCCGAGGACATCGAGATCGTCGGGGAGGCCGCCGACGGCGCGCAGGCCGAGGCGCTGGTGCGGCGCACCCGGCCGGACGTCGTTCTGATGGACATCCGTATGCCGTCGGTGGACGGTCTCACCGCCACCGAGCGGCTGCGCGCGCGGGCCGACGCACCGCAGGTGGTGGTGCTCACCACCTTCCACGCCGACGAGCAGGTGCTGCACGCCCTGCGCGCGGGCGCCGCCGGTTTCGTCCTCAAGGACACCCCGCCGGCCGAGATCCTGGCTGCCGTGCGCCGGGTCGCGGCGGGCGAGCCGGTGCTGTCGCCCGCCGTCACCCGGCAGTTGATGCGGCACGCGGCCGGCGGCGCGGCCGATGCCCGGCACGCACGCGCGCGTGAACGGCTCGCCGTGCTCAACGACCGTGAGCGCGAGGTCGCCGTCGCCGTCGGCCGTGGTCTCGCCAACGCCCAGATCGCCGCCGAACTCTTCATGAGCCTGGCCACCGTCAAGACCCACGTCTCCCGCATCCTCGCCAAACTCGGCCTCGGCAACCGTGTGCAGATCGCCCTGCTGGCGTACGACGCGGGACTACTGGAGGACGGGCACTAAGCGGCCGCCCCGGGCGTTGTCCCGGTACCGGGATGTGCCCGGTGAGCCTCGGGGGAGTCCGGAAGGGGAGCGATGGACAGGCAACTGGTGGTCGATCTGCGGGAGTTCGAGGACGCTTTGCGCCGCGATCCCCATGCGGTGTACGCCCGCCTGCGCGAGCAGGGCCCCGTGCACCGGGTCCGGCTGCCGGGAGGAGACGAGGGCTACGAGACCTGGCTGGTCGTGGGGTACGAAGAGGCGCGCGCGGCCCTCGCCGACCCCCGGCTGGCCAAGGACGGCGCCAAGATCGGCGCGACCTTCCTGGACGAGGAGATGATCGGCAAGCACCTGCTGGTCACCGACCCGCCTCAGCACACCCGCCTGCGCGGCCTCGTCACCCGCGCGTTCACGATGCGCCGGGTGGAGCAACTGCGCCCACGGATCCAGCAGATCACCGACGACCTGCTGGACGAGCTGCTGCCGCGCGGCCACGGCGACCTCATCGACTCGCTCGCCTTCCCGCTGCCCATCACCGTCATCTGCGAACTCCTCGGCGTCCCGGACATGGACCGCGCGGAGTTCCGCAAGATGTCCACCGAGGTGGTCGCACCGACCAACGGGGACACGGAGTACGACGCGATCGTCCGCCTCGCCGCGTACCTCACCGAGCTGATCGAGGACAAGAGGTCCGCCGGATCTGCCGACGACCTGCTGAGCGACCTGATCCGCACCACCGCCGAGGGTGGCGACCGGCTCTCCCCACAGGAGCTGCGCGGCATGGCCTACGTGCTGCTCATAGCCGGCCATGAGACCACCGTCAACCTCATCGGCAACGGCGTCCTCGCCCTGCTCACCCACCCCGACCAACTCGCTGCCCTGCGCGCCGACATGAGCCTCCTGGACGGCGCCGTCGAGGAGATGCTGCGCTACGAGGGCCCGGTGCAGAGCGCCACGTTCCGGTACGCCGCCGAGCCCCTGGAGATCGCCGGCACGGTCATCGAGCAGGGCGAGCAGGTGGTGGTCGGCCTCACCGCCGCCCAGCGCGACGGCGACCGCTACAGCGACCCGCACCGGTTCGACATCCGCCGTGACACCCGCGGCCACCTGGCCTTCGGCCATGGCATCCACTACTGCCTGGGCGCACCCCTGGCCCGCTTGGAGGGCCGAATAGCCATCGGCACCCTCCTGGAGCGCGCCCCCGGCCTGGCACTCGACGGCTCGCCGGGCGAGTGGCTCCCGGGCCTGCTGATGAGGGGGATGCGCAGCCTTCCGGCGCGCTGGTGAGCGGCCGGGGGAGTCAGTCGTACTACGGTCCCGCCCGGTCCGGGATCTCCGCCAGCGCCACCGGCCGCCGCTCACGCCGGGACATCTCGCAGGCCTCGGCGATCCGCAGCGCCTGCAACGCCTCCCGTCCGTCGCACGGGTTGGGCCGCTCGCCGCGCACCACCCCCACGAAGGCGGCCAGCTCGGCCTCGTAGGCGGGCCCGAACCGCTCCGGAAACCCCGCCCACGGCTTGTCCGCGGGCGGGGGCCCGCTGGGCTCGGTGGACGCGAGCGGCGTACGGTCGTCCAGGCCGACCACCACCGTGTCCCGCTCGCCGGCCAGCTCCATGCGGACGTCGTAGCCCGCTCCGTTCAGCCGGGTCGCCGTCGCCGAGACCAGGGTGGCGTCGTCCAGCGTGAGCAGCGCCGCGCCCGTGTCGACGTCACCGGCCTCGCGGAACATCGCGGGACCGCCGGCGGAGCCGGTGGCGTACACGTCGGCCACCTCACGGCCCGTCACCCAGCGCAGCACGTCGAAGTCGTGGATCAGCGTGTCCCGGAACAACCCGCCGGACAGCGGCAGCCACTGGGCCGGGGGAGGGGACTGGTCGCAGGTCAGGGCCCGTACGGTGTGCAGCCGCCCGAGCCGCCCGGTGCGCACCGCCTCCCGGGCGCCGGCATAGCCCGCGTCGAACCGCCGCTGGAAGCCCATCTGCAGCACCGTCCCGGCCGCCTCGACCTCGGCCAGCGCCTGCAGCGTGCCCGGCAGGTCGAGGGCGATCGGTTTCTCGCAGAAGACCGGCAGGCCCGAACGGGCTGCCCGACCGATCAGTTCGGCGTGGGCCGCCGTGGCCGTGGTGATCACCACCGCGTCCACGCCCCATCTGAAGACCTCGTCCACCCCCGGCGCCGCCGTCTCACCCAGCCGGTGCGCCAGCTCCTGCGCCCGCGCCGGGTCCGCGTCCGTCAGGATCAGGGATCCGACCTCGCGGTGACGGCTGAGCGTCCTCGCGTGAATGGTGCCGATACGGCCCGTACCGATGACCCCGATGCGCATGGAAACAAAGTGAGGGCGGACCCCGTACGCTGTCAATGTGTATGTCCGGACAATCGGACTACACAACTTCCCGTCAACCCGTCACGGGACTACGCTCGGGCCCGTGCCGAAACCAGATAACCCGACCGTGTCGCTCGACCTCCGCGTGGACCGTGGCTCCCCGGTGCCGTTGTACTTCCAGCTCTCCCAGCAGCTGGAGGCCGCCATCGAGCACGGCAGCCTCACTCCGGGCAGCCTGCTGGGCAACGAGATCGAGCTGGCCGCGCGGCTCGGCCTGTCCCGGCCGACCGTGCGCCAGGCCATCCAGTCGCTCGTGGACAAGGGGCTCCTCGTCCGACGCCGGGGCGTCGGCACCCAGGTCGTGCACAGCCAGGTCAAGCGCCCCCTGGAGCTGAGCAGCCTCTATGACGACCTGGAGGCGGCCGGTCAGCGCCCCGCGACCAAGGTCCTGGTCAACACCGTCGTCCCCGCCTCCGCCGAGGTCGCCGCGGCGCTCGGGGTCGCCGAGGGCGGCGACGTCCACCGCATTGAGCGGCTGCGCCTCGCACACGGCGAACCGATGGCCTACCTGATCAACCACCTGCCGCCCGGTCTGCTCGACCTGGACACCGGCCAGCTGGAGGCCACCGGCCTGTACCGGCTGATGCGCTCCGCCGGGATCACCCTGCACAGCGCCCGCCAGTCCATCGGCGCCCGCGGTGCCACGCCCGCCGAGGCCGAGCGGCTCGTGGAGGCGGAGGGCGCCCCGCTGCTCACCATGCAGCGCACCACCTTCGACGACACCGGCCGCGCGGTCGAGTTCGGCGATCACGCCTACCGTCCGACGCGCTACGCCTTCGAGTTCCAGCTGCTCGTACGCCCCTGACGTCGCCCGCGGTGTTCGTCGCAATGTCCGGACAAGGGCACCGGTATGCGGTCCCCGGTCGTGTCATGGGTGTTCCCTGTGTTCGATACTGAGGTGTTTGGGGCTGGTGAGGTCACCGCCGGGACGCGCCGACGGTGAGGTCGCCCGCCCCTTGCGCACGTCGGAGCAGACCGAGAGCACAGCAAGAAGGGCACGGCCTCGTGGCACGGTTTCGGACCTGGGTAGGCATAGCGCTGGCGGGGGCACTCTCCGTGTCGCTGGCGGGGTGCAGCAGCACCGGCGGCAAACGGGCCGAGGACGCCCGCAAGGCCGCCGCGGCCCAGGGCAGGTCGGCGGTGAACACGCCCCGCTGGACCTTCGCGATGATCACCCATTCGGGAGACGGCGACACCTTCTGGGACATCGTGCAGAGCGGTGCCAAGCAGGCCGCCGTCAAGGACAACATCAAGTTCCTGTACTCGCACGACGACGAGGCCCAGCAGCAGGCGCAGCTGGTGGACGCCGCCGTGGACAAGAAGGTCGACGCCATCATCGTCACCCTCGCCAAGCCGGACGCCATGAAGGCCGCCGTGGCCCGCGCCGAGAAGGCCGGCATCCCGGTGATCACGGTCAACTCGGGCTCCGGGGAGTCCAAGGCCTTCGGCGCCCTCACCCACATCGGCCAGGACGAGACCATCGCAGGTGAGGCCGTGGGCGGCGCGCTGAACGAGCGCGGCAGGAAGAAGGCCCTGTGCGTCCTGCACGAGCAGGGGAACGTCGGCCACGAGCAGCGCTGCGACGGTGTCGCCAAGACCTTCCACGGCACCCTGCAGAAGCTCTACGTCAACGGCGCCAGCATGCCCGACGTGCAGTCCGCGATCGAGGCCAAGCTCCAGGCCGACAAGTCCCTCGACGCCGTCGTCACCCTCGGCGCCCCCTATGCCGACACCGCAGTCAAGGCGAGGACGGACGCGGGCAGCAAGGCCGAGGTCGACACCTTCGACCTCAACGCCAAGGTGGCCGCCGAACTGAAGGACGGCACCCTCGGCTTCGCCGTGGACCAGCAGCCGTACCTCCAGGGCTACCAGGCGGTCGACCTGCTGTGGCTGTACAAGTACAACGGCGACGTCCTCGGCGGCGGCAAGCCGGTGCTGACCGGCCCGCAGATCATCACCAAGGACCAGGCGCCCGCGCTGGCGGAGTACACCGAGCGGGGAACCCGATGAGCGCCACCCCGGAACGGACGGCCGCCGGGGCGCCTCACAAGACGACCGACGAAAGGATTCTGCGGACCTCGCCGCTGCGAAAGCTGCTTGCGCGCCCGGAACTGGGCTCGCTCGTCGGCGCGCTCGCGGTCTTCGTCTTCTTCGCCTTCGCCGCAGACGGCTTCCTGCGGGCGGCCAGCCTCAGCACGGTCCTGTACGCCTCGTCGACCATCGGCATCATGGCCGTACCCGTGGCCCTGCTGATGATCGGCGGCGAGTTCGACCTGTCCGCGGGCGTCCTGGTGACGTCCTCCGCGCTGATCTCCTCGATGTTCAGCTACCAGATGACGGCGAACACCCGGGCCGGCGTGGGCGTCTCGCTCCTGGTCACCCTCGCCATCGGCGCCTTCAACGGCTTCATGCTCACCCGCACGGGGCTGCCCAGCTTCATCGTCACGCTGGGCACCTTCCTGATGCTGACCGGCATGAACCTCGGCTTCACCAAGCTGATCGACGGCACGGTCTCCACCAAGACCATCGCCGACATGGAGGGCTTCACAAGCGCCCGCGACGTCTTCGCCTCGACCTTCACCGTCGGCGGCGTCGACTTCAAGGTCACCATTTTGTGGTGGCTGGGCCTGGTCGCCCTCGCCTCCTGGATCCTGCTCCGCACCCGGGCCGGCAACTGGATCTTCGCCGCCGGCGGCAACGAGGACGCGGCCCGCGCGGTCGGCGTCCCCGTCGCCAAGACCAAGATCGGCCTCTACATGGGCGTCGCCTTCGGCGCCTGGATCTCCGGCCAGCACCTGCTCTTCTCCTTCGACGCCGTCCAGTCCGGCGAGGGCGTGGGCAACGAGCTGATCTACATCATCGCGGCCGTCATCGGCGGCTGTCTCATCACCGGCGGCTACGGCAGCGCGATCGGCTCGGCCGTCGGCGCCCTGCTGTTCGGCATGACCAGCAAGGGCATCGTCTTCGCCGAATGGAACCCCGACTGGTTCAAGTTCTTCCTCGGAGCGATGCTGCTCCTCGCGACCCTGCTCAACGCCTGGGTCCGCAAGCGCGCGGAGGCGACGGCATGACGCAGACCGAGACGCGTACGGCCCTGGTGGAGCTGTCCGGGGTCAGCAAGCACTACGGCAACGTCCGTGCCCTGGAGGGCGTCTCGCTGGAGGTCCACGCGGGCGAGATCACCTGCGTCCTCGGCGACAACGGGGCAGGCAAGTCGACACTGATCAAGATGATCGCGGGCCTGCACCGGCACGACGGCGGCACTCTGTGCGTCGAGGGCGAGGAGACCCGCCTCGCCTCCCCGCGCGAGGCCCTGGACCGCGGCATCGCCACGGTCTACCAGGACCTCGCGGTCGTCCCCCTCATGCCGGTCTGGCGCAACTTCTTCCTCGGCTCCGAGCCCCGAAAGGGCGTGGGCCCCTTCAAGCGCCTCGACATCGACCTCATGCGCCGCACCACCCGCGAGGCCCTGCTCCGCATGGGCATCGACCTCCGCGACGTCGACCAGCCCATCGGCACCCTCTCCGGCGGCGAACGCCAGTGCGTGGCGATCGCCCGGGCGGTCCACTTCGGCGCGAAGGTCCTGGTCCTGGACGAGCCGACGGCGGCACTGGGTGTGAAACAGTCCGGTGTGGTCCTCAAATATGTGGCGGCGGCACGCGACGAGGGCCTGGGCGTTGTGTTGATCACCCACAACCCGCACCACGCGTACCTGGTGGGCGACAGATTCGTACTCCTGCGCCGGGGCGCGATGGTGGGGAATTACACACGGGACGAGATGACGCTGGACGAGCTGACCAAGCAGATGGCGGGCGGAGCCGACCTGGACGCTCTGGTCCACGAACTGCAGCGGACCTGAAAGGGCGCGGGGCTGTGCCGACTCGGCGGCTCCGCCGCGTGGGCGCGACAAGCCGCCCCACGCAACGGCACCCCGCAGTGCTCGCGCATCCCTGCCCCTGCCCCACACGGCATCCGGGGTCACGGTGAGGCAGAATCGGGGCCGATGAGCACCTACCGCGACCTCACGGCCCCCATCGGCTCCCGCCGAGCCCCCGTCCTGCGAACGGTCGGTACCAGGGAACGCCGGTCACATCTGACTGCCCCCCGGGTCCCCACCGTTGGCATCGACATCGGCGGCACCAAGGTCATGGCGGGCGTCGTGGACGCCGACGGCAACATCCTGGAGAAGCTCCGCACGGAGACTCCGGACAAGTCCAAGAGCCCCAAGGTCGTCGAGGACACCATCGTCGAACTGGTCCTGGACCTGTCCGACCGGCACGACGTGCACGCGGTCGGCATCGGCGCGGCCGGCTGGGTCGACGCCGACCGCAACCGCGTGCTGTTCGCTCCCCACCTGTCCTGGCGCAACGAACCCCTCAGGGACCGCCTCGCCAGCCGCCTGTCCGTGCCGGTCCTCGTGGACAACGACGCCAACACCGCCGCCTGGGCGGAGTGGCGCTTCGGCGCCGGCCGTGGCGAGGACCATCTCGTCATGATCACCCTCGGTACCGGTATCGGCGGCGCCATCCTGGAGGACGGCCAGGTCAAGCGCGGCAAGTTCGGCGTCGCCGGCGAGTTCGGTCATATGCAGGTCGTGCCCGGCGGCCACCGCTGCCCGTGCGGCAACCGCGGCTGCTGGGAGCAGTACAGCTCCGGCAACGCACTGGTCCGCGAGGCCAGGGAGCTGGCCGCCGCCGACTCCCCGGTGGCCTACGGGATCATCGAGCGCGTCAAGGGCAACATCGGCGACATCACCGGCCCGCTGATCACCGAGCTGGCCCGTGAGGGCGACGCCATGTGCGTGGAGCTGCTCCAGGACATCGGCCAGTGGCTCGGCGTCGGCATCGCCAACCTCGCCGCGGCCCTCGACCCGTCCTGCTTCGTGATCGGCGGCGGCGTCAGCGCCGCCGACGACCTGCTCATCGGCCCCGCCCGCGACGCCTTCAAGCGCCACCTCACCGGCCGCGGCTACCGCCCCGAGGCCCGCATCACCCGCGCCCAGCTCGGCCCCGAGGCCGGCATGGTGGGCGCCGCCGACCTGGCCCGGCTGGTCGCCCGCCGCTTTCGCCGCGCCAAGCGGCGCCGGGTGGAGCGGTACGAGCGCTACGAACGGTACGCCCAGGCCCGCCGCGACCAGGACACCGCATGACCGCGTCGCTGCCCCGCCAGGCCGCCCCGCCGGACGAGCCGCGCCGGCCCACCGAGGACCCGCGCCACAAGGCCAGGCGCCGGGCGCTCACCCTGCTGATCATCGTCCTGCTCATCGGCGTACCGGCCGGCTACCTGGTGATCTCCGCGAACCAGAGCCGCGACAGCGGCAAGGACAAGGAGGAGAAGTACTCCGCGACCGGCCTCACCCCCGGCTGGCCGTCGAAGGTGCAGCGCCGCCTCTACCAGGTGACCGTCCCGCACCCCGCCGACCACATCGCCTACTACGAGACGAACAACTGGAAGACCAGCCGCCTCTACGTGCAGTTCCGCACCAACGCGGCAGGCCTCGACAGCTTCCTGGGAGCCATGGGCGTGCGCCGGGACCAGCTGAAGAAGGACGACCTCACCATCAGCGCCCGCGACCAGAAGGTCTCCGGCTGGCACTTCACCGGCCCCGGGCCCTGGTCGGGCCTCACCCACGAGCAGAAGAACCCGGCGCCCACCCAGGACGTGGTCGTGAACACCTCCGACCCGGACTTTCCGATGGTGTACGTCGTCTCCCGCACCGTCCCGTGATCGGTGCCCTGATCACAGGCCCGGCCGGTGCCCGGAGCCGGTTGTCAGACCCCGCCCGTAGAGTCGAAGACGTCTGATCCGACGCACGGGTGGGAGGTGGCAGGACGTATGAGCGGCGGCACGGCTGCGCCGGCCGAGCGCACGCGAGGTTCCGAGCGGAGCGGGAACCCGGTTCCGGTGCGTCTCGCGTCCGTCTACCTGCCCGCGCCCCTCCCACGTGAGGGCCGCATCGCCTTCTGGGACCCCGACGGCGGCCCCGCGCCCGCCGACGGCGGCACCGCAGGCGACCTCGCCGAGCTGACGGTCGTACGGCGCCACGGTGCCGGTGTACGCCGTCGGCAGGTGCCCGCGCTCACCCTGCCGCTCGCCGGGGCCCTGCCGCTGCTGGTCCGGGCCCGGCGCGACCCGGCCGCCCACCCGGCCACGGCCTGCTGGGGTGCCGCCGCCCTGCACGCCCTCCGCCTGGCCGCCCGCGGACGCCTGCTGCCGGGCCTGACTCCGAGCGGCCACGACGCCTGGCGGGCCGGCCCCCTGGAGCCCGACGACATCGCCCATCTGCGCGCGATCGCCGCCGCCCTGCCCCCAGAGGGCCACGCCGTGCCCCTCCCGGGCCCCGGCCCGCTCCGGCTGCCCGAGCCGGAGGCCCTGATCCGTTCCTTCCTGGACGCGGTCGCCGACACCCTGCCCCGCACCCCCGCGGCCCCGTACACCTCCGGCCGGCCCTTCGCCGCCCGCGAGCCCCAGGCCCTGCCGCAGGCCCACGAGTGGGCGGCCGAGGTCGCAGCCGGAATGGACGCGGGCGTGCGGCTCTCGCTCCGCCTGGACCTGGCCGCGTACGACGTCTTCGATGCCGGCGCGAGCGAAGGCGCGCGTGCCGCGGGGGCGGCGATCGTGCAGGTGCACAGCCTCGCCGACCCCACGCTGGTGGCCGACGCGGCGGCCCTGTGGGCGGGGGAGGCCGACACGGGGTTCGGACCCCGCGCCCGCGTGGACGCGGCCCTCGCCGTCCGGCGCGCGGCCCGCGTGTGGCCGCCCCTGGACCGGCTCGCCGAACAGGACGTACCCGACGTCCTCGCCCTGTCCGAGGAGGAGCTGGGCGAACTCCTCGGCGTGGCGGCCGGCCGGCTCGCCGCCGCCGGGGTGGCCGTGCACTGGCCCCGGGACCTCGCTCGCGACCTGACGGCCGCCGCGGTGGTCCGCCCGGCGCCCGGCTCGGCGACCGACGGCACCGGCTTCTTCGAGAGCGAGGACCTGCTCCGGTTCCGCTGGCAGCTGGCGCTCGGCGGCGAACCGCTCAGCGAGGCCGAGATGGACGCGCTCGCCGAGGCCCACCGGCCCGTCGTACGGCTCCGGGACCGCTGGGTCCTCGTCGATCCCGCCCTCGTCCGCAAGGCCCGCAAGCGCGAACTCGGCCTGCTCGACCCGGTCGACGCCCTGTCCGTGGCGCTCACCGGCACCGCCGAGGTCGACGGCGAGACCGTCGACGCCGTACCCGTCGGCGCCCTGGCCGCCCTCCGCGACCGCCTCACGGCAGGCCTCCGCCCCGCCGACCCGCCCGCCGGCCTGGACGCCACCCTCCGCGACTACCAGTTGCGCGGTCTCGCCTGGCTCGACCTGATGACCTCCCTCGGCCTCGGCGGCTGCCTCGCCGACGACATGGGCCTCGGCAAGACCGTCACGCTCATCGCCCTGCATCTGAAGCGGGCCCGCACCGAGCCGACGCTCGTCGTCTGCCCGGCCTCCCTCCTCGGCAACTGGCAGCGGGAGATCAACCGGTTCGCGCCCGGGGTGCCCGTCCGCCGCTTCCACGGGCCCGACCGTACCCTGGACGGCCTGGGCGGCGGCTTCGTCCTGACCACGTACGGCACGATGCGCACCACCGCCGCACAGCTGGCCGAACAGCCCTGGGGCATGGTCGTCGCGGACGAGGCCCAGCACGTGAAGAACCCGTACTCGGCCACCGCCAAGGCGCTGCGCACCATCCCGGCCCCCGCGCGCGTGGCGCTCACCGGCACCCCGGTGGAGAACAACCTCTCCGAACTGTGGGCGCTGCTCGACTGGACCACCCCCGGGCTGCTCGGCCCCCTGAAGTCCTTTCGCGCCCGGCACGCGCGCGCGGTGGAGAACGGCGAGGACGGGGCGGCGGTCGAGCGCCTGGCCCGCCTCGTCCGGCCCTTCCTGCTGCGCCGCAAGAAGTCCGACCCCGGGATCGTCCCCGAGCTGCCGCCCAAGACCGAGACGGACCACCCGGTGCCCCTCACCCGGGAACAGGCCGCGCTGTACGAGGCGGTGGTGCGCGAGTCGATGCTGGCCATCGAGACCGCCGAGGGCATCGCGCGCCGGGGCCTGGTCCTGAAGCTCCTCGGCGCCCTGAAGCAGATCTGCGACCACCCCGCGCTGTACCTGAAGGAAGAGGCACCCACCGAACGCCTGGCGCACCGCTCGGGCAAGCTCGCCCTCCTCGACGAGCTGCTGGACACCCTGCTCGCCGAGGACGGCTCGGCGCTCGTCTTCACCCAGTACGTCGGCATGGCCCGCCTCATCACCGCCCACCTCTCCGCCCGCGCGGTCCCCGTGGAACTTCTGCACGGCGGCACACCGGTCCCCGAGCGCGAACGCATGGTCGACCGCTTCCAGGACGGCGAGACCCCGGTCCTGGTGCTCTCGCTGAAAGCCGCCGGCACCGGCCTCAACCTCACCCGCGCCGGTCACGTCGTCCACTTCGACCGCTGGTGGAACCCGGCCGTCGAGGAACAGGCCACCGACCGCGCCTACCGCATCGGCCAGACCCAGCCCGTCCAGGTCCACCGCCTGGTCACCGAGGGCACCGTCGAGGACCGCATCGCCGAGATGCTGAGCGCCAAGCGGGCGCTGGCCGAGGCCATTCTCGGCTCCGGCGAGGCGGCGCTCACCGAACTGACCGACCGTGAGCTGTCCGACCTGGTATCACTGCGGAGGACGACGTGACGAGCGGCGAACAGCGTCCCGGGGACGCCGCCCGCCGGGCCCTGCGCGCGGTACGGGAACGAGCCGAGGCGGAGCGGGAGGGCACGGCTCCCACAGCGGAGGGTGCTGCTGGGGACGCGGTCTCCGACGAGGCCCAGGCTCCGCAGGGCATCGCCGAGGAGGAGACGGAACGCCCTGCCGGCACCGGGCCGAGGCCCGGTGCCGCGGCGCGAGCGGCACTCAGGGCCGCCGCTTCCACCCGGCGGGGCGACGGCGAAGCGCCGACGGCCGGCGCCGGTATGCCGACGGCCGGCGCCACCGCTCCCGCACCGGCCGTCCGCACCGAGGAGACCTCGCGTCCCGTGCCGGCCGGACCCACGGAGGCCGCGGGCGCTCGCCGTCCCGGCGACGTCGCCCGGGAGGCGTTGCGGGCGGCCCGGCGGGAGGCGCGGCGTGCCGAGGCGACGGAGCACCGGTACGACAAGCGCGTGCCCGGGCGGCCCGGTTCTCCCGCGCCCCGCACCTCGTCCGCATCCGCGGAGGAGACCCGGGCCGCCCGGGTCAAGGCCGCCGAGGACATGCGGCACTACTTGGCGAACGCCTTCCGCTTGCCGACTTGGTCCGAGACGCCCGAGGAGACGGAGGAGCCCGGTCGCGACACCCCCACACCCACCGAGCCGACCCCCTCGACTTCCGGGCCTGCGACCCCGGCGCCGGCTCCCGTACCTGCGGCTCCGGCGCCCGCGCCGTCGGACTCAGCGTCCCCGTCTCCGCCTGCGGCTCCCGTACCTGCGGCTCCGGTGTCCCCGTCCTCGGAGCCGGCGTCTTCGGCCCCGGCTCCCGAGCCCGTGGCTCCGGTGTCCGCGTCTTCGGACCCCGCCGCCGCGGCTTCGGTCCCGGCGTCCGGACCCGCGTCCGCGGTGTTCGCGTCAGTGCCCGCCGTCCCCGCGGCGCCGCAGGTGCCGCCCACCATGGCCACCCCCCACCGCGACACCGAACTCCGGCGCACCTTCCGGGCGTTCGCGCCCCGCCAGGCCGCCGCCGAGGAGTTTTCGTTCGCCGGGACCTGGTGGGGCAACGCCTGGGTCGAGGCACTGGAACAGGGCGCGCTGGACCCCAAGCGGCTGGCGCGCGGGCGCGGTTACGCGGACCAGGGACACGTGGACGCGATCACCGTGACACCGGGACTCGTGCTGGCGTACGTGCGCGGGAGCCGGCCGCGCCCGTACCGCGTGCAGGTACGGGTCCGGACGCTGCTGGACGACGACTGGGAGCGGTTCCTGGACGCGGCCGCCGACCGGCCGGAGTACATCGCCGCGCTGCTCGACAGGGAGCTGCCCCAGGCGCTCGCCGACTGCGGTGTCCCGCTGCTGCCCGGCCCCGGTGACCTCGCCCCACACTGCAGCTGCCCCGACTCCGGGCACCCCTGCAAGCACGCGGCCGCGCTCTGCTACCAGACGGCCCGTCTGCTCGACGCCGACCCGTTCGTCCTGCTCCTGCTGCGCGGGCGGGGCGAGAGGGAGCTGCTCGACGCGCTCTCCCGCCGCAGCGCCGCCCGTGCGGCCCGCGCCGCGCAGGAGCGGCAGCCGCAGTCCCTGCCCGGCGTACGCGCCACCGACGCCCTGGCCCAGCGTCGCCTCCCGCCGCTGCCCCCTCCGTTGCCGATGCCACCGCATCCCGGGCAGCCCCCGGTGTATCCGCCGGTGCCCGGCGGGCCGGACGCCTTCGCGCTGGACCAGTTGGCGACCGACGCCGCCGCCCGCGCCCACGCGCTGCTCGGCACCGGCCGCGACCCGGTCGGCGAGCTGACCCTGTGGCAGGACGCGGTGCGTCTCGCCGCGGCCCGCCCCGGTTCCGGGCTGACGGCGGCCACCCGCACGCTGTACGCCACGCTGGCCGACGCCGCCGGCCGCACCCCGGCCGACCTCGCGCGGGCCGTCGCGGCCTGGCGGCAGGGCGGCCCCGAGGGGCTGGCCGTCCTGGAGGAGCCCTGGGACCCGCCGGCCGGCCGCTTCGACCGGGCCCGTCCGCTGCTGCTCGCCGCCGACCTGCCGGCGTTCCGCCCCTGGCGCAACCGCCTCACCCACCCGCGCGGCCACGTCCAGCTCCGCCTCGGCCGCGACGGCCTGTGGTACGCCTACGAGTCCGAGCCCGGCCAGGACGACTGGTGGCCCCGTGGCACCCCGGACCTGGACCCGGTGGGCGCCCTGACAGGCCTCGGCACCCCGGACGACACCGTGTGAACAAGACCCGCCGTGCACCAGGCCGTTGCACCGACGCCCGTCTCCGTGCCCCCCGCCCAAGGCTCCACGGCGCTGGAAACGGTACTCCACCGTCCTTTCGAAGCGGGCGTGTTGACGAGCATGAGGAGCATCGCTTCGGCCGGCCGGTCCGGCAGTTCTCCCGTCATGAGCGCACCGGACCCTCTTCGCCCCCGGTTGCAGGGCATTCGGGGCAGAGTAGCCTGGAATTGATCGATCCCGCCTGATTCTGGAGCTACGTGATGTTTCTCCGATTGCTGCGGCGTCGTATGCCGCATCGGCTCGTCCTTCTCGGTAACGGCCGTCGCATCCGAGGCTTCAGCGGCGGACTCTACGACGGTCACGGATACCAGTCCTGACACCGTTCACGACCGGTGGAACCGGTGGAATCCTGGAGGATGTGCGGTGGCAGAGGACGCCGATGCCCTGGCAGCCATGTCAAGGATCCTGTCACCGCACTGCCGTGTCACCCGGATGTCCGACGGAGCGTTGATCGCGGACTGGAAGCGGACGCGTTTTCTCGGAATGACGACGTCGGACGTCGAGAAGTTCGCCGACGGAAGCCCTGAGGAACGCGCCGAACTCGTCACCGATCTCCTGCGCGCCGGGTGCGCGAGGGATCGCCGGAAGACGCGTTCGGACGGCGGTGTCGGGCTCTGGTTGCGTGGAGTGCACCTGCTGATCCGGACCATGGGTTTCGGGCGTGTCCTTCGGCTCCTGTCCTTGGCGGCCCCGGGTTACGCCCGTGCGGACCTCCCCTCCGCGGAGGAGGTCGGGCGGCTGAAACGCGCGGTCCAGTCGCACAGCCGCCGAAGCTGGTTCGTCAGCGGCGACTGCAAGTCCGAGGCCGTGACGGCCTTCGTGCTGCTGCGGCGGTGCGGCCTGAGAGCCGTACTCCACGTCGGTGTGCGCGAGCATCCGTTCGCCCTGCACGCCTGGACGGCCTCGGCCGGCCTGTGCATCCCGGACGCCGATCCGCGGGGGCACGCCTTCACCCCGGTGCTCTCGATCGACGGCGGAGGGCAGTGACGTGGAGGCGCTCCGCCTCGAATGGGCCGGCGGCGTACCGAGGCTCTGGACCGCCGAGGCCATGACGCGTCAGGGACTCGTGACGACGGTCTCCTCGCGGGCCGGCACGGCGGCCGTCGCCGGCTGGGTCGGCTCGGCCCGTGACCGACTGGCGGGCGCGCACGGCCTCCTCGACGACTTCGGCCGGCAGGGAACCGCCCCGCCGGTGCCGGCCGGCGACTACGCGGCCGTTCTGGTGTGCCGCGACCGCATCCTTCTGACCCGGGACGAGCAGGCACGCGTCCCCCTGTTCTTCAGGGAGTCCGGTGGCCGCGTGAGCGCAGTGAGCACCTCCGTCCGCTGCCTGGGGGGCGTCACGGAGCCGGAACCGCGCTACTTCTGCCGGTACCTCACCGGGAACATGGCGCAACCGCACTCGCACCTCACCCCGTTCACCGGCGTACACCGCGTCCTCGGCGGCGAGGTGGTGGAGCTTTCCCTCACCGGGCGGATGCGCAGCCGTACGCTGCGACGCGTCCGTCAGGCCCCCGACCCGCCCGGGCCGACGGCACACGGCTCCCACCTCGGTGAGGCCGCACAGGAGCTGCGCCTCGCACTGGAGCACGCTGTCGGACGCCGTATGGGCACGACGACGGCATGCCATGTCTCCGGCGGCACCGACTCCACCAGCGTCGCGCTCCTCGCCGCACGTCTGCTGGCCGCGGGACGGGTCGGCCCCGGGGATCTCGTCCTGCTCGCCGGGCGTTTCTCCCGCGGAGAGCTGGCCGGGGAGCAGCCGTACCTCGATGTCGCGATGGAGGAGATCCGCCGGCACGCACCCAAGGCCCGCCCGGTGATCGTCGATGCCGACGACGTGGCCGACTTCGACGACTTCCAGCACCACGCGGGTGACGCGGACGAGCCGCATGCGCACGCTTTCCGCGCCCCGTTCTGGAGCAGGCTGCACGCCGCGGCCGCGGAACTGGGCTGTGACACCCTCCTGACCGGCTGCGGTGCCGATCCGATCGCGGACGCCAACCCGTTCCACCTGCACAGGCTCGCCCGCACGGGCCGGCTCCGGCAGATGACCCGGCAGGCACGTGCCTGGGCCGCGGGAAGCGAGCGGGGCTTGCGGGACGTCGTCCGCGCCTACGTGGTCCAGCCGGCTCTTCCGCTCGCAGCCGAACGGATCACCGCGCTCGTCCGCGGCGGAACGGTGCTCGGCGGTCTCGGTACCTTCAACCGCCCCCCATGGCTGCGATCCGGATTCGCGCGCGCTCACGGCTACCGGGAGGCCGGCATCGCGGAGAGCCGCTTCGTGTTCGGGCGCGAGCCGGAACGGTCGCTCTACGACGCCGCCAACTACGTCGCCGCTCCCGACCTGCTCTCTTGGCACCGCGCGCCGCAGGACGGGTTCTTCCTCTCCCACCCCTTCCTCGACCCGGAGGTCATCGCCACGATGAGCCGCCTCCCCGCCGCAGCCGCGTTCCAGCCGGGCCGTCCGAAGGCCGTTCTCCGCGCGGCCATGGCGGACCTGCTGCCGGCGCCGATACGGGGCAGGGCGGTCAAGGTCCCCTTCGACGACCTCTACGCCCGCGGCCTGCGCAGACACGGCGACGAACTCATCGCCCTGTGCCGCTCCGCCCGGCATCCGCTGATCGCGGAGATGTTCGACGTCGAGACTCTGTGCCGGGCAGTGCGCGAGGCACAGCTCGGCACAGGGGACGCGCACTCCTGGGATCGTGTGAACAGCTCGCTCGCCCTGGTGGCCTGGCTGGAGCGACTGGACCAGCGCCCCGGCACGCCCGGCGCGGCGGTGCCCGTCAGCGCTGGCCCTTGATGTCCCACAGGTTCCGCTCGACCGGGCCCGTGATGAGGTCGACGAGGCCGTACCGGCTCACCAGCTCGCGTGTTTCCGCCGCAGGGGCGATGCGGTCTTCCTCGCCCTTTCGCGCAATGGATGTCTGCACGATGGAGCCGTGCGCGCCGAACCGCCAGTAGATGGTGACGTTCCGCGGGTCCCTCGTGTGCTCGTCGATCGCGTTGTTCTCGTGGACCCTGGCACGGTAGATCAGGGTGTCGAGGCCCGTCTGTTCTTGCTTCTTCACCCATCCGGGGACCTTGCCCCCACCCCAGGAGTACGTCATGAACTGGATCGGTGGCTCCAGCACGAGCCGGTCCTTGCGCGCCAGGCTCGCGGTGGCGTAGAACGACACCTGGTCGTAGGGCGTGTCGGTGGGCAGTTGCACGACCACTCGCGTGGCGAAGGTGTCGCTCGACTCGATCCACTGTCCATAGGGCATCCACGGTTGTGCCTCCACCAACTCGCCGGGCTGGTGAATCTCCCTCCGGGAGAGCGGGTTCACCTCCGAGGACTTGGTCCACTGCAGGGCATCGGCCCGCCACTGCTGGCGGAGCCGGTCCTTCTGGCTCAGCGGCACCCGTTGCCCCATGGCGTGGAACTCGGTGCCGAGCACGTAGAAACCGACGTCGGCCTGGTTCTGGAGGGTGATGTCGATCGGTACGGCGAATGCCTTGCGATCCTTGCTCAGCACCGCCTTTCCCAGGGACAAGGTGATGAGGGGCCGGGTTTCACGCCGATACGGCTGATAGAGGTTCTGGTAGCCGAAATTGCCGATCGCGATGACCGAGGAGACGATCACTGCGGCGGCCACCCGCTTGGGAGCGGGGATCGTGACCGACGTCCGCCACACCACGAAGGCAGCCCATGCCGAACCAGCCGCGAGCGCGCCGAAGAGCACCGGGTAGACCGTGGATTCGCCGTCCTTCACTGTCTCGGCCAGGAGCATGGCGTTGGTCAGCAGCGCCGCGAACGCGCCGATCAGCGCGACCAGGCCGGAGTAGGGGAAGGAGTGCCGCACCCAGTGGTCCAGGACCGCGGCGGCGCCCACCAGCGTCGTGAACGAGACCGCGAGAAGAACGGCACCGGTGATGCGCCCGGGGAAGGTCAGAGCCTGGACGAAGTCCTCGCGGCCGAACCGGGCCAGCAGCAACGTCGTCATGAGGAGGACCAGCAGGATCACCGCCAGCTCCACCCGCGACCGCCACGTTCTCAGCGAGGGCCGTCGCGCTTTCGGGCGCGAGCCGACGCGGGGCCTGGGGGGAGTCCGCACGCGATCGCCTCCTGAGGCCGCCGGTCGTGCCCTGCACGAGTACAGCGCGGACACAGGAGATCTGCCGCCGCGCCGAGGGTTCGAGCACCATCGTCCGTGGCGATCCAGCGGCTCGCCATCGGGACGCCCCCGGACGTGGACACACGGCCGTGGGGTCGTCGGCCGGCTCCTAGTAGGGAGCCGGTGGACGGTGGGGATCCGCCTGCTGCACCCGCGCGGCGAAATCGGAGCCGGAATGGTTCACGTGATGGCGGTCGCGGACGTAGGCGGCCTTGGTCTGCTCGCCGAAGTGGCCCGTGGGGCCGCCGGGGATGTCGTGGCCCTGTGCGATGAGGGCCTTCTGCACGGTGCGGACGTCCTCGTTGGTCTCCCCGAAGCGGACGCCGGACAGTGCGACCATGACGGCTCGCTTCCTTTCGTGTCGTCAGCCCCAGGGGGCCACGGTGAGCCGGATCCGTGCGCCCTCCCCGAGGATCGGGGCGGCGGCGGGCAGCCGGCCATGCCTCACCCAGACGCCGGGCGCGCGTCGCCTGCGGCAGCTGCGGCTGCACGCCCTCGACGCGCTGGCCGAATCAGTGGCTGTTCACCGCGTGGAAGCTTCCACAGAGTGGTGCGCAGGCTGCCCCTGGCGTGCTCTTCGGTGACCTCGGGCCACAACGTCCCGGCGAGGACCGTACGGCATACACGCCTGCGCAGCGCGACGAATGCCAGCAGGCGCTGCCCGTTGCGGCACAACTCGACGGGCTGGGCATCGCTTTCCAGCCGGAAGTGGCCGAGCAACCGCAACTCGGGAGGGGAAACCACCTTGATCGCCTCGCTCACCGTGGGCGGGTCGAGCACGCCCAGTGAAGGCCGTTCACCTGCCGCGAGCACCGCAACCGAGGCGTTTGCCGGGCCGGAAGCGGTCTGTCGCCGCGTTTGCGGACCCGGGGACCGGCGACCAGACTCGAAACTGTCCCCTGCGGCAGACGCGGGATGGTCACCGTTCCGCAGGTCTTCCAGGTTGCTGGGAGGACGGAACCATGGGAGTTCTCCGAGCGTGTTGCGCCGAGCCGCTCGGCGTCGCCGGACGGCGTTCCCGGAGGTCACACCTCGGCGAAGTGACGTCACGCCTCGTTGAAGACAAGGTCCTCGGGCGGCCGCGTCATCTGTACGGTCTGGCCGTTGGTGATCTCCACGATGCTGTGCAGGCCCGCGCAGCGCTTGCCGGTGGACATGATGGTGAAGTGGTCCTGCACTCCCGCCAGAAAGGCGGGGAAACACGCCAACGAGGGGTTGTCGAGCCTGAGGTAGTCGACGAGGCGCCGGAACAGCTTGGGAAGGATCACGGCGTCGTCGGTGAGCGAGGACAGTGCCGTGATCTTCGCTCCGGTCGTCGTCGCGTCGCTGGGCCACAGACCCTGGCCCGATGCCCGGGCCTGCTGGGTGGCGGCGGTCAACTCCGTGCGCAGGCTCGGGAACAGACCGCGGTAGAACGTCGGGTAGACCAGACCTGCGGTGAGCAGGTGATGGTTCGCCGTCTCCCTCAGCATGTCGACATCGACGTCGACGTCCACGCCGCTGACGCGCTGGAAGGCGCCGCGTCCCACCAGGGCGACACATCGGCCGTGGACATCGGCACCGCTGGTCAGGGCGAAGCCGGGAACGGTTTCGGGGGTCGCGGCGGTCACGGTCTCGTCCGGCCCCCGCTGGACGTCCGTGAATCCGAGCCAGGCAAGCAGTTCGTCGCGTGCGGCATGGGCGAACCGCAGAGGCTGGTGGACACGGTTCGGGCCGTAGTGCGTCTCCAGCGCGTCGATGGCGTCGAGGCGCAGCGTGGCGCGTCCGAGGACGTTGTGCTTGACCGCACGGCCCCCACTCCCGAGCAGGTCCCATTCGCCGGGGTCGTCGGGCGTGAAATGGATGGTGTCTCCGTCCGGCTGCGTTCCCTTCACCTGGAATGATCCCTTGATGAGTAGCATCGTCATGGCAGCTCCCGAAGAACGTGGGCGGATTGCTGGGAGAGGCGAGATGCCGGATGTCTCCACGCTATTCCCGTGCCGCCCGCCCCGCAATGGAAGCTGGCGTTTCGTCAATATGGTTGACCGATTCACGAGTTGACGGCAGGGACCCGAGGTGCCGTGCCGGGTTCCAGTGGTGCGAATCCACCGCCCGGATGAGAATGGTGGAGAGGTGAGCGGCGCCGTCGCGCGTCCGTCAACGATTCTCGCGACCTCGAACGAGGCGTTTTCTCATGGTTTTCCACACCGCCCGTCCTGCCGCCTTGAGACTCTGGGCAGAGCTGCACAACCATCCCGGCGAGGGCCACCACGGTGGGCACGGCGACGATGGAGGAGGCGACTTCCACGGAGGCTTCGGTGGGCGTCGGCGCCACGGCCCGCACGGTCCCGGCCCGGAGAGGCCGCCGGACCCCGGTCCGCAGGACGTCGAGGACGTTCCCGAGGGGCCGTTCCGGGTGGTGCGGTCGGCGGACATGCTCGTCGTCGACATCAGCCTGGTCAATCTGCGCTTCGACGGCCACCGCCTGGTGCCGCGGGATCCGGGCGCAGCGGCGTTCGTCCTGGCCGGACTGCCGCCGCAACATGTCCTGGAGCAGGCCTTCCCCGCGGGGACCACGCCCCCACCCGGTCCCGTCAACGCCTTCACCTCCGGTCCGACGACGCTTGTCTTCTCGGTGCCGGCCGACCTGGACGGCCTCGACCTGTCCCTGGAGGCGTTGCTCGACTGGGGGCGCCTCGTGCCGTTGACGGTTCCGGTCGGTGCGCAGAGCCCGGACACCGCGGGGTCGACGGTCTTCCAGGGAGTTCCCAGAAGCGTCCTCGAATTCCCCACCCGGCTGCTGATCACCTACGACGAGCCCGTGGACTGGTGGACCCGGCCGGAACCCCACCAGGTCGACGGACGTGCCGCGTTGTGGCACGCGCGGCTGCGCGGCACACAGGACGGAGACGTACTGCTGAGGGCCTTTTCGGCGGTGCGGGACCGGCGCGAGCTCCTCGTGCCCACCCCGCTCACCGCCGAGAACCTCGAGGACCTCGTCACGCTCACCAGCCGGGCCGAACTCGTCCCTCCGGGCGGCCCTCCCCTCGACGTCCCGAGCGCGCCGTTGCGCTCCGAGCAGTTCATCGTCACACCGCTCGGCGCGTCGGCCCACCTGCACGGCGCCTGGGAGGCAGCGGACAAAGACGACGAGACCCGGTACCCACTGGTCGGACGGCCCTTCCCGAATCTGGAGGCGTACGACCACATCACGGGTCTGGGACGCGACCAGTACGTGCGCGTGGTCACCCGCGGCTGCTTGTGCACCGGTCACCAGGCGTCACACGTGGCGGAGTTCCGGCGGGTGTTCATGGCGGGCCCGGATCATGAAATCGTCGCCTATCTGCGGCAGGAGGACCGCATCATCGTCAAGCAGCCGGAAGTCCAGTACGGACAGGACACCCGTTACACGTACGCGGGGCGGGAGATGCCTTTCCGCAGCCTGCGCATCACCGACCGCGTCACCCCGCTGATCCGGCCGCCGGGGGACACGGAGCGGCCGGCTGATCCGAGGAAGCCGTTCAGGGACCACCGTGCCTTCTGGGTGAAGCTCCAGAGTTCCGGCGCCGACCACCGGTTCACCCTGATCGGTACGGACCGCGAGGGCAGGAAGGTCAGCTTCAGCATGCCTCTGGTGTTCGTGCCGGACGGACTCTCCGACGCGGAGGCGAAGTTGGAGGCGCTGTACCTGGAAGTCCCCGACCGCATGAAATGCTCGCTGGACGGCCAGGTGATGGCCATGGCGCAACCACCGGCCGACGCTCCCGGCAGCACCAGTCACGCGGTCGGCTCCCTGACCTTCGGCCTCGGAATCATCGGGCGCACCCGGGAAGCGGACGGCACTCGGGAAAAGGACCGCTACGTGGTCGGCCTGCCCCACGTGCGGCAGGCGAAGGTACGCGTCCCCGCCGTTGAGCAGTTCACCCCGAACGCCGGTGATCTCGGCGTCGTGTTCAACGACACCTACCTCCAGCAGACCATGGAGAAGCACCCGGCCGGTGCCTATCTCCAGCTCCAGAGCCCGCTCGAGCTCACCCTCGGGAGGCAGCAGGCCGGGGGAGTCGCCAGCCCCCGGACGGCGCTGAAGCTGATCACGGCTCAGGCGGGCGTCGTCCCGGACCTCTACAAGACGAACCACGCCGGGGCGGTCGTCGGCGCCTCCGACCTCGCCGACATCAAGGCGGCGTTCAATGGAGCCAAGCTGCTCGGCAAGATCCCGCTGGACCAGTTCCTGACCGACATCCCGGCGGACCACCTCGACGCCATCCGGAATCTGGGCGACGAACAGATCGAAGCCATCCTGCATGCCCCCGACGGCCTGTTGCCCGCTCCGGTGCTGCGCATCCGTGACCTGGTGGACGGGCAGGGCAAGGAACTGCGCTATGTCTGGAAGACCAAGCTGGGCAAGCCGGAGGCGGGGAAGGCGGCGACGCTGCCCGTGGTTCTGGAGAACGCCACGCTGATCCTGGACGCCCGGACCGTCCGCTCGCAGGACGCCGTCGACAAAGCCACCGTGGAGGGCAGACTGAGCAACTTCGCGCTGGCCTTCGCCGGGATCGCCCGCGTGGACATCGCCGAGTTGACCTTCAAGACCGGCCCGGGGAAGAAGCCCGACGTCACGGCCAGCGGTCTGGAGCTGAAGTTCCAGGAGGATCTGGAATTCATCAACACCCTGCGCGACGCCCTGCCCGCTGACGTCTTCGGGACCGGCGCGTACGTGGACGTCGATTCCAGCGGTGTGCGTGCGGGCTACAAGTTCGCCCTCCCCTCCATCGTCATCGGTGTCTTCACCCTGTCGAACGTCTCGCTGGCGGCAGAGCTGGTGATCCCCTTCAGCGACGCGCCCGTCTCGTTCCGCTTCTCCGTCGCCGAACGGGAGCACCCCTTCAACGCCACCGTGTCCCTGTTCGGCGGCGGCGGCTATTTCTCCATGCAGGTCGACACGGAAGGTGTACGGCAGGTCGAGGGTGCCATAGAGTTCGGCGGCGCCGCGGCGCTGGACATCGGGGTCGCCAGCGGCGGGGTCTCGATCATGGCGGGGATCCGGTTCACGCTTGCGACAGTGAAAGAGGGAGGGAAAGAGACAGACAACGTCTCCCTCTCCGGCTATCTGCGCTGCCACGGTTTTCTGTGCGTGCTGGGCATCGTCACGGTGTCCGTCGACTTCTACCTGGAACTCACCTACGAGAAGCACGGCCGCCAGTCGGTGGTGCGCGGCAAAGGCACGCTCACGGTCAGTGTGCGGATCGCCTTCTTCAGCAAGTCCGTGACGCTCGAACTCGAACGGAGCTTCTCCGGCGCCCCGGGCGACCCGTCCTTCGCCGAGTGCGTCCCGCTGGAGCCGCACTGGCGCGAGTACTGCGCGGCGTTCGCCCCCAACCCCCACGGGTGATGTCCATGCCCTTCGAACAGCACATCAACTGGACGGTTCTCCCGGCCGGACTGTCGGACGACGGCACCCAGGCGCGGGTGTCGGTCTTCGTGGCCCCCCGACTGCACACGGACGACGGGGGAGACGGAACGCTGACCAGCTTTCCCGACTTCCTCAAATGGCCGGACAAGGTCAAGGCGGCCACTTTCGAGTTCGCGACCGTGGACGGCTCCGCGGCGCCGACCGCACCCGTACCCTTCACCGGTCCGCTCAAGCCGCAAGGCCCGGCGCCCGACACGGACCTGTGGACGAGTCTCTTCCACCACGACACCCCGCTGAAGCCCTACTCCTTCGACATGGGCGCACGGGACATGCGCACCTACTCGTCCGGACAGGTCAGCGACTACACCAAGGGGGTCTACGCCAAGGCGGCCAAGGACTCGCCCGAGACACCGCCTCTGACAAGGGACCTACTACGCCCTGGTCACGTCGTCTCTCCGGATCACCGAAGAGAGGACCGGGTACACCTCACGTCTGACTCCGCGGACGTTTTCGTCCCGCCGGAGCTGAAGGAGATGGACGCGTTCCACAGGCCGCCCGGACGGAGCACGTCCGCGACCGTCGTGGCGTTGGCCGGGAACGAGGCGCCGGCCGCCGAAGAGTCACCGGCCGGCCAGGAGCCGCTTCCGCCGGCGTCCTTGCCGCCTCCCGACTTCCACACGATGCTCACCTCACTCGGTGACCATCCCCGGCTGCTCGAGGGCCTCGGACTGGTTCTTCACTTCTCCCTGCCGATCGACCGGCTCCCCGCGTCCTCCGGCGAGCTGCTGCTGGCCGTCACTCCCCACTGGACCTCCGCACTGGGCGACAACTCGTTCAACGTCTCCTGCCGCACCCGCTATTTCTTCGGCGTGGATCCCCTCCCTTCCGATCCATCCGCGCCCGACCGCCGTATCTTCGTTCCCGCGGCGCAGCCGCCGACCGACGGCGACCCGCTGGCGTCACCGTCCCGGGGCCTCGTCGAGCTGGCGGCGAACTTCTCCGTCGAGCAGGCGGACATCGACGGTGCCGCACTCAAGATGATGTCGGTCCCCGTCGACGCCGTAGGGCTGTCCCCGCTGCGGACCCATGGGATCTCGCTGGTCAGGAAGCGGCGCAGGGACAAGTTGACCACCGAGTTCGACCGGGCGGCCGGGCACGACAGGGCCTTCGCCGAGGCGGTCGCGCAGCAGCGGGCGCAGGCGCAGGACCAACCGGCCGCTCCCGAACCGGCCGCTCCCGTGCTTGCCGCCGAGGACCTGGTCCGGGGCCACCGGATGGACATCTGGGACGAGCATCGCAAGGACTGGTTCTCACTGCACGCGCGCGAGGTGCAGTACCGGCGGCCTCATGACGGGCCGCTCCTGCTGACGGCCTCCGACGAGGGCTTCTTCCAGGCCCACTTGGCCTCACCACCGAACGACACCACGCTCTCCGTACCGGAGGCGCTGGCCGCCTGGCGCGGGTACTCCCTGTCCGCGCCTGTTCCGGGTCTGGTACTGGACACCGACGAGGGATCACTCGAAAGGCACAAGGCCCCCAACGCTCCGGTTCCCCTCAAGAACGAGGCCATGCCGGGAGGACTGCCACTGGAGATCACGATCGGGGTGCGGGGTGGTTCGCTGCCCACGTTGCGGTACGGCCATGCGTACCGGGTGCGGCTGCGCACCGTCGACCTGGCGGGCAACGGCCTCGACCTCGAAAAGGCCAAGACTCTGATGCACCTGCCCGGCGTGGCGCTCCCCGATCACGGGCTGCTGGTCTTCCAGCGGTTCGAGGCCGTCCCGGCGCCGGCGGTGGTGCCCAGATCACCGCTCGCGGAAGGCGCCTCGACCTTCCGGATGGTGATCCGGAGCAGCCCGGGGGCCGGGCCGCCACCAGCCGGTCCTTCGGCCCCCACGGGGGACACGACGACCGTCTCCCTGGCGCGTGTCCAGCCCCACCTGACCAACGACGACATCCGCGTCGTCCAAGAAGCCCTCATGGCCGAGGGCCACCACCTCCTGGGTGGCGCGGACGGGGACTTCGGTGAGCAGACGAGGGCCGCCTATGCCGAAGAACAACGGCACCAGGGCTTCTCCGGGAGAGACGCCGACGGCAGGCCCGGCTGCCAGTCGCTGACCGAACTGGGCCGGAAGCAGGGTTTCACGGTCGACTGCGGCCCCGGCGGGGAGACAGCGCCGCCGGCCGGCAGCACGGCGCAGCAGTACGCCGCGGAGTTCAACCGGTCGGCGCTGGTCACCGACGAAGGACACGTCCCCTACCAGGGTGCCGACGAGCGCCACGTGGTGGCACCGAAAGCACCGCTGCAGTGGGTGGAGTGGCACGGACTGCTGGACGAAGCCATCGGTTCCACCGACCACGCCGTACAGAACACGGTCTACGAGCTGGCCGTACGCGAGAGCGGTTCCCTGGACGACCCCGGCCCGGACGTACGACTGGAGCCCGTCGAATCCCCGGCGGCCGACCCCGACCACCCTGCGGTCCTCGCGCTGCACACGGGCGAACAGGTCGAGATGCGCGGTCTCCCCGATCCCCTGTCCCAGGGAGCCGCCCTGCTGGACCTGCCGGGAATGCCCGCCGGTCAGCCCTTCCTCATCCCCTGGGACGGCGATGTCTGGCACCGCCCCAAGTCCTTCAGGCTGCGGCTGGCCGAAGGAACGGCGCCGCCCCGGTTCGACGAGGCGTCCCGGGTGCTGACCGTGTCGCTGCCCAAGGGCGCCGTGGCCACCGTCCGCGTGTGCTCGAGCATCGACTTCGACGCGCACCTCATGGGCATGGCCTCGTGGTGCCGGAGGATCCCCGAGCCGGCGCCGGGAGTCGCGCCGGAGTCGGAGGCGGACGCAGAGGCGATGAGGGCGGCAGAGCTGCACAAAGCCGACCAGGTGCTGGAACTGGCCGCGGCCAGTCGCCATTGGATGTTCACGCCCTGGCACGAGCTGATACTCGTACACGCGGTGCAACGGCCCCTGAAGACGCCCGTTCTGAACCTGTCCTCCGCCACGGCCCCCCGTGCCGCCGGTGCGACGGCCGAGCACCTCGCCGGCACCATCGCGCTGGACGAGGACAGCACGGGCCGGATCGATCTGGTCGCGGAGTGGACCGAGGTGACGGACGCGGGCCCCACCGGCCGCGAGACCCGGACGATGAACGCACCCGTGTTCGGACTGCTGACCGCGAGGGCCGAAGAGACAGGCGTCCCCGGCACGGAACCCGCCCTCCTCCAGAACGGTGTCCTGACCTTCAGCACCAAGGTCGCCGAGGAGAAGGCCACGACCGAATCCCCGCCCCTCCTCGAGAAACACGAGTTCGGCGACACCAAACACCGCGTGGTGCGCTATCGCCCTCTGGCGGGCAGCAGGTTCGGCGACTACTTCCCTCCGCGGTTCGCCGATCCCGGACAGAGCGCGCTGACCGTGCAGGGCACCGCGCGGGAACACTCGGTGCTCAGCAGCGCACGGCCCACGGCACCGAGGGTCCTGTACTGCGTACCCACCCTCGCCCTGGAACGGACCGACGAGCCGTCCGGCACCATCGTCCAGCGCCGGCTCGGCGGAGGCATACGGGTGTACCTGGACCGCGACGGCTCCTGGTTCTCCTCAGGAGACGGTGAACTGCTCGGCGTCGTCCTCGGTGAGCCGCCCGGCGGCGACCCGGATTCCGTACGCGATGCCTGGGTCACCCTGATGGGCCGCGACCCGCTTCACCGTTCCGCGCCCGTCGTGGCTCCGACCCCCGACATGTTCACCAACGCGGTGCGGCAGTCCGGGAAACTCACTCTGACCCCGCCCTCCGATCCGCCCTCCGATCCGCTCACCGTGACGGTCGTGGGCTTCGAGACGCAGGTCGACGCGGACGAGAAGGACGGCCGCAGGTTCTGCGACCTGCAACTGGACACCGGGGACACCTGTCTGCCCTTCGTCCGGCTCGCCCTGGTCCGGTACCAGCCCGATTCGATCCCTGGAGCCGAGATCTCGTCGGTAGTCCCGACCGACCTGGTCCGCACCCTGCCCGACCGGGAACTGACGGTCAGGCCCGGCCGGCCGCTCTCGGTCAGCCTCACCGGCCCCTCCTGGGACCCCACCGGCTCCTCGCCGCCACAGATCACCGCCACGCTGCAGCGCCGGCACGACGTGGTCACCGACGAAGACCTCGGCTGGGTGACCCTCGACGACACCCGCACCCGGCTCACCTCGGTCGACGCGGAGTCGTCCCACAGGCCGTTCTACACGGGACAGGTCCCGGTACCGCCCGTGCGGCGCGGGGTACCACTGCGCCTGCTGGTCATGGAGACCCAGGGCATCCCGGCTGACGGTGCCACCCAGTCCGTGCCCCCGGGGCCGGTGGTCTACTGCGACACCGTGGATCTTCCGCCGGGACACGGCGGCCATGACCACGACGATGACGACGACGGGCACGACGGGCACGACGGGCACGACGGGCACGACGGGCACGACGGGCACGACGGGCACGACGGGCACGGGCCTCACGGGGGTGGGTTCCACCACCACTGACCGTGATCCAGCCGTTCCCGCCCGACGCGTGGAGCCGAGAAGAGACACGCGGCAACCCGCGCTCGGTGCCGGTACCGCGCGGATGCCGGAGGGCCGGAGCGTCGGTGGGGACGTGTACGTTTCCGGTGACGGGGCCCGTCGGGGCGCTACATGAGCCCTGACCCGTGGACGGAAGAGAGGCGTTCCGGGCCAAGGAATCCCCGGGCGACGGCGTTGAACGCGTGCGGTGCCTCATGGACAAGACGGGCTCATCCACATCGGCGTCGGAGAACCCGGGTCGGCGTAGTGGATGACGCCGACAGGCGCGCGCGGAGCCGTGGCGGATGTCGGCCGCCCGCATCGCCGCGCGCACCTGCCGGCCCGCAGCCGCAGGGACCGGCCTCAGTCGCTGGACCAGGGCTGCACGGTGGTCACCGCCTGGCGCGGCCGCTCGCCGTCACGCGGCCGGCACCGTGCGCGGCGACTCTGGAGTCCGCCGGGGGGAGTTGGCCGCCGCTCACGTCACGCCAGACGGTCTCGGCGAACCTGGCCGCCTGCGGGTGCGAACCGTGCGAGGGATAGGCCAGGTGCAGGCGGACGGTGGGGGCGTCCCGCAGCGGGACGAACCGTACGGCGGGATGGTGGTAGCGGCGCGTGGAGTCCTCCGGGGCGGTTCCCACGCCCAGACCCGCCGCCACCTTCTCGAGCCACTCGTCGTAGTTGAAGCATTCCGCGCCCACGGCCGGGCGCCGATCAGTGGGCCACATGTGAGGGAACGTCACTCCGCTGACCCGGTTGACGATCAGCGGCCAATCGGCCAGCTCCTCCCAGGCGAGTTCGTCCCGCTCGGCCAGCGACCAGTGCGCGGGAACCGCCGCGACCCGCCTCTCCTCATAGAGGAAGACACCGCGCAGATGCTTGGGCAGGGACTCGCCCCGCAGAAGGGCGAGGTCCGCCGCTCCGGTGTCCAGTCCGGCGAGCGGCGTGTCGCAGCGGACGTACTCCACCCGGATGCCGGCCTCCTCGGCGAAGGACGCGGCCATCAGGGACAAGCCGTCGGGCAGTCCCCAGCTGAAGCCCAGCCGCAGCTGCTCGCCCACCCGTATGCCGTCCAGGGTCGCCTGCAACGTCCTGAGCACCGGGACCAGTTCGTCGTGGAGCCGCTGGCCCTTGGGGGTGAGCTGGGTTCTTCGCGTCGTACGGTCGAACAGCCGGACACCCAGGGCGTCCTCCAGGGACCGGATGCAACGGGTCAGGGTCGGCTGGGCCACATGGAGTCTGCGGCCCGCCGCGCTGAATCCGCCGTCCTCGGCAACGGCGAGGAAGTACCGCAGGTGGCGAAGATCTACATCCATGCTTCCAGAGCATAGGTGATACGGCATAGCTATTTCTCCTCCGTGCGTGCCACATCTAGTGTTTTCAGCGGCGCAACGGCCGACCGGACGATACGGCGGCGGAGATCCCGTCCGCAGCCCCATCAATCGTCCGTCCGGACATAGGCGTCGGTATTCCAAGTGCTGGGACGGGGGTCGCAGATTTTGTCTATTCCTTACCTCTTGAGACCGCTGCGCGCGTTGTCGACGGCCGGCAGTGCAGCCGCCGCCGGCCCGAGCGAGGCCGGCCGCGTGGACCGCGTCCGGCGGTCGGACCGATGTGCCCCGGGTGGGAAAAGGCGCAGGTAGGAGCCTTCCTTCGGCGACCCGACCGAAAGCAGTGGGCGCGCTGTGCGGTGCACGGTCGCAAGACTGGACGGCAGTCCGGCGCCGACGCGCCTGGCCGATGCGGCACGCGCCGCGGCTTGGCCACCCGGCTTTTGCCGAGGTTCTCGTCCGAGCCGCGATATCTCCGCGCCACTAGTTGATTGAACGTTGAATCGACTTCGTCCGATTCAGCCCCTCTTCCCGGCGATCCGGTGTGCCCCATTTATTGCCGGAACGCGCCTCCGGGTAATTCATCCTGTCAAAAACCGGGCAGGTACCCTCTTCTCGAAGGAATTGATGTGCCGGTAGCAGACACCCGACACGGCCCGATCGAACATGTCGTGATCGACGGCGACCCGTCCCGTTCACCGCTGGTCTTCCTGCACGGCGGACTCGGTTGTGTCGCCGCTTGGGGGCGCTTCCCCGCCGCGGTCGCCGCCGCCACCGGACGCCGGGCCCTGGTCTACTCACGTCCCGGCAACGGTGGCTCCGGTCCCGCCAAGTCCCCTCACACGGTCCGCTACATGCACGAACAGGGACAGCTGTTCCTGCCCGAACTGCTCGACCTGCTCGGCATCGACAACCCGGTCCTCATCGGGCACAGCGACGGCGGCACCACAGCACTGCTGTACGCATCGGTCCGGCCGGCCGAGGCCGTGGTCGTCATGGGACCGCACCTGTACTTCGAGGAAGCCAACCGCACCGGTATCGAGGCCGCACGCACCGCCTACGAGACCGGACCGCTGTACCGCAAGCTCGCCCTGGTCCACGACGACCCGCACGGCGTGTTCACCAACTGGAGCGAGCTGTGGCTCTCCGACGAGTTCCGCTCCTGGTCCATCGAGAACGACCTGGACGTCACCGCACCGGTCCTCATGATCCAGGGTGACCGTGACGAGTACGGCACGCTCGGCCAGCTCGACGCACTCCAGCGGGCGGTACGCGGTCCGGTGCGACGCCTGGTGCCCGAAGGGGTCGACCACTACCCGCACCTCGTCCGCCCGGACCTCGTCATCGGCGCCATCACCGGTTTCCTCGCCGAGCACGCGACCGGCCTGCCCGCCACCGGACGTACCCGATGACGACGCAGACCACCACACCACGGCTGGACGAACTGCTCGCCGGCACCGCCCGGCGTCACCCCGACCGCCCCGCCCTCGCCGGGCAGGGCGACACCTGGACCTACGCCGAGCTGGAGCAGGCCGTAGCCGCGCTCGCCACCGAGCTGACGGCCGTCGGCGTCTACCCGGGACAGCGCGTCGGCATCTACGCACCGAAGACTCCGGCGACCGTGATCGCGCTGTACTCGGCTCTGCGCGCCGGTGCCGTGGTCGCCCCGATGGACGTCTCCGATCCTCCGCTGCGTACGTCCCGGATGCTGCGCAACGCGGGCATCTCCCTGCTGCTCACCACGGAACGGTTCCGGACGGCCGCCCGCCAAGCCGCGGCCGGGGCCCGCGATGCCGAGCCGGACGACGACCGGCACACCTGTGCGGAGCGCGAGTTCGCCCACGGACTCGCCGCCCTGGAGGTCCTCCGGCCCGCCGGGCAACCGGCCACACTGCCGGCGCCGGTCGACCGCGGCGGCTACATCCTCTTCACGTCCGGCAGCACGGGCTGGCCGAAGGGCGTCCTGCTGTCCCACGAGAACGTCGCGCACTACGCGCTGTGGGCGGCCGGCGAGTTCGGGCTCACGCCCGACGACCGCATCGGGTCGCAGGCCGCGCTCACCTTCGACCTGACCACCTTCGACCTGTACAGCGCCGCCGCGGCCGGAGCGTGCGTCGTGCTGCTCCCCGACATGCTGCGCTCCTTCCCCCGGGACGTCGTCGGCTGGCTGAACGAGCAGCGGATCACCGCCTTCATGGCGGTGCCCTCCCTCTACCACAACCTGCTCCAGCAGGGCGGGATCGCCGACGCGCTGCCCCCCTCCCTGCGGATCGCGGCCTTCGGCGGGGAAGCCTTCACCCCGCACCTGCTGGAGCGGTACCTCGGGCTACTGGGCGACCGGCCCTTCTACAACCTGTACGGCCCCACCGAGACCAACGCCTGCACCTACCACCGGGTGCCCCGTGACTGGACGGCCGACCAGGAACTGACCATCGGCCGGGGCATCGGCGGCGTGCACATCGAGGTACTGGACGCCGACGGCCGTCCCACCGACGGTGAGGGCGAGATCCACATCGCCGGGCCGACCGTCTTCCAGGGCTATCTGCGTGACGGCCGGCTCACCGACCCGACCGTGCGGGTGCCCTTCCGCGACGGTGTCGTGCGCCGCGCCTACGCCAGCGGCGACCTGGGCCGGATCACCGCCGACGGCCGGGTCTTCCTGCGCGGCCGCCGTGACTTCCAGGTCAAGCGCCGGGGCCATCGCATCGACCTGCTCGACATCGAGAGCGCCGCTCTCGAACTACCCCAGGTCGCCACGGCCGCGGCCGTGGCCATGGCCGGCGCACACGCCGGGCAGATCTGGGTCTACGCCCAGACCACCGCCACCGAACGGGAGTTGCTCGCGGAGCTGCGCGCCGCACTGCCGCACCGCATGCTTCCCGACCGGGTCGTTCCGGTGTCCTCCCTGCCCGTCACCATCAGCGGCAAGGTCGACCGTCGCGCCCTCGCCGACAACGTTCCGCCCGCTTCACTTCCGCTCGCGGCACCGGCCGCGAACACCCCTCTCAACGCCTCTCCGGAGAACCCCTCATGAACGCGATCAACAGCGTCGAAGACCTCTGCGCCCTCATCCAGAGCCGCATCACATGGGCGCGCGGCGAGGAGCCGCAGACCCTGGCCCCCGACACACCGCTGCTGGAGAGCGGGCTGCTCGACTCGCTGGCGATCATGGAGATCGTCGCGGCGCTCGACAAGCAGGGCGGCATCGAGCTGCCCGAGACCGAGATCGTCGCCGCCAACTTCCGTACTCCGCTGGCCCTCTGGGCCGTGATCCAGAGCGCACCACGCGGGGCGCAGGCATGAGCGAGGCCCTGACCCGGATGCTGCGCTGTGCCCCGGCACCGGCCGAGCGCGTCGTCGACGAGTTCCGCGCACGCGCCGCGGAGGTGGCGGACAAGACGGAGGGAGACGATTTCCGCGCGCAGTGGCGCTCTCTGGCCGCACTCGGGGTGCTGCGCCGGACCGGCGGCGGCCCGGACGGGCCAGGACCGGTCACCCGCGGGCTCGCGGCGATCGAGGGGATCGGTCTCGCCGGGGTCGACCCCGGGCTGTGCTACTCGGTGACGTCGCAGCTGTTCGGCATGCAACATCCGTTGCACAGCACCCTCTCGCGGCCCGGGCAGGACATCACGGAGTCCGTCGAGGAGGGCCGGACGATGCTGTGCCACGCGCTGACCGAGCGACTCGGAGGCAGCGACCCGCTGTCCATGGCGAGCCGCGCCGAACGGGACCAGGACGGCTACGTCCTCACCGGGGCGAAGACCTTCGTCACGGCCGCGCCGGTCGCCGACCTCGCCATCGTCTTCGCCCGTACGGCAGCAGGACGTACGCCGTTCGCCCTCACCGCCTTCCTGGTCCCGCTGGACACCCCGGGCGTCTCGCGCGGCGAGACCTTCGACAAGACGGCCCTGCGCTCGGCCCCCATGGGTGAACTGCTCTTCGAGGGCGCCCGGCTCCCCGCCACGGCCGTCATCGGACAGGAGGGTTCCGGACTGGGCATCATGACGACCACCACCGCCTGGGAACGCGCCCTGATCCTCGGATACGCGCTGGGGCCGATGCGGTTGCTGCTGGACCGGACGGCGCGATGGGCCCGCGAGCGGGAGCACTTCGGCCGCCGGATGGGCGCCAGTCACCAGGTGGCCGCCCGCATCAGCGACATGGCGATGGCGCTGCACCGCTCGCGGATCCAGCTCTACACACTGGCCGCCGCCCTCGACACGGGCACCAGCGCACGTCAGCTCGCCACCGAGGCGGCCCTGACGAAGATCTCGGTCTCCGAGGACTACCTGCGGATGACCGAGCACGCCACCGCGCTGGCCGGCGTGCGCGCCTTCCTGCCCGACACCGACCTCGCCGCCGACCCCCTCAGCCCGCTGGCGGCCCTCACCTACGCGGGACCCAACGACCTGCTGAGGGTGGGCGTCGCCCGCCGGCTCGGCCTGCCCGTCGAGAACTGATCCGAGGAGAACGATGACACCGATCCATCCGGACGACGTCCTCAAACGGGCCACGGAGACCGGCGAGGCTCTGGCGCCACTGGCCGCCGACGTCGACGCCGGGCGCGCCGACCTGGCCCGCCCCTACGCCGTCCTGCGCGAGTCGGGCCTGCTCGGCGCCCTGGTCCCGCGTGACGCGGGCGGCCTGGGCCTGAGCTTCGGCGAGTACTGGAACCTTCTGGCCACGCTGGGGTCCTACAACGGTGCCGCCGCCGTCGGCTTCAACATGCACCACGTCGTCCTGGGCGCGCTCGCCGACTCGGCCGGTACCCCGCTGCCGCCCGCCGCCGAGAAGTTCCGCACCTGGATGCAGAACGAGGTGGTGCACGGCCGGAAACTGTTCGCGTCCGCCACCTCCGAGACCGGTCGCGGTGCCCGGTTGCGCGGAATGACCACGCGTTACCGGCTCACGGACGACGGCGAGCACTATGTCCTCAACGGGGCGAAGTCGTTCGTCTCGCTCGCCGGCGTCGCCGACTACTACGTGGTGGCCGCCGCGGCCGAGGGGCCCGACGACACGGCGGAGGTCTCCCACTTCGTCGTCGCCGCCGACGACCCGGGCGTCACCTTCGGGCAGGTGCACGGCTTGTCGGCGATGTACGGGACGAGCACCGCACCGATGACCCTCACGGACGTCGTCCTCCCGCGCTCCCGGCTGTATCTGGGGGTGGAGGGCATGTCCCTGTTCAAGGTGGTGCGCGAACCCCACTGGATGGTGGCCGGCTACACCGCCGCCTACCTCGGCATCGCCGAGGCCATCTTCGAGTACACCGTCCGCTGCGTGACCGCGTCGCCGACCCGCGCCGAGTCGCCCGTGATCCAGCAGGAACTGGGCCGGATGTCGGCGCGGTTGAGGGCCGCCCGCGCACTCGTCCACGAGGCCGGTGACGCTGTGGACCGCGAGCGCGGCAGCCTGGAGGCCAACGCCCTGGTCCACGCGGCCAAGTACCTGGTCGGCGAGGTCGGGCCGCAGCTGGCGCAGGACGCGACACGGGTGTGCGGATCCGCCGCGGTCAACCGGTCCCAGCCACTGGAGCGGCTGATCAGGGAGGCCTCCTTCGCCTCCGTGATGCCGGCCAAACCACACGACTGCCTGGAGTACCTCGGCAAGGCGGCCGCCGGGGTCAACCTCTACGACGCCCGGGCCTTCGCATGGTGACACCGGTGGCGGACGAGACCGCCGCGGCCGCCTTTCGCACGCTGATGGCCTCCCATCCCGGCGGGGTGGCCGTGATCACCACCGCCGACGACCAGGGGGTGCCGTACGGATTCACCTGCACGGCGCTGTGCTCGGTGTCGCTGGCCCCGCCCCGGCTGCTGGTGTGCGCGGCCCACAGCGGCCGCACGCTTCCGGTGCTCACCGCACGCGGCGCGTTCGTCGTCAACCTGCTGCACGCGGCCGGCCGCGGCGCGGCGGAGGTGTTCACCAGCCGCACCGCGGACCGGTTCGGCCAGGTGTCCTGGCGATCCGGCCCGATCACCGGGCTGCCGGTCCTCGCCGACGACGCGCACGCGGTCGCGGAGTGCCGGGTGGCCGACCTGCACCCGTGCGGTGACCACACCATCGTCGTCGGCGACGTCCTGCGCAGCGAGGTACGGACCACGGCCCCAGCGCCCCTGCTGTACGGCCGGCGCCGGTTCGCCGCCTGGCCGTCCGAGTCCTGACCGAACGACACGGCTTCCCTTCCCCCCACCACCCACGAGAAAGCGACACGCTGATGCAGCGCACCATGATGAAATCCAAGATTCACCGGGCCACCGTCACCCAGGCGGATCTGCACTACGTGGGGTCCTTGACCATCGACGCGGAGCTGATGGCCGCCGGCGACCTGCTGCCCGGCGAGAAGGTCGACATCGTCGACATCGACAACGGCAACCGGCTGTCCACCTACGTCATCGAGGGCCCCGCCGGCTCGGGGGTCATCGGCATCAACGGCGCCGCCGCCCGGTTGATCAACCCCGGCGACCTGGTGATCATCATCTCCTACGCGGACATGGCCGACGCCCAGGCGCGTTCGTTCCTTCCGAGCGTCGTCTTCGTCGACGGTGACAACCGCATCGTGCAGCGCGGCGACGACCCCGCCGACGTGCCCGCCGGATTCGGGCTGGTGCGCGGAGACGTACCGGCCGACGGGACCAGGGTGTGACAGCGGCTGCACAGCCCAGACCGCTCGCCGTGGTGACGGGCGGCACCCGGGGCATCGGCGCGGCCTTCAGCCGCCGCCTCATCGGACTGGGACACCGGGTGATCGCCCTGTACCGGGGCGACGGCAAGGCGGCCGGCGAGGCCGAACAGGCCGGCCGCGGCGATCTCGTCGCCCTGCGCGCCGATCTGTCCCGTCCCGGCGAGGTCCGCACGGCCGCGGCCCGCATCCTCCACCGGTACGGGCCGCCCGCCGTGCTGGTCAACAACGCCGGCATCAACCGGGACGGGCCCTTCCTGTCCATGAGCGAACAGGACTGGGACGAGGTGCTGGCGACCAACCTCTCCGGCCCGTTCCACCTCACCCGCGCGCTGGCCCCGGCCATGGTGAAGGCCCGGCGCGGCACCATCGTCAACATCGCGGCCACCACGGCCATCAGACCGCGCGCGTCGGGCGCGAACTACTGCGCGGCGAAAGCCGGCCTGCTCCAGCTCACCAGATGCCTGGCGCTCGAACTGGCTCCCCACGTCCGGGTCAACGCGCTGTTGCCCGGTTTCACCGACACCCGCGAGGTCGTCGAACGCTACGGCCTCGACGACCCCAAACGACTCCAGGAGGTGCTGGCCACCATCCCCCAGGGCCGCACCGGCACTCCGGAGGACATCGCCGATGCCCTGGAATACCTCGTCAGCGACCACAGCCGGTATGTCACCGGCCAGCAACTCGTGGTCGACGGCGGCCATTTCATGGGCTGAGCGCGCCCCGCACGCCCCTCGGACGAAGGAACAAGGAATCAGCCATGCGTTTGACCCAGCAGCAGGTGGACGAGTATCACACCAACGGATTCCTGCTCATGGAATCGCTTCTCGACACCGACGAGGTAGGGCGGTTGACCGAGGCCTTCCAGCGTGACTGCGAAGTGCCCGGCCCGCACCTCGTCACCGAGGACGGCGACAGCCAGGTGCGAGCCGTCTACGCCTCGCACACTCGGCAGCCGGAGTACGGTGACCTGGTCCGCGATCCGCGGATCCTCCCGGCGGTCCGGCAGTTGCTCACCGAGGACGTCTACGTCTACCAGTTCAAGATCAACGCCAAGCCCGCGTTCGGCGGTGACAAGTGGGCCTGGCACCAGGACTACCTGGCCTGGCGGATCGCCGACGGCCTGCCGGCACCGCTCCAGGTGAACATCGGGGTCTTCCTGGACGACGTGACCGAGTTCAACGGGCCGGTCCTCTTCCTGCCCGGTTCGCACCGTGCCGGACTGGTGCACCGGGAACGCAAGGCCGACGCCAAGTCGGCGCAGCACCTCGATCCCGACGACATCTCCCTGACCCCGGAGCAACTCGCCGCCCTCGTGGACCGGCACGGCATGACCAGCCCGAAGGGCCCCGCCGGTTCGGTGGTGTTCTTCTCACCCGAGATCGTGCACGGCTCCGCACCCAACATGTCGCCGTGGGCCCGTCGGCTGCTCATCGCCACGTACAACGCCTGCTCCAACGTGCCGCGCCCGCAGGGCGAGCCCCGGCCCGACTACGTGGTGTGCCGCGACACCGCGCCCCTGCGGCCCCTGGCGCACCGCTTCTCCGACGCGCTGGGGATGGTGACCTCGTGACCGGGCGCACCGGACGGGCCGTGGTGCTCGAGGAGTTCGGCGCACCGCCTGTGCTGCGCGAGTTCCCCGTGCCGCCGGCACCCGCCGAAGGCATGGTCGTCAACCGCTTGTACGGCGGGATCTGCGGAACGGACCTGCACCTCCAGCAGGGACATCTGCCCATACCGACGCCCCTGGTCCTGGGCCACGAAGGGTACGGCACCGTCCTCCAACTCGGTGCGGACGGCGGCCGGGACGCCCTGGGCGAGCCACTGGTGGTGGGCGACGCGGTGATGTGGGCCTCGTCCATCGCCTGTGGCCTCTGTCCGCCGTGCCGGCTGCACCGCGAGCCCACCCTCTGCCGGAACCGGCGCACCTACGGCGTCAACCGCGCCATCACCGACGACGTGGCTCTCTCCGGCTCCTGGGCGGACCACATCGTCCTCCAGCCGGGTACCACCGTGGTACGGGCGGCGCCGGGTGTGTCCGCCACGGCGGCGATGGCCCTGGCCTGCGCCGGTCCCACGGTCGTGCACGCCCTGTACGAGCGGCGGCCCGTGCGCCTGGGAGAGACCGTCATCGTCCAGGGCAGCGGCCCGGTGGGGCTGGCCGCGGCGGCCTTCGCCCAACTCGCCGGAGCGGCACGCGTCATCATCGTGGGCGGTCCCGAACGGCGACTGGCCGCGGCGGCCGCGGCCGGCATCGGCGACATGCACCTGGACATCGTGGGCGGCGCGGATCCCGAGGCGGTGCTGCGCGAGGCACGAGCCGCCGCCGGCCCGGACGGCGCCGACCTCGTCATCGAGTGCGCCGGAGTCCCCGACGCGGTGGCCCAGGGCCTGACCCTGGCCCGCAGAGGCGGCTCCTACCTGGTCATCGGCCAGTACACCGACGCCGGTGACACCCAGCTCAATCCGCACCAGATCGTGCACCGGCAGCTCGACGTGATCGGGTCGTGGGCCTTCACCGGCGCGCACCTCGTCGAGTATGTGCGACTGCTTCCCGCCCTCACCGCACGCTTCGACCTGGAGAGCATGGTGACGGCCTACCCGCTGGAGAACCACGCCGATGCCCTGGCCGACGTCGCGGCGGGCACCGTTCTGAAGGCCGTACTGACCGGCTGACCGGCCGTGCGGTGAGAGCCCCGCTCACCGGATGCCGAATGGCACGTCTCCCCCTACGTGCCCAACGCGTCGCCGGCACGCCGGGGTGAGCCCCGCGAGTCCATGTCCCGGAACGACCGGGTTCGCGGGGCTCACCCGCTTTCCTGCAGGCGTCGCAGGGCGCCTTCGGATTCCCGGTCGTCGGGCAGGTAGGCGAGGAAGTGATGACCGGGCTCGTCCACGGCGGCCAGCTTCACGTACCGCAGGCGCAGTTCGCCCACGGCCGGATGCCGGAAACGACGTACCGAGGGCTGGAACCCGGCTGTCTCCCGGCGCTCGTACCAGCGGGCCGCGTCACCGTCCGACAGCAACTCGCCGATGATTTCGGCGAACCGCGGATCGTTCGGGCGGCGAACGGCACGGGACCGGAACTGGCCGAGCAGGGCGCGAGCCTCGTCCTCCCAGTCGGCGAGCAGGGCGCGGGCCGGCGGCCAGCGGAACACCAGCCAGAGCAGGTTGCGCTGCTTGGGGTGCAGCCGCGCCGGATCGGTCAGCAGGGCGGCGTACCCGGAGTTCCAGGCCAGCAGGTCCCAGTGCGGGTCGAGCACCACGGCCGGGTGTGGTGCCATGGCCTGCACCAGGCTGAGCAGGTTGCCTGACACCCAGGTGGGAGCGTCGGCGGGCGGCCTGCTCTCCTCCACGAAGGACAGTACGTGCGCGGTTTCCGCGGCATCCAGCCGCAGTACCCGCGACACCGCGCGCAGCACCTGCTCCGAGGTCCGCACCCGGCCCTGCTCCAGCCACGTGTACCAGGAGACGCTGATGCCGGCGAGTTCCGCGACCTCGGCCCGCCGAAGCCCCGGTGTCCGGCGGCCCGGGGCGTCGGACAGGCCCACGTCTTTCGGTGTCAGCCGTTCTCGGCGGGAACGCAGGAAAGCGCCCAGTTCCCGGCGTGGGGAATCGCCCGGGGGCGTGGGTGCGGCGCTCACCGACCGTCGCACCGACGGCCGGCCGTGGCCGGCGAGGAACCGCGGTCCGCAGTGGGCGATGCGCAGGTGTCCGAGGGCGACGGCCCGCCGCGCGTCATCGTGCCTCTCCTCTGCATGGCGGGCGTCCGCCCGAACGCGGGCGCCCTCTTCTCATGCTGCCGTCACCGGACGCGACGCCGGCCCGGCAGGCTGTGAGTGATGGTAATAGCCAGCGGTCTCCGCCCCGAGGTACCCGGTGCTGAACTGGTGGCGGACCGCCTCCGTCCAGGGTCGGTCCCCTCTGTCACCCGTTCTCGTCGAACCCCCACGGAAGGGAGCGTCCCCCCGTGACCACCACCGCGTCGACACCGGTGGCGACCTTGCCCGCGTCCTCCTTGCGGCTGTTGCGCACCGCTGGATTCGTCAGCAACTTCGACCGCTTCTGCATCGCACCCATGCTGGTTCTCATCGGCCCACGACTCGGGGCCCCGCTCCCCACCGTGGTGCTGGCCGCGAGCGGTTATTACCTCACCTACGGGCTGATGCAGCCGGTGTGGGGGGTGGCCAGTGACCGATGGGGGCGCGTCCGGGTGATGCGGGTCTCACTGACCGGCGCGGCGTTGGCCGCCCTGGCCTCGGCCCTCGCTCCCGACGCTCCCGTGCTGATCGGAGCCCGCGCCCTGGCCGGCGCGTTCTTCGCCGCCTCCATCGCCGCCTCTTTGACGTATGTGGGCGACACGGTGCCCGCCGCGATCCGGCAGCGTCCCCTCAGCGAGCTGATGACCGCCTTCGCGCTGGGCACCGCCGTGGCCACGGTCGTCGCCGGGGCGCTGGCGCACTACCTCACGTGGCGACTGGTGTTCGCGCTGCCCGGTGTCCTCGCTGCCTACCTGGCGGTTGCCCTGCGCCGCCTGCCCGAGCCCGAGCGGACCCGCTCCGGGTCGCTGCTGGCGCCCTTCCGCGTGGTCCTGTCCTCTCCGTGGCAGTGGTACGTCATGGGGGTGGCGATGCTGGAGGGCGCGGTGCTGCTCGGCTTCCTGACCTATCTGGCCCCGGCCCTGGAAGCGCATGGCGTTCCCACCACCCTGGCCGGCGCGGTCGCGGCCCTGTACGGGGTCGGCTCCATGGCCGCGGCGCAGGCGGTCAAGCGGCTCGTCGGGCAGTGGTCTCCGGCAGCCCTGATCGTGGCCGGCGGGGTGCAGATGGCTCTGGCATACCTGCTGGCCGGGTACAGCCAGTCGACCGGGGTGCTCGTCGTGGTCGCGCTGCTCCTCGGCGGCGGCTGGTCCTTCATGCACTCCACGATCCAGTCGTGGGCGACGGCCCTGTCCCCGAAGGCCCGTGCGACCGGCGTGGCCATGTTCGGTGTCGCCCTCTATGTGGGCAGTGCCCTGGCCAGCGGGCTGGCCGCGTCCACCGCTCAGGCGCACGACTACCGCCCCCTGTTCTGGCTGGCAGCGCTCCTGACCGTGCCCCTGACGGTGGCCGCGGCGGCGGGCCGGGCACGCTACCGCTGAACGGGAGTGCGGGTGGCGGCAGACGTGACAATACGACACCTGCATCGACCTGAAGTCGACCCTCTGCCGCAACGGCCGTGTCAGGGTCAGGGCGTTGCTCTTACTCGGTGCCTGCCCGGTTCATCGGGGCGAAGGTGCGGGTGAAGCTGAAGGGGAACGAGGCGTGGGTGTCCGACGGCCGGCAGGTCATCGGACGAGGCTCCGTCGGGCGCGACGGTGATCTCCCTAAGGGTTGGCCTAGTGATCGGTCCCTGGGTTATTGGCCGGCGGCAAGGACGGATTCCGCGACGGACGTGCGTGCGTACAGCACTGAGCGGCCAGCCCGGTGGGCGGTTACGAAGCCGGCATTGCGCAGTGCTGTGAGGTTCTGGGAGACCCCGGCCTTGGAGATCCCGGTGCGGTAGGCCAGTTCTGTCGTTGTGGCCGGAGTATCCAGTTCGGTGAGCAGGAGGGTTCGTGTACGGCCGAGCACGGCGACGATCGCCGCGGTACTGGTGATGGTGCGGCGTTCCCACAGCGCGCCGGTGCCGCGGGCGCGGTAGGCGAGTTGTGGCGGCTCCGGCGGGGCGACCCGCGTGGACAGACCCGGCCCCTTGAAGGCGGAAGGAATCAGAAGCAGCCCTGCGCCCGCCGTCTCCCGGGACAGGGACCGTGGCCAGCGGACCAGCCGCAGTACGTCGTCGTTCCATCTGACCTGTGGATGCAGTTTGTTGAAGAGGTGGTCGGCTCCGTACTGCGAGACCTGCCGGGCACGGTGGAAGACGTCGGCGTCCAGCACCGTGCGGATCCGCGCCCAGTAGGGAGCGAGTGCCAGCTCCCAGTAGGCCTCGATCTCCTCCGCGACCCGTGCCAGGCGGGTGCGCGGATCGGCATACAGGGAACGCAGCCGGGCTCCGATGCCGCCCTGGTGGTATCCGAGGTGGTCGAGGTCCTTGCGAATGCGGTCGGCAGGAGAGGCCACCATCGCGGCTAGCTCCTCCGCCAGCGTGGGGGCCGGCCCGGTGGGTGCCGGGTTGAGGAAGTCCGGGGCGTAGCCCGAGGGCGGGATCAGTTCGGCGAGCCACGCCTTGTCCAAGCCGGCAGCCGCGACCCTTGGCCGCACCTGCTCCAGCCAACGTCGGTGCACGGGATCCGCGGCGCCGGAGGCCAGCAGCCGGAAGCTGCTCCCGACCTGCCACATCGGCGAGACGGCGAACCGCACCTGCGCCACATCTCTCGCCGAGAACGCAAGCTCCGCCAGGAGTCCCCCCTCAAGGATTCACGTATACCTGAATCAATGGCGGCCAACATACCGGGCGGAAATCATTCCGGCATGACCTCAGAGACGATCACCGCCTCCGCATCGGGTACCTGGAAGCTGGGAGACCTGACGGTCAACCGGATCGGCTTCGGGGCGATGCGCCTGCCACAGACCGGCAGGGCGCTCGTACCCGACGCCGTCCCGCGCGACCGCGAGCAGGCGATCAGCGTGCTTCGCCGCGCCGTCGAGCTCGGCGTGAACCACATCGACACCGCTGCGTTCTACTTCTCCGGGCTGCGCTCAGCCAACGAACTGATCAACCGAGCCCTGGCCCCCTACCCGGAAGACCTCGTCATCACCACCAAAGTCGGGCAGCCACGCGACCCGTCGGGAGCATGGTTGCCCCACGCCGGGCCACAGCAGTTGCGCGGACTGGTCGAGGAGAACCTGCGACAGCTCGGCCGTGACCACCTGGATGTGGTGAACCTGCGCATCGTCGGCACCGATTCGATCGCCGAGCGCTTCGGTGCGCTGGCCGAACTGCGCGAGGCCGGACTCATCCGCCACCTTGGCCTCTCCAACGTCCACCCCCATCACCTCACCGAGGCCCAGGCCATCGCGCCCGTGGTCTGCGTGCAGAACATGTACGGCCTCGGAGTGCGGCCCGACCAGGACGCGTTCGTCCGCACCTGCGGCGAGCAAGGTGTCGCCTTCGTGCCGTTCTACGCGATCGCCGCCACCGGAGGCCAAGCCGGGGCGAGCGACAGCGACCATCCGGAGATCCTGGCCGTCGCCCGGGCACAGGGAGCCAGCCCCGCCCAGGTCCGGATCGCCTGGACCCTGCACCGCGGCCCGCATGTGCTGGCCATCCCAGGTACCGGTGACCCCGGCCACCTGGCATCGAACGTGGCCGCAGGCGGCCTCCGGCTCTCCGAGGATGAGGTTGCCTTCCTCGACTCCTTGCACCGCCGGAATCTCTGAGTGACTCTCAGCGGCCACATCGAGGAGTGAGCGGACCGCTCACCGCCGTCGCGCTGGGCCGCAACCTGTGGCCGCCCAGCGCTGGTCACCACCCCCTCTCCCGGGAGACATTGATCCTCGGCCGGGTCCGCCCCAGCGACCGGGCGACCGATCGTTTCGTTGCTACGTGTCGCGCGTGCCGGACCGTGCGGTGATCTCGGTCTTGACCGTCTCGTGCAGTTCGTCCGGCGTGAAGCCGAGGTTGCGCAGAATCTGCGCGGCCGGGCTCGCCTCGACGCGGATCAGGCCCAGCAGCGTGTGTTCCGTGCCGACCCAGTCGTGGCCCAGGTCGGCCGCCGCGCGAGATGCCTGCTCGATGGCCTCCTTGCTCTCCGGCCGGAATGCGATGTGACCCCGCAGCGCCTTCTGCCCGGCCGGCGGCATCGCTTCCTCGATCGCGTCGCGGATGCGCTGCTCCGACTCGGTCTTCGCCAACAGCACCTCGTACGCCAGGCCCCCCGGTTCGCCGAGCAGGCCGAGCAGGATGTGTTCGGTGCCGATGGAGTCGTGCTTGTACGTTCGGGCGGCCTCCTGCGCCAGCACGATGCTGTGCCGGTTCCGGTTGGTGAACCCCTCGAACGCGTTGGGTGTGTGGCGTTGCTGGGCGGCCTGTTTGGTGACCCCGATGGCGTCGCCGATCTCGCTCCACGACGCGCCGGCCTGCTTGGCCTTGCCGACGTAGTGGTCGACGAGCTGGTTACCGAGGTCGGACAGGGTCAGGTTGCGCAGCTGCGCTTCGCTGATGCGGGCCAGGTGGTCGGCGTCGGGGAGTTCCTCGTCGAGGCGGGTGATCAGGTCGGCGAGACTGATGTTGAGTGGGCTCATGCGTCAACCTTAAATTGACGCTCCGCCTTCGTCAACATGTAATTGACGCCTGTTCCCGGTGTGTTCGAGACGGGCCGCGAGTTCGTCGTCCGGCGTGGTCGACGCCGAGCGGGGCCATGCGGTGGGTCAACGGCGACAACCGCCTGGACTTCTCCCGCGTCACCGTTGACGCCTCTACGTGCAGGCCAAGCGGGTCGAAGCAGCCCGAAAGCCGGCCCCAGCCGGGGTTGACCGTGCATGGCCGGGCTCGAAGCACCACGTGCTGACCGACGCGCACGGCACCCCGCTGCGGGTGTCGTCGTCGGGCGGGCACCGCAACGACGTCACGCAGCTCCTACTGCTGGTCTACGGCGTACCGCCGGTGCGCCAACCCTCTGGAGCGGCTGAACCGGGAGATCAAGCGGCGGGCCGACGTCGTCCAGCAGGGCGTACAGCCAGACCATGACCAAGGCGGGAGACGTCCAGATCACGCCATTGATAGCCGGACCTCGCTCGGCATGCGGGCGATATTTTGACGACTTAGCATAAAAAATGGCCTGCGAGTCGATTGCTGCTCGAGCAGGAAAGCAGGGTGACGTCATGTACATGATGCGCGAGGTCTACCAAGCTGAACGCGGGAAGGCGCCGGAGATCGTGGCGGCGTTCAAGACCCTCACCAAGGTGTTTGAAGAGGCGGGGTACGCGAACCGGCGAATCTACGTCGATTACGCCGGGTCCATGGATACGGTCGTCTGCCAATGGGAATTCGACAGCCTCGACCAGTACTTCACCATGGAGCGAGCGTTCTTCGTGAATCCAGATGAGAACGCCCAGTCACTGATCGATGCGTTTAACAGCAACGCGGTATCCGGCTACAAGGAGATCTACGAGGTCATCCAGTAGCGGATCGCCTGGGCGACAGAGGCCACCGTCATCCGCGCGTTCCCGGGCCACGACCGACACCACTCAGCGGCGCGCCATCCGCTACAGGGGAAGACGGCCCTTGTCCATCGTGTTGTCCAAGCCGCTGGTGGGCGAGAGCCCGAAGGTTTGCAGGTGAGTCACGCCGGGCCTCGGTGGCCCATCCCACGCGATGCTGCAACCCGAACCACTGGGAAGCGGTGACGAGGGCGGAAGCTCTTGGTCGAAGCGGCTGGGACCGGGCGCGCGCCCCGCAGGACCCCGCTGTCGACACGGTCACGGGTGCATGCCGGAGAACGCGTACCTGGACCCCAGGGGCTTCCGGCAGCGCCGGGCCTGTCGTAGCGAGAGGCACAGGAGCCGTTAGGTGGGGACCGGCCATGTGAGATCCCGTGAGGGATGAGAGGGTCTGACGGGTGAGCGAGACACCACCGAACACCCTGCAATACCGCTTCGACGGGCCGGAAGAGGCCCCCGTCCTGATCCTCGGTCCCTCACTGGGCACCACATGGCACAGGTTGTAGAGACCGTCCGTGAGCGTCCATGCCCGTCCAAGATGAGCGCGTAATGCCGGGTCAGGGCGTTCTGGTCCCAGGGAGTCGACACAGTCGGTGATAGGCGCGTGAGAGCGGTGTGCGACGAGAAGCCCCGCGGGTGCGGCCTCGCGGGGCTTCCGAACAGGTGGGGTTACAACGCCGGCGCGGGCGCCGTTGCACTCGGTTGTCCTCTTGGGAGCCACCCGAAGCAAGGGCACAGCGACGGCACGCGTTACGGCCGATGCGCAACACACGCCCCAGGGACTTGGTGCGATCAACCAGGACACATTCGTTTGCTGGGCAAAGTCCGATGTCTCCTGGTGCGGCTCACGAGGCCAGCCTGAAGTCGTCCTGCACAGGCTGGCCCTCGCTGCGGCAGGCCCAGGGGAAGTGTTCAAACCTGCCGGGCCTTCCTCGGTACGTTCCCTTGCGGAAGGCTGTTTATGAAGCATTCCAATGACTCCGGCATCGCTCACGGCAGTCCCGCCCAGCCTGGGACAACGACCCCGGCGCTGCTCCCGGCCGTCACCTTCGCCGGTCTGGAACTGCCGACGGAGGTGCTGCGGACACTGAGCGAACTCGGGGTGCGCGAACCCTTTCCGATCCAGGCAGCCACACTGCCCGATGCCCTGGAGGGGCGCGACATCCTGGGACGCGGCGCACCGGATCAGGCAACACGCTCGCCTTCGGCCTGCCGCTACTCGCACGGACGGCCGGGCGGCGCGCGGAACCGAAGCAGCCCCTTGCTCTGATCCTGGTGCCTACCCGGGAGCTGGCCCAACAGGTCACCCAGGCGCTGGCGCCGTACGCCGAGGCACTGCGGCTGCGGATCGCCGCGGTCGTCGGCGGAACGTCGATCGGTCGGCAGGTCGCCGCGCTGCGCCAGGGAGCCGAGGTGGTCGTCGCCACCCCCGGACGCCTGCACGACCTGATCGAGCGCAACGCCTGCCGCCTGGGACGGGTGAGAATCACCGTGCTGGACGAGGCCGACCAGATGTGCGACTTGGGATTCCTGCCGCCGGTTGCCGACGTGCTCGACCAGGTGCACCCCGACGGTCAGCGGATGCTTTTCTCGGCCACTCTCGATCGCGACGTCGATCAGCTGGTCCGCCGCTACCTCCACGACCCCATCGTCCACTCGGTCGACCCCGGCCGCGGGCACAGTCACGACGATGGAGCACCACGTTCTGGTCGTCCACGGCCCTGACCGCTACGCCGTCATCACGGAAATCGCCGCCCGCGACGGCCGCGTACTGCTGTTCCTCGACACCAAGCACGCCGTCGACCAGCTCACCCGGCATCTGCGGGCCAGCGGGGTTCACGCCGGGGCCCTGCACAGCGGCAAGTCCCAGCCACAGCGCACACGGACCCTGGCGCAGTTCAAGAACAGCCAGATCACCGTTCTGGTGGCGACCAATGTCGCGGCCCGTGGCCTGCACGTCGACGACCTCGATCTCGGGGTCAACGTCGACCCGCCCACCGATGCCAAGGACTATGTGCACCGGGCGGGCCGCACCGCCCGCGCCGGTGAGTCCGGCAGCGTGGTCACGCTCGTGCTGGCGGGCCAGCGCCGTGAGACGAGCCGCATGATGGCCGGGGCCGGCATCGAGCCGACCGTCACCAAGGTGCGCTCGGGCGAGGCGGAGCTGAGCCGGATCACCGGCGCCAAGACTCCCTCCGGGATCCCGCTCGACGGCGAGCCCGCCGTCCCCCGACCCAAGAACACCAACGCTCCCTTCCGCGGCCTCGGCACCAGCAAGGGCACCTCCCGCGGCGCCGGCGGCAAGTCCCGAAAGGCGGGCGAGGCCCGCAAGCTCGCCGAGGCCCGCAGGGCCGCCCTCGTGCGTCGCAACGGCTGAGAGTCGTTGCCTTGGCAGCCTGGCCACGGGATCGACAACCCTCGGCCCGGCCCGAAGCCGTCCTGTGTGCCTCACCTACGAAGTCAACGCCTTCGGCCGCGAGAGGGATGCCCGCCGAAACGGAGCAGGATGATGTTACCGGCGCCTCGAACTGCGCCCAGCATGACAAGCTGTGCTTGCCCACCCCCCCCGAACCCAGGAGGTCACCATGACCGCAGAGCCCGTACCTACGGAAGGTTCGGAGTCGGCTGCCCCCGAGACGTCCCCTCTGGAGCCGGACAGCGACGGCAACTACGACCTCAAGCGCAAGTTCCGCGAAGCCCTGGCGCGCAAGCGCGGTGCGCAGGCGGATGCCGCTGATGTTGCCGCCAAGTCCGATGCATCGAAGGTGCGTTCGGCGCACGGCCCGGCTGCGAGCCAGCGGTCGTTCAGGCGCAAGAGCGGCGGCTGAGTCGATGAGTCCCGCGATCTAACCGCTTCACCGGCACTCGCGCTATCGACTCACGCATCCCGTGCTGTGGCCCGCGACGTGCGCATGACCGTGCGCGCGTCGCGGGCGGGGCGTAGCCGGAGGACTCGCCTGGGGGAATGGCCCAGATGCGGTTGGCTCGGGTCGGTGGCGCCGCCGAACTGGAATTCCGGGATGAGGGCACTGCCTTGTCCGAGGGGACGCGGCCGGTTTTGCGCGCCTCGCGTGCCCCTGTACCGCTGTGAAAATCGACTGCGGCCGTCCGGGGCGACGGTAGGCATCCGCGTGGCAAGGACATTCGTTCCCCGTCCTGCTGCGGCTGAACGACGCACAGACGGTCGCGTTCCGGGCAGCGGTCGCCTCGGTGCCCAGCCACGACGTGCAGGTGCCGACCTGCCCCGAGTGGACGCTGTCCGATCTGGTGCAACATCTGAGCGGGGTGCATGGCCGCCATGTCACCGGTTCCTCCCGCGGCTTCGGCCGCGAGTTTGCGCAGGCGGCCCTGGAGCGCGGCGACAGGGCCGTCGCCCGCAACACCGACTCCCTCGCGGACCTGCCGGCCGCCCACGGCGAGGCGATCCGCCTCGTCGAGCCCGGCGGCTTCGCCACCGTCCGGTCCGGGCGTGCCCGACCTCGATGCTCGCAGGGCCGCCACCGGAACCGCGGACGTGCTGCCGGGCTGCGGCTCAGGCGTCGATGATGACGGGGATGATGAGGGGCTTGCGGCGGTGGGTGCGGAATGCCCAGTTCGCCACGGCGCGGGCGAGGAGCTGTTCGAGTTGGCGGGCGTCCCCGACGCCTTCCTCGGCCGCGGTGGCCAGGGTTTTCTCGATGACGGGGATGACCGGTTCGAAGGTGGCGTCGTCGTGGACGAAGCCGCG
>NZ_JBEXRL010000030.1:0-68374 GCF_040613075.1 Streptomyces sp. NPDC006314 | reverse complement strand
CGACCAGCTCGACCGCGTACCGCCGGACCGCCTCGGAGACGTGCACGCCGCGCACCGCCTCGATGAGCTTCACGATCTCGTGCGCGTGGGCCACCCCCGCACTCACTTCCGCGCCGTCTGATCCGCCTCTGCCTGCTTCGCCGCCGCGTCGATCGCCGCGAGCGACTTGCGGACCTGGTTACGGTCCGTCGTGTACCAGAAGTCGGGCAGTGACGCCTTGAGGTAGCCGCCGTACCGCGCCGTTGCCAGCCGCTGATCCAGTACGGCCACCACACCCCGGTCCCCGGACGCGCGTACGAGGCGACCGGCACCCTGGGCCATCAGCAGGGCCGCATGCGTGGCGGCCACCGCCATGAAACCGTTGCCGCCCGCGTCCTCGACCGCCTTCTGGCGCGCGCTCATCAGCGGATCGTCGGGACGCGGGAACGGGATCTTGTCCATGACGACCAGCTGACAGCTGGGGCCGGGGACGTCGACGCCCTGCCACAGCGACAGCGTGCCGAAGAGACAGGTCTTCGGCTCGGCCGCGAAGTTCTTGATCAGCTCGCCGAGTGTCTCCTCGCCCTGCAGCAGGATCGGGAACTCGGGGATGCGGGAACGCAGCTCCTCCGCGGCGAGCTGAGCGGCCCGCATGGACGAGAACAGCCCGAGCGTGCGGCCGCCGGCCGCCTGGATCAGCTCGGTCAGCTCGTCGAGCATGTCGGCGCGCTCACCGTCACGCGCGGGGCGCGCCAGGTGCTTGGCGACATACAGGATGCCCTGCCTGCGGTAGTCGAAGGGTGAGCCGACATCGATCCCCTTCCACTCCGGCAGATCCTCGCCCTCCACGCCCTCGGGGCCGAGCCCCAGGGAGGCGCCGACGCCGTTGAAGTCGCCGCCCAGTTTCAGGGTCGCTGAGGTGAGGACGACGCTGCGGTCCGCGAAGAGCTTCTCCCTGAGCAGCCCCGAGACGGACATGGGGGCGACCCGCAGGGAGGCGCCGAAGCGGTCGTGACGTTCGTACCAGACGACGTCCCACTCCGAGCCGTTCACGACCCGCTCCGCCACGTCGTGCACCGTCTCGACCGAGGCCAACGCCTGCTTGCGGACCGCGTCCTCGTCCTGGACCGACTTGTCACGTGTCGCGCCGATCGCGGAGATGACCGTGCGCGCGGCGTCCCGCAGCGCCGTCAGGGCATAGCCGAGATCTTCCGGGATCTCCTCGAGACGGCCCGGCAGGGCCAGCTCCATCAGCCGCTCGAAGCCCTCGGCGGCGGTCTGGAGCTGATCGGCCGCCTTCTCGTTGACGAGCTTGGCGGCACGGCGCACGGCACGGTTGACCTGGCCGGGCGTGAGTTCGCCCGTGGCGACGCCCGTGACGCGGGAGACGAGTTCGTGCGCCTCGTCCACGATCAGCACCTCGTGCTGGGGCAGCACCGGGGCGCCCTCGATGGCGTCGATGGCCAGCAGCGCATGGTTGGTGACCACGACCTCGGCCAGCTTGGCACGCTCGCGGGCCATCTCCGCGAAGCACTCGGCGCCGTACGCGCACTTCGACGCGCCCAGGCACTCCCGCGACGACACCGACACCTGCGCCCAGGCACGGTCGGAGACACCCGGGGTCAGATTGTCCCGGTCGCCGTTCTCGGTCTCGTCCGCCCAGTCCCGCAGCCGCAGGAGGTCCTGGCCCAGCTTGCTGGTGGGCGCGGCGGCCTCGAACTGGTCGAAGAGACCCTCCTCCTCGTCCTGCGGCATGCCCTCGTGCAGGCGGTGCAGGCACAGGTAGTTCGACCGGCCCTTGAGCATCGCGAACTCCGGGCGCCGGCGCAGCAGGGGATGCAGGGCGTCGACCGTGCGGGGCAGGTCGCGCTCCACGAGCTGGCGCTGCAGTGCGAGCGTGGCCGTCGCGACGATCACCCGTTCTCCGTGCGCGAGCGCGGGCACGAGGTAGCCCAGCGACTTACCGGTGCCGGTGCCGGCCTGGACCAGCAGGTGGGATCCGTCGTCGATCGCCTCGGCGACCGCTTCGGCCATGGTCACCTGGCCAGGGCGCTCCGTGCCGCCGACGGCAGTGACAGCGGCATGCAGGAGTTCGGAGAGTGAGGGCTTCGTCATAGCCCGTCCACCCTACGGCCCGGCACTGACAAACGGGCGATCACGGCGGGGACAGGGGACGGGATCACGACCGGAGCTCCTGGTGCGGTGGTGGGGAACGAGGGGTGAGCGGAGGGGGGCGTTCGGCGTCATGTCCGGAGTCCTCTCGATCGGTCCCGGCCTCCACCCGCGATCGGTCGAAGGCCTCCGTCCTCGATCCGACCGGTCGAGGGCATTCTCCCGATCGGCTGGGGCTCAGATCGCCGCTTGGCCGGGGATTCCGGATTCCGGATCGAGTGGGACCGGATCGAGCCGAACGGTGCACCGATTGTGAACGCGCCCTCATCCGGCGCTACAGCACACGCCGCAGCAGTCGGTCCCGGACCATGAGGGCGGCCCGCTTGTGGGGCAGGTCCACCTCGGCCGCGTACCGGAAACCGGCGCTCAGGAACGCGGCGACGGAGGGGGTGTTGCGGAGATCGGGTTCCGCTACGACACGTGTGCACGTGGGGCGCCGGTCGAGGATGAGGTCGGCCACGGCTCTGAGCAGGGCGGACCCCAGTCCCCGTCCTCGGTCCGCGGCACCACCGACGAGGAGGTGGATTCCGGTGTCGTGGGGACGGGCCGGATAGTGCCGGGCCAGCGGGTCCAGGTCCGCGCGGTAGATCTCCCAGTAGCTCATCGGCGTACCGTCCAGCACCCCCAGACACGGCACGCTGCGCCCGTCGCCGTCGAGTTGCGCCCGCAGGTGGTCCTCCGTCCGGTTCCGGGGGCCGGCCAGTTCCCAGAATTCCGCGACGGCGGGATCGTTCATCCAGCCATGGATCAGCGGCAGGTCACGCGCGACGCGTACGGTCACCAAGTGGAACGAGCCGACGGGGGTGGCCATCGGCCCCCAGGTGTGCACTCGGTCGAGCAGGCCGGGCGTCCCCACGGTGAAGAGAGCGAGGTACTCGGAGGGGAGGTGCAGATCCAGCGTGTCCTCGCTGTCCGCGTCGTCGTCATCGACGGTGAACTCGCTGAACACGGCGTCCCGGGTGCCGGCGGAGTCCACCCGGGGGCCGGTGCGGCCGGGGCGGTGAGGGGCGGAGCCGGGGGCGGCGTTCGCGTCGGTGGGAGGCATGGTGCGCTCCTCTCAGGAGACGGAGTGGGTCATGGTCCTCGGAAGTGCGGGAAGAGGGGCGGATCGCTTGTGAACGAGCTCGACGAGGTCAACAGTGAAGGGGGTTGGCGATGGTGACGTAGACGGACTGGGTGTCGACCGGGCCGACGAGCTCGTCGAGGCCGTACAGCCGGGTCAGCAGGTTGGCCTTGCAGCGCAGGACGGGTGAGTCGAGCAGGCGGCCGGGCAGGGAGGTGTGCAGGGCGGCGGGGCCCGAGACGAGATCGGTGAGGAAGCGGCGGAAGGCCGCGAGGAGCAGTCGCTCGTCGGCCAGGTGCTGGGAGCCGAGAGCACCGATGAGTCCGAGCACGTTGTTGACGGCGAGGTAGTAGGCGAAGCGTTCCTCGGTGACCTCGTCGGTGACGAAGGTGTCGCTGCGCTCTCCGATACCGGGCAGGCGGGCGTCCAGTTCGGCGCGCCGGGACTCGCGGAAGTAGTACCCCTGGTTGTCGCGATAGCGGCCGCCGGCGGGCCAGCCGTCGCCGTCCAGCAGGAGCAGGGTGTTCTGCTGGTGGGCTTCGAGGGCGATGCCGGCCTCGCTGTCCAGCCAGAGCACGGGACGGACGACCTGTTCCAGGTAGCGCAGGAACCACTCCGCGGCGACGGCTCCGACGGGGCGGCCGGTACGCGCGGCGAGCCGCGTCATGAGCTGGGCCAGCCGGGACCGCGTGGACCAAGGGGCCGCTGAGCGGGATGAGTCGGGGTCCGGCTCGGGGAGGGGCCGGGGGGAGACGAGTCCGGCGACACAGCCGACGTCGTCCGTCGGGGTGAACGGGTTGTGCCTGACCACCACGTCCAGTCCGGGCACCGGCAGCCCGTCCGGCCCGTCGACGGCGAGCCAGGCCGGGTCGCGGACGATGTCGAAGCGGGGGTGTACGGCCTGCCACTGCTTGAACAGGCCGGCGCGCAGCAGCCGGTGCACCTCGACCCCGCGATGGAGTTCCTTGCGCAGGTTCTGGCGGCGGGAGTTGGTGATGCGCAGGCCCAGCGACAGCTTCAGCATCGCGGGTGCCCCGGATCGGTGGACGGTGCGCACGGAGGAGGTGGGGTGCCAGGGCGTGCCGGCGGGGCCGAGGTCGCGGAGGAGCCCGGAGTCGAGGAGGGCGGCGACGGGTTCGCGGTGCCGCGCCTCGCGTGCCTGCCAGGGGTGCAGCGGCAGGGCGGCGTAACCGTCGGGCAGGGGCAGTGCGGTTCCGGCGAGGCGTCGGGTGAGGTGGCCGGCGGGGACGGAACGGCCGCGCTCGGTCCAGGCCGAGTCGGTGGCGAGCAGAGTGGGGGCGACAGCCATCCAGTGCAAGGGGAAGGAGCCGCGCAGCTCCGGTGAGTACCGGCGGGCTTCGGCCTCCGTCAGGCCCTCGCGGCTCTTGGGGGTCGGATGCAGGGGATGTCCCAGGAGGAGGGCCTGCTCGGCGCTGAGGAAGAGGTCGGGGGTGTCGGCGGGGTGTGCACGCCGGTCGCGGATGAAGGTCGCGGTGCGGCGGAGGGAGTCGGCCACCCTGGCCACGAGGTCGCCGCCGTCGCCGTGTCCGACGGCGGTGGGGCCTGCCGCGGTGGAACCGGTGGCAGTGGCGTTCGTGGTGCGGGCGCTGCCCGGGGCAACGGTGGTTTCCCTGGCGAGCGGCGCCGGGAGGATGACGGCATCGCGCGGAGGGGCGTCCTTCGGTGCGGTCTCCCTGGTGAGGAGAGCCGCGAGGGTGACGGCGTCGACGGGCGGGGCGTCCTCGGGGGCGCCGGTGAGGTGTGGTGGTCCGAAGCGGTGCCAGCCCGTCAGGGACCAGTAGTGGACCGGGACGGTCAGGGAGGTGCCGCTGGCGGGCAGCGGAATGTGGAGGGTGCCGGTCGCGGGGGCGGCGAGGTCGGTTTCGCGTACCCAGCAGCGCAACAGGTTCTCCACGGCGGCGGCCTGGGCGGCGGTGCCGGGATCGGGATCGTCCAGCGGGTCGGCGCCCGGCTCCGTCGGTCGCGTGAGTGACATGCTCCGCCGCTTCTGCTGGGGAAACGAGTCGGCGAGCGGAACGGGAGCGTTCGAGGCGCCGGAGTCTCCCTGTTCGTCGGGAGCACCGGAGAGGCCGTCGGGAGTGGGCGTGTCGTTCATGACGGCTCCTGGGGCTGGGGAGGGGGTGGGGTCAGCCGTTCCCGTCGTCCGCTGGGCCGCCGGTCCCTCGTGGTCGGCGGCTGCCTGGACGGGGTCGAGGGCCGCGTCGGCGGGGAGGACGGGCGTGTACGAGATGGCTGGTCGTGGTCACTGGGATGCGGCGTCGGGCCGGAGGGCTTGGCGGGAGGTGTGGGTGAGATGGGGCGTGGTCCCGGCCGCAGCGCTGTGCCGATTGCGGGGCCGGGTGGCGTGGGTGTGGTTCTCAGCCCGTGCGCTGGGCGGGGCCGTGGTGTCGTCGGTGGTGCGTGCGGTGGTCCAGGTGGTCGCGGGCCACCGCCGCCACCGCGTCCGTCAGTCGGTCAAGGACTGCTGTCGCCTGCTCGTCGCTGAGGGTCAAAGGAGGGAGCAACCGGACCACGGCCGCGTGACGGCCGCCGGGTTCGACGATCAGCCCGCGCTTGAGGCACTCCCGCTGAACGGCCGCGGCGAACTGGGGCGCGGCCTGGCGCGGGATACGGATGGGCTCCAGATCGCCCGGGTCCGCAGGGTGGTCGCCTCCGGCGGGCACCCCACCGGATGCTGCGCCGTCCGTACCCGGTTCCACCAGTTCGATCCCGATCATCAGTCCACGCCCCCGCACCTCCCCCACGCACGGGAGGCCGCCGATGGACTCCCGGAGCCGGCTCAGCATCCGGGAGCCGAGGTCGGCGGCCCGGGCGGCGAGGCCGTTCTCCCGGACGTAGGTGAGGGTGGCGGTGCCGGCGGCCATGGCGAGCTGGTTGCCGCGGAAGGTGCCCGCGTGGGCGCCGGGTTGCCGGACGTCGAGATGGTCGCGGTAGACGATCACGGCCAGGGGCAGGCTGCCGCCGATGGCCTTGGACAGGACCATGACGTCGGGGGTGATGCCGCTGTGGTCGACGGCCCAGAAGGCCCCGGTCCGGCCGACTCCGGTCTGGACCTCGTCGGCGATCAGCGGGATGGACCGCTCCGCCGTGAGCTGCCGCATCCGGCGCAGCCAGTCGTCCGGCGCGGGGATCACTCCGCCCTCTCCCTGGACGGGTTCGAGGATCATCCCGGCGGGCAGCGGTACGCCCGACTTGGGGTCGTCGAGGAGGGACTCGGTGAAGCGGGCGGCGAGTTCGGCGCCGCGTGGGCCGCCGATACCGAAGGGGCAGCGGTAGTCCTGCGGATAGGGGAGGCGGGCGACCCGGACGTCGCCGGCGCCGCCGGAGGCGGCCGGCGCACCGGCGGTCAGGCCGTGGTAGGCGCCGGTGAAGGCGAGGACGCCGGTGCGGCCGGACGCGGCCCGGACCAGTTTCAGGGCGGCCTCGACGGCGTCGGTGCCGGCCGGTCCGCAGAACTGGACCCGGGCACGGTCGGCGAGGCCGGGCGGAAGCGTGCGGAACAGCTCGGTGATGAAGGCGTCCTTGACGGGGGTCGCGAAGTCGAGGACGGAGAGGGGGGCGCCGGAGTCGAGGACCCTGCGAATGGCTTCCAGCACGACCGGATGGTTGTGGCCGAGGGCGAGCGTGCCGGCGCCGGAGAGGCAGTCGAGATAACGGCGGCCGTCGGCGCCCTCGATGGTGAGCCCTCGCGCCCGGACCGGCACGATGGGCAGGGCGCGCGCATAGGTGCGCGCCGCGGACTCGCGCGCCGACTGGCGTCTCAGAATTCCCTCGTGGGCGGCATGCGCTCCCCCGTACGCCCCTCCAGCCACCGGCTCGGTCACGGCCACGACTCGCTGTCCTCCGCTTCTCCGAGGCGAGTTGATCCACGGGGACCGGGCACAGGTAGCAGGCCCCACCGCTACCAACCGCGGACCGTCCGCCGGGTTACGGGTCGCTTCCGAGATCATTGCCGTGACGAGCCCGTTGCCGTGCGGCACCCGTTCGCGGTACGGAGTGGTGGGTGCGTCGGTGCGAGCCCGGCCGCAACAGCGCTCCGGGCGGTGCGTCTCACTCCTCGCACCCGTTGATGTCGTCCTCGCACCCTTCCACGTCAGCGGGGGTCACGGTGCTGAGGCGCCACCGCACGAAACCCTCGGCGGGCTGTCCTGCGGTGGAGATCCTGGCGGTGAAGCGGCCGCCGGCGGGGATGTTGAACTGGTCCGCCTCGCGGTCGCCGCACGTCACCTCCCACTCGCTTTCCGCGTCGTCCCGCGCGAGGGTCAGCGTCAGCGAACGGCCGGCGGGTGCCTGACAGGCGATGTCGAAGGTGTGGGGCCGGTCCCCTTTCGGCGTGAAGGTCTTGTCCAGTCCCCGCGCGAGGCTTTCCATGCCCTCGTCGACACGTGAGGCACCGTCGGCTGCCACGGCGTTCAGGGCACGTGTGGCCCGTCGCATGGCGTCTTCCCGGTCCTCCTTGCCCTCCCAGGTGGGAGCCGGGGTGGCGGTGGCCGAGCCCGAGGAGACCGTCTTCCCGGATTCGGTTGTCGCGTCTCGGTTCCTCTGCTCCGCGCAGCCACCCGTCAGGGCCGTGGCGGAGACGACGAGGGCGAGGGCGAGGCTGTGACGTGCGCGCATGGGACTCCAGTCGATGGAGGGGTGCGCCGCCGCGTGCCGGGATGCGCCCGGGACGCGGCGGCACGTCGGACACGGCTCGCCAGTGGCTGCCGTGGCGGTACGGCTCGGGGCCGCAGACCCGGGCGCGGGGGCGTCCGTGCGCCGGATGCCCGGGGCGGCCCCGCGGTGGGCAGCGGACCCTGTGCGGTGCGCTCGCCGCCGACGGATACGCGCGGCCCAGCGCGTGGGCCTGCCTGGCGCCGTGGATCGTCACCTCGCCGTCCGACCAGGGTACGAGCAAGTCGGCCACCGTCCGGTCCGCGGCTGCGCGCGAGGTGCGCGGCGTGACCCGAAGGTGAACCCGGTCGTGCTGCGGCCGAGGTGGGCAAGGTGCCCGGTCGGCCGGACGAGGACCAGGTCAGACAGCTCGTAGCGAAACCGTTGCCGTTCCATCGGAACTCCCCCACAGCGAGCGCATAGTGTGTGGTCCCGTTCCCAGAGAGCCGCGAGACCGGCATGAACTCCCCGTGAGTTCGCTGCCGGTGCCGGGGCTGAAGCGCCAAGTTCCTTCATAGCAGGGGGAGTCAAGAGCATGCGATCCATACGGCCGTCGTTCACCGTTCGGCGGGAGAGGGGCAGCCGCCGCACCTCCCCCACGCTGGCGGCGGTCGCCCTCGTCTCGGCGCTGGCACTGACCGCCACCGCCTGCAACGGCGACGACAACGCAGACGGCCGGCCGACCGCCACCGCGACCGCGGCGGGCTCCGGTGACGGCAAGATCCGGATCCCGGACGACCTCAAGGAGAGGCTCAAGGAGCACGGGATCGACATCGACAAGTGGAAGAACGGCGCCTGGAAGAACTGGAACAAGGAAGACTGGCTGCGCGAGGCCAACGACTTCGTCAACCCGATCATCAAGGGCCTGTGGGACCCGGACCGGATGCGGGACGCCGACGACCCGGACAAGGGCGTCGACGACAACGACATCTCCGGTGACCAGGGCGTCACGGACCCGACGCCGCAGCCGGTGAAGGCGCAGGCGGTCGCGGCTCCGTACCACTCCAACGCGGCCACTTCGGGCAAGGTGTTCTTCGACTCGCCCGAGGGCACCATGGTCTGCTCGGCGACGGTCGTGGAGGACCCGGCGCACCCGGGCAAGTCCAATATGATCTGGACCGCGGGTCACTGCGTGCACGCCGGCAAAAGCGGCGGCTGGTACCGCAACATCGCCTTCGTGCCGTCGTACAACAACGCCGGCAAGTCGACCGCGCAGCTGCAGGGCGCCAGCAGGTCCGAGGTCGCCCCGTACGGCGTCTGGTGGGCCGATGCGGCGCAGACCTCGCAGCAGTGGATCGACCAGGGCGGCTCGACCGGTGGCACCGGCGCCTCGTACGACTTCGCGGTCATCCATGTGACGCCGGAGCAGGGCAGCGGCGGCAAGTCGCTGGAGGAGACGGTGGGCGGGGCGCTGCCGGTGAACTTCGACGCGCCGGCCGTGCCGAAGGTGAGGACCATCACGGCGTCCGGGTATCCGGCGGCGGCTCCGTACGACGGTCAGCTGCTGTACCAGTGCCAGGACAAGCCGGGCCGCCTGTCCATCAGCAAGCCGGACCCGACGATGTACCGGATCGGCTGCACCATGACCGGTGGCTCCTCCGGCGGTGGCTGGGTGGAGACGGGCGCGGACGGCAAGCCGGCGCTGGTTTCCAACACGTCCATCGGTCCGGTGAGTTCGGGCTGGCTGGCCGGTCCCCGGCTGGGTGACGTGGCCAAGGGCGTGTACGACTCGGTCAGCAAGAAGTTCGCCGGGCGGTAGGACGGCTCGCACAGGCATGGCGAAGGCCCGCCGCCCGGAGGGGGTGGCGGGCCTTCGTGGTGTCGTGGGTCAGGCCGTGGAGACCGGTGCGTGGGGCGCCAGGTCCGCCGCCAGCTCCTCGTGCACCCGGACCTTGAGCAGGGTGCCCTCCGCGGTGTGCTCCTCGGAGATCACCTCACCCTCGGTGTGGGCGCGGGCGACGAGCTTGCCGTGGGTGTACGGCACGAGCGCCTCGACCTCGACCGAGGGGCGGGGCAGCTCGTTGTCGATCAGACCGAGCAGCTCCTCGATGCCCTGGCCGGTGCGGGCCGAGACGGCGAGGGAGCGCTTCTCGACCCTGAGCAGCCGCTGGAGGACCAGCGGGTCGGCCGCGTCCGCCTTGTTGATCACGACGATCTCGGGTACGCCGGTGGCGCCGACGTCCCGGATCACCTCGCGTACGGCGGCCAGCTGCTCCTCCGGGTCGGGATGCGAGCCGTCCACCACGTGCAGGATCAGGTCGGAGTCGCCGACCTCCTCCATGGTGGAGCGGAAGGCCTCGACCAGGTGGTGCGGCAGGTGCCGGACGAAGCCGACGGTGTCCGCCAGCGTGTACAGGCGCCCGCTCGGGGTCTCCGCCCGGCGGACGGTCGGGTCCAGGGTCGCGAACAGGGCGTTCTCGACCAGGACACCGGCGCCCGTGAGACGGTTGAGCAGGGAGGACTTGCCGGCGTTGGTGTAGCCCGCGATGGCGACGGACGGCACCTTGTTGCGCCGGCGCTCCTGGCGCTTGACCTCGCGGCCGGTCTTCATGTCCGCGATCTCCCGGCGCATCTTCGCCATCTTCTCGCGGATCCGTCGCCGGTCCGTCTCGATCTTGGTCTCACCGGGGCCACGCGTGGCGAGGCCGCCACGACCGCCACCCATCTGCCGGGACAGCGACTGGCCCCAGCCGCGCAGCCTCGGCAGCATGTACTGCATCTGCGCGAGCGCGACCTGCGCCTTGCCCTCTCGGGACTTGGCGTGCTGGGCGAAGATGTCCAGGATCAGGGCCGTACGGTCGATGACCTTGACCTTGACCACGTCCTCGAGCTGGATCAGCTGGCCCGGGCTCAGCTCACCGTCGCAGATGACGGTGTCCGCGCCCGTGGCGAGGACGATGTCCCGCAGCTCGGCGGCCTTGCCGGAGCCGATGTACGTGGCCGCGTCGGGCTTGTCGCGGCGCTGGATGACGCCGTCGAGCACGAGCGCGCCCGCGGTCTCCGCGAGGGCGGCCAGCTCCGCGAGGGAGTTGTCGGCGTCCTGGGCGGTGCCGGTGGTCCACACTCCGACGAGCACGACCCGCTCCAGGCGGAGCTGGCGGTACTCGACCTCGGTGACGTCCTCCAGCTCCGTGGAGAGGCCCGCGACGCGGCGCAGGGCCGCGCGCTCGGAGCGGTCGAACTGGTCGCCGTCCCGATCGCCGTCGATCTCGTGGCTCCAGGCGACGTCCTCTTCCATCAGGGCATCGGCCCGAAGACCCTCGGGATAGGCGTGCGCGAGGCGCTTGGTGTCCTGGGAAGGGGAAGAAGAGGAGGTCATTGGATCCTTACGTCGATCGGGATGCCGTTACGGCGTCGGTGGGCGGTCACCACGACCGCTCGTCATGTGCAACGCACGGGTACCCCGGGAGATTCCCGTGTCCCGTGTCGCGCCGACCTGAAGATGGTCGCACGGGACGGCACGTCTCGTCACGGGGTTATCGCTGGGCGGGCGCCTTGGTGGACTGGTTCGCCGGCAGGGGCTTCCAGTCCGGGTGTCCGGGCATCGGCGGGGTCTTCTCGCCATACAGCCAGGCCCGGAAGAAGCCGCTCAGATCGCGGTCGGCGACCGCCGAGGCCAGCTGGACGAAGTCGGCGGTGGTGGCGGTGGAGTCCCGGTGTCCCTGGACCCAGCGTCGTTCCAGCCGTGCGAAGGCCGGCCCGCCGATCTCCTGCCGCAGGGCGTACAGCACGAGCGCGGCGCCGTCGTAGACGTTCGGCCGGAAGATGCCGATCTTCTGGCCGGGGGTGGGCGCCTTGGGCCGGGCGGGCGGGCCGCCGGCCTCGCGCCAGCGGTCGGAGGCGCCGTAGGCGGCCTTCATCCGGTCCTCCATGGGCCGGTGTGCCGTCTCCTCGGCGTACAGCTCCTCGTACCAGGTGGCGTGCCCCTCGTTCAGCCAGACGTCGGACCAGGTGCGGGGGCTGACGCTGTCGCCGAACCACTGGTGCGACAGCTCGTGCACCATGATCGACTCGACGTACCACTTGGGGTAGGCGGGCTCGGTGAACAGGTCCTTCTCGAAGAGCGAGAGGGTCTGCGTCTCCAGTTCGAAGCCAGTGGACGCCTGCGCCATGAGCACGCCATAGGTCTCGAACGGGTACGGGCCGACCTTGCTCTCCAGCCAGGCGATCTGATCCGGCGTCTTGGCGAGCCACGGTTCGAGGGCCTTGCGGTCGGCGCTGGGGACGACGTCGCGGACCGGCAGGCCGTGCGGTCCCTGGCGGCGCACTACGGCGGACCGGCCGATGGACACCTGGGCCAGTTCGGTGGCCATGGGGTGCTGGGTGCGGTAGGTCCAGGTGGTGGTGCCCCCGACCCGCTTCACACCGACGGGCAGGCCGCCCGCGACGGCCGTGTAGGCGTTCGGTGCGGTGATCTGGAAGGTGAACAGCGCCTTGTCGGACGGGTGGTCGTTGCACGGGAAGACCAGATGGGCGGCGTCGGCCTGGTTCGCCATGGCGAGGCCGTCGGAGGTGCGCACCCAGCCGCCCTGCTGGTCCTTGCCGGGGACGGGGTCGCTGGTGTGCCGCACGGTGATCCGGGTCCAGTTGCCCTTCCGCAGGGGGCGGTCGGGGGTGATGACCAGGTCCTCGCCGGCGCTGGTGAAGTCCGCGGAGCGTCCGTCGACCTTGACGGACCGGACCGTGCCGTGCGCGAAGTCGAGGTTCACCCGGTTCAGGTCGGTGGTCGTCCAGGCGTTGATGGTGGTGACGGCCTGCAGCGGCTTGTCGTTGGTCCCCGGGTAGCTGAGGGACAGGTCGTACGAGGCCACGTCGTAGCCGGGGTTGCCCAGGTAGGGGTAGAGCCGGTCGCCGACGCCCAAAGGCTCGGCCGGGGCCGCGGCGGCGAGGAGACAGGCGGAGACGGCCGAGGCGAGCAGGGCCGCCTTCCGGTGCCGGGAGATCCGGGGGTGGGGCCTGGGGCCTGGAGTGAGCAGCATGGACCACCGCTATCAGGGACGTGTCCGTGCTAGGGCGGCGACACGCGCCCGACGCACCCGAACGGGTCGGTGCCCGGGGACCTTCTGCTCACCTCCCCCGGCCGCCTGTTCGCCTCCGTGAGGTCTCCTGGTCCAGCAGCCTTCAGTGGGCCGGTGCCTGGTGCTGGGCCCGGTTGACGTCGTACACCCCGGGCACGTCCCGCATGGCGCGCATCAGGGCCGGGAGGTGAGCCGCGTCGGGGAGTTGGAGGGTGTAGGTGTGGCGTACCCGCTGCTGGCTGGGCGGTTCGACGGTGGCGGAGACGATCTCGGCGCCCTCCGAGGCGATGGCCTCGGTGAGGTCGGCGAGGAGATGCGGGCGCCCGAACGATTCGGCGACCAGCGTGACGCGGCACGCGGCGGTGTCTCCCCAGCGCACGCCGATCTCGACGCGCCCCCGGCTCTTCATGTGCGCCACCGCAGCGCACTCCGCGCGGTGCACGGTCACCACTCCCCCGCGGACCGTGAAGCCGGTGATCTCGTCCGGAGGTACGGGCGTACAGCACCCGGCGAGCCGTACGGGCGCCCCGGGCCTGTCCACGAGGACGTCGGCACCGCGGGGACGCCCCGCCGGGGCGCTCTCGGCGGTGCTGTCCGTGGGGCGCGCGGGGGCGGTGTCCTCGGCGGGTTCAAGACGGCTGCCGCTCGTCTCCCCGGTTCCGGCGCCACCGCCGGGATGTGCCGCCAACCAGCGCTGGATGGCGATGCGGGCGGCCGGGGTGTGGGCGTGCTCCAGCCACTCGCGCGAGGGCTCGGAGGCGGGGTCCTGGCCCATCAGCAGCTGGACGGTGTCACCGTCCTTCAGGACGGTGCTGAGGGTGGCGAGACGGCCGTTGACGCGGGCGCCGATGCAGGCGTGCGCGTCCTCTCCGTACTGGGCGTAGGCGGCGTCCACGCAGGTGGCGCCCTCGGGCAGGCCGAGGGTGCCGCCGTCGGGGCGGAAGACGGTGATCTCACGGTCCTGGGCGAGGTCCTCGCGCAGGGTGGACCAGAAGGTGTCGGGGTCGGGGGCGGCCCGCTGCCAGTCGAGAAGGCGGGAGAGCCAGCCGGGGCGGGTGGGGTCGGCGCGCTCGCCGTCGGCGGGATCGTCGGACCCGGGGGCGTAAGGGTTGCCCAGCGCGACGACACCGGCCTCGGCGACCTTGTGCATCTGGTGGGTGCGGATGAGCACTTCGACGACCTGGCCGTCCGGCCGGGCCACGGCGGTGTGCAGCGACTGGTAGAGGTTGAACTTCGGTACGGCGATGAAGTCCTTGAACTCCGAGACGACCGGCGTCATACAGGTGTGCAGTTCGCCCAGGACGCCGTAACAGTCGGCGTCCTCGTTCACCAGCACCAGCAGGCGGCCGAAGTCGGTGCCGCGCAGCCGTCCGCGTTTACGGGCGACGCGGTGGACGGAGACGAAGTGCCTGGGCCGGATGAGGACTTCGGCCGGGATGCCGGCCTCGCGCAGCACACCGCGCACCTCGTCGGCCACCTCGGCGAGGGGATCGCCCTGCCGGGCGGCGTTCCCGGCGATGAGCTCCCTGGTGTGCTCGTACTCCTCGGGGTGGAGGATGGCGAAGACCAGGTCCTCCAGTTCGGTCTTGAGGGCCTGCACGCCGAGGCGTTCGGCGAGCGGGATGAGGACGTCACGGGTGACCTTGGCGATCCGCGCCTGTTTCTCGGGGCGCATCACGCCGAGGGTGCGCATGTTGTGGAGGCGGTCGGCGAGTTTGATCGACATCACGCGCACGTCGCTGCCGGTGGCGACGAGCATTTTGCGGAAGGTCTCGGGCTCGGCGGCGGCCCCGTAGTCGACCTTCTCAAGTTTCGTGACACCGTCGACGAGATAACGAACCTCCTCGCCGAACTGTTCCCGTACCTGTTCCAGCGTCACATCGGTGTCCTCGACGGTGTCGTGGAGCAGCGAAGCCGTCAGCGTCGTGGTCTCGGCGCCGAGTTCGGCGAGGATCAGGGTCACGGCGAGCGGGTGCGTGATGTACGGCTCGCCGCTCTTGCGCATCTGGCCGCGGTGCGAGGACTCCGCGAGGACGTAGGCACGGCGCAGGGGTTCGAGGTCGGCGTCGGGGTGGTGGGCGCGGTGCGCCTCCACGACGTGGCTGATGGCGTCGGGCAGCCTGCCACGGACGGCGGGGCCGAGCAGTGCGGCCCGGCCGAGCCGGCGCAGGTCGATCCGGGGCCGGGACTTCCTGCGGGCCGCCGCGGGCGCCGCGGACGCTGTGAGCGCCTGTGGCGCTGTGGGCGCTACCGGGCCAGGGGTCGCAGGGTTCGTGGCCTCCGCACTCATGGGCACCTCCGGCTCGTGGACCGGCGGACGGGGCCCCCAGGGCGTACGCGGCTCAGGGATTGGCGACGTTCCCCCGTCCGTGCCGGTGCTTGATGCTATCGAGCCGACCACGCGCGACCGACCGCCTCTCGCCGAGCGTGAAACGGATCACCCATTCGAGCGACGGAAAGGAGGTTTAGGGTTTGCGCCATGTGCCCTGGACTCGGCCGCGGTTTCGAACGGCCCCTGCCGCGGGGACCTGCTGTTCCGGGCTGGCGGGACCGTCGTTCGCCGGCTCTCGCCAGGTCAGCGCGGGGCGTTTTCCAGCCACTCGGCGTCGATCTCGCCCTCGGCGACGATCACGGCGGGTCCGGTCATCTCGATCTCGCCGTCGGGTCGTTCGGTGATGACCAGGCGCCCGCCGGGCACGTCGACGGTGTACGTCGCCGGGGTGCCGGTGACGGCCGGGTCGGCGCCGTCGCGCCGGGCGGCGGCCACGGCGACGGCGCACGCACCCGTGCCGCAGGAACGGGTCTCGCCCGAGCCGCGCTCGTGCACGCGCATGGCGACGTGGCGGGGGCCGCGGTCGACGACGAACTCGACGTTCACACCGTCCGGGTAGGCGTCCGCCGGGCTGACCGGCGGCGGGTCGAGCAGGCGGCCCGCGTGCGCGAGGTCGGCCACGAAGGCGACCGCGTGCGGGTTGCCCATGTTCACGTTGCGCGCGGGCCAGCTGTGCTCGCCGACGCTCACGGTGACGTCTCCCTCGGGAAGGCGGGCGCTGCCCATGCCGACGGTGACGTCGCCGTCCTTCGCGATGTGGACGGTCCTGACGCCCGCGCGCGTGGCGATCGTGAGATCACCTTCGGCCACATGCCCGGCGTGCTGGAGGTAGCGCGCGAACACACGGACGCCGTTGCCGCACATCTCGGCGATCGAGCCGTCACCGTTGCGGTAGTCCATGAACCACTCCGCCTCGTCGGCCATCTCCGCGGCCTCCGGGTGCGCGGCGGACCGCACGACGTGCAGCACGCCGTCGCCGCCGATGCCGGCCCGGCGGTCGCACAGGGCAGCGACGGCGGCCGGGGTCAGGTCGAGGGCGTTCCCGGGGTCCGGGACGATCACGAAGTCGTTCTCGGTGCCGTGACCCTTGAGGAAGGCGATCCGCGTGCTCATTCCTCGATCGTACGGGAGCGGAGCGCTCCGCTGGGAGGCCGACGGGAGGCAGCGGCCGGTGCCGGGCGGCAGCCGGAACCGCGCGGGGGCAGGGCCGTCTGCGGCTGGTCGCGTAGTCCCCCACGCCCCTCCAGGACGCCTCAGCGGAGCCTTGCGACGCGCCACACGGCAAGAACCACCACCACGGCCACCAGGAGCAGGTAGGCGAGCACGACCCGCCAGTCGGGGCGGCGGCCGGAACCGCGCGGGGGCAGGCCCGGACAGGTGTAGCCCACCCGGCGGGCGGCCATCATGCCCCAGCCCGCGGCGCAGGAGCAGATCAGCAGGCCGAGCATGGCGATGACGGCGCCGCTGTCACCGAAGTCGAAGGCGAGCGGGAAGGCGAACATCAGGGAGCCGACGGCGGAGAGTCCCACGATGGGCGCGAGCTGCCACAGACGCAGTCGGCGCTGCGGGCGCAGCTCGACCTCGACCTCCGGCCCGGCCGGGTACATCTCCTCCGGCGCCGGCCCGTCGGCGGTCACGCCGCCCGGCGTCTCGTCGGGTCCGTCGTCGGCCAGGCGGTCCTCGGCCTGATCCGGTTCGTCACCGTCGGTGGTGACGTGCTCGGCACTTTGTGCGGTGTCGCGAGGGCCGGCCTCCATCGCCACGCGCCCTCCCAACTAGGCTCCACTTGGTCGATCGAAGCTCGATGATGGCACGGCACCGAAGGCCGCGATGACCGGCGGCGCATCCCGATGCCATCACGTGATCAGGCTGTGACCGGCCGCTCGACCAACGTCAGGGCCTGCTGCGGAAGTTCCCCGCGGTCCGCCGCGGCACCACTCAGCCAGCGCACCCGGGGATCGCGCCTGAACCACGAATCCTGGCGGCGCGCGAAGCGCTTGGTGGCGCGTACGGTCTCGGCCCGTGCTTCCGCTTCGGTGCACTCCCCGGCGAGCGCCGCGAGCACTTGCTGGTAACCCAGCGCGCGCGCCGCCGTGCGCCCCTCGCGCAGCCCCTGCGCCTCCAGGGCGCGCACCTCGTCCACGAGGCCCGCGTCCCACATCCGGTCGACCCGGCGCGCGATGCGGTCGTCCAGTTCCGGACGCGCCACGTCGACCCCGATCTGGACGGTGTCGTAGACGGAGTCGTGGCCGGGCAGGTTGGCGGTGAAGGGCTGGCCGGTGATCTCGATCACTTCCAGGGCCCGGACGATACGGCGGCCGTTGCTGGGCAGGATCGCGCGCGCGGCCTCGGGGTCGGCGGCGGCCAGGCGGGCGTGCAGCGCACCGGAGCCGCGCAGCGTCAGCTCCTCCTCCAGGCGGGCCCGGACCTCGGGGTCGGTGCCGGGGAACTCCAGGTTGTCGACGGCACCGCGGATGTACAGGCCGGAGCCGCCGACCAGGATCGGCCAGCGCCCCTCGGCGAGCAGCGCGTCGATCCGCGCGCGGGCCAGTTTCTGGTATTCGGCGACCGAGGCGCTGACCGTCACGTCCCAGATGTCCAGCAGGTGGTGCGGTACGCCGCCGCGCTCCTCGGGCGTCAGCTTGGCGGTGCCGATGTCCATCCCCCGGTACAGCTGCATGGAGTCGGCGTTGACGACCTCGCCGCCGAGCTGCTGGGCCAGGAAGACACCGAGATCGGACTTTCCGGCCGCGGTGGGACCGACGACGGCGATGACGCGGGGGGCGAGGGGTGCGCTGCTCACCGCACCAGTCTCGCAAACCCGCGGACGCGGTCTCGAACGAGTTACGTGACGGTGGGGAGCCGGGGTCGTTGCCCGAGGCGAGTGCCGCCTGCCGGAGCGCCGGTGGCGGTGACCCGGGCGGCACAACTTGACGCACGGGGTTACGCGGGAATTCGCCCGCACGAGTACCGTATGGAGTGGATATGGGCGTGTTTGCACGACTCCTCCGCAGGTCGAAGGCGGCTCGGGAGGCGTCGGCCGCCGAGGCAGAGGCCGGCAGGGAGCCGGAGGGAGCCGAGGCGGCGGCAGCGGAGCCGGCGGAGGCCGGGGGAGCCGAGTCGGCGAAGGCGAAGGGCTCGGCCGAGGACGGACACGAGGACGCGCCGGCCCGGCCGGAGGCCGGTACGGACGACCACGCGTCCGCGAGCGCCGACATCCCCAAGCAGCAGTCCGCCGAGGAGGCCGCCGACAACGAGACCGGCGACGGCGCCCGAAGGTGACTGTCCCGCGAGGGAAGGTGGACCATGGGTCTGTTGGACAACGTGAAGAGCAAGCTCACTCCGGCCAAGGACAAGGTGTCGGACCTCGCGCGGCAGCACGGCGACAAGGTCCAGCACGGCATCGACAAGGCCGCGAAGGTCGTCGACGAGCGGACCAAGGGCAAGTACAGCGACAAAATCCACGCGGGTACGGATAAGGCCAAGGAGGCGATGGACCGCCTCGCGCACAAGGAGGGCCCGGGGGCGGCTCCCGGCGGCCCCACGGTCCCCACCGGGCCGGGAGAGCCGGGGATGGCCACCGGCGATCCGACGGTCCCCAGCCGGCCCGAGGACCCAGGGATGGCAACCAGCGACCCCACAGTCCCCACCCCGCCCCAGGACCCAGGGATGGCAACCAGCGACCCCACAGTCCCCACCCCGCCCCAGGACCCAGGGATGGCAACCAGCGACCCCACAGTCCCCACCCGGCCGGAGGACCCGGGGACGGCAACCGGCGACCCGAGGGACCCCACCCGGCCGGAGGGCCCACCGCCGACTTCCTGAGGGGCCTTCCGAGGTTCCCGGATTGCTCGGAAACGGTGGGGTGCCTCACCTCAACGGCAGGTGATCGTCTTTTCAGCACGGGTACTGCCACAAGGCCCCGGTGATCGGCGCATGTGATGGCGGACGGCCGCGGAGCGGAACGGCTCGCGGCCGTCCGCCGTTTCCGCCCGCGGCAGGCGCCGGCCGCCACGGCAGAGGGCCGGCGTGCGCCCATGCCGCGCGCCGAGCATGCCACTTCCATGGCAGAGCGTGGCTCACCCCCGCGGCGGAGCGCGGCCCACCCCCAGGGCAGCGCGCCCGCACCTCGGCGCCTGGGCGCCGGCCGCCTGCCCGGCGGCGGAGACGGCCGCCGTGGAGGAGCACCTGGGCGCCTGCGGAAGCCGCGCCGACGAGGCCCGCCGGCTGCGCGAGGCGGTCGGACCGCTGCACCAGCCGGAGACCCTGGACCTGGATCCGGGGCTGCGCACCCGCACCCTCGCCCTCGCCCTCGCCCTCGCCCTCGCCCTCGCCGCGGCCAGGTGCCCGGCGCTAGGACCAGGTCGCGACCAGGTACCCCACGCCGTACGGCGCGTCCTCGTACAGCAGTGCGCCGCTGAGGCCCGCGCCCTCGGCGGCTCCGGCCAGGACCTGCCAGGGGGCACGGCCCGAGGCCTTCAGCTCGTACGCCAGCTCGGCGTCCAGCGCCTGGACGGCCCAGAGATCCGCCGCGCCCAGCGCCCGTGCGACCTCCGCGTCGAAGGGTGCCGCCCGCTCGTCCAGGTACCCCGGCGCCTTGACCGTGCGGCACGCGCTGGCGTCTCCCATCACCAGCAACGCCACTCGCGCTGCCCGGGCTCCGATCTCCCTCCCGACCTCGATGCACCGCTCGGGCGCGAGCGGCTCCCCGATGCCGAGCCCCTCGATGGGGGCATCCGCCCAGCCGGTCCGCTCGAGCAGCCAGGCGCCGACGGCCAGCGGGGGCGGCAGTTCCCGTTCGGGGACGGCATCCGTGGCGCGGCCCAGGCGCACGTCCAGGTCGACCCCGAACCCCCGGAAGGAGCCCGGGGTGCCCTGCGGAAACGGCCCCCGCCCGCTCTGCTCGGCGGGCCCGATCACCACCAGCAGGTCCGGGCGGGCGGCGGCGAGCACACCGAGTGCGTCCGCGCACGCCGCACGCGCGGTGTCCAGTTCGGGCGCGGCACCCGCGGCGACCTCGGGCACGAGCAGGGGAGGGCAGGGGCAGACTGCGGCGGCGACAAGCATGATCGGCAGGGTACGCGGTCAGTAGGTAATCGGCCCCGAGTCCCACTCCAGCTCGGTGAACAGGAAGTGGTACGTGAACACACCGCCGGACGAGCCGTCCCCGACCAGCATCCAGCCGTCACCCGTGCGGTACCGGCGCATCCGCACCGGATACATCGGATGCCGGGGCTGGTACAGGCGCACGAACTCCGCGAACCGCGCCTCGGCCTCCTCGCGGGCGCCGTCGATCGTGGCCATCAGCTCGTACTGCTTGCGGTATGGCCCCTCACCAGGCGGTTTGTCGAGCAGCAGCGCCCATCGAGCCACCGGCCCGTCCTCCCCCGTGTTCCGATCGTCGACAGTGGTCCGGCCGTGCCCGGTCAGTCGCAGCCGCAGCCGCTGCCCGTGGCGACCGGCAGCGGTGCCGGTACGCCGATCTTCGGCAGGCCGAGCATGACGCCCGCCGGCTGGGCGGCCTCCGCGGCGTTGCGCTTCTCCCAGGCGTCCCCCGCGCGCGTGCGGCGCACGTCGAGAACGGGCCCCTCGGCGAGGAGGTGGTGCGGGGCGGCGTAGGTCACCTCGACGGTGACCACGTCACCGGGGCGCACCTCCTGCTCGGGCTTGGTGAAGTGGACCAGGCGGTTGTCGTGGGCGCGGCCGGAAAGGCGGTGGGTGGCGCCGTCCTTGCGCCCCTCGCCCTCGGCGACCATCAGTTCCAGGGTGCGGCCGACCTGCTTCTTGTTCTCCTCCCAGGAGATCTCCTCCTGGAGGGCGACGAGCCGCTCGTAGCGCGCCTGGACGACCTCCTTGGGGATCTGGTCCTCCATGGTCGCGGCCGGGGTGCCGGGGCGCTTGGAGTACTGGAAGGTGAAGGCCTGCGTGAACCGCGCCTCGCGCACCACGTGCAGCGTCTGCTCGAAGTCGTCCTCGGTCTCGCCGGGGAAGCCCACGATGATGTCGGTGGTGATGGCGGCGTGCGGGATGGCGGCCCGGACCTTCTCGATGATCCCGAGGTAACGGTCCTGCCGGTAGGAGCGGCGCATCGCCTTCAGGACGGTGTCCGAGCCGGACTGCAGCGGCATGTGCAGTTGCGGCATCACGTTCGGCGTCTCGGCCATGGCGGCGATGACGTCGTCGGTGAAGTCGCGCGGGTGCGGCGAGGTGAAGCGGACGCGCTCCAGCCCCTCGATCTTCCCGCAGGCGCGCAGCAGCTTGCTGAAGGCCTCACGGTCGCCGATGTCGGAGCCGTAGGCGTTGACGTTCTGGCCGAGCAGCGTGATCTCCGAGACGCCCTCGGCGACCAGCGCCTCCACCTCGGCGAGGATGTCGCCGGGACGGCGGTCCTTCTCCTTGCCGCGCAGGGCCGGGACGATACAGAAGGTGCAGGTGTTGTTGCAGCCGACGGAGATCGACACCCAGGCCGCGTAGGCGCTCTCGCGCCGGGTCGGCAGGGTGGACGGGAAGGCCTCCAGCGACTCGGCGATCTCGACCTGTGCCTCCTCCTGGACGCGGGCGCGCTCCAGCAGGACGGGCAGCTTGCCGATGTTGTGCGTGCCGAAGACGACGTCCACCCAGGGCGCCTTCTTCACGATGGTGTCGCGGTCCTTCTGCGCGAGGCAGCCGCCGACCGCGATCTGCATGCCGGGCCGCGAGGACTTCTTCGGCGCGAGCCGGCCGAGGTTGCCGTACAGCCGGTTGTCGGCGTTCTCACGGACCGCGCAGGTGTTGAAGACGACGACGTCGGCGTCCCCGTCCGATCCTTCGGGCGCCCGCACGTACCCGGCCTCTTCGAGCAGCCCGGACAATCGCTCGGAGTCGTGGACGTTCATCTGGCACCCGTAGGTGCGGATCTCGTAGCTCTTGGGTGCGTGAACGTCCACTGCGGGGCTCCGGTCGCTGCTGCTGGTCATGCCCTCAAGGGTAGGTGCTTCCGGAAGGCCCTCGGCGAGTGCGGTCCGCACACCCGCGCCGTTCCCGGGCCGGCCACGGCGCCCCGGGGTCCCGTCCGGGGGCACTGTGTGGCGGTGATCCCGTGCGAGGACGCGACGGGGCACGTCGTTCCGGCCGTTTGCCGCATTCGTCCGACCGTGAGAGCGGTTGGGTTGGTACGTGGACGCCCGCCGCACCAACTGTGACGCCGCCCGACAGTCCGCACCCGGACTGATCGGCGAGTCCGGAGGAAAGTCGCCGATCTGCGGCTGCCGCGCGATGAGGCAGAGACACGACGCGCGGGCTCATCTCAGGAACGCGGCCGCCACACCCGCGTCGACCGTGATGTGCAGCCCGGCGGCTGCGGACGCTGGCAGAACGCACCCGCCTGCTCCGCCCCCGCCCCATCGACTTGACGGCCATCCGCTGGTGACGGAACGGTTCGGAGAAACGCCGGGATCCACACGTACGGCGCCGGCCTCGGGGGTCGTGCCTGTGCTACCGGATCGTTCCGAACGGCCGTGCGGTGCGCGGCCGGGATCCCGTCCCGGTCCGCCACCGCGAGTGGGCGTGCCGACCGCCGGAAACCCGGTGGAGGGCCCACCCCCGCTGTGCCTAAGGTCGCGGGATGAGTACCCGGACCTTCAGAATCACCGTGCGCGGCGTCTTCGACGGCCTCACCGACGCCCAGCGGGCCGCGCTGCTGGCCGACGCCGCCGCACACGACGTGCTGCGCGCCGCGTTCACCCCCGAGGGCAACCTCACCTACGACATCGCCGCCCGGCCGGCCTTCGTCTTCCGCTTCTCCGACACCGGGGAGGAGGAGGGAGACATCCTGGAGGCGACCGAGCGGGCCGAGGATGCGGCGAAGGCCTGGCTGTCCGAGCGCGGCTACGGCTTCAAGAACCTCCGGTCCACCGCCGAGGACCTCTCCCAGGCACCCCTGGGCAAGCGCCGGCGGCGGGCAGCGCGTTCACTCGGTTCATAAGCTTGAGGAGTCAAGGAGATGGCAATGAGTATCGGGGGCGGCAGCCATGAGTGAGGCCCTGGACGCGGCGCTTCGGCTCGTGCGGGCACAGGCGGCGCTCGTACGGCGGTTCGACGCCCGACTGAGCGGGCTGCACGGCGTCAGCCTCGCCGACTTCACCCTGCTGCTGCGCCTGGGGCAGGCGCCGGGCGGCCGGATGCGCCGGGTCGACCTCGCCGAAGCGCTGGGGCTGACGGCCTCGGGAGTCACGCGCGGACTGGCTCCGCTGGAGCGGATCGGGCTGGTGACCCGCGTGCCGGACGCCCGGGACGCGCGGGTCGCCTACGCCTCGCTGACCGGGACGGGCCGCCAGCGGTTGCAGGAGATGCTGGCCACGGCTGAGGAGACCGCCACCGAGATCTTCGCCGGCGCGGCGTGGGTCCAGGAGGACATCGCGCTGCTCTCCGGTCTCCTGACCCGGCTCGGTGGCACCGGGCTCTCCGGCCGCTGACACCCGAGAAGGGCGCGGGACACCGGCTACTCCCGGACGGTCGCCCGCGTCCCAACTCGCCTCACTTGCCTCGGCTTTGAGTCATACCTGACGTGAACTCACCGTGGCGCAGGTCACCTTGGGTTGTGACCGGTTTGCGAGGGAACAGCGGGTGCGGCCATGGCATGCTCATGGCCCGTCACCGAGGTACCGGCCGGTCCTGCCCACAAGTAGACCGTTCGCCGGAACCTCTCTGCCACCCCCCACTTCACTCAGGACCGACCTTGCGCAGACGCATGAGGCACAGGCGTGCCCTGCTGCCCGCCCTCGCCGTGACCACTCTCTTCCTCGCCGCGGCCTGCTCCTCGCCGACACCGCACGCCGAGCGGTCGGCGGCCGGCGAGCACAGCCAGCAGATCAAGGCCGACGACCGTCCCGCCGACGGCACGGGCCACTCGCTCACCGTCGCCGCCGCTCCCACCGCCACCCCGGCCGCCACGGCGACCGCCACGGCGAGCCCGGGCGGCGACGGGCAGCGAGCACACAGGACGAGACTCACCGTCAGCTCGTACGACAGCCACACACGGCGTGCCGTCATCTCCGACAAGCCGAACGGTAAGGAGAGTTCCCCGAGCAGGCCCACTCCTTCCGCCGGCTCCTCCGCCGGACCGCACGAAACCGCCGTGGGCGACGTGATCGCCAGTGCGCCGGCGCCGGGGGCGCCGCACGGGCTGCTCGCCGAGGTCACCAAGGTGATCGGTGAGACGGAGCGCGGCACCGAGGTGCAGACCAAACCGGCCACGCTCAACGCGCTGCTGGGCGATGACACGGCGAAGGGCGACGTGCCCGTCGACCCGTCGTCGTTCACCGTCGACAAGCTGCTGCCCGATGTGAACGTGTCCTGGTCGAAGGCCGGTGACGTACACGTCGGCCCCAAGGGTGCGACGGTGCCGCTCGGCAGCCTCCGGCTCGACGTGAGCGCCGAGGTGCCGGCAGTCCAGGGCGCCTCCGCTTCCGCCACCGCCTCGGTGAAGGGCTTCGTCCAGGTCGCCCCGCAGGTCGACTTCGCCTACGGCGGCACCGGGACCGGCGCGGCGCCCGGTTCGGCGTACCTCGGCGTGTCCGGTGACTGGACCTCCGGGTGGGCGGTCAAGGGCCGTGCCGCCGCGGCCACCGGAACCCCGCTGCGCATCCCCTTCGCCAAGCTGCACGCCGACCCCGTTCTGCAGGTCGGCCCCGTCCCCGTCGTGGTCAACCTTGACCTGACCTGCTACCTGCAGATCAGCGTCGACGGGCACGTCACCGTCGACGTCGAGCAGAGCCTCAAGGGCGGCTTCAAGGCGGGCGGGACCTTCGGCCTGGCCAAGGGATGGACGCCGGTCAGCTCCTCTGACTTCACGAGCACCCCGGTGCGCGCCTCCGTCACCACCGCCGGGACCCTGAAGACGGCGCTCGGCGCCGAGGCCACGGTGGGCCTCTACGGCACCGTCGGCGTCACCGCCGACCTGGCCCCGTACCTGCGCGGCGAGGCCTCCGGAACGGTCACCGCCTCCACCGACGGAAGCAAGCCGAGGGCGGAAGGCGCGTGGAGCGTGTACGGCGGGGTCGACCTGTCCGGGACCCTGCGGCTCCAGCTGTCCATATTCGGTACTCCGGTCATCCAGCGGAACGTCCCGCTGGGCGCCCTGCACCGCGAGTGGAAGCTGGCGGGCGGCTCCCTGTCGTCGTAGGCGCCGGGCGCTGACCTCGCCACGGTGACGGGGCAGGCGTGGGACGTCGCCCCGCCGCGCACGCGTCGACCTCGCCACCGCGACAGGCGCCGGATCTCCTCACCGTGCCGGGCGCCGGCGCGGGTGTCAGGCTGCGCCGCCCGGTATCCACCCCTGGCGGCGCAGCACGGCCGACACGTCCGGCGCCCGGTAGTGCTCTCCCCTGAGGACCTTGCCGTCGGCCCGGCGGGCGACGTGACCGTCCGGGCCGAGTTTGCTCATGTTGGCGCGGTGGATCTCGGCGATCACCTCGTCCAGGTCGATGCCGTGGACCAGAGCCGTGCCGTACGCCACGTAGACCACGTCCGCCAGCTCGTGCGCGAGGCGGTCCAGCGGGCCCTCGACCGCGACCTCGGCGACCTCGGCGGCCTCCTCGGCGAGCAGTTCCCCGCGGTGGGCGGCCAGCGCGGGGGACACCTCCCTCGGCGTGCTGCGGGCGTCGAGGCCGAAGGCGAGGTGGAACTCACGGACGAGGTCGGCGGGCGAGGTGCTCATACGGCGACTCTAACGGCCACCACTGACAAAGCCTTCCGCCCTTTCACCTGCCCCCGAGCGGTCCCGCCGGACCCTCGACCGATCCCGCCCGAGCCTCGACCGGCCCACCGGCCTCCTCGATCGGCCCGCCGGATCCCCGAGCGGTCCCACCGGATCCCCGAGCGGTCTTCGCCACCCGGGAGCGGCTTCCCCGGCCCCTGAGCGGCACATCTCCCGGCCCCTGAGCGGCGCCTCTCCGCCCCGGAGTGACCTCGGCCCTGGTCAGCAGCGCGCGTCGCCTGGCAGGATCGCCGCATGTCCAAGGTGTTCCCCCGAATCAGCAGGCGCCGGGCGCTCCAGAGCGCGGCCGTCGGTGTGGTGGCCCTCGGGCTGCTGCTGTGGTGGCTGCTGCCCTTGGGTGAGACGCCGCCGAGCGGAACGATCGTCTTCAGCACGGGCACGCCCCGGGGCGTCTACCAGGAGTACGGCGAGCGCCTGCGCACCGAGCTGGCCAAGGACATGCCCGGGCTGGAGGTGAAGCTGCTCAACAGCGCCGGTTCGCAGGAGAACGTCCAGCGGGTGGCGACCGGACAGGCCGACTTCACCATCGCGGCGGCCGACGCCGTGGAGACGTACGAGCTCCGGAGCGGCAGTGGTGCGGGGCAGCTGCGCGGGGTGGCCCGGCTCTACGACGACTATGTGCATCTCATCGTGCGACGGGGCTCGGACATCAAGAGCGTCGCGGATCTGCGGCACCGGCGGGTGGCGACCGGGCTGCCCGACTCCGGCGTGCGGCTGATCGCCAACCGGGTACTGAGGGCGGCCGGCATCGATCCGCACAAGGACATCACTCCGGTCGCGGACGGCATCGACACCGGGCCCGGCCGGCTGCAGCAGGGAAAGATCGACGCCTTCTTCTGGTCGGGTGGGCTGCCCACGAAGGGGCTGCTCACGCTCGCGAAGAAGTCCGCCTTCACGTTCGTGCCGATCGACGGTGATCTCATCGCGAAGCTGCACAGCCAAGGGCAGGGGGCGCGCTACTACCGGGCCACCAGCATCCCCGAGTCCGCCTACCCGGCCGTGCAGCAGGGCACGCCGGTGCCGACGATCGCCGTGTCCAACCTGCTGATGACCCGTACGGACATCGACCCCCGGCTGATCGAGTGGGTGACGCGCACCGTGATCAAGAGCCGCGACGGCATCGGCGCACACGTCCACTCCGCGCAACTGGTCGACCTGCGCACCGCCATCTACACGGACCCGCTGCCCCTGCAGCAGGGCGCCCGGCGCTACTACCGGTCGGTGAAGCCGTAACCGGTCCGCCATCGAAGGGGTGCCTAGGACTCCTGCCGGCTCTCCGTGTCCCGCGGTACCGAGACCGTCACCCGCAGCCCTCGCGGCTCGTGGTGGGCGTAGTCGATCGAGCCGCCGCCGGCCGCGAGCAGGGCGCGGCTGATGGACAGGCCCAGGCCCGAGCCCTTGACGTTCTGATGGCGGCCGCTGCGCCAGAAACGGTCGCCCACGCGCGCCAGTTCCTCGTCGGTGAGGCCGGGGCCGGTGTCGGTGACGACGACCATGGAGGTGTCGCCGTCGGCGGAGACGGTGACCTCGACGGTGCCGCCCTCAGGGGTGAACTTCACGGCGTTGTCGATCACCGCGTCCAGCGCACTGGACAGGGCGATCGGGTCGGCCCAGGCGGTGGTGGGCGGGCAGTCGCCGGTCAGCCGGACGCCCCTTGCGCGGGCGGCGGGTGACCAGGCGGCCACCCGCTCCTCGGCCAGGGCGCCGATGTCGGTCAGCCGGAGGTCGGCGTCGGCGTGCTCGGCCAGCGCCAGGTCGAGCAGGTCGTCCAGGACCTGCGTCAGGCGCTTGCCCTCGGTGCGGACCGACGCGATCTCCTCGTTGTCCTCGGGCAGTTCGAGGGCGAGCAGTTCGATGCGCAGCAGCAGCGCCGAGAGCGGGTTGCGCAGTTGGTGCGAGGCGTCGGCGACGAAGGCGCGCTGCTGCTCCAGCACGGACTCGACGTTGTCCGCCATCTCGTTGAACGAGCGGGCCAGCCGTCTGAGTTCCGGCGGCCCGCCGGCGGCCGCGACCCGGGACTTGAGGCGTCCGGTGGCGATATCGTGGGTGGTGGCGTCCAGGATCCGTACGGGTTTGAGCACCCAGCCGGTCAGGCGCAGCGCCGCGCCGACGGCGAGGAGCATCGCCGCGATCTCGCCGGCCCCGATGAACAGCCAGCCGCGCAGGATCCGCGACCGCATCTGCCCGGTGGGCGAGTCGGTGACCACGACCGCCACGACGTCCCCGTCGCGGATCACCGGCGAGGCGACGATCAGCCGGCTGCGCTGCCAGGGCCACACCTGCTGCGGGTCGTGGCTGCGCCGGCTGAGCAGCGCCTCGTCGAACGCCTCCCGCATCTCCCCCGCGCTCGGTACGAACCAGTCGCCGGGTGCGTTGGCCATCGCCGAGTCGTTGCGGTAGAAGACGCCGGCGCGGATGCCGTAGACGCCGTAGTAGTTCTCCAGCTCGCTGCGCAGGGTCTCCCCGCGCTCGTCCCTGGTGGTGCGGCGGGAGCCGCTGGGTCCGTCGGTGACGAACTGGGCGAGCGCGGCGAAGCGTGCCGTGTCGTCGATCCGGTCGACCACGACCCGCTGCTGCTGGGCGGCGGCCACGCTGACGGCGAGCGGGATGCCGAGCGCGAGCAGGACGGCCGCCAGCAGGACGATGAGCAGCGGGAGGAGCCGTGTGCGCACCCGTCCCCGCTATGCGGCCGGGGCGACGAGGCGGTAGCCGACGCCGCGTACGGTCTCGATCAGCGCGGGCATGCGCAGTTTGGCCCGCAGCGAGGCGACGTGCACCTCCAGGGTGCGGCCCGTGCCCTCCCAGCTGGTGCGCCAGACCTCGCTGATGATCTGTTCCCGCCGGAAGACCACCCCCGGCCGCTGGGCGAGCAGCGCGAGCAGGTCGAACTCCTTGCGGGTGAGCTGGACGACCGAACCGTCCACGCTGACCTGGCGGGTGGGCAGTTCGATGCGCACGGCACCGAGGTGCAGGGCGTCCTCGCCCGCGGCGGCCGGGTCCTCGTGGGCGGTGCGCCGGCTGACGGCGTGGATACGGGCGAGCAGTTCGCCGGTGTCGTACGGCTTCACCACGTAGTCGTCGGCGCCCAGGTTGAGACCGTGGATGCGGGAACGGACGTCGGAGCGGGCGGTGACCATGATCACCGGAGTGCTGGTGCGCTTGCGGATCTTGCCGCAGACCTCGTAGCCGTCCTGGTCGGGCAGGCCCAGGTCGAGCAGGACCACCCCGAATCCGGCGCCCTCCGGGACGAGCGCCTGGAGGGCCTCCTCGCCGCTGCGCGCATGGGTGACGTCGAAGCCGTGCCGCGCGAGGACGGCGGACAGGGCCGCGGCGACGTGGTTGTCGTCCTCGACGAGAAGCAGTCTCATCCCGGCCCCCTCCGGTTCAGCGGTCGTACGGTCTCGGTTGTCGTCGGTCTTGTCATCGCGTGCACACACGCGTGCACCATGGCAGTGACGCTGATGGATAAGGACGGCGTCAAGAGGGTTCCGGTTGCCCGCCGCTTCCGTTATCCGGCCGATACGCAGACGGCGACACGTGCTACGAGCCGTGTCCGGTTGCTATCGGATCGTGATGCTCAGATCTCCCTCAGATGTGATGACGCAGGTCAAGCCGCTCACTACTGTCCACGGAAACCGAGGAGGACGGAGCCTGAGAGCGATGACCAAAGTATCGGTGGCCAAGGAAGACGTGGCCACGTCAGACGAACTGGTCGTCCTGAAGAGCGTCAACAAGCACTTCGGCGCGTTGCACGTGCTCCAGGACATCGACCTGACGATCGCCCGCGGCGAGGTCGTCGTGGTCATCGGGCCCTCCGGGTCCGGAAAGTCGACCCTGTGCCGCACCATCAACCGCCTGGAGACGATCGATTCAGGCACCATCACGATCGACGGCAAGCCCCTGCCGCACGAGGGCCGGGAACTCGCCCGGCTGCGGGCGGACGTCGGGATGGTCTTCCAGTCCTTCAACCTCTTCGCGCACAAGACCGTGCTCGAGAACGTGATGCTGGGCCAGATCAAGGTCCGCAAGGCGGACAAGAAGCAGGCCGAGGAGAAGGCGCGGGCCCTGCTCGACCGGGTCGGTGTGGGCACCCAGGCCGACAAGTACCCCGCCCAGCTGTCCGGCGGCCAGCAGCAGCGCGTCGCCATCGCGCGGGCGCTGGCGATGGGCCCGAAGGTCATGCTCTTCGACGAGCCGACCTCCGCCCTCGACCCCGAGATGATCAACGAGGTCCTCGAGGTCATGCAGCAGCTCGCCCGTGAGGGCATGACGATGATCGTCGTCACCCACGAGATGGGCTTCGCACGTTCGGCTGCGAACCGCGTGGTCTTCATGGCGGACGGCCGGATCGTCGAACAGGCTGCGCCCGACCAGTTCTTCAGCAACCCGCGCAGCGACCGGGCCAAGGACTTCCTGTCCAAGATCCTGCACCACTGACGGTGCGTGCCCCGGCACCCGCACGATCCGGGTCGCCCATCCCTTAGACGGACCTCGTTCCTCACCACTCAAAGGATGTTCACCATGAAGCTCCGCAAGGTCACCGCCGCCTCGGCCGTCCTCCTCGCCCTCTCGGTGAGCGCCACCGCGTGCGGCGGCGACAAGAAGGACGACAACGGCTCCTCCGATGGTGGCAAGAAGATCACCATCGGCATCAAGTTCGACCAGCCCGGCATCGGCCAGAAGACCCCGCAGGGCTACGCCGGCTTCGACGTCGACGTGGCCACGTACGTCGCCAAGAAGCTCGGTTACAGCGCGGACCAGATCGAGTGGAAGGAGTCGAAGAGCGCGGACCGCGAGACGATGCTCAAGCGTGGTGACGTCGACTTCATCGCCGCCTCCTACTCGATCACCCCGGAGCGCCAGAAGCTGGTCGACTTCGCCGGCCCGTACCTGCTCGCCCACCAGGACGTGCTGGTCCGCGCGGACGACAACAGCATCAAGTCGCCGTCCGACCTCAACAAGGCGAAGCTGTGTTCGGTCACCGGCTCGACTTCGGCGCAGAACGTCAAGGACAAGCTCGCCCCCAAGGCGCAGCTCCAGAAGTACCCGACGTACTCCGCGTGCCTGACCGGTCTGCAGAGCAAGGTCATCGACGCCCTGACCACGGACGACTCGATCCTCGCCGGTTACGCCTCCCAGGCCCAGTTCAAGGGCAAGTTCAAGCTGGGCGGCCTGAAGATGACCAACGAGAACTACGGCATCGGCGTCAAGAAGGGCAGCGACCTCAAGGCCAAGATCAACAAGGCGCTTGAGGAGATGGTGGCCGACAAGTCCTGGCAGAAGGCCGTGGACAAGAACTTCGGGCCGGCCGGCTACAAGAACGAGGCCGCCCCGAAGATCGGCGACATCAAGAGCTGAGGCAACGCCTGGCGGATGCGCCGTCCGTGAGGGCGGCGCATCCGGGCATCCCTACACGCGGAAGCGCGGGAGATCGTGTTCGACTTTCTTGAAGGTTACGACGTACTAAGCGCCTTCTGGACGACGGTGCAGCTGACGCTGCTGTCCGCCGTGGGCTCCCTGGTCTGGGGCACTCTGCTGGCCGCGATGCGGGTGGGTCCGGTGCCGCTGATGCGCGGCTTCGGCACCGCCTACGTGAACATCGTGCGGAACATTCCGCTCACGGTGATCATCCTGTTCTCGTCGCTCGGCCTCTACCAGACGCTGAACGTCAGCCTCGGTTCCGACGAGACCGACACGATCAACTTCCGGTTGGCCGTGCTCGGGCTGATCGTCTACACGTCGGCCTTCGTGTGCGAGGCGATCCGGTCCGGCATCAACACCGTGCCGGTCGGCCAGGCGGAGGCCGCGCGGGCCATCGGCCTGAGCTTCACGCAGGTGCTGTTCCTGGTCGTACTGCCGCAGGCTTTCCGGGCGACCGTCGGCCCGCTGACCAACGTGCTGATCGCGTTGACGAAGAACACGACGGTGGCGGCCGCGATCGGCGTGGCGGAGGCGGCGACACTCATGAAGGACATGCTCGACAAGGAGGCCCTGCTGCTGCAGATCTCCGCGGTCATCGCCTTCGGGTTCTGCTGCCTGACCCTGCCGACCGGTCTGATCCTCGGCTGGGTGGGCAAGAAGGTTGCGGTGAAGCGATGAGCTCGGTTCTGTACGACGCCCAGGGACCGCGCGCCAAGCGGCGCAACGTCCTCTACACGGTGCTCTTCATAGTCGCGCTCGCGGCCCTCCTGTGGTGGGTGTACGCGTCCCTCGACGAGAAGAACCAACTCGACTGGGTGCTGTGGAAGCCGTTCTTCAGCGGCTCCGAGGCCTACTCGACGTACATCTGGCCCGGCCTGCAGAACACCCTGAAGGCGGCCGCCCTGGCGATGGTCATCGCGCTGCCGCTGGGCGCCGTCCTCGGCATCGCCCGGCTCTCGGACCACGTCTGGGTACGCGTCCCGGCCTCGGTCGTGGTCGAGTTCTTCCGCGCGATCCCGGTGCTGGTCCTCATGATCTTCGGGAACGAGCTGTACAGCCAGTACACCGACGTCAGTTCGGACGACCGTCCGCTGTACGCGGTCGTCACCGGTCTGGTGCTGTACAACGCCTCGGTGCTCGCCGAGATCGTCCGCGCGGGCATCCTCTCCCTGCCGAAGGGCCAGTCCGAGGCGGCCATGGCGATCGGTCTGCGCAAGAACCAGGTGATGCGCCTCATCCTGCTGCCGCAGGCGGTCACCGCGATGCTCCCGGCGATCATCAGCCAGCTCGTGGTCGTCGTGAAGGACACCGCGCTCGGCGGCGCCGTCCTCACCTTCCCCGAACTGCTCGCCTCGGCGAACACGATGAGCGGCTACTACGGTGCGAACGTCATCGCGTCGTACACGGTGGTGGCCGCGATCTACGTCGTCCTCAACTTCTCGCTGACCTCCTTCGCGAGCTGGCTGGAGGGCCGGCTGCGGCGACGCAAGAAGTCGACCGGCGCGGTGCTCGGAGCCCAGGATGTGGCGGACATCGCGGGTACCGCGGCGACCGGGGCCGGAGGCGCCCCCGGTGGCCTGGACCTCAGCGGTCCCTTCGTCGGCGGCGGTGGCCACAGCGGCGTGCACAAGGACTGACGATCATTCAGGTGACATGAGGCACCCGGAGGCAGTGGCATGATCGCCACTGCCTCCGGTCGCTTGACGCAAACTCTGCCAATGGGTTGCATACGTTCTGTGATCGTGCACCCCGCTCCCCCTTCCTGTTCACTTGTCTCCGTCAGGGCATCGTCACGGGCAGGGGGCGCCGCGTCATGGACCCGGTGATCATCGTCGGAGCGGGGCCCGTCGGGCTCACGCTCGCCCTGGCCCTGGCCCGGCAGGAGGTGCCGACCGTCGTCCTGGACGAGGGCCCCGGCAAGGACGAAGTTCGCCCGGCGCGCACCGTCGTGCTGCGCGAGGACACGGCCGCCCTGCTGGAGCGGCTGACCGCAGTCGCGCTCGGTGAGCACGGCGTGCGCTGGGCCGGATGGCGGTCCCTGCGGCGCAAGCAGGTGATGAGCGAGATCGCTTTCGACGAGGCGGACCCCGCCGCCCCGCTGCACATCGCCCAGCACGTGCTCACGCACGCCCTGCGCGCTGCCATCGCCGACGAGCCGCTGGTGAAGATGGTGGTGGACAGCCGCCTGGACTCGATCGAGCAGGAGCGTTCCGGCGTCACCGCGCACACCCGCGGGCCTCAGGGCACCTGGTGGCGCGGCAGCTACCTGGTCGGGTGCGACGGAACCCGCTCGGCGGTGCGCAAACTCCAGGACATCCGCTTTCCGGGCCGTACGGCGGTGGAACGGCACGCGGTCGCGGCGCTGCGTGCGGAACTTCCCTGGGCGGGTCAGGCGTTGCTCCATCGGATGCCGCCGTGGCGCCAGTCCGTGCCCTCGGCCGGCGAGGTGACCGCCCGCCCCCTCCCGGACGGCGTATGGCGCCTGGACTGGCTGCTGCCGCCGGGCAAGGACCTGGTCACGCCCGAGATCCTGGTGACCCGGATCCGCGAGACCCTGGCGGGCTGGACCGGCGACCCCACACCGGCGTACGACCTGCTCGACACCGGCGTCCACACCGTGCACCACCGGCTGGCCCGCCGGTGGCGCGTCGGCCGGGTCTTCCTCGCCGGGGACGCGGCCCACCTGCTCGGCGCGTTCGGCACCCAGGGGCTCGACGAGGGCCTGCGGGACGCCGACAACCTCGCCTGGAAGCTGGCCGTCTCCTGGCACCACGGCCCGCACGAGGCGCTGCTGGACAGCTACCAGGCCGAACGGCGCGCGGTGGTCGCCGCCCGGCTGCGCGCCGCCGACCAGGTACTGCCGGTGCTGCGTAGCGGGGGCGGACTGCGCCACATCGTGCCGGGCGCGGCCAGGGGCCACGACGGGTTGCTCACGGACGGTCACCTGGGGCGCGGGCCGCTCGGCGCGCCGGGGGCGTACGCCGACTCGCCGCTCGCCCCCCGGCCCCTGGAGGCGGAGATCCCGGTCGACACCCCGCCCGGCGCACCGGTCACGGACGTACGGGTCACGGCGGAGGACGGTTCCTTCGTGCAGCTGCGCGACCGGCTCGGCCGGGGCGCGCTGCTCGTCGTCCTGGTCGCACCGGGCACGGGCGTGTGGGACCGCAAACACTGGGTCTCCGCCGGGGTGATGCCCCGGCTCGCGGCCGCCGTGACCGCGCTGCCCCACCCGGCCGAGCTGCTGGTGGCCGAAAGCTACCCGGGCGCGCCGGCGCACAGCGTGCTGCTCGTGCGCCCCGACGGCCATCTCGTCACCGCGTTGAGCGGAGTCCGCCCGGCCGATCTGTACGCGGCGGCCGAGGCCACGGTGGGCGGCGCGGTGAAGGAGCAGGCGGCGGCCGGCTCCGGCGTGCGCTGACCGTGAGCACCGCCACGCTGCGTCCACATCGTGACGGTGCATTGACCGGAGTGCGGCGGCGTGCTGTACTCCGGCTCGTGACCGACACCTGTGTGCGCCTGTGGCGGAGGGTCCACATGGACCTCGTCCGCTACGCGGGCTGCGTGTGTCGTCCGTCCTGCTGAATTCGCGTCCCCCTTCCCTTCCGAGCGCCGTCGTGCGCCCGTTCCGCGAACCTTCCTCAGGACGGTGTACGTGTCTGTCTCCTCCCCTTCCGTCTCCCCTGCCGTCGGCTCGGCGCCCACCCAGGCGGACCTCCTCGACTTCGTACGGCGCACGGCGGCCGACGCCGAGCTGATCGCCTCCCTCCCGCTCGATCCGGAGGGCCGCACCTGGGTGCGGCTGGAGGGGCCCGGCGGCAGCGAGGCCTGGCTGATCGGCTGGCCGCCGGGCACCGGCACCGGCTGGCACGACCACGCCGACTCGGTCGGCGCCTTCCTCACCGCCTCGGGCGAACTCAAGGAGTACTCCCTCGCCGTCCGGCTGCCCACCGACGGCTGGAAGACCCTGGAACTCACCGAGGGCGTCGACCGGGAACGCCGGCTGACCGCCGGTAAGGGCCGCGCCTTCGGCCGCCACCATGTGCACGAGGTGCTCAACGAGTCTCCCGACCAGCACGCGATCTCCGTCCACGCCTATTACCCGCCGCTGCCGCGGATCCGCCGCTACAGCCGCACGGGTCAGGTACTGCGCCTGGAGCAGGTCGAACGCCCGGAGGACTGGCAGTGAGCGGCAGGATCGGCAGCCCACAAGTGGACAGCGAGGAGTCGACGGTGAGCGTGACGCACGAGGGGCCGGCCGGCGGCGGGGAGCCGGTGGCGAGCGCGACGGGTGAACGGCCCGTCGACATCACGCGGTCAGCGGTGAGCCCGGCGGACGAACCGCCCGTCGGTGTCGACGAGTTGTTGGAGCGGGTGCGCGGGGGGTACCGGCGCATCGAGGCGCGGGAGGCGCACGAGGCGGCGCAAACCGGTGACGCGCTGCTGGTCGACATCCGGTACGCGGCCCTGCGCGAGCGGGACGGGCTGATCCCCGGTGCCCTCGTCGTCGAGCGCAACGAACTGGAGTGGCGCCTCGATCCGCAGGGCAGCCACCGCATCCCGCAGGCAACGGGGCACGACCTGCGCATCGTCGTGATCTGCAACGAGGGCTACGCCTCCAGCCTCGCCGCGGCCTCTCTCCACCAGCTGGGCCTGCGCCGGGCGACGGATCTGGTGGGCGGCTTCCAGGCATGGCGGGCGGCGGGGCTGCCGGTGGAGCGGTGACGTCCTGAGCGGTGCGGTGTGCGGTCCGTCATTCCGCCGGGCAGCACACCGGAGCCGTCGCGACGTCGTCCTTGGCGACCGGGCGTACGCCCGCCTCCGCGATTCTCTCGGCCTTCGCTTCCGCAGCGGCGCGATGGTGCCCTCCACCGCCGACTCCCCCATGCCGTTCATGACAGGGTGTCATTCCTTCGCCGTAGCCACCGCCACCGCCCCGCCCCCGGAGCGCCACACGCCCTGGAACGGCACTGGCCAGGACCGCGAGAAGGCCGGCGACCGCACGGCGCCGTCAGAGGTCCGTGTCCCCGAGGAACTCCGTGTCCTCGCCCTCTTCCTCCAGGGCCTGGCGGACCACGCGGAGGGCCATGCCTTCGGGATAGCCCTTGCGGGCGAGCATGCCGGCGAGGCGGCGGAGCCGCTTGTCACGGTCGAGGCCACGGGTGGCGCGCAGTTTGCGGGCGACCAGTTCACGGGCGGTCGCCTCCTCCTGCTCGGAGTCGAGCTGGCCGACGGCCTCGTCGATCAGCGCGGAGTCGACGCCCTTGGTGCGCAGCTCCCGGGCGAGTGCGCGCCGGGCAAGCCCCCGGCCGTGGTGCCGGGACTCCACCCAGGCGTCCGCGAACGCGCTGTCGTCGATCAGCCCGACCTCCTCGAACCGCGACAGCACCTCCTCGGCGACCTCCTCGGGGATCTCCCGCTTGCGCAGGGCGTCCGCGAGTTGCTTGCGGGTGCGCGGGGTCCCGGTGAGCAGGCGCAGGCAGATCGCCCGTGCCCGCTCAGCCGGGTCCCCTGAAGGCTCCCCCCGCTCGGCCCTCGACGAGGAAGGGGCGCCTTCGTCCTCACCGGGCGCGTCCCCGAAGTCGCGCCGCCGCCGGCCGCGCCCCCGGCCGCCTCGCGGTCCGGCGGTGCCTCCGGGGTCGCGGCCGGGGAAGCCGGCCCCGTACGGCTCGTCGCCCCCGCCGCCGGGGTACGCGCCGCCGTCACTCTCGTACCCGCCGTACCCGTCGTCTCGGTGGCCGCCGTCCCCGTCCGAGGCGGAGTCCGGGTAACTCCCGGTACCCCTCCCCCGAGGGGCACCGGGGGTGGCGTACTCGTACTCGGCCCAGTCGGTTCGTCGTGTCACGGGTCAGCTCTTGGCAGCGGCGGCCTTGGGCTTGGTGGCCTTGGCAGCCGGAGCGGGCGCCGTCTTGGCGTCGTCGGCGGCAGCGGTGGCCACCGCCGCGTCCGCGCCGGGCTCGGCGGCGGGCTCCTCCGGCCGGACCCCCACGCCCAGCTTCTCCTTGATCTTCTTCTCGATCTCGTTGGCCAGGTCGGGGTTGTCCTTGAGGAAGTTGCGCGCGTTCTCCTTGCCCTGGCCGAGCTGGTCGCCCTCGTACGTGTACCAGGCGCCGGCCTTGCGGACGAAGCCGTGCTCCACGCCCATGTCGATCAGACCGCCCTCACGGCTGATGCCCTGGCCGTAGAGGATGTCGAACTCGGCCTGCTTGAAGGGCGGCGCGACCTTGTTCTTGACGACCTTGCAACGGGTGCGGTTGCCGACCGCCTCCGTGCCGTCCTTCAAGGTCTCGATGCGGCGGATGTCGATGCGGACCGAGGCGTAGAACTTCAGCGCCCGGCCGCCGGTCGTGGTCTCCGGGGAGCCGAACATCACGCCGATCTTCTCGCGGAGCTGGTTGATGAAGATCGCGGTGGTCTTGGACTGGTTGAGCGCGCTGGTGATCTTGCGCAGCGCCTGGCTCATCAGACGGGCCTGCAGACCGACGTGACTGTCGCCCATCTCGCCCTCGATCTCCGCGCGCGGGACGAGCGCGGCGACGGAGTCGATGACGATGAGGTCGAGGGCACCGGAGCGGACCAGCATGTCCACGATCTCCAGGGCCTGCTCGCCGTTGTCCGGCTGGGAGAGGATCAGGTTGTCGATGTCGACGCCGAGCTTGCGCGCGTACTCGGGGTCGAGGGCGTGCTCGGCGTCCACGAAGGCGACCTGACCGCCGGCCTTCTGCGCGTTCGCCACGGCGTGCAGGGTCAGGGTCGTCTTGCCGGAGGACTCCGGTCCGTAGATCTCCACGACACGGCCGCGCGGCAGGCCACCGACGCCGAGGGCGACGTCGAGCGCGGTCGACCCGGTCGGGATGACCTCGATGGGCTCCTTCGACCGCTCGCCCATGCGCATGACCGCGCCCTTGCCGAATTGCCGTTCAATCTGCGCGAGCGCGGCGTCGAGCGCCTTCTCGCGGTCGGTTCCTGCCATGGGTTCCACCCGGTTTGCTTGAGTCGATCGCTTCACGTCAAAGACGCTAACGCCTGCCACTGACAATGCGCCCCGACGCAGGCCCAGCCTGTGGATAACCGAGGGACTTTTCCCGGCAAACCGGACTGAAATCCCCTGCCGAAAGCCTTGCCTGAGCCTCCATAAGAATGGATGTTCGATTTACGTGTCAAGCGCGCCACACGGCATCCGGAGCGCCTCGGAGCGGTCGGTCGAGCACGCCGCCGGGCCGGCGCCCGGCTGTGCTCGGCCCTGCTGCTCGTCTTCGCCGCCGACTGTGGGGTGGAGGTCGGCGGCATCACGCTCCGGGCATGGCGCCGGGTGCCCTCGCACCTGGACATGGAGACCTCTTTCGACACGGCGGAGTCCATGACGCTCGCGGTGGGCGGCGGTGTTCTGGCCGTGCTGCTCACGGTCTTCGCCGTCGCGTCCTTCCGGCACCGGCCGACGGGCCCCGCTGGCATGCCGCTCGCGGTGCGCTCCGGGCTCGCCCTGCTGATGGGGGCGCCGGCCTCGGGAGCGGCGATGATCGCGCGCGGGGTCGTGCTGACCCGGACCGGCCACCAAGGGGCCGCCTATCACTCGACGGTCCCGCTCAGCCGCTGCACGGCGTGGCCCTGCACGCCGTACTGGTCCTGCCCCTGCTGGCCTGGCCGCTGTCCCGCACACCCTGGAACACACGGATACACCGGCGCATCGTGGTCACGGCCACCGGCTGCCACGCAGCGGCCGTCGCGGCAGCCGGCGCAAGGGGCGGCGCTGATGCGTTGACGCCGCCGTATGGGGGCTGACGGCCTGGCACATGCGTCCCGCGCGCGTTGAGGCGTGCGCCCCGCGCCCAGGGTGGAGCGTGCGCCGCGCTCGGGAAACACGCGCCGCTGCTATGCCGACTCCTGCGTGCGAGCCGGCCCGGACCGCAGCCGTCGTATGCGGGCGAGCAGGCCGGGGCCGCCCGGCCCCCTGCCGCGGTGCCCCTGCACCCGGGGGTCGTCCGTGACGACGTACCGCTTCACGTACGCCCCCAGGAAGGCCTGCAGAGTGGCCACCGCGGGAATGGCGACCAGCGCGCCCACGGCGCCCAGCAGTGCGGTGCCCGCGATGACGGAGCCGAAGGCGACCGCAGGGTGGATGTCGACCGTCTTGGCGGTCAGCTTGGGCTGGAGCACGTAGTTCTCGAACTGCTGGTAGACCACGACGAAGACCAGCACCCACACCGCGTACCAGGGCTCCACGGTGAACGCGATCAACATGGGCAACGCGCCCGCGAGGTACGTGCCGATGGTGGGGATGAACTGGGAGACCAGCCCCACCCAGACACCGAGCACGGGCGCGTACGGCACGCCGAGGGCCTGCAGCAGGATGTAGTGCGCGATGCCGGAGATGAGGGCCATGAGGCCGCGCGAGTAGAGATAACCGCCCGTCTTGTCGACGGCGATCTCCCAGGCGCGCAGCACCTCGGCCTGGCGCGCGGGCGGCAGGACGGAGCACAGGGCACGGCGCAGCCGGGGCCCGTCGGCGGCGAAGTAGAACGAGAACAGCGCGACCGTCAGCAGCTGGAAGAGCCCGCCGAGCACCTGCGCGGAGACGTCGAGGACGCCGGCCGCGCTGTTCTGCGCGTACTTGCGCAGCCAGTCGGAGTGGAGCAGGCCCTCCTGGATGTCCACCCGCCTGAGCTCGGTGTGGAAGGTCTCATTGATCCAGTTGATCAGCGAGTCGAGGTAGTCCGGGAAACTCTCGACCATCTTGATGATCTGGCCGGCGAGCATGGAGCCGAGCAACGTGACGAACCCCGCGGCGACGATCGTCAACCCGAGGAAGACCAGGAACGTGGCGAGCCCCCTGCGCATGCCACGAGCGGCCATCCGGCTCACCGCGGGCTCGATCGCGAGGGCCAGGAAGAACGCGATCAATATGTTGATCAGCAGAGCGGTCAGCTGGTGGAAGGCCCAACTGCCGAGCTGGAACGCGGCGATCAACGCGAGCGCGAGCACCATGGCGCGTGGCAGCCAGCGCGGCATGCGGGCGCCCGGAGCCACGGTGCCGGGGGCCGGGGGCTGGTCGGGCGGCGTCATACCGGTAGGTGCTGCGTGCCGGATGGGCGGCTGGTCGTCCGCGTCAGTGGGTGTCACGGGCCAAGTCTCGCCGACTCCGCCGACAACCGGCGCCCGCCTGCGATCACCGCGACGGATCAGTGCCGCACCGTCGACCTCTTCACGGATTGAACCGGGACATTTCGATCAATGCGTGAGCGCTGTCGCGTCAACGCCTCTCCCCAGGCACGTCCATGACCGTGCAGACCACGCGCCACACGTCCTTGGCCGCCCAGCCGGCGTCCAGCGCCTCGTTCACCGTGCGTCCGCCCAGCTCCGACATGACGTGATCACGCGCGAAGGTGTCGGCGTACCCCGGACCGAAGTGTTCCGTCATCCGCTGCCAGAAGACCGTCAACCGCATGAGTCCAGTATCCCGCCCCTGAGGGTGGGCCCTGCCCGGGACCGCTTGTCGAGACCGCTTTCCGTCCTACGGTCTGACGCATGGCCGAATCAGGAGCTTCCCCACTCCCCCCTGCGTCCCCGGCGCACTCCCCGCTCTTCCGCGCCGAACAGTTCGTGTGGCTCGCCGCGCGCGTACTGGAGCAGCGTCTCTTCGCGTACCACTTCCTGCACGGCACCCCGGACGCGGTGGAAGCGGCACTGGACGCCTACCGCAACGAGGACGGCGGCTACGGGCACGCGCTGGAGCCCGACCTGCGCGGACCCGTGAGCCAGCCCCTGCACACCGCCCACGCGCTGCGCGTGCTGGACGCCATCGGGCGCTGCGGCGGGCAGCGGGTGGAGCGCGTGTGCCGCTATCTGACGTCCGTCTCCACCGCGGACGGCGCGCTGCCGGCGATCCACCCAGGCCAGCGCGGATACCCGACGGCGCCGTTCGTCCCCGTGCTCGACGACCCGCCCAGCGAGCTACTGGCCACCGGTCCGGTCGTCGGGCTGCTGCACCGCAACGAGGTGTGGCACGCCTGGCTGTTCCGGGCGACCGACTTCTGCTGGCAGACCGTGGAGTCCCTGGAGAAGTCCCACCCCTACGAGGTGGAGGCCGCCGTGGCCTTCCTGGACGCGGCTCCCGACCGCCCACGCGCGGAGGCCGCCGCCGACCGGCTGGGCCGCCTGGTGCGGGAGCAGCGGCTCGCGGCGCTGGACCCGGGCGATCTCGACGCGTATCCGGTCGCGCCCGGCTACGCCCCGGGTGAGCATCACTTCCCGCACGACTTCGCCAAGAGCCCGCGATCGCTCGCGCGGGCATGGTTCACGGACGGCGAGATGGCCCGCTCGCTGGACCACCTGGCCGCCGAGCAGCAGGAGGACGGGGGCTGGCCGATCCGCTGGCGCCAGTGGGCACCGGCCCCCGCGCTGGAGGCGCGCTCCCTGGTGACCATCGAGGCGTTGCGCACGCTGCGGGCGTACGGCCGCTTCGTGGGCTGAGCCGGTCCCGTCCCGGCCGAGCCGACCCGCGGCTGGTCCGGTCCCCTTCGCTGGCCGAACCGAGCGGTTCGCGGGCTGAGCCGGCCCCGCCTCACCCGCCGAGGGCCGCACCCCCGCCGCCACCACCATGCCCTCGTAGGCGGCGCGGAGCACCTGGTGGACCAGGCGGACGGTGTAGGGGGCAACGAGGACGGGGCCGGCGAAACCCGGGGTGCCCCGGACGGTGCTGGTTTCGGCGGCGATCGCGGCGACGGCCTCGCGCGACGGATGGAGCGTGCCGTAGCCCCCTCCCCGGGGACGCCGGCCCGGCCGGTGTGCGGGGTGTGCGGGTCCGGGCTGACCAGCGCGAGTGCTCCGCCGCCGGCGGACACGTCGGAGCCGTGGTGGTGGAAGACCTGGACGCCGTCGGAGATGGCCGCGATCACGAAGGGCTCGTGGGTGTGGCGGACGAAGGTCTTGGGGACGCACCGGGCCAGGAGCAGGTCGGCGCCGGGCGGCTCCTCGTGCCGCCGGTGCCCCGCCGGCTCCACCGGCCGGCCCCACCTCGCCCCACCTCGCCCGATACGCGGCGTTTGACCTGGTCAGCGCGATTGTCAGTGGGCGGGTGCAGGATGGACGCATGGTCAGCTCCGCACACCGAGCCCTCGACGGCTTCTCGCCCGCGACCCGCGGCTGGTTCACGGGTGCGTTCTCCGCGCCCACCGCGGCCCAGGCGGGCGCGTGGCAGGCCATCCGGGCGGGCTCGGACGTACTGGTCGTCGCTCCGACCGGCTCCGGCAAGACGCTGGCCGCGTTCCTCGCCGCCCTGGACCAGCTGGCCTCGACCCCGCCCCCGGCCGATCCGAGGAAGCGCTGCCGGGTGCTGTACGTGTCCCCGCTGAAGGCCCTCGCGGTCGACGTCGAGCGCAACCTCCGCAGCCCGCTGACCGGCATCCGCCAGGAGTCCGTGCGCCTGGGTCTGCCCGAGCCGGAGATCAGGGTCGGCATCCGCTCCGGCGACACCCCGGCCGCCGAGCGGCGGGCCCTGTCCACGCGCCCGCCGGACATCCTCATCACCACTCCCGAGTCGCTGTTCCTGATGCTGACCTCGGCCGCGCGCGACGCGCTGACGGGCGTGGAGACGGTGATCCTGGACGAGGTGCACGCGGTCGCGGGCACCAAGCGTGGCGCCCACCTCTCGCTCTCCCTCGAGCGGCTGGACGAGCTGCTGCCGAGGCCGGCCCGCCGGATCGGCCTGTCGGCGACCGTGCGCCCGGTGGACGAGATCGCCCGGTATCTGTCCCCGCGCCGCAAGGTGGAGATCGTCCAGCCGGAGTCCGGCAAGGAGTTCGACCTCTCCGTGGTCGTCCCGGTCGAGGACATGGGCGAGCTGGGCGGCGCCCCGGCGGCCGACGCCGCCGACGGCGGGGAGCGGCCGTCGATCTGGCCGCATGTGGAGGAGCGGATCGCCGACCTGGTCCAGTCCCACCGCTCCACGATCGTGTTCGCCAACTCCCGGCGGCTGGCGGAGCGGCTGTGCAACCGGCTCAACGAGATCGCGTACGAGCGCGCGACCGGCGAGACCCTGGACGAACACCACTCCCCCGCCGAGCTGATGGGCGGCTCGGGCTCGGCCCAGGGCGCGCCCCCGGTGATCGCCCGCGCGCACCACGGCTCGGTCTCCAAGGAGCAGCGCGCCCTGGTGGAGGAGGACCTGAAGGCGGGCCGGCTGCCCGCCGTGGTCGCCACGTCCAGCCTGGAACTGGGCATCGACATGGGCGCCGTGGACCTCGTCGTGCAGGTCGAGTCCCCGCCGTCGGTGGCCTCCGGGCTCCAGCGCGTCGGCCGCGCGGGGCATCAGGTGGGCGCGGTCTCCACCGGTGTGGTCTTCCCCAAGTACCGGGGTGATCTCGTGCAGGCGGCCGTGGTCACCGAGCGGATGCGCTCGGGCTCCATCGAGTCCCTGAGGGTGCCCGCGAACCCGCTGGACGTGCTCGCGCAGCAGCTGGTCGCGATGACCGCGCTGGACACATGGCAGTTCGACGACCTGCTCGCCGTGGTCCGCCGGGCGGCCCCCTTCGCCTCACTCCCCGAGTCGGCGTTCACGGCGACCCTCGACATGCTCGCGGGCCGCTATCCCTCGGACGCGTTCGCGGAGCTGCGCCCGCGCGTGGTGTGGGACCGCGTGGCCGGCACCGTCACCGGCCGCCCGGGCGCCCAGCGCCTGGCCGTCACCTCCGGCGGCACGATCCCCGACCGCGGCCTGTTCGGGGTCTTCCTCGCCGGTTCCGACCCCAAGAAGGGCGGCGGCCGGGTCGGTGAACTGGACGAGGAGATGGTCTACGAGTCCCGGGTGGGGGACGTCTTCACACTGGGCACGAGTTCCTGGCGCATCGAGGACATCACCCGTGACCGGGTCCTGGTCTCCCCCGCGCCGGGTGTGCCGGGCCGGCTGCCGTTCTGGAAGGGCGACCAGCTGGGGCGCCCGCTCGAACTGGGCCGCGCGGTGGGCGCGTTCCTGCGCGAGGTCGGCTCGCTGTCCAAGGACGACGCCCGGCTGCGTCTGCTCGCCGCCGGCCTGGACACGTGGGCGGCGGACAACGTGCTGTCGTACCTGGACGAACAGCGCGAGGCCTGCGGCCACATCCCGGACGACCGCACGATCGTCGTGGAGCGCTTCCGGGACGAGCTGGGTGACTGGCGGGTGGTCGTGCACTCCCCCTTCGGCGCCCAGGTCCACGCCCCCTGGGCCCTCGCCCTCGGCGCCCGCCTGTCCGAGCGGTACGGCATGGACGCGCAGGTCATGCATGCCGACGACGGCATCGTACTGCGCCTGCCCGACGCCGACCTGATGGGCCTGGACCTCCTCGACCAGGAGCCGATGAAGACCGGCACCGAGTACGACAGTGACCAGGCCCCCGTGGGCGCGGCGGACACCGTCTTCGACAAGGGCGAGGTCGACCAGATCGTCACCGACCAGGTCGGCGGCTCGGCTCTGTTCGCCGCCCGGTTCCGCGAGTGCGCGGCCCGCGCACTGCTGCTGCCGCGCCGCAATCCCGGCAAGCGCACCCCGCTGTGGCAGCAGCGCCAGCGCGCGGCCCAGCTGCTGCAGGTGGCGAGCGAGTTCGGCTCGTTCCCGATCGTCCTGGAAGCGGTCCGCGAATGCCTCCAGGACGTCTTCGACGTCCCGGGTCTCGTCGAGTTGATGGGCGACATCGAGTCCCGCAAGGTGCGCCTGGTCGAGGTCACCACCCCGGAACCGTCCCCGTTCGCCCGCTCCCTGCTCTTCGGATATGTCGCCCAGTTCCTGTACGAGGGCGACTCCCCGCTCGCCGAGCGCCGCGCCGCCGCGCTCTCCCTGGACTCCCGGCTGCTGGCCGAGTTGCTGGGCCAGGCGGAGCTGCGTGAACTGCTCGACGCGGAGGTGCTGACCGAACTGGAGCGCGAGCTCCAATGGCTCACCGAGGACCGCCGGGTCAAGGACGTGGAGGGAGTAGCCGACGTCCTGCGGCTGCTCGGCCCGCTGACCGACGCCGAGCTGGTCGCGCGGGGCGCGGACGCGCAGTGGGCGCGGGAGCTGGCCGGCGCCCGCCGGGCCATCAAGGTCCGCATCGCCGGCGCCGACCACTGGGCGGCGGTCGAGGACGCGGGCCGGCTGCGCGACGCGCTCGGCACGGCGCTGCCGGTCGGCGTCCCCGAGGCCTTCACCGAGCCGGTCAAGGACCCGCTGGGTGACCTCCTCGCGCGCTACGCCCGTACCCACGGCCCGTTCACGTCGGCCACCGCGGCGGCCCGCTTCGGTCTGGGCGTCGCGGTCACCGAGGGCGCCCTGCAGCGGCTCGCCGCGAACGGCCGGGTCGTCCAGGGAGAGTTCCACCCGGCGGGCATCGGTCAGGAGTGGTGCGACGCGGCCGTACTGCGCCGCCTGCGCCGCCGCTCCCTGGCTGCCCTGCGCCACGAACTGGAGCCCGTGCCACCGGCCGCGCTCGCCCAGTTCCTGCCGCAGTGGCAGCACATCGGCAAGGGCCACGGACTGCGGGGCGTCGACGGACTGGTGCGCGCGATCGAGCAGTTGCAGGGCGCCTCCGTGCCCGCCTCCGCGTTGGAGAAGCTGGTCCTGCCCTCCCGCGTGGCGAACTACGCGCCGTCGATGCTCGACGAGCTGACCGCCGCGGGCGAGGTGGTGTGGGCCGGCGCGGGCGCCCTGCCCGGCAAGGACGGCTGGGTCTCCCTCTACCTGGCGGACGCGGCCCCGCTGTTGCTGCCGCCACCGCATCCGCTGGAGCTGACCGCGCTTCACCAGTCCGTCCTCGATGCCCTCTCCGGCGGCTACGGCCTGTTCTTCCGCCAGATCGCCGACCAGGTCCGGGCCACCACCCACCCCGAGGTCACCGATCCCCAGCTGGCCGACGCGCTGTGGGACCTGGCCTGGTCGGGCCGGCTCACCAACGACACTCTGGCGCCGATGCGTTCCCTGCTGGGCTCGGGCCGTACGGCGGGCTCGACGGCCCACCGCGCCAAGCGCAGCGTCCCGCGCGGCCGTTACGGCTCCCTGACGGCGGCCGCCCGCACCGCCTCCCGCACCGGCCCGCCGACGGTCGCCGGGCGCTGGTCGCTGCTGCCCTCCGTCGAACCGGACGCCACCGTGCGCGCGCACGCGTTGGCCCGGCTCCTGCTCGACCGGCACGGCGTGGTCACCCGGGGCGCGGTCGCCGCGGAGGGCGTCCAGGGCGGCTTCTCGGGGGTGTACCGCGTGCTGTCCGCCTTCGAGGAGAGCGGACAGGCGAGGCGCGGTTACGTGGTAGAGGGACTCGGTGCGGCCCAGTTCGCCATGGACGGCGCGGTGGACCGCCTGCGCGCCGTGTCCAACGCCCGCGAACGGGGCGAGGCCCTGCCCGCCCCGGGCCCCGGGAACGGCTTCACCCATGCGGGCCTCCCGAACGGACTCTCCGATCCGGGCTTCCCGAACGGATTCACCGGGAGCGGTACCGGAACCGACGGCATTCCGCACGGCCACACACCCCCCGGTGCCTTCGACGGAGCCGACGGCGGCTTCGCCCACCCCGGCCTCGACGGCGACTTCGCCTGGCCGCCGACGGACCACCCCACCACTCCCGGCGGCTACGTCTCCCCACGCGATCTCGCCGACCCCTTCACCTCCCCCGGCTACGGCGGCCCCCGAGGAGGCGGAGCCACCGCCTACGGCCCGGCCGGGAACCGGAGTCACGGCAATGGCCGTACGCCCTCGCCCGACCCCCGTGGCACGGTACTCGCCGCGGCCGACCCGGCGAACGCCTACGGCGCGGCCCTGCCCTGGCCGGAGCCGCCGACCGGCGCCGGGCACAAGCCCGGCCGCAAGGCGGGCTCGCTGGTCGTCCTGGTGGAGGGCGAGCTGACGCTGTACATGGAGCGCGGCGGCAAGACCCTGCTCGCCTGGCCCTCCGCCCCGGACACCGCGGCCACGGACGACCCGCGGCTGCGTACGGCCGCCGAGGCGCTGGCCGCGGCCGCCCGCGCGGGCTCTCTCGGGACGGTCACGGTCGAGCGGATCAACGGCGCCCAGGCCCTGACCTCCCCCATGGGCACCCTCCTGGAGGCGGCGGGTTTCGTCGCGACACCGCGCGGTCTGCGCCTGAGAGCGTGACCGGCACCGTGCGTCCCTCTCACACCGCCGTGGCACCCTGGACGCATGCCCGAAGGTGACACGGTCTGGCAGGCCGCGATGCGGCTGCACGAGGCCCTCGCGGGCAAGGCGCTGACCCGCAGCGACTTCCGGGTGCCGAGGTACGCCACGGTCGACCTCACCGGCCGCGGGGTTCTCAGCACGATCGCGCGCGGCAAACACCTGCTCACCCGGTTCGAGGGCGGCCTGACGCTGCACACCCATCTGCGCATGGACGGGGCGTGGAAGGTGTACGGCACGGGCGAGCGCTGGCGGGGCGGGCCGGCGCACCAGATCCGGATGATTCTCGGCACGTCCGACCGCACGGCCGTCGGCTACCGCCTGCCCGTCGTGGAACTGCTGCGCACGACCGAGGAGGAGCGGGCCGTCGGCCACCTGGGCCCCGACCTGCTCGGCCCGGACTGGGACCCCGAGCGAGCTCTGGCCAACCTGCTCGCGGACCCGGCCCGCCAGCTCGGCGAGGCCCTGCTCGACCAGCGCAATCTGGCCGGCATCGGCAACGTCTACAAGAGCGAGCTGTGCTTCCTGCTCGGCGTGACCCCCTGGCTGCCGGTCGGCGCTCTCCCGGCGGACCGCGCCGAGCAGCTGCCCGCCCTCGCCCAGCGGCTCCTGGAGATGAACCGCGAGCGTCCGGTCCGGCAGACCACGGGCCTGCACCGGTACGACCTGTTCGTCTACGGCCGCGCGCCCCGGCCCTGCCTGCGCTGCCACACCCCCGTCCGCGTGGCCGACCAGGGCGACGGCTCCCAGGACCGCCCCACGTACTGGTGCCCCACCTGCCAGACGGGCCCCGCCCCCGCGCCCGGAGCACCCCAGCGGTGGCGGGACCGCTACCCCCGCCGCACCGCCTGACGCCCTCACACCGGCCGACCGGCGTCCCCTCGCCCCGGACCCCGTTCACCGATTGACGACCCGTCAGACATGCTCATACGGTCCCCTCATGCCCCTTACGGCGTACGACCTCACCGGGCGCACCGCGTTCGTCACCGGAGCCGCCGGCGGCATCGGCCGGGCCTCCGCCGTCCTGCTCGCCGAGGCGGGCGCGGCGGTGCACTGCGCCGACCGGGACGCGGTCGGCCTGCACGGCACGGCATCCCTGATCACGGACCGCGGCGGCACGGCCCACGTGCACGTTCTCGACGTCACCGACCGGGCCCGGCTCAGCGAGGCCGTCCGGTCCTGCGGGCGCCTGGACGTGCTGGCGGCGATCGCCGGGATCATGCACAGCAGCCCCGTGCTGGAGACCCGGGACGAGGACCTCGACCGGGTGCTGAACGTGAACTTCAAGGGCGTGCTGTACGCCTGCCAGGAGGCGGCCCGGCTGATGCTCGTCCACGGGACCCGGGGCAGCATCGTCACCATGGCCTCCGGCGCGGTGGACACGGGGGGTGCCGGGCTGCTCTGCTACGGCGCGGCGAAGGCCGCCGTGGTGCAGTTGACCAAGACGCTGGCCACCGAGGTCGGCCGGCACGGCATCAGGGTCAACGCGATCGCGCCCGGCTGGGTCCGTACCCCCATGACCGACCGCCACGACCGAGAGGCACAGGCGCACACCGAAACTGCGATGGCGCGCATGGCACCGCTGGGCCGGGTCGGCGAGCCGGACGACGTCGCGCACGCGGTGCTGTACCTGGCGTCGGACGCGTCGGCGTTCACGACGGGGCAGATTCTTCGCCCGAACGGGGGTGTAGCGATGCCCTGGTGACGTCCCCCGCCCGCCAGGCGCCGACCCAGCGCCCCGCCGGCACGGCCCCGGCCGTACTCCCCTCGGGCACACAGTGCACCGGAAGCAGGCTCAACCCCCAGCCACCGGCCGCGACGGCCCCTTCCAGCAGGCCGGCCCCCTCCTCCAGGGCCAGCCGCAGCACAGCCCACCACCACACCGCTGTGAGCCCCAGAGCGGCCCCCCAGCGCACTGCCGACCCCATCCGCACTATGCGCCCCACCATGCCCGTCACCACCTCCTGCCAGACGCTAATCGGTGCCCTCGGCCACCGAGAGGGCGCATCGAGGGCACACGGACGCAGGCGGTGACGGTTCCTCGGGTGGGGTATGTCATCCAGGCGTCGGCCGCGTCAGGCGTGCTCCGCCTGGAACATCCAGTGATGCTTCTCGAGATCCGCCGTGATCCCGATCAAGATGTCCTGCGAGACCGGGTCCGCCTGACCGGTCGCGTTCACGCGCTCCCGCATCCGGGTGATCACCGCCGCGAGCGCCTCGACCATCGCCCCGACCGCGTCCGTGTCCTTGATCCAGCCGGCCGGAGTGGTCTTGATGCTGCTGCCCGAGGCCACCGTCGCGGCTCGCCCGTCGGGTGGGACGCCCAGCGCCGAGGCCCGCTCGGCGACCGTGTCGGAGTGGGTGCGGGCGGAGATGACGACATCGTCGAGCTGGAGGTGGATGGACCGGAAGCGGGGTCCGACGACGTTCCAGTGGATCTGCTTGGCGACCAGTGAGAGGTCCACCAGGTCGAGAAGGGCGCCCTGCAGCGCCTCGGACACGGTCTTGAGTTCCGCCTCGGCCAACGGGCTCTTCACGACGTACATCGCTTCCTCCGGTGCTGGGGCGCCGTCACGTCCCTCCACCATGACCGCACCACCCGGCAGCGGCAACGCGAAAGCCCCGGCCGGCTTCCCAGGTCTCCCTGGGGAAGCCGGCCGGGGCTTCATTCGTATCGGGTGGCTAGGCCGCGCACACTGACCTCACGCGGCAACCACGTCCACCGCCTCCGAGGGCGCCTTGATGGTCACCCGTTCCGGTGGCACACCGGTCACCGACACGGAACCCAGCATCGGACGGACCGGCGTGGGCACGGGCTCGGTGGCGGTGGCGGACTGGGCCAGTTCGGCGAGCGCCAGCTCGTCGCTCACCTCTCGCATGAGTTCCGACATCCGTACGTCCAGCGCGTCGCAGATGGCGGAGAGCAGCTCGGAGGAAGCCTCCTTCTGCCCCCGCTCCACCTCGGAGAGATAGCCGAGTGAGACTCGGGCGGACGAGGAGACTTCGCGCAGAGTACGGCCCTGGCGTTGGCGCTGCCGACGCAGCACGTCACCCAGCAGGCGACGGAGCAGAATCATCGGTGGCTCCCTCCTCGGACCGCGTAGCCGCATCCTTCTCGCCCCACCGTACCGCCTTGCGCCGCGGCCGTGCGGGGAGCGATGTCGTGTTCACTCAGGGCTGCAAACATCAAAACCCCCCGTTCCGTTCCGTATCCTGTGCCCGCTCATTTCCAGTCTGTTCGCCCGCAAGCTGCTCCAGGAGCACTGCGAGTACGCTCCGTACACTCTCCATACGAATTTCCGCACGGCTGCCGTTCAACCGCAGGGCCGCGACTTTTCCGCCACCGGCAGAACCGGGGCGGGCGGTGAGCGGCCCGTCGACGGCGACGAACACCGTCCCGACCGGCTTGCCGTCCTGCGGATCGGGACCGGCCACTCCAGTGGTCGCGATGCCCCAGTCCGCACCCAGTGCCTTGCGTACCCCGGCCGCCATCTCGCCGGCGACCTGCGGATCCACCGCTCCGCGCTGTGCCAGCAGGGCGGCGTCGACGCCCAGCAGCTCGTGCTTGAGTTCCGTGGCGTAGGCGGTGACCGAGCCCCGGAACACCTTGGACGCTCCGGGCACACCCGTGATCTCCGCCGCCACCAGGCCACCGGTGAGGGACTCGGCGACGGCAAGGGTCTGGCCCCTCACGGTCAGTAGTCGCACCAGTTCGGTGGCCGGCGAACTCACGCTTCCTTCTCCTCCAACGCCGCCGCGCGCTCGGCGATTCCCCGCCTGCGCAGCACAATGGCTTGTCTTACGTAGTCGAGGCCGGTGACGACGGTGAGCACGACCGCCGCGGCCATCACCCAGAACCTCAGGGTGGCCAGCCATCCCGTCAGCGCGAGGACGTACATCCCGACGGCCACGCCCTGGGTGAGCGTCTTGAGCTTGCCGCCGCGGCTGGCGGGGATCACGCCGTAGCGAATGACCAGGAAACGCAGCAGCGTGATGCCGAGTTCCCGGCCGAGGATCACGGCCGTCACCCACCACGGCAGATCACCCAGGACGGACAGGCAGATGAGCGCCGTCCCCATGATCGCCTTGTCGGCGATGGGGTCGGCGATCTTCCCGAAGTCGGTGACCAGGTTGTAGGTGCGCGCCAGATGCCCGTCGAACAGATCGGTGATCATGGCGATGGCGAAGGACGCCCAGGCCAGTGAGCGCCAGGCCGGGTCGTAACCGCCGCCCGCCAGCATCAGCGCCACGAAGCCGGGCACCAGGACGAGCCGGAGCATCGTCAGCAGATTGGCGACGTTCCAGACGCTCGCCTGGTTGACGGCCGCGGCCGCGATCTTCCCTCCGCGCGCGGGCCTGCCGCCGTCCTCTGGGTGGGCGAGGGGGCCCTCGGGGCCCGGGCCGGGACCCGAAGCAGACCCGGAGACCGGACCGGCGGGACCTGGGGCAGAACCGGAGACCTCGGAAGCAACGCCGTCGGCAGCGGCTGCGGACCCCCGGGCGCCCTGCGCACCGGAGGAGCCGCCTGCGGCGGATGCCGGGACTCCGGTCATCTGCCCGCCTCCTCACTACACGCGAGCGAGCCGGTCAGCGGCTCGGCCACCAGGTCGACACCTTCCGTACCGACCACCTTCGCCTCGACCATACGTCCGACGCTCAGGCCTTCGCCGCTCGTGAGCAGCACCTGGCCGTCTGTCTCCGGCGCCTGGTGCGCGGCACGCCCGTAGACGCCCTCCTCGTCGTCCACGGACTCCACCAGGACGTGCACGGTCTCGCCGACGCGCTCCTCGGCGCGCTGCGAGACCAGTTCCTCGGCCAGCCGGGAGATGTGGGCGAGACGCTCGGCGACGACGTCCTCGTCCAGCTTGTTGTCGTACGTCGCCGCCTCCGTGCCCTCCTCGTCGGAGTAGCCGAAGACACCGATGGCGTCCAGGCGGGCGCCGTTCAGGAAGCGCTCCAGCTCGGCCAGGTCGGCCTCGCTCTCGCCGGGGAAACCGACGATGAAGTTGGAGCGCACGCCGGCCTCGGGGGCCTTGCCGCGGATCGTGTCGAGCAGTTCCAGGAAGCGGTCGGTGTCGCCGAAGCGGCGCATGGAGCGCAGCACGTCCGGCGCGGAGTGCTGGAAGGACAGGTCGAAGTAGGGGACGACCTTCGGGGTGGAGGTCAGGACATCGATCAGGCCCGGGCGCATCTCGGCCGGCTGCAGATAGCTCACCCGCACCCGCTCGAGGCCGTCGACCTCGGCCAGCTCGGGCAGCAGGGACTCCAGCAGGCGGATGTCGCCCAGGTCCTTGCCGTAGGAGGTGTTGTTCTCGGAGACCAGCATGATCTCCTTCACGCCCTGCTCGGCCAGCCAGCGGGTCTCGTTCAGCACGTCGCTGGGGCGGCGGGAGATGAAGGAGCCGCGGAAGGACGGGATGGCGCAGAAGGAGCAGCGCCGGTCGCAGCCGGAGGCCAGCTTGACCGAGGCGACCGGGGAGCCGTCCAGGCGCCGGCGCAGGGGCGCGCGGGGGCCGGAGGCGGGCGCCAGACCCTCGGGGAGGTCGGCCGGACCGTGACCGGGCAGCGCGACGGAGGCGGCCGATTCCTGCCGCTGGGCCGGGCTGATCGGCAGTAGCTTGCGGCGGTCGCGCGGGGTGTGGGCGGCATGGACGCCACCGGACAGGATGGTCTGCAGGCGGTCGGAGATGTCCGCGTAGTCGTCGAAGCCGAGCACGCCATCGGCCTCGGGCAGCGCCTCGGCCAGTTCCTTGCCGTACCGCTCGGCCATGCAGCCCACCGCCACGACGGCCTGGGTTCTGCCGTGATCCTTGAGATCGTTGGCCTCCAGCAGGGCGTCTACGGAGTCCTTCTTGGCGGCTTCGACGAAGCCACAGGTGTTGACCACGGCGACGTCGGCGTCCGCGGCGTCCTCGACGAGCTGCCAGCCGTCCGCCTCCAAACGGCCTGCGAGCTCCTCGGAATCCACCTCGTTACGGGCGCAGCCGAGAGTGACGAGTGCGACGGTACGGCGTTCAGGCATGGGCTCAAGACTACTTTGTCTCTTCGACACCCCATGTCGACGGGGTTGGCCGATCTTGGCCGACCCCGTCACATCCGCTTCCCCGAGGGGCGCCTCATCCGGCCTCGGGGTCGCCCTTCGTATACGTGAGGCGCTGCACCGCGCCCGGCTGGAAGTTGTCCTCGATCTTCTTGCCGTTGACGTAGAGCTGGATCGCGCCCGCGTCACCGAGGATCAGGTTGATCTTGGAGCTGTCCTGGAAGGTCTTGGACTGACCCTTCTGCAGCAGCCCGTCGAAGAGCATCCGGCCGTTGTGGTCCTTGGCCGAGATCCAGCTGCGCCCGCTCGCCGCGCTGACCTGGACGGTGACCTTGTCCTGGGGCGCGGCGGCGATGGCACTGTCGGTGGGCTCGCCGGTCGGCGCGGCGGGCTTCGCCTTCTTGGGCTCGGGCGAGGCGGACTTGCTGGTGGCAGGGGTGGCGCCGTCGGCGAGCTGCGACTTCGCGTCGCTGCCGTCGCCACCGCCCTTGAACGCCGTGAAACCGACGAAGCCGATCACGACGACGATCGCGGCGACCATCGCCGCGGTCCAGTTGGGCCCGCGCCGCTCGGGACGGATCCGCTCCGCCTCGAACAGGGGTGCGGCGGGGGTGGGCGCGGGGCGGCCGCCGTGTTCGGCGTCGTACTGGGCGATCAGGGGTTCGGGATCGAGGCGGACGGCCTTGGCCAGCGTGCGGATGTGCCCGCGGGCGTACACGTCGCCGCCGCAGGGGGCGAAGTCGTCCGCCTCGATGGCGTGCACGATGGCGATGCGAACACGAGTGGCGCTGCTGACAGCGTCCACGGTGAGCCCGGCCGCGATCCGCGCCTGCTGAAGGGCGCGGCCCACGGAGGTACGGGCTTCCTGGGACTCGTCTTGGAAGGGACGCTCGTCTTCAGGGGAGTTGCCGATGGACACGGGGGCGCCTTTCGAGCGTGTAGCCACCTGTGCTGGAAGCTCAGTCTAGGGGGGGTACGAAAGGGTGGGGCAACCGGGCGGCCGGGCTTTGTACGCCGTCGGAATGGCCCGACATCCCGACGGCTGGACAGGCAGGTACCCCAGGATGAGACGCCTACGTGTCCTCTCGCTCAACTGGACGTACCACGGAGGGGAACGGTTGCTCGCCGATCTCTAACGAGTGGGTGACGACGATCCCGCCGCCCGGCGTAACCCGGCTCCGCCGAACGGCCCTTCGCGCTACCCTTCAGACTCCCCGCGAATCACTGCGAGCACGCCGTCCAGTTCGTCAGGTTTCACAAGAACGTCACGTGCCTTGGAGCCCTCGCTCGGTCCCACGATGTTGCGGGACTCCATGAGGTCCATGAGCCGGCCGGCCTTGGCGAAGCCCACGCGCAGCTTGCGCTGCAGCATGGACGTCGACCCGAACTGGGTGGAGACGACCAGCTCGGCCGCCTGGCACAGCAGGTCGAGGTCGTCGCCGATGTCCTCGTCGATCTCCTTCTTCTGCTTGGTGCCCACGGTGACGTCGTCCCGGAAGACGGGCGCCATCTGGTCCTTGCAGTGCTGGACGACGACCGCGACCTCCTCCTCGGTCACGAACGCGCCCTGCATACGGGTCGGCTTGTTCGCGCCCATCGGCAGGAACAGGCCGTCACCCTTGCCGATCAGCTTCTCGGCGCCGGGCTGGTCCAGGATGACCCGGGAATCGGCCAGCGAGGAGGTGGCGAAGGCCAGCCGGGAGGGCACGTTGGCCTTGATCAGGCCCGTGACCACGTCGACCGACGGACGCTGGGTGGCGAGCACCAGGTGGATGCCGGCCGCACGCGCGAGCTGCGTGATGCGCACGATCGCGTCCTCGACGTCGCGCGGGGCGACCATCATCAGGTCGGCCAGCTCGTCCACGATCACCAGCAGGTACGGGTACGGCTGCAGCTCCCGCTCGCTGCCCTCGGGCGGCTTGACCTTGCCCTCGCGTACCGCGCGGTTGAAGTCGTCGATGTGCCGGTAGCCGTACGCCGCGAGGTCGTCATAGCGCAGGTCCATCTCGCGTACGACCCACTGCAGCGCCTCGGCGGCCCGCTTGGGGTTGGTGATGATCGGCGTGATCAGGTGGGGGATGCCCTCGTAGGCGGTCAGCTCGACGCGCTTGGGGTCGACCAGGATCATCCGGACGTCCTCCGGCGTCGCCCGCATCATGATCGAGGTGATCAGGCAGTTGATGCAGGAGGACTTGCCGGAGCCGGTGGCACCGGCGACCAGCATGTGCGGCATCTTCGCCAGCGAGTGCATCACGTACCCGCCCTCGACGTCCTTGCCGAAGGCGACCAGCATCGGGTCGTCGTCCTCGGCGGACTCCGCGAGGCGCAGCACGTCACCGAGGTTGACCATCTCCCGGTCGGTGTTCGGGATCTCGATGCCCACCGCGGACTTGCCGGGGATGGGGCTGATGATCCGCACGTCGGGGCTGGCGACCGCGTACGCGATGTTCTTGGTCAGCGCGGTGATCCGCTCGACCTTCACGGCGGGGCCGAGTTCGACCTCGTAGCGGGTGACCGTCGGACCGCGGGTGAAGCCGGTGACGGCCGCGTCGACCTTGAACTCGGTGAAGACCTGGGTGAGCGAGGCGACGACGGCGTCGTTGGCGGCGCTGCGCGCCTTGCCGGGGCCGCCGCGGGTCAGCAGGTCGAGGGAGGGCAGCGCGTAGGTGATGTCGCCGGAGAGCTGGAGCTGCTCCGCGCGCGCGGGCAGATCGCGGGGTTTGTCGGGGGCCTTCTTGGTGAGGTCCGGGACGGTCCCGGAGGTGATCTCCTCCTGCCTGTGGCGCGCGGCCGGGACCGGCGAGGGCGCGGCGGGCTTCGTGGGTGCCGGTGTGGGCGTGGGCACCGGCGTGGTGTCCTCGCGGCCGCCGACGCTGACGCCCTGGGTGAGGTCGGCGACGAGCGGGGACGGCGGCATGCCGTGCTGAACGGCACCGTCGAGCGCGGCAGCGGCGGCCGCCGCGACATCCACCGCGTCCAGCGGCCGCTGCGGGTCCGGCTGGGGCACCGCGGAGCGCCGGGGACGGCCGCGGCGCCGGGTGAGGGCCTCCTCCTCGGCGCCGTGAGGGTCGTACGCCTGGGGGGCGCTCGAGCGCCTGCGGGGGCGCGCGGGCAACGCCTCGCGCCACTGCTCGTCGTAGCGCTCCTCGTCCCCGATGAACTCCGCCTCCTCGGAGTCCCGCAACAGCCCCAGGCTCACGCCGAGCGCGTGCAGCCGCTGCGGGATGGCGTTGACCGGGGTGGCGGTCACCACGAGCAGACCGAAGATCGTCAGCAGCACCAGCAGGGGTACGGCGAGCACGTCGGTCATCGTGTACGTCAGCGGGGTCGCCGCCGCCCAGCCGATGAGGCCGCCGGCGTCCCTTATGGCCTGCATGCCGACGCTGCGGGCGGGCGAACCGCAGGCGATGTGGACCTGGCCCAGCACACCGATGACCAGCGCGGACAGGCCGATCACGATCCGGCCGTTGGCCTCCGGCTTCTCGGGGTGCCGGACGAACCGTACGGCGATCACCGCGAGCAGTATCGGCACCAGCAGGTCGAGCCGGCCGAAGGCGCCGGTGACCAGGATCTCCACCAGGTCGCCGACCGGCCCCTTCAGGTCGGCCCAGGTACCGGCGGCGACGATCAGCGCGATGCCGAACAGCAGCAGCGCCACGCCGTCCTTGCGGTGGGCCGGGTCGAGGTTCTTCGCGCCCTGCCCTATGCCGCGGAAGACCGCGCCGACGGCGTGCGCGAGGCCGAGCCAGACGGCGCGTACGAGCCTGTACACACCCCCGGTGGGGCTGGCGACCGGCTTCGGCGGCGCGGACTTCTTCGCCGCCCTCTTCGCGGGCGCCTTCTTGGCCGGGACCTTCTTCGCGGCGGCCCTCCTCGCCGGAGCCTTCACGGGAGCGGCCGCCTTCTTCGCTGGCGGCTTCTTGGCTGCGGAGGGACGTGAGGCCATGGGTGTGAGGTTACCGGGGGAGACGACAGCGGACACGTGTGCCCACTGCTTCACCCGTTCGTGTCGCCCCTGCCGAGGCGCGAAACTGACGCACGCTCATGGGCAACAGCGGTCCGCCCCCACGTCAGTTCCGCACGGGCACGGAGGCACCGCCGGCACCCGTGCCCGGCTCCAGGGCGTCGAGCGCGCGACGCAACCCGGTGAGTTTGCGCTCCAGGTGGGCCGCCGTGGCCACCGCGGCCGCGTCCGCCGAGTCGTCGTCCAGCTGCTTGGACAGCGCCTCGGCCTGCTCCTCCACGGCCGCGAGCCGCGCGGACAGCTCGGCGAGCAGCCCGGCGGACTCCTTGCCGCCGACCGCGCCCTTGCCGCCGCCCTCCAACTGCAGCCGCAGCAGCGCCGCCTGCTCCCGCAGCTGGCAGTTCTTCATGTACAGCTCGACGAAGACCGAGACCTTCGCGCGCAGCACCCACGGGTCGAACGGCTTGGAGATGTAGTCCACCGCGCCCGCCGCGTAGCCCCGGAAGGTGTGGTGCGGGCCGTGGTTGATCGCCGTGAGGAAGATGATCGGGATGTCCCGGGTCCGCTCGCGCCGCTTGATGTGCGCGGCGGTCTCGAAACCGTCCATGCCCGGCATCTGGACATCCAGCAGAATGACCGCGAAATCGTCCGTGAGCAGTGCTTTGAGCGCTTCCTCCCCGGACGATGCCCGTACCAGCGTCTGATCGAGCGCAGAGAGGATGGCCTCCAGCGCCAGCAGATTCTCCGGCCGGTCATCGACCAGGAGGATCTTGGCCTTCTGCACCATGGCCCGCCCTCCTCGTCCCGGCGGTACACCGGGCGCCGCCCCAGGGGACGACTCCCTTTCGCCGCCCGTCCTTGTGCCGGTCATCGTAGCCGCACCCCGCCCGTCGCCACACCCTGTCACCGCGATGTCACTGTGCACGTAGAAGAAACGCGGCGGGAGCCCGGAGGGTTCCCGAAATCCGGGATTCCCACACCACGGCCCCCATGGTCTGACAACTCCCCGTGCCACCCCAAGGTTCCCGCGACGCTCACATCCACTCCACCGCGCCGGCTCACCGCGCCCCTGAGCCGTCAGTCACCGCGCCTCTCGCGGTCACCGCGTCCCGAGCGGTCACTGCCCGCTTCGCGGTCACTGCGCGCCCATCCACTGCTGCATCACCGCGAGCAGGTGGTCGGGGTCGACCGGCTTGGTGACATAGTCGGAAGCGCCCGACTCGATCGCCTTCTCCCGGTCGCCCTTCATCGCCTTGGCGGTCAGCGCGATGATCGGCAGCCCGGCGAACTGCGGCATCCTGCGGATCGCCGTGGTCGTCGCGTACCCGTCCATCTCCGGCATCATGATGTCCATCAGGACGACCGCCACGTCGTCGTGCTGCTCCAGCACCTCGATGCCCTCGCGGCCGTTCTCGGCGTACAGCACCGACAGCCCGTGCTGCTCCAGGACGCTGGTGAGCGCGAACACGTTCCGGATGTCGTCGTCGACGATCAGCACCTTCTCGCCGCCGAACCGCACCGAGCGGGCCGGCTGCGGCACGCTCTCCGGTTCGGGGACCGCCGCCCACTGCTCGGACCGCTGCTCGCCCCGCGGCAGGCTCCGGCGGCGCCGCCGGAACAGCGCCGCGGGACCGTTCTGCGTCTCGCGGTACGACTTCACCTCGGCCGGCGTCTCGATCTCCGCGGCGGACAGCTCCAGGGACTTCTCCAGCTGGGAGGCGACCAGTTCCCCGGCCTCCAGCGGGGGCACGGACTGCTGGTAGCCCTGCGGCGGCAGTTCGCTCGGGTGCAGCGGCAGGTACAGCGTGAACGTCGAGCCGCGGCCCGGCTCGCTCTGCGCGTGGATCTCGCCACCGAGCAGCTGCGCGATCTCCCGCGAGATCGACAGCCCGAGGCCCGTGCCGCCGTACTTGCGGCTGGTCGTGCCGTCCGCCTGTTTGAACGCCTCGAAGATCACCCGCATCTTGCTGGCCGCGATGCCGATGCCGGTGTCGGTCACCGAGAACGCGATCAGCTCACCGTCCGGATCGGTCAGCGAGCCGGCCTCCAGCAACTGCTCCCGGATGGAGTGCGGCACATTCGACCCGGCGGGCCGGATCACCAGCTCCACCGACCCGGAATCGGTGAACTTCACCGCGTTGGACAGCAGGTTGCGCAGCACCTGCAGCAACCGCTGCTCATCGGTGTGCAGGGTCGCCGGCAGCTCCGGGGAGACCCGCACGGACAGATCCAGGCCCTTCTCGGCGGTCAGCGGCCGGAAGGTGGCCTCCACGTAGTCCACGAGCTGGACGAGCGCGATGCGCGTCGGGGAGACGTCCATCTTGCCCGCCTCGACCTTCGACAGGTCGAGGATGTCGTTGATCAGCTGGAGCAGGTCGGAACCGGCGCCGTGAATGGTCTCCGCGAACTCCACCTGCTTCGGCGACAGGTTGCCCTCGGCGTTGTCGGCGAGCAGCTTGGCCAGGATCAGCAGCGAGTTGAGCGGGGTGCGCAGCTCGTGCGACATGTTCGCGAGGAACTCGCTCTTGTAGCGCATCGACACCGCGAGTTGCTCGGCACGCTCCTCCAGGACCTGCCGGGCCTCCTCGATCTCGGTGTTCTTCACCTCGATGTCCCGGTTCTGCCGGGCCAGCAGCTCGGCCTTCTCCTCAAGTTCGGCGTTGGAGGCCTGCAGCGCCTTCTGCCGGTTCTCCAACTCGGCCGAACGCTCGCGCAGTTGCTCGGTCAGCTCCTGCGACTGCTTCAGCAGCTGTTCGGTCTTGGTGTTGACCGAGATGGTGTTGACGCTGGTCGCGATCATCTCGGCGATCTGATTGAGGAAGTCCTTCTGGATCTGCGTGAACGGGGTGAACGAGGCCAGCTCGATCACGCCGAGCACCTTGCCCTCGAACAGCACCGGCAGCACGATCACCTGTGCGGGCGGGGCCTCGCCGAGCCCGGAGGAGATCCGCAGGTAACCGCTGGGCGCGTTCTCCACGAGGATCGTGCGCTTCTCCATGGCGGCCGTGCCGACCAGCGCCTCGCCGGGCCGGAACGACGTCGGCATGGACCCCATCGAGTAGCCGTACGAGCCCAGCATCCGCAGCTCGTAGGCCTCCTCGCCGTCCACCACGTCCACGCCGTCCACAGGCGGCATCGCCAGGAAGAACGCGCCGTGCTGCGCGGAGACCACCGGCGTCAGCTCGCTCATGATCAGCGAGGCCACGTCCTCCAGGTCCCGGCGGCCCTGCATGAGCGCGGAGATGCGGGCGAGGTTGCCCTTGAGCCAGTCCTGCTCCTTGTTGGCGATCGTGGTGTCCCGCAGGTTGGCGATCATCTTGTTGATGTAGTCCTGCAGTTCCTGGATCTCGCCGGACGCGTCCACGTCGATCTTCAGGTTCAGGTCGCCGCGGGTCACCGCGGTCGCCACGCGCGCGATGGCACGCACCTGCCGGGTCAGATTCCCGGCCATCTCGTTCACCGACTCGGTCAGGTCCCGCCAGGTGCCGTCGACGTCACGCACGCGTGCCTGGCCGCCGAGCTGCCCTTCGGTACCGACCTCGCGGGCCACCCGCGTGACCTCCTCGGCGAAGCTGGACAGCTGGTCCACCATCGTGTTGATCGTCGTCTTCAGCTCGAGGATCTCACCGCGCGCGTCAATGTCGATCTTCTTGGTCAAGTCACCCTTGGCGATGGCCGTGGTGACCATGGCGATGTTGCGCACCTGACCGGTCAGGTTGGACGCCATCTGGTTCACGGACTCGGTGAGGTCCTTCCAGGTGCCGGCCACGCCCGGCACGTGCGCCTGGCCGCCCAGGATGCCGTCCGTACCCACCTCGCGGGCCACCTTGGTGACCTGGTCGGCGAACGAACTCAGCGTCTTGACCATGGTGTTGATGGTGTCGGCGAGCTGGGCGACCTCACCGCGCGCCTCGATCGTCACCTGACGCGTCAGATCACCGTTGGCGACCGCCGCCGCCACCTGGGAGATGTTCCGCACCTGCATGGTCAGGTTGTTGGCCATCAGGTTGACGTTGTTGCTGAGGTCCTTCCAGATACCGGTGACACCCGGGACGTGCGCCTGGCCGCCGAGGATGCCCTCGGTGCCCACCTCACGGGCCACCCGGGTCACCTGCTCGGCGAAGCTCGAGAGCTGATCAACCATCGTGTTGACCGTCGTGACGAGCTCAAGGATCTCGCCCTTCGCGTCAACGGTGATCTTCTTCGACAGGTCACCCTTGGCGACCGCGGTCGTGACCTCGGCGATGTTGCGCACCTGGATCGTCAGGTTGTTCGCCATGAAGTTCACGGACTGCGTGAGGTCCTTCCAGGTGCCGGAGACGCCCTGGACCTCGGCCTGGCCGCCGAGCATGCCCTCCGTGCCCACCTCACGGGCCACACGCGTGACCTCCTGGGCGAACGACGACAGCTGGTCGACCATCGTGTTCAGCGTGTTCTTCAGCTCCAGGATCTCCCCGCGCGCGTCCACGGTGATCTTCTGGGAGAGGTCACCGCGGGCCACGGCGGTGGCGACCTGGGCGATGTTGCGGACCTGGGCGGTGAGGTTGCCTGCCATGCCGTTCACGGAATCGGTGAGGTCCCGCCACACACCGGCGACACCGGGCACCTGCGCCTGCCCGCCGAGGCGGCCCTCGGTCCCCACGTCCCGGGCGACCCGGGTCACCTGGTCCGCGAAGGCGGAGAGCTGATCGACCATCGTGTTGATCGTGTTCTTCAGCTCGAGAATCTCACCGCGCGCGTCGACATCGATCTTCTGCGACAGGTCACCGCGGGCCACGGCCGTCGTCACCTGGGCGATCTGCCGCACCTGGGACGTCAGGTTGCCGGCCATGAAGTTGACGGAGTCGGTCAACTCCTTCCAGGTGCCCGAAACACCGTCCACCCGGGCCTGACCGCCCAGGCGGCCCTCCGTGCCCACGTCCCTGGCCATCCGCGTCACCTGATCGGCGAAGCTCGACAGCTGGTCCACCATCCGGTTCACGGTGTTCTTCAGCTGGAGCATCTCTCCGGAGACGTCGACGGTGACCTTCTGCGACAGGTCACCGTTGGCCACCGCCGTGGTCACCTGGGCGATGTTGCGCACCTGCCCGGTCAGATTGCGGAACGCAGTGTTGACGGAGTCCGTCAGGTCCTTCCATGTACCGGCCGCGCCCGGCACCTGCGCCTGGCCGCCCAGCTCACCCTCGACACCGATCTCCCGTGCGACCCGCGTCACCTCGGCACCGAACGCCGACAGCTGGTCCACCATGCCGTTGACGGTGTTCTTCAGCTCCAGCATCTCGCCGGCCACGTCCACGGTGACCTTCTGCGACAGGTCACCGCTGGCCACCGCGGTCGTCACCGCGGCGATGTCGCGTACCTGCGTGGTCAGGTTCCGGAAGACCGTGTTGACGGAGTCCGTCAGGTCCTTCCACGTACCGGCCGCACCCGGCACGTTCGCCTGCCCGCCGAGCCGGCCCTCGGCACCGACCTCGTTCGCCACCCGCGTGACCTCGTCGGCGAAGATCCGCAGCGTCTCGGTCATCTGGTTGATCGTCTCGGCTAGCTGCGCCACCTCGCCGCGCGCCGGCACCGTCACCTTCTGCGACAGGTCACCGTTGGCGACGGCCGTCGTGACCTGCGAGATCCCACGCACCTGAGCGGTCAGGTTGCCGGCCATCGTGTTGACGGAGTCGGTCAGCTCCTTCCACACCCCGGCCACCCCGGGGACCTGCGCCTGACCGCCCAGGATGCCCTCGGTACCCACCTCCCGGGCCACCCGTGTGACCTCCGAGGAGAAGGACGACAGCTGGTCCACCATCGTGTTGACGGTGTTCTTCAGCTCCAGCATCTCGCCGGCGACATGAACGGTCACCTTGCGTGACAGGTCACCCTTGGCGACCGCCGTGGTCACCAGGGCGATGTCCCGCACCTGGGCCGTCAGCCGGTACGCCATGGTGTTGACGGACTCGGTCAGGTCCTTCCACGAACCCGACATACCGCGCACCTGGGCCTGGCCGCCGAGCTTGCCCTCGGTGCCCACCTCGCTGGCCACGCGCGTGACCTCGTCCGTGAACGTCGACAGCTGGTCGACCAGGTTGTTGACGGTACGGCCGACCTTCAGGAACTCACCGCGCAGCGGATGCCCGGTACCGCCGTCCGCCGCCTGCGTCCGCAGCTCCATACGCGGCGACAGATCACCGTCGGCGACCGCCGTGAGGACCCGGCTGACCTCCGACACGGGCCAGACGAGATCGTCCACCAGCGCGTTGGAGTTGTCGATGGCGGCCGCCCAGGAGCCCTCGCAGGCCCCCGTCTCCAGCCGTTCCGTGAGTTTTCCCTCGCGTCCCACCATGCGCCGCACCCGGGACAGCTCACCGGTCAGATGCAGATTCCGGTCGGCCACCTCGTTGAAGACGGCCGCGATCTCGGACATCACGCCGTCCCCGGACACCGTGAGCCGCTTGCGGAAGTTCCCGTCACGCATCGACAGGAGTGCCGCCAGCAGCCGGTTCAGGGCAGCTGTGTCCACGGCGGTGGTACCGCCGCTCCTGCCCAGGGACGGTCCGCCTTTCGCGCGCGTCTTCGTGCCCCGCGTCGCTGCGCCAGACTCCACTGTGTCCCTCCCGGAGGGGTAGACCGTTACTGCTGTGCTCGGCCGCCTCGGCCCCGGCGTGCCGGTCATCGGCATACCGGTTACTTCCGCGTACCCGTTACTGCTGCGTATTTCTGCCGGATGAGATCCGGCCACACCCGGGGCTGCTGCCCGCCGTGCACGGAACGCACGCAGCCCGACCCGACCTTCGCCGGAAGCCTGCCCAGTGTTTCACCCCGGCCGAACCAGGCCATAACAGTTCGGCAGCTTCGCACATCGTCCGCACACCCTGGGGGGTAAACACCGGCGACCGGCATCCGCTCGGACGGCGAAGGTAAGTAACCTTGCATGCGGCTGTCCAGCCGCACCGGTCCGACCGGCCTGGGCGGTGGCACGAGCACGAGCGGGCATCGAAGGGGCGGCCGCAGACCATGACCACCGGACTGATCCCCGGGGGAATGCCCCCGGAGCCACAGCCGACGGGTGAGCTGATGCCGCTGCAGCGGCGCGAGCCGGCCGGCCCCGGAGACCCGCACGTCGACAATCGGCCGAGGAGTTTTGTGATCACCGCGCGCGCGGCCGCCAGCTTCGAGCCCGTCGGGCGATCGGTCGCGACCGCCCGGTCCTTCGTCCGCGACACCCTCCAGGGGTGGGGCTTCGCCGACATCGTCGACGACGCGGTCGTCCTCACCAGCGAGCTGGTGACCAACGCCGTCGTCCACGCGGGCACGCACGCGGAGGTGCTGTGCCTGCGCACCGAGGACGGCGTACGCATCGAGGTCTCCGACCGCTACCCGGAGCGGGAGGTTCCGCTCGAGCGCTCCGTTGCCGCCATGGGCAACCCCGACCGCGAGGGCGGCCGCGGCCTCCAGCTGTGCGCGGCCCTGGCCACCCGCTGGGGCGTGGACTACACACCCACCCACAAGAACGTCTGGTTCCAGCTCGACCTGCCCGAACGCCCGGTCGGCACCCGCACCGCCGGCCCGTCCCTCCCTACCGACCTCCTGCCCCTGGCCGACGGCCGGGTTCGCGTCGCGGTCGTGCAGGTCGACCGGAAGAGCGCCATCAGCGCCTGGAACGAGGACGCCGAGGAGCTCTTCGGCTACCCGGCGGCCGAGGTCATCGGCAAACCCCTCACCGAACTCGCGGCCTGGCCGCACACCCCGGGCACCGGAACGGGCGTCGCCGAAGCGCTCCAGCTCTCGCGCTGGGAGGGCAGCTACGGCATCCGCGGCGTCGACGGCCGCGTCGTCCGGGTGTACGCCTCCCATCTCAGGGTCCGCGACACCGGTGGGGAGCCCTCCACCGTCTGCCTCCTGGTACGGGACCACGAACGCGCCGTGCTGCAGACGCCGTCGCGCGTACCGGCCAACGACCAGGCGCAGTCCCACGACGGGCAGAGCGCCGACCCCTTCGAAATCTTCATCGGCTCCCCCGCCCCGGACGACCTCGACGGTCTGCTGCAGCGCACGGTGGAACGCGCCCGCGACATGCTCGACGGCGACTCCGCCTTCCTGCTGCTCGCCACCGACGACGAGACGGAGCTGGAGGTGCGTGCCTCCACCGGCCTGCCCTCGGCCCGCCAGCGCTTCGCCCGCGTCCCCGTCGAAGCCGGTCCGGGCCGCTACGGCTCCGCGCGCATGCCCGCCGTCCACGACGACCTGACGGCCGTACCCGGCGCCGTACCCCTCCTGGGCGGCACCGGCATGCGCTCGGTCGTCACGGTCCCGCTCAAGGTCGAGGGCCGCCTCACCGGCTCCCTCGGCGTCGCCGCAGAGGCGCCCGGCCGGTACTCCAACGAGGAGGCGCTGCGCCTGCAGTTCGCCGCCGACCGGATCGCCCTGGCCGTCGAGTCGGCCCGCCTGGGAGAGCTGGAGCGGCTGCGCCGCGGCTCCCTGAGCTTCCTGGTCGAGGCCTCCGACCTGCTGGCCGGCACCCTGGACCGCGACCAGACCCTGGCGCTAATGGCTCAGATGACGGTGCCGACACTGGCCACTTGGTGCGCGGTGTACACGATCGCCGATCAGGCCTCCGAGCCCCGCCTGTCCTACGTCCTGCACGAGGACGAGGAACTCATCGACGGCATCAAGTCGTTGCTGGCGAAGATCCCGCCGCCGGATCCGGTACCGACCCCCGGCGCCCGCGTCTGGACCGCCCCCGGTGAGGTCGCCCACCAGGCCGCCCTGCGTACTTCCATGCGCAGCCTCGGACTGTCCGGCGGCCCCACGCGCCAGGTCGCCTCGGGCATCGGTCCGACGCTGGCCACGGCCGGCGCGGTCGGCGGTGAGACGGTCGTGCTTCCACTCGTGGCCCGCAACCGCGTCATCGGCATGCTGACCCTGGGCAAGCCCACCGACGAGCACTTCCGTCAGGAGAACCTGGAACTCGCCGAGGACCTGAGCCGGCGGGCCGCCCTCGCCCTGGACAACGCCCGCCTGTACTCGGAGCGCACGGCCATCAGCCAGGCCCTCCAGCGCAGCCTCCTCCCGCCCGGCACCCCTCACATCGAGGGCGTCGAGGTCGAGGTCATCTACCGCGCGGCCGGCGAGGGCAACGAGGTCGGCGGCGACTTCTACGACGTCTTCCCCATCGGCGAGGGCGCGTACGGCTTCGCCATCGGCGACGTCTGCGGTACGGGCCCCAACGCGGCGGCGGTCACCGGCCTCGCCCGGCACGCCCTGCGCCTGCTGGCCCGCGAGGGCCTGAGCGGCCCGGCCGTACTGGAGCGCCTGAACTCCGCGATCCTCGACGAAGGCGATCGCAGCCGCTTCCTGACCCTGCTCTACGGCGAGTTGCGCCCGCAGCAGGACGGCAGCGCCGAACTGAAGGTCGTCTGCGCCGGCCACCCGCTCCCGCTGCGCCTGCGCCAGGACGGCACCGTGGTGGCGGCGGCCGAACCGCAGCCCTTGCTGGGCGTCATCGAGGACTTGGAGCTGTACGAGGAGACGGTCACCCTCGATCCCGGTGACGTGCTGCTCTGCGTCACGGACGGCGTCACCGAACGCCGCGAGGGCACGCGCATGCTGGGCGACGACGGCCTCGCCGACGTCCTCACCACCTGCACGGGTCTCACGGCGGGCGCGGTGGCGGCGCGCATCATGCGCGCGGTGGAACGCTTCGCGTCGGACGCACCGTCCGACGACATGGCGATTCTGGCGATGCGGGTTCCGGGAATCCACCAGGAGACATGAGAAAAGGCCCCACCCGGAAGGGTGGGGCCTTTTTTCTTGAGCCCCCAAACGGAATCGAACCGTTGACCTTCTCCTTACCATGGAGACGCTCTGCCGACTGAGCTATAGGGGCCTGTCGTTTTCGGGGCTTCTCCCCGCGGCGACGAAGGAACTCTACCCCGAACAGGCCCGACTTCCCAAATTCGTTCGGTGACCGTTCAGAAGGCGGGCTGGAGCAGTCCGCCGAGTGCGTTGCAGGCGGACACGATGCGCTGCATCTCCCGTTTGGTGAGCGAGGCGTCCACGGGGAGCGCGAGCGTCTCGTCGGCGGCCAGCTCGGTTTGCGGCAACGATACGCACCGACGGAACTCCGGCAAGCGGTGCACGGGCGTCTTCACCGGCACCCGGCACTCGACTCCCTTGGCGCGCACGGCACGCGCGAACGCGTCCCGGTCCGGCCGGCCGTTCCCCGGAACCCGCACGACGTACTGCTGATAGGTGTGCCCGTCACCGCCGTCCGGCGTCCGTACGCCCTTGAGCTTGGCGTCGAGATGGGCGGCACGTGCCCTGCGCTGCGCCATCTCGTCGTACGGCGCCTCGGACTCGCCCCGCTCCAGCACCAGCAGCCCGTGCCGCTGCCCGAGGGTGTGCAACCGACCGATGTCCGCCCGCCGTCCGAAGCGGTGTACGACAACGACCGCGGCCGTACGCGGGGTTACGGCAGCCTCGACCGCGTCCGGGTCGAGGCAGTACGTCAGCGGATCTATGTCGGCGAACACCGGGAGCGCACCCGCCACGGTGACGGCCCTGGCGACCTCGACGTTCCCGAAGGCCGGTACGACGACCTCGTCACCGACTCCGACGCCGGCGGCGCTGAGCATTGCTGCAGTTGCCATGTCTGGGATGCTGGGCGCGCGACGTGAACGACACGTTACACAAACCAAAAAAAGGTCGGACCCTGAACCGAAGTTCAGGATCCGACCTTTGAAGATTTGTTCGGCGGTGTCCTACTCTCCCACAGGGTCCCCCCTGCAGTACCATCGGCGCTGTGAGGCTTAGCTTCCGGGTTCGGAATGTAACCG